>JALCBJ010000064.1:0-27844 GCA_028066595.1 Thermoanaerobaculia bacterium
GGGATGTCGGTGGTGGCGCGCTGGATGCTCCGCTACGAGGATCGTGACGACGCCGAGGGGCTGACGCTACTGATCTTCCACCCGACGGCAAATCAGTCGTGGGAGATCGTGCAAGACGCCTCCATGTAGCGGAAGAGCACGCGCGGAGTAGTGGGTAGCAGGCACGGACCGCGAGCGGCTATGCGAACTCCGGTCGCAGAGGACGGCTCAAACGATGCCGTAGGCGAGCATGGCGTTCGCCACCTTGACGAAGCCGGCAAGGTTCGCGCCCTTCACGTAGTCGACCCAGCCGTTCCCGTCGTTGCCGTACTCGACGCAGCTGTCGTGGATGTCCTTCATGATGCCCTGCAGACGCCGATCGACCTGGGCGCGGCTCCAGGAGATACGCAGCGCATTCTGGCTCTGCTCCAAACCCGAGACGGCGACGCCGCCGGCGTTCGCAGCCTTGGCGGGTCCGAACAGGATCTTGGCATCGTGGAAGAGAGAAACCGCTGCGCGGGTGCATGGCATGTTGGCCCCCTCCGACACGCCGCGCAGGCCGTTCTTCAACAGCATCTTGGCATCTTCTTCCTCGAGCTCGTTTTGTGTCGCGCTGGGGAAAGCGAGGTCCGCGGGAACGCTCCAGGGCGTCTTGCCCTCGTGGAACTCTGCGCCGTCGAAGTGCTCCGCATACTCCGAGATTCGGCCGTAGCGGACCTCCTTCAGGTTCTTGATCCACGCCAGCTTCTCCTCGTCGATGCCGTTCTTGTCGTAGACGAAGCCCGACGAATCCGAGGCCGTGACCACTGTGGCACCCTCGTGCAGCAACTTCTCGATGGTGTAGATGGCGACGTTGCCCGAGCCCGAAACGGAGCACGTCTTGCCTTGCAGGCTCTCGCCCTGTTTCTCCAGCATGTTCTTCATGAAGTACACGCTGCCGTAGCCCGTCGCTTCTTTGCGCACCAGACTTCCGCCGAAAGACAGCCCCTTGCCGGTAAGGATGCCGGCGAAGCGGTTCTCCATCCGCTTGTACATGCCGAACAGGTACGAGATCTCGCGATGGCCGACGCCGATGTCGCCGGCGGGAACGTCGGTGTCTTCGCCGATGTGTCGGTGTAGCTCGACCATCAGCGAGTGGCAGAAACGCATGATCTCGTGAGGGCTCTTGCCTTTGGGGTTGAAGTTGGCACCGCCTTTGGCGCCGCCCATGGGCAGGCCGGTGAGACTGTTTTTGAGGACCTGCTCGAAGCCGAGGAACTTCAGCACCGAAAGGTCGACCTGAGGGTGAAACCGTAGACCGCCCTTGTAGGGCCCGATGGCATTGTTGAACTGGACACGCCAGGCGCGATGGACCCGCACGTTCCCGTCGTCGTCTTCCCAGGACACACGGAAGATCACGACGCGGTCAGGCTCGGTCATCCGTTCCAAGATCCGAGCTTGCCGCAGGTCGTCGCGGTCGAGCACGTACGGCATCACCGATTCCACGACCTCTTCCACGGCTTGGTGGAACTCGGGCTCATGCGGATTTCGCTTCCTCACGTCCTTCATGAACTTCTTGATTTCGCGGTCGACTGTCTGCCGGTTCGACATGGGCTCCTCCGAGGTATGAGGTCGTCTGATTGGCGGTATTGGTAGCAGTTTCGATCGCCTCTGTCGAGTCCGAAATCGAATACCGCGAAGATGCTCCGGCTTTGGCTGCGGCAGCGATAGCATCGGACGTCATGATGAGCGACGTGGCGCCGGGCTCCGGTCGAGATCCGGAGATCATCCGCCGACAGGCGGGCATCGAGGGCGGTGACCCACCGGGCGGTCGTGTGCGCGTTGTGGCGGTGAATGTCGGGCTGCTCCTCGGCAGCGTTTCGCTGTTCTTGCTCGTCGGTGAGCTGACCCTTCGTTTCTCCGGCTTCTCCTATGTGCTGTATCCGGAGGAGATCGAGTTCGGTGAACCCAATCCTGTGGCGATCGAAATGGGCTTTCGAGAGGATCCGGAGCTTTTCTGGACGCCCAAGCGCTATGAAGAAACACTCGAGCGTCTGCGCGCGGAGACGCCCCCACTGCTCCTACTCGGTGATTCGTGTACCTATTTCGGTCACTACGACGAGGCCTTGGCGCGGCTTGCCCGTGAACGTCTGGACGTCGGCCTGGAGTGGGGAAACCTCTCGGTGCCCGGTTGGTCGAGCTACCAGGGACTACAGCAGTTACGCCGCGACGTACCGCCCCTCGAGCCGGCCGTGCTGACGGTGTACTTCGGTTGGAATGATCACTGGATAGGCTTCGGGATCGAGGACAAGAACGTCGCGCGGGTGAAGCGTGTGTTCGGCAGCCGTTTGGGCCGATTGCGGGTCGTGCAGCTGGGCACCAAAGCGATGGTGGCCTGGGGCGCTCGAAAGACCGCATATCCAGAACGCGTATCGTTGGCCGACTTTCGATCGAACCTGCGCGATATGGTCGGTTTGATCCACGACGAGGGTGCCGTACCTGTGCTGCTGACCGCTCCAGCAGGGCACCGGTCCGGAGATGAGCTTCCGGGTTTGGAGAATCGCTGGCTACGCGATCGTGCGGATCTGGTTCCTCTACACCAGGCATACGCGCAAGCTGTACGCGACGTAGCCCAAGCGGAAGGCGAACGGACTCGTCTCTGCGATCTGGCGGCCCGCGCCGAAGATTTTCCATGGGACCGGCGCAAAGCGCTCTTCACCGGTGACGGTATCCACCTGAGCGATGTCGGCGACCAGACCGTTGCGCGTTGGCTCTTCGAATGTTTCGAACGTGATGGGCTTTGGGCTCTGCTGGGCACAAGGTCGCAGGGTGAGCACTTCCAGGAAGGGCGGTGAGGGCGGCGCCGACGACTTTGAGTCGGTGTCGGGATGTGACAGGGTTCGTCCTACGAAGATCTCAAGGGATGCCTGAAACCAACGACATCGATGAGACGCCGGATGCTCCTGCCATTCCGGACGGCGTGCTTCTGCAGGTCGAGGATCTCCACAAGTCCTACGGTGACTTCGAGGTCCTTCGTGGCGTGAGCTTCGAGCTACGTCGCGGCGACTCGCTGGCGGTCCTGGGCCGGTCGGGAACCGGCAAGAGCGTCACTCTTCGTCAGTTGAACGGACTGGAGATTCCCGATCAGGGCCGCGTCACGTTCGACGGCATCGAGATCAACGAGCTGAGCGAGAAGGAGCTGGTTCCGGTGCGCAGGCGGATCGGCATGCTGTTCCAAGGCGGTGCGCTGTTCGATTCCATGACCGTGCTCGACAACGTCGCCTACCCTTTGCGCGAACACACCAGCTGGTCAGACGACGAGATCGCCGAGCGGGTGGAACACAAGCTCGAGCTCGTCCGGCTTCCCGGAATCGGTCACAAGATGCCCGCGGATCTGTCGGGCGGCATGCGCAAGCGCGTGGCTCTGGCGAGGTCATTGGCGCTCGATCCGGAGTTGATGCTCTACGACGAGCCCACCACTGGCCTCGATCCGGTGACCTCCAGCGCCATCGGTCAGCTGATTCTGAGGACGCAGGACGATCTGGGAGTCTCCTCTCTCGTGGTGACGCACGATCTGCCGCTGGCGCGTACTGTGGCACGGCGCATCGCCTTTCTTCACGGGGGAAGCTTTCGATTTCTCGGTACCTGGGAGGAGGCCGACTCCTCCCCTGACTCCATGGTGCGTGACTTTCTGGCTGGACGAGCGGAGATCGAAGATGCCGCGTGACACATCCCCCGTACGCGTCGGTGCTCTGGTGCTGGCGGCTTTGCTGGTGTTGGTTGCCGGAGTATTCCTGATCGGCGAGCAGAACAACCTTTTCCGTCCCATGAACCACTACTGGGTCGCCTTCGACTCGGCATCGGGCCTCCAGGGTGGCAATCCGGTGCAGTTGAACGGTGTCGACGTGGGACGGGTGGAAGAGATCGTGCTGCCGGAGGATCCCAGCATCCACCAACTGCGGGTGAAGATCGCCGTCGATTCGCGGTATGCACAACGGATACGCAAGGATTCCCGAGCACGTATCAAGACCCTGGGACTGCTCGGCGACAAATACGTCGAGCTGACCTCGGGCTCGGAGGAAGTCCCGGCGGTCGCCGACGGCGGAGACGTGCCGGCGGCTCAGGCGACAAACGTCGATCGGCTCATCTCCTCGGGCGAGGACGCGGTAGAGAACATCGTCGCGATCTCCGTCAGCCTGGCGCGGATCCTCGAACGCATGGAACGTGGGGAGGGCGTGTTGGGTCAGCTCCTGGCGCCGCTGCCCGACGAGATGCGAGAAAAGCCGCTCGTCATCTCGCTCCACGAAGCCATGGCCGGCATCGATCGCGTCGTGCGTTCCATCGAGCAGGGGCGGGGACCCGTGGGCAGGCTGCTGAACGACGAGCAGCTGGGGGATCGCGTTGCATCGAGCGTCGAGCGGCTGGAGGCCCTCCTGACCCGCGTCGAATCGGCGGACGGGCTCGCCATGGCCCTACTCGAGGATCAGGAGCTGAAAGGATCTTTCGAGCGTAGCCTGGCGAATCTCGAGCAGACGTCGGAGCGCCTCAGCCGTGTGGTCGCAGAGATCGAGGAGGGCGAGGGCTTGTTGCCACGGCTGATGAACGATGAGGAATACGCCGATCAGGTCCTGAACCGGCTGCGCGATCTCGTCGGACAGCTCGATGTCGCGGTGACCCAGATGACGGAGGGCGAGGGTACCGTCGCCAAGCTGATCGCGGATCCGAGCGTCTACGAGGCGATCAATGACATCATCATCGGTGTCAACGAATCGCGCATACTGCGCTGGTTGATTCGCAACCGCCAGAAGAAGGGCATCGAGACCCGGTACGAGGAAGCCCTGGAGAACCAGGGGAGTCAGATTCCGAATGATGAGCATCCGGCATCTGAACCAGGCATCGATTGAAATCTAATGACAGACCACGTTCTGATCACCGGCGCCGCCGGCTTTATCGGGTCCCACCTGACCCGGCGTTTGCTCGACCGCGGCTGGCGCGTCACGGCGCTGGACAACTTCAACGATTACTACGATCCCTCGCTGAAGCGCTCCAACGTAGCTCTCTTCGACCGCGAAGCGGCCGACGGCCGATATCGCTTGGTGGAAGGCGACATCCGCGACGAAGCCCTGGTGGAGGACCTCTTTTCCGGTCACCACGATACGGACTGGGGTAGCTTCGACGGTGTCGTGCACCTGGCGGCCCGCGCCGGCGTGCGGCCCAGTCTGCAACAGCCGATCCTCTACGAGGAAGTCAACTGCATCGGCACCTTGCGCCTGCTGGAGGCTGCGCGCCGTCACGGACCCGAGCTCTTCGTCTTCGGCTCCTCGTCTTCGGTCTACGGAATCAATGAAAAGGTGCCCTTCGCCGAGGACGACCCCGCCGATCTGCCCATCAGTCCCTACGCCACGACCAAGCGCGTCGGCGAGCTGCTTTGCTTCAACTACCACCACCTCTATGGACTGAAGACGCCGAGTCTGCGCTTCTTCACGGTCTACGGTCCTCGACAGCGACCGGAGATGGCGATCCACAAGTTCACCGATCTGCTGGCGCGAGGCGAGGAGATTCCGTTGTTCGGACAGGGTGATTCGCAACGGGACTACACCTATATCGACGATATCGTCGACGGCATCGTGGCCGCGTATGACCTCGCGCCGGGATTCGAAATCTTCAATCTGGGCGGCGCCGAGACGACGCGCCTTTCGGACCTGGTTCGGTGGCTGGCGGACGAGCTTGCCGTGGAGCCGAGGATCCAGTATCTTCCCGAGCAACCGGGGGACGTTCCCATCACGTACGCCGACGTCTCCAAAGCCGAACGGCTCCTCGGCTACGCGCCCAAGGTTCCGATCCGCGAAGGCATTCGCAGGTTCGTAGCCTGGTACCGCGACCAGTACGAATCGGTTCCCGGCCCCGCCTAGAAAGCAGCCCGGAGCCCGCCGCCCGGCTACGTCGCTCCGTCTCCTGCCGGTACCTCGAGATCCCTCAGCCGGCTGCTTCGTCTCCCTGCCGCCTCGATATCCGACTTCCGATGCCTCGCGGCCCTTTCCCCAGCCAGCACCCGGCAACTTCACCGGAGATCCCGATATGAAAATCTGCGTCGTAGGCAGTGGCTACGTCGGTCTCGTCACCGGCGCCTGCCTCGCCGATTTCGGTATGGACGTGATCGGCGTCGACATCGATGCCGACAAGGTCGCCATGCTTCAGCGGGGCGAGATCCCCATCTTCGAGCCTGGTCTCGCGACCTTGGTACGCAAGAATCAAGAGCAAGGTCGGCTCACCTTCACCACCGACCTCGGCCCCTCCCTCGAGGTGGCGCGCGCCGTCTTCATCGCGGTGGGAACGCCGCCTCTGCCCGATGGTTCCGCCGATCTCATCTACATCCGTCAGGTGGCGGAGTCCATCGGCCGGCACCTGAACGGCTACAAGGCGGTGATCACGAAGTCGACGGTGCCTACCGGCACCGGTCAGATGATCGAGAAGATCATCCAGGAACACAGCGGCGGCAACCAGGATTTCGCCGTCGTGTCCAATCCGGAATTCCTGCGCGAAGGATCGGCCATCGAGGACTTCCTGCATCCCGATCGTGTGGTGATCGGAACGCGGGACCCCCGTGCGCTCGAGATCATGCACGAGATCTACGCGCCGCTGCGTGGCCGCAACGTCGAGTTCGTCGATACCGACGTCGAGACGGCGGAGATGATCAAGTATGCGTCGAACGGCTTTCTGGCCACGAAGATCTCGTTCATCAACGAGATGGCCGGGCTGTGTGAAGCCTACGGTGCGGACGTGGAGACGGTGGCCCGCGGTATGGGATTGGACGATCGCATCGGACCACGTTTCTTGAAGCCGGGCCCTGGCTTCGGAGGCTCCTGTTTCCCCAAGGACACCCGTGCCGTCGCGCAGATCGCGGAGAAGCGAGGCCTACGCTTCCGCATCATCGAAGCCGTACTGGAAGCCAACGAGCGTACCAAGCTGCGGATGATCGAGAAGCTTCGACAGACCCTGGAAAGTTTCGACGGTAAGACTCTGGCGGTGCTCGGTTTGTCGTTCAAGCCGGACACCGACGACGTCAGGGAATCTCCGGCGATTCCCATCGTCAAGGCTTTGCTCGCCGACGGAGCCACGGTCCGTGCCTACGATCCTGCGGCCATGGACGCTTGCCGCGAGGAGCTGGACGGTGTCGTCTTCTGTAGCGATGCCTACGATGCGGCGGAGGGCGCCGAGGCGGTCATCATCCTGACCGAGTGGAATCAGTTCCGCGCCCTCGAGCTCGATAAGCTGGCCGGCGCGCTCACCGCGCGGCGGATCGTCGATTTGCGTAACCTCTACGAGCCCGAGCGCATGGCCAAGGCGGGCTTCCACTATGTGTCGGTCGGACGTCCCGACGGGAATCCGGCCGAAGGCACCTCCTGATCGGGAGAGGAGTTCCATCGTGACGACCGTCGCCGTGACCGGCGGAGCCGGCTTCCTGGGTTCCCACCTCTGCGACCGCATGTTGGCCGAGGGCCATCGGGTCATCTGCATCGACAACTTCATCACCGGTCGTCGCGCCAACGTCGAGCATCTGGCGGACCGGGACGATTTCCGGCTGCTGGAGCACGACATCAGCCAGCCGTTCTTCCTCGACGAAGATGTCGACTACATCCTGCACTTCGCGTCTCCGGCCAGTCCGATCGACTATCTGGAGTTGCCGATTCAGACCCTCAAGGTGGGATCTCTCGGAACCCACAACATGCTCGGGCTCGCCAAGACCAAGGGCGCCCGCCTGCTACTCGCGTCGACCTCTGAGGTCTACGGCGATCCGTTGGTCCACCCTCAGCCGGAAACCTATTGGGGCAACGTCAATCCGGTAGGCCCGCGCGGGGTCTATGACGAGGCCAAGCGGTTCGCCGAGGCCATGGTGATGGCCTACCATCGTGTGCACGGGGTGGAAACGCGCATCGTCCGTATCTTCAACACCTACGGGCCGCGGATGCGTCCGAGGGACGGCAGGGTCGTTCCTGCGTTCATCCAGCAGGCGCTCACCGGCGAGCCTCTGACGGTCTTCGGTGATGGTTCCCAGACCCGATCTTTCTGCTTCGTGGACGATCTGGTAGAGGGTATCTACCGTCTTCTCCTGTCGGACCGGGTGGAACCCACGAATATCGGCAATCCCGGCGAGATGACGATTCTCGATTTTGCCCGTCACATCACCCGTCTCACCGGTAGCGAGAGCGAGATCTCTTTTCGCGACCTCCCCACCGACGATCCCAAGATCCGCCAGCCCGACATTTCCGTCGCTCGGGACGTGCTCGGCTGGCAGCCGCGAGTGGAGCTCGACGAAGGATTGCTGCGAACCATCGAGTACTTCCGGCAGTATCTGCAGGAAGAAGGACGCCTGGAGGCCTGAATGTCCGACTCCGATACAGAGCTCGTATTCTGCAAGCGTGCCCGGCGCTGGGGCACTCCGGTGGCCAGTGTTCCCTGGGGCGGCGCGCTGGGAGAGGAGATCCGTGCCAACGTCTGTGAAGAGACGTGGCAGGAGTGGCTGAACATGGAGGTGATGGTGATCAACGAGCTTCGGCTCAATTTCATGGACCCCAAGGCGCAAGACGTCCTGATCGGTCATATGCGAGAGTTCCTGTGTCTCGACCAGGAGATCGAGCCTCCGCCGAGGCCCTGACTCTCGAATAGCCATGAGTCGGCGCAACACCCAGCCGACGGGCTCGCGAGCCCAGCTCGCACTGAGGCTTCTCCTCCTGGTGGGCCTTCTGGGTGTCGGGGTCGTGCTCCTGAAGTTCACGCCGGTTGGCGAGCTCTTTCAGCGCGATCGCATCATCGCTCTGCTCGAGAGCCTACGTCACGAACCCTGGATGCCTTTTGCACTGATCGGCGCCTATGCCGTCAGTACTCCCATCGGTTTGCCGGCTTCGCCGCTCGTGTTGGGCGGTGGCATGGTCTTCGGCCCACTCGTGGGTGCTCTGTACAACATGCTCGGACTGGTCACCGGCGCCATGGTCAGCTATTGGGTCGGACGTGCTCTTGGCCGCGAGGCCGTACTCCAGCTGGCCGGGCCGAAGCTTCGCCGCGCCGAGATGGTGTTCAACCGGAGAGGATTCTGGCCGCTGGTGCAGTCTCGGTTCTTGCCCATTCCGTTCCCGCTGGTCAGCTACGCGGCCGCGCTCGCGGGAGTCGGTTGGTGGCGGTTCTTTCTCACTACGGTACTCGGGGTCGTGCCATCGACCTTCGTGCACACGTACTTCGCACCCCAGTTGATCCTCGCCGGCCTCGAAGGCCGGGACATGAAGATGCTCGGAGTCGGCTACGTTCTGGCCGTCCTGCTACTCAATGTGATCGCGGTGTGGCCGCAGGTCCAGGAGCGGCTACGGCGACGCCGGAGATACCGCGAGCTGATCCAGCGTCGTGCCGAGCGCACCAGAGACTGCTGAACAGGGCTGCAGCTCGATCGGCTCGAGCCATACACCGAGGAATTTGTCGCTCAGGTCCGCGGTTCCGTAGGAGGGAGCCCGCATGCCGACAGAGACCTTACTCGCCCGATCCACGCCGCCGCAGGCCGCTCCGGGTCCGTCCCCGGAACCGGGGACGTCGTCGGGGCTCGATGCACTGTCTTCGGTGCTCGAAGCCGTGGGCGACCTGCCGACGTCGCGTGATCGGGACGCGGCCTTCGCCCGTATCCTCGAACAGTTGCGCGAAGTGGTTCCGTGGCACACCGCTGCGGTGCTCTACCTGGATGACGCGGGGAGTGAGCTCACCTTTCGCTGGTCGCAAGGACTGCCGGATTCGGTCACGGAGCGCTGGCGCTTCGGACTGGGTCAGGGGCTCGTGGGTCGCGTCGCCGAACAGGCCCTGACGGATGTCGAGTCCGCCGGTGGCCGGTCCTTCGCCCTCGACGACGAGTGCGATCTCGACCGGCAGGAGTGTCCGCCACTCCCGGGCCTTCGCTCGGAAATGGCGGTGCCTCTGGTGGGGCACGAGCAAGTCCTGGGCGTACTCGACCTGGGCAGCCGCGATTCCGACGCCTTCACCGCGGAACACCTCCAGTTCGTGCGGCTGGTGGGGCGTCACCTGGGCCGCAACATCGAACGGTCGTGTGCTCACGACCGCGCGCGACGTCTGGCCGAGAATCTCTCTTTCTTGCAACAGGCGGGTCACGATCTGACGTCGATTCTCGACCGGAAGCTGCTCTTGGAGCGGATCTCCGACGTCCTCGGCCGCCTGCTCGAGTATCAGATTTTCTCGGTCATGGTGTGGAACGAAGAAGCGCAGCACCTCGAGCCGCTTTTCTCACGACGACAACAGGACGACATTCCCGGGGTGGGCGTTCTGAAGTTGGGTGAGGGGCTGTGTGGCTCGGCAGCGGCGTTGCGCCAGCCGGTTCGCGTAGGCAACGTGCAGAGCGACTCTCGCTATTTCCAGTGTGCTGACGAGAGGGTGCGTTCGGAGATGGTGGTGCCGCTCGTCATCGAGGATCGCCTGCTCGGTGTCGTCGATCTGGCGAGCTTCGAGTACGACGCGTTCACCGAGGAGCACGAACAGCTGTTGCAGACGTTGGCATCGAGCATCGCCGTAGCGCTGGAGAATGCCAACCTCTACGAGCGGCTGCGGCGAGACGAACAGCGCCTCGCCCGTGATCTCACCACTGCCCGCGAAGTGCAGCATTATCTGTTGCCGCGTCGCAGCCCCTGGGTACCCGGACTGCAAGTGGGCGTCGCCAACGTCCCGGCGCAACACCTGGGTGGTGACATCTATGATTTCTACTCCTATGGCGAGGGGCGCACGGCGTTCGCCATAGGAGACGTTGCCGGCAAGGGGACCGGAGCCGCGCTCTACGGCAGTCTCACCGTTGGTCTCCTGCGTGGCGGCTATGCGGGTGACAGCCAATGTGATCCGCCCTGTGTGATGGCTTATCTCAACGACGAGCTGCGTCAGCTCGACGTAGATCGGCGATTCTTGGCACTGGGCTTTGCGGTGTACCGGTCGGCGGACCGCCGCCTCGAGCTGTCGAACGCCGGCTTGCCCTATCCGTGGCTGATACGCGACGGCCGGGCTCGGGAATTGGAGCTCGGTGGCTTGCCGCTCGGTGCGACCCAACACCGGGAGCGTGGCTCGCTGGTTCTGGAGCTGCAACCCGGTGACGTCGTGGTCTTCACCACCGACGGCATCGACGAATGTAGCGTGCCAGGTGGCGAACCGTTCGGGTCGGAGCGTGTGCGCGAGTTGCTCGAGCACGAGACCTCGCGAACTCGGACCTGGATTGCTCAGGACCTCGCGGATGCGCTCGTTCATGCGACGGACGAGTACCTGGAAGGGATGCAGGCGAACGACGATCGGACCGTCTTGGTTCTGAAAGTGACGGGATAAGTCAGGTGGCGGGATGGATCACTGTCCCGCCATCGCCCGAAACGGCTCGCGGAGCACCTCGGGCATGCGTACGGGACGTCGCGTCTGGCGATCGACCCAGACGTGATCGGTGGCGCCATCGGCCAGGTGCTCGGTCTCGACCCGTCGGCCGTTGCGTGCAATCCGGCGGACATCGTAGGCGAAGCGGATACCTCGGCTGGCTAACTTGTCGATGCGTGCCGTGACCGTGACGGTGTCGCCGTATCGCGCTCCGCGCAGGTAGCGACATTCGGTGCCGGTGACCACCAACAGATAGCCGAGATCCTCGATCTCGGAATAGTGCGTGCCACCTTGGCCGCACAAGCGGGTGCGCGCCAGCTCGAACCAGACGATGTAGTTGGCATGGTGCACCACACCCATCTGGTCTGTCTCGGCATAGCGCACCTCGATGTCGACGCCGGCGGTGCGCCGTGGGGTCGGCGAGACCTCCGAGCTCACGTCAGCGACCCTGCTCCTTGAGCTTGTCCTCCGCCATCTTCTTGTTCTTCTTCGCGTCCTCGAACTTGCGATCGATGTCGAGCGCCTGATCGTAGTCGTCGATTGCCTGGCGGTACATTCCTGCCTGATAGAAGCAACTGCCGCGGTGGAAATAGGCCGTCGCCAGGTCGTCGTCGATCTCGATCGCGGTCGAGTAGTCTGCGATCGCTGGCTCGAGCTGTCCCATGCGGTGGTACGCCTGAGCGCGGTTGGTGTATACGAAGGCTTGGTTGGGCTGCAGCCGGATGGCCTCGGTGAAGTCTGCCACTGCGTCGGCGTAGGCGCCCTTCTCGAGAAAGGTCAGAGCGCGGTTGTTGTAGGCCGAGAAGGAGCTCGGGTCGAGCTCCAGCGCCTGGCTGAATGCGACGACTGCGGAATCCAGCTCGCCTCTGGAACGATGGACACCTGCCTCGTAGAGCAGCGATTGGGCCATCTGACGACGCGCTGCGGGATCCTCGGGAATGGCCGGCTTCGGCGCAGCCTCGGCGGTTAGCGCTGGCTCCGCAGGCGGTTCCGGTACGGTTCGATCGACCGGTGCGGCTTCGGCCGTCGGTGTCGGTGCTGGTTCTGCAACGACCGGTGCGGGGGACGGTTCAGCAGCCGGCGGCTCGACGGTCCGTGGTTCCGGTGCGGAGACCGGTTCCACGGCCGACTCGGGTCGAGCCATCGTTGGGGTCACTTCGTCGGGTGTGGGTGCCGATTCGATCGAGGGCTCGGGTTCGGGTACTGGTCGAGGCTCCGGCTGCGCCGTGGGCGCCGACTCAGGCTCGGCCGTCGCGGGCGGTGGGATCTCGGCGTGAGCAACATCCGCAGGAGGCTCCGTGGGCTGAGGCTCAGGTGCGGGGACCGGTTCAGGTGCGTGGACCGGCTCAGGCACGGGAACTGGCTCCGAGGCAGGTGCCGGTTCTGGCTCGGGTGTGCTCGGGGGCTCGGAAGCGGAGATCCCCGTGGACTCGTGTTCCGGCCCGGGCTTCTGTGCGGGAGCTGCCTCTACCGGGGGTGCAGATTCCGTCGGTCGGGGCTCTGGCGTGGGCGGCGGATCCGCCTCGAGCGTGTCGGCTTGCGCTGGCGGAGCGGGATCGGAGACCGGAGCCAGCGGCTCTGGCTCCGGTGGAGCGGGCAGCGGCTCGGGTCGGGAGTTCTCGGGCGGTTCATTCAGAGGCTGGATCTCCGCAACCTGGGTCGGGCGGTCGATGACTTCCGCCTTGACGATGGGAGCGTTGCAACCGCTCAGCAGTCCGCCCACGAGAGCAGTCCATGAGATCACTAGCGCGGTCGTGAGGAGAGGATGGGGAAGCTGGTTGCCGACGTCGGATTGCATGCGCCTCGCTCCTATCGTTCAGGGAATCTCGATCTGCATTCGCTGTCTATGGGGCGGTGGATCTACGGCCCCTCACGTTTGGAATTCGGAGATTCGATCTTACGGGGTCTCCGACGACTGCTCGTCGTCCTCCGGTCGAGCGGCTGGCTGTTCGGGGCCGATGGCTCCCGACGCCTCGTGGATCGACACGCGACCCACGGTCCCGTCGCCTACGTACAGGCTGGACACCGCCCCGGACAGGACGCCGATCAACCGTCCCATTTCGGACCAGTCGCGCATGGTGTAGAGCTGTCGCAAGTAGTCGCGGATGTGGGGCTGTGGAAGAGCCAGCGCTTCGAACGACTCCGCGGCGTCCTGCAGGTGCCGGAGAAACTCGACGAGCGCTTGTAGCCGACCCAGATTACCCTCTGACTTGAGGATCATCACCAACTCCCGGGTCGGGCGCTGGGAGAGATCGAATACGTCGAGTCGGTCGAGGGCTGCCTTGGCGGAGGCGAACAGGAATTCGAACCGCTTGGTCTCGGATCGGAGGCTTTCCAGAGCGTCGTGGAGCCCTTGAGGATCGGCGAGCTGTTCTTCCGAAATCACCACCACCTGATCGTCGATGGTGTGGATGCCCTCGACCTCGCGGAGACCTTCGAGCACGTTCTCGATCTCTTCGTATTCCGAAAGAACCGAGGTCAGGAGGACCGCCAACGAGCTGTCGGCCGAGGCGAGCGCCTCTCCGGGCACCACCGCCCGAACCGCGCCCTTCGTGAACGTTCCGGCCTCAGGTGAATCAGGGGCCTTGCGTGCCAGACGATCGAAGGCCTCATCGAGATCTGTCTCGGCGTCGAGCAGGCGCTCGAGCACGGCGGCACGGGGCGGCGGCCCTTTGGCCTGCGCGCCTTGCGGGGGCTGCGATTGGTCGGTCACTGGTCCGAGTCTAGCAGCCCAAGACGCTCCAAATCGCGGATCGTACGACGTGCACCACGGGGCTTCTAGCAGCGGCTCCGGTGACTGCGGAGCCCAAACCAAGGTACTGCGAATCCTGCGGCTGAAGCAGCCAGCGCCACCAGATTGGGCGTCAGGGGAGCCACGACCGCCCCGCGCGCCCACAGGAGGGTTCCGACGCCGACCGCGGCACAGGTCAACGCCGATAGTGTTCCCCGCCTGCCGGCCGGCGATGCATCCGCCCAGCGCCCGTGAGCTGCGACGATCACCGGTACGAGGAGGCTCACCCCGAGGAGTGCGTAAAAGATCTGGAGACCGGCGATGACGTCGGGTAACTGGAGGGCGAGCACCACGCCCAAAGCTCCGCCCACCGCAGCTGCGACGCGCGCGACGCGCAGTATCTCGCGGTCCGAGGCCTCCGGGCGCAGGAAGCGACGATACAGGTCGCGTGAGAGGGATGTGGCGAGCATGAACAGGATCGCGTCGGCTGAAGAAAGCTCTGCGGAGAAGACGGCCGCCAGGCCGAGCAGACCGAGCCATGCAGGCAGGTCGGTAACGAGGAGCGTAGGCAACGCCAGATCGGGATGATCGAGGGTCGGGTGGAGAGCGCGTGCCGTCATGCCCAGGAGCGTCGGAAACAAAGAGAACACCAATAGCGCTACGCCGGCCGCCACGACGCCGCGGCGTACCGCATGGGCACTCTTCGCGCCCCAACACTTCTGTACCAGGCCCGGTGACACCAGGAAGGCTGGAACAAGGAGCGGAGCGAAGATCCAGCCCGACGTGCCGCCGCGGGTGAATCCCCAGTAGTCGTCGGTCGGTCGCAAGTCGAGAAGTGCGGTGTGACCGCCGACCGCATCCAAGGCGAAGGGCAGCGCGAGGGCGAACCCCGCGACGAGGACGACCAGTTGCACCAGGTTGACCCAAGCCGAGGTCACGAGCCCGCCGGCATAGAAATATGCCGTCACGACCGCGCCGCCGAGCACACATCCCCAGACCCGCGGGATGCCCGCCACGACGTCGAGCACCCAAGCCACTGCCATCAGCTGAGATCCCAGGATGGCCAGGGTTCCGACCCATAGGAGTGCCGCCACGGCGCCGCGTGTCGCCGCGCCGTAGCGTAGCTCCAGCAGGTCGCCCACCGTGTGCAGGTCGTGCTGTTTGGCAATCCGCCAGAGTCTGGGACCCAACCACCAGCCCAGCAGGATCGTTCCGAGTCCGGCCGAGCCGACCCACCACCAGGCGGAAAAGCCGTCGCGCCAAGCGCGGCTCGCGGCGCCGACGGTGGATCCCGCGCCGATATTGGCGGCCAGGATCGTGGCGAAGATCAGGCCCGGGCCCAAGGCGCGCCCGGCGACGAAGAAGGCGCCTGCGGAGCGGACTCTTCTGCCGATCCACAGGCCGAGACCGATGAGCGCAGCGGAGTAGAAGAGGAGGAGCGCGAGGGTCACGGAATCGCCTGTGAGGACTGCAGATCCGAAGCCGACGGCAGATCCGGCAGCCCGCGGGCCGAGCGGACAGCCCGCAGCACTGCCTGCACGGTCGCCTCGGAGGCCAGCCAGCCGAGTCGCAGAACGTCGACCGCGCCCGACTCCGGATCGGTCCACTCCCCGGTGCCGAGGACGAAGATCGTGTCTCCGTCGAACGGAGTGTGAATCGGCACGATGGCACGTGCCAGGCCGTTGTGGGCCATCTGGGCGATCTTGGTCGCCTGGCTCTTGGTCAGCCTGGCGTTGGTTGCGACGACGACGAGTGTGGTCGATTCGACCGGCGACAGATCTCGCAGTGGGTCGCCGAGTTGCTGGAAAAGGAGCTCGGACGGGCGCAGCACGCGAGAACCGTCTTCGCTTCGTACACCGGCGACGGGAGAACCATCTGCCGGGTCGATCACCGTTCCTACGGCATTGACCGCTGCCAGAGCCGCGACGACGAGACCGTCGTCGAATCGGAGATCTTCACTGCCCAACCCGCTCTTCATCGCGCGGCCCGGGCCCGCCAGCTTGCCCACGGTGGCACCGGCTCCGGCACCCAGATTGCCTTCCTCGACGGGCGAACTCGAGGCGGCTGCGGCCGCCTTGTATCCGCACTGCGCTCTCGGGCGAATCGTCGGGTCACCGACGGCCAAGTCGAACAGAATCGCTGCAGGCACGATCGGTACCCTGGCGACTCCCGTGTCGTAACCGTGGCCGTGCTCTTCCAGCCATCGCACGGCGCCCGTCGCTGCATCGAGCCCGAACGCGCTGCCACCCGAGAGCACGATCGCGTCGACGGTCTGTACGAGGTTGACAGGGTCCAGGAGCGCCGTTTCCCTCGTTCCTGGTGCTCCGCCTCGAACGTCGACTCCGGCTACGGCTCCGTTCGGTGCGACGACCACCGTGCAACCCGTAGGGCGCGCTTCGAGCGTGTGATGTCCTACGTGGATTCCGGCCACCGCCGTCAGTCCGTGAGGCTCGCGGGCCGGAGTCTGGGTAGCCGGACTCTCGGCTACGAGGAACGCCAGCAGGAGGATGGATGTGGGAACGAACAACATCGTGTCTCCAACTCAGTGCCTGGGATTGCGTAAGCCAGACGGCGGGCGGCAACGGAATGGGCTAAAATCAACTTGCCGGGTTCCGGCCTGGGAGACAATAACGTGATTCGATCGGTGACTATGACCCGTGATTCCGAATAACGATCAGCTCGCTGCCATAGCCAAGCTGCGAGGGGGTGACCTGGCGCAGTACCCCTTCGGAATCGTGCTCTATGCACTGGCGGCTCACGGGCGTTCGGTCTTGCTCGAGATCGAGCGCAAGCCGATGAAGAAGGGCATCGTCATAGAAAACGGGGTGCCTGTCGACTGCCAGTCGAACCTCCTTCATGAAACGTTGGCGAGGTTCATGGTGGCACAGGGTCGGCTGGAGGAGGCCGAAGCGACGGACTTCTTCCAGAAGGCCACGCAACAGGGGCAGAAGCTCGGGGAAGTGTTGATCCTCGAAGGCAAGATCAGCGCGTCGGAGCTATACAAGGTGTTGCAGCAGAACTTGGCGCGCAAGCTGCTCGATGGGTTCTCTTGGCGAAACGGCACGTTCCGTGTGTATTCCGAGATGCCGGAAGTCGACTCACCGCTGAAAGTCAACGCCCCGCAGCTGGTGGTCACGGGAATCTCCAAGTTCGCCCGCGACGACGAAGTGAACACGGCCATCGGTCCGTTGGTGGGCAAGAGACTCTTCCTGCACCCCGATCCTCCCTTCGGGCTCGACGAAATCCGCCTCAGCCGCGAGCAACAGCAGTTGGTGGCCGTCCTGGCGTCGGGCAAGCGTCTGGACGAGTTGGCGGCGGAAACGAGCATTCCGTTCGACCAGATCATGCGGCTGCTCTACTCCCTGGCCGTGATCGGTATCGTGGTGCCCGAAGACTGGATGCCGAAACATGTGCCGGCGGAGCGTCCGAAGGCCAAACCCAAGGCGAGACCGGACGAAGAGGAGGCCGCCAGCACGACACGAGTGGCCGACCAAGAGCTGCAGCCCGCAGACATCGAGCGCACGTCGAATCGCTTGATGGAGGCCTACCTCAAGCACCGCTCGATGGACGCCTTCCAGCTTCTCGGTCTCGAGGAGTCAGCCACGGCGCTCGACGTCCAGGACGCCTACCTGAAGTTCAGCCAGGACTACGCACCGTGGCAGTTCGACGTCCCGGGTCTGAAGAGTCTGATCGAAAAGGCGGAGGATCTCTTTCTGGCCGGCGGACGTGCCTTCGGAGAGCTATGCGATGTGGAGCGGCGCAATGAGCTGATCACACGTCGCCGTACTCTGGCGAAGAAAGACACGAAGAAAGACGTGGCCAGCCGCTTCGCCATCGAAAGCGAGCTGCTCGATTCCGAGCTGCAGTACAAGAAGGGTAGGGCCTTCATGCACAAGCAGCGATGGTCCGAAGCGGTGAAGTTGCTCCAGTTTGCGTACGACTGCGATCCGCAGAACTCTACCTACGGGGCAGAGCTCGCCTATAGTAAGTTCATGAGCAAGCCAGACATCTACGCCGACGAGGCCAGAGAGGAGCTCAAGGAGACCCTGCGGATCGACCCCAAGTCGGGGCTGGCCGCCTACTATCTGGGCATGTTGGAGATGGACACGGAGAACTTCAAAGCCGCCAAGGCACCTCTCGAGTCGGCTCTGCGGCTACTGAAGGGAGACCGGAGGCCGATCGAGGCTCTGAAGGAACTGCAACAGCGAGCCAAGCGTAGAAAGAAGAAGCTCAGTTTCCTGGGCTGATCACGGATCGTACCCCGGCTACCGCGGCGGCGAGTTCAGGGGCTGTCGTCGTCGGACGCGCTGAGCAACTCTCGAACGGCCGCTAAGAAGTCGGCGGTACTGAAGGGTTTCTGGATGAACTTTGACGGGCCGGTTTCCGCGCCGGCTTCGTCGTCCGCAGGCAGAGTCTCGTCCGTATATCCCGACATGAGCAGGACCGGCAGAGTCGCGTCCTCGGCGCGGAGCGTCGTCGCCAGGTCCGAACCGTTCATCTCGCCGGGCATCGAGATGTCTGAGACGAGGAGGTCGGGGAGCGTTTCGTCGCGGCGATAGAGAGCGAGGGCTTCGGCGGCATCCTCCGCCACCCAGACGCGGTATCCACGCTTCTCGAGCACTTCCGCCAGGAGATTCCGAAACATCAGGTCATCCTCCACCAGCAGGATCGTCTCGTTCCCGTGGCCACCGAGACCCGTCACGAGATCCCGAGGTGCGACGTCGTCTGCAGCATCTTCCTCTGAAGCGTAGGGGAAGCAAATGATGAAGGAGCTGCCTTCCCCCACCCGGCTTTCCACTCGTACCCTCCCGTGGCTCTGGGTCACGATGCCGTACACCGTGGCGAGGCCCAGCCCCGTCCCTTTTCCGGTTTCTTTGGTGGTGAAGAACGGGTCGAAGATTCGGCTCTTCGTCTTGTCGTCCATGCCGATGCCGGTGTCCGATACGCGTAGCTGACAGCAGCCACCGGTGCAATCAGAGCATCTGGAGGCGTCGCTGCGACAGGTGGCGATCTCGATACGGCCACCATCGGGCATCGCGTCGCAAGCGTTGATCACGAGGTTCATGATCACCTGTTCGACCTGCGTCGCGTCCACACGCACGGGCAAACGCTCGTCCGCAAGGCGGCGCGCCAGTTCCACGCCGGTATCGACCAGGCGTTGGAGCAATCCGCCCATGTCTTCGACGACGGCGTTCAGGTCGACCACCTTGGGATATAGGACTTGTCGGCGGCTGAAGGCGAGGAGCTGCCGCGTCAGCGCTGCACCCCGCTCCGCCGCGCGGACGATCTGCCGGGCGGCTTTGTGTTGATCTGCATCGTCTTCCAGGCTTTCGGCGAGGATCTCGGCATAGCCCGCGATGGAGCCGAGCAAGGTATTGAAGTCGTGCGCGATGCCGCCCGCCAGCCGGCCGATGGCCTCTAGCTTCTGAGCTTGGCGAACTTGCTCCTCGAGAGCTCGCCGTGGCGTCAAATCCTGGCCGACGGCCAGAATCCCGCTCACGTTCCCTTCTGTGTCGCGCAGAACCGTGTCGAACCACTCGATGTCGCGCTGCTCGCCGCTGGCCGTCAAGATGGCGTTGACGTTGCCCCGTGTCGGAGAGCCGAGTAGGGACGTATCGAAGACGCCACGGATCCGCGCCCGTTCGGAGGGTGGAATGAAGGTCTGAAACCAGTTCTTGCCTCGGACCTCTTCGAGAGGGATTCCAGAGATCTCCTCCATGTAGCGGTTGAATCTGACGATCCGACCTTCTGCATCCAGGACGAGAACGATGGCTTGTGCCGTCTCCACCAGACTCTCGGCGAAGTCGCGTTCCCGTCGCAGCTCCTCCGCCGTCTCCTGCCGGGTGGTCACGTCACGGACGATGCCGAGGAACCAGCTGCTGTCGCCCAAGCGCAACTCGCTCACCGCCAGGTCCATCGGGAAGGTCGAACCGTCCTTGCGTCGACCTTCCACCTCTCGACCCTTACCGATGATGCGCTTTTCACCGGTTCGCAGGTAGTTGCTGACGTAGTCGTCGTGGTTCGAGTGGTGCGGCTCGGGCATCAGCATCTTGACGTTCTCGCCCAGAACTTCGTCGGCCTCGTAGCCGAAGATACGCAGCGCCGCGGGATTGACCGACCGAATCGCGCTCGTCTCGTCGATGGTGATCATGCCGTCGACGGCGGATTCGAAGATCGCGCGGGCCCTGACCCGATCCCGTTCCAGCTCCGGACCGTCTTCGATGGGTGGCATGGGAGGAGTGTACCCGGCGCGCATCGCGGCGGGGAACGTGACCAGGGCCACGTCGTGATCGGCGATAATGGCGGCGAGATGTCCGCTGCCCCAACCCTGGCATACCTGCGCCAGCACCTACCCGGTTTCGATTCGCTTCGACGCGCCGCGACTTGGCCGGGACCGCTGGCTCGCTGGCTCGTACAGCGTCGGCTGGGTCCGTCGGCACGCGCTGCCGATGTCGTCGCCGCGTTGCGGCTCCTCCGGGAGGATGACCGATCGTTCTGTCGTGCGATTCGGCTCGACGGCTGGAGTGAGGTCGCCGACGAGGAGAGCGCCGTGTTTCGGTTGGCAGACGACGGCCGACTCTTGTGGCCGGTGGCGGTGCGTGCGCTCTTGCTGTTTTGCCCGTTCGACGTTGCGACCGAGGACCTCTCGGGTCGTCTGCAGCCACCAAAACAAGAGATCGACACCGTTACCCACGCGGGACCGCACGGCTTCACGGTTCGAACCGAAGCGCAGCCGGGAGGCAGCTTCCGGGTCGTCCTGCGCCGTTGAACCACAGGGTCGTTCAGAGCCCACGGAGACTCCACGTGCCATCCTCGACCACCCCAGATCCCACGGCTATCGAGCTCTACGAGAAACTCGGTGCGTTCTACCTTGGTGGACCCATCGACTCACCGGAAGGAGAGCCCAGTGGTTCTCCGTTTCTCTACGACGCCAAGGACCTGACCACCCACGCGGCAATCGTCGGTATGACCGGTAGCGGCAAGACCGGCCTCGGTGTCACGCTGCTCGAAGAGGCGGCCATCGACGGAATACCTGCCCTGGTGATCGATCCGAAAGGGGACTTGGCCAACCTCTGTCTGACGTTTCCCGATCTCGAGGCCGACGACTTCGAGCCGTGGGTCGATCCTTCGAAGGCCGCTCGCCGCGGCTGTAGCGTCGCGGAGCTGGCGGCACAAGAGGCAGCTAGCTGGAAGAAGGGGTTGGCGGGCTGGGATCAAGACGGCGAACGCATCCGCAGACTGCGACAGGCTGCCGATGTCGTCGTCTACACACCGGGTTCCGAGGCGGGTCGTCCGGTCTCCATCCTCTCTTCCTTCGCGGCTCCCGGGCCCGAGGTTCTGGAAGATGCGGATCTGCTCGCCGATCGCATCAGCACCACGGTGTCGAGCCTGCTCGGTCTTCTGGGGCTCGACGCGGATCCCGTGCAAAGCCCCGAGCACATCCTGCTCTCGACGTTGCTCGACCGCGCTTGGCGGCAGGCCGTGGATCTAGATCTGGCCGACTTGATCCAGCAGATCCAGCAGCCGCCTATCGACAAGCTGGGCGTCCTTCCGCTCGACAGCGTGTTCCCGCAGAAACAGCGCTTCGCTCTGGCGATGCGCCTCAACGCTCTGTTGGCGGCGCCGACCTTTCAGAGCTGGCTCGTCGGCGAGCCGCTCGACATCGACCGCATGCTCTACGGTGAAGGTGGCAAGCCGCGGCTCGCGGTGTTCTCCATCGCCCATCTCTCCGACGAGGAGCGCATGTTCTTCGTTTCGTTGTTGCTGTCCGAAGCGTTGGGTTGGATGCGCAGCCGCTCCGGGACGTCGAGCCTCCGGGCGCTCCTCTACATGGACGAAGTGTTCGGATACTTGCCCCCCGTAGGCGAGCCGCCGTCGAAGAAACCCCTCTTGACCATGCTCAAGCAGGCTCGCGCGTTCGGCTTCGGCGTCGTGCTCTCGACGCAGAATCCCGTAGACCTGGACTACAAAGCGTTGTCCAACATCGGTACGTGGTTCCTCGGTCGTCTCCAGACCGAGCAAGACCAGGAACGGGTGATGGACGGTTTGCTGGACACCGACGCCGGCTTCGACCGACGAGCTCTGGAGTCGATCCTGTCGGATCTCGGCAAGCGGCGCTTCCTGGTCCACAACGTTCACGAGAGCGAACCGCAACTGATCCATGTCCGCTGGGCCATGTCGTATCTCTGTGGCCCATTGACGCGCGAACAGATCAAACGGCTGACCCCGACGATCACACAGGTCGCCGCCGCAGACGAAGGAGACGCGGCACCACAGAAAGTGCCGTCGGCCGTGCTGGCGGCCGCTGAACCGAAGACGAGCAAACCGCTTCTTCCTGGGATCGCGGAACGCTTCTTGCCGCTGAGGGGACGCCCTGGGCAGGACGTCGTCTATCGGCCTGGGGTCGTCGGCTGCGCTCGCGTCCATTTCGAAGATCGCAAACATGACGTGTCGGCCCGCGAGGACGTGGTCTTCTGGGCCGACGCCGACGAAGAGGTCGACTGGTGGCAAGCGCGGCTCTTGGATCTGGTGGACGGCGATCTGGAGACCGAGGCGGTCTCGGATGGCGGGTTCGAGGAGCCTGCGGCGGCATTGGCGGACAAGAAGAACTATCGGGGATGGGAGAAAGATTTCAGTGACTTTCTCTATCGCAGCCGTCGCTGGCCGCTGCTCGAGAGCGAGGAGTTCGGCTTGGTGTCGGAGCCGGGTGAGAGCGAGCGTGACTTCCGTGTGCGCCTGCAGGAGAAGGCCCGCGAGGAGCGGGATCTGGAGGTGGAGAAGGCGCGCACCGATCTGGAAAAGGACCTGGATCGGCTGCGAGATCGGATGCATCGCGCGCAAGCGCGACTAGAGAAAGAAGGCGTCCAGACGAAGGGCAAGTGGGGCAGCTTTCTCGGAGCCGTCGTCGAGGTGGGAGTCTCCGCCGCCGGTGTCGGCCGAAAGCGTCTCACCTCCAACAAGATCTCTCGCGTGTTCCAGACGTTCCAGCAAGCCCGTGGCGAGGGCGCCGACGACGCACGAGCGGAACAGGAACTCGAGCAACTGCGGCAGGAGATGGAGCAACTGCAAGCCTCGTTCGAGGAGCGCGAGGCTGAGATCGGGCGGACGTATCAGGACCGGGCTCGGGAGATCGGAACCTACGAGCTCAAGCCGCGTCGAACCGACGTCGACGTCCGCCGCGTTTGTGTCGGCTGGGCGCCGTGGCGGGAGGGGCTCGAGGGCGTCGAGCCCGCTTGGTGACACCACTCCGATGGGTGGGAGCCCAGGCTGACGAACCACCTGCTCAGGTGTCGGCGTTTCCCTGACCCTGCGAGACACTGATCTCGTAGAAAGGAGGTCGACACATGACCCGTCAAGTCCAGAGGATCGTCGTCGGAACCTCTCTCGAGACCGCGAGCGACCCGGTCGTCCGAGCGGCGCTCACGGTACGAGACCACACCGGTGCCGAGATCCATCTCGTGCACGGTTTTCCGTTACCCGTCGTGTACGGCGCGGGCCTTCACGGAGGCGCGGTCGTAGACTCACAGCTCGAGGCCGATCGCCTGCGATACCGTCGGCTGCTCGAAGAGCAGCTGGATCGGATCGGCGTTTCGGCAGAGATCTTCGCCGGTCTCCGCCTCGAGCTGGACTCGGGCTATCGGTTGTTGGATCAGGTGGCGCGCGAGGTCGGGGCCGATCTGATCGTCGTCGGAGCAAGCGAGATGCGGGGTCCGTTGGCGCCGCTGCTCGGCTCGACCGTGGACCGACTACTGCGCCGCGCCCTCCAACCGGTGCTCGTGGTGCGAGGCGAGTTCGAGCCACCGCAGAAGGTACTTGCGCCCACCGATCTGTCGAGCTTGTCGGAGCGAGCCCTCGCGGACGGACTGCAGATCCTAGACCGGATCGTCGAGGGAGAAGATCGGTCGTTTGATACCGATGTCCTGTTCGTGCTTTCCCGCATCGATCGCGAGGGTAGCGCGCACTTCCGACCCGAGCAGGTCGATCGCTTCGCGCGGCAAGAGCTGGATACGTTCGTCGAGAGTTTCGAACGGCCGGGGCTCCACCCGGTCTTGCGTAGCGGTATACCCCGGCAAGAGATTCTCGCCCACCTCGAAGCCCATCCCGCCGATCTGGTGCTTCTCGGCACCCATGGTCGCAGTGGATTCGAGCGGTTTCTGCTCGGTTCGGTGACGTCCGAGGTCTTGCGTCGTGTCACTACCCATGCCTTGGTGGCTCCGTCAGCGGAGGCCGCCGTGGTGGGTGAAGGCGATAGCGCCGAGGACGTCGAAGACGAGGCGGGGCAGGAGGCCGTCCTGGCTCATTGGAGTGAGATGGCATAGCGGGTACGGGACTCGGTCGGACGTATGGAGTCGGTTCCCGTGGTACCTTGCGGGCACGAGTCCAGATTGCGCCGGAGGTGCCATGGCCGACCCTGAGAACAGACGAACGGACGTCCGAGCTTCGCTGCGATCGGCAGCACTGGAGGCCGGTCTCGTGGTGCTCGGCGTCGTGCTGGCGTTCGCCGCCAACGAATGGCGGAAGGCCAATGAGGCCGGAGAGCGGGCGGGTCTGGCACTCGAGGCCGTGGCCCGTGAGCTGGAGGCGAATCACGACGCTGTGTCGGCTTCCCTCGCCTACCATCGCGAGAAGATGTTTGCGCTCTATTCCGCAGGAGGCTCCAGTGAAGCCGTGGAGCCGAGCGACTTCGACAAGGGCTTTGTGTTTCCGGCCCGGATTCTCTCGAATGCCTGGGATGCCGCCACGGCTACCGATGCTGTTTTGGCCTGGGACTATGACCTGCTGCTCGCTGTGTCGCGGCTCTACGCCGACCAGGAGCAATACGAGGTGCAGACCCGCGGCGTCGCGCAAGTGATCTACTCCCAGCTGCTGACGAGTGGCGCGCGCGGTATCGTCGAGCGTCCGGAGCAGCTCGCGTCCATCGTCAGCTCCTTCTGGTGGCGCGAGTGCGAGCTTCTGGCCAGGTGTTGCCCAAGATCGGCGCCGAGCCGCCCGAGGTTCCGGACAGCTGCCCTGGCTCCGACCGTCGAGCAACGGATTGACCAGCTAGATCACATCCACAGATGTCTCGCAGGGTGATCTCGAAACGGTCTATCCGTACGTGAACCAGCGTCTCGTGTCGGCCCGAGGCTCGCTCCAACTAGGCGGTTTCCCGGCCTTTGGACCTGCTATGCTGACGGTCCCGCCTCGGCCCGCCTTCGGACGCGGGCCGGACAAGAACCCGCGAGACTCCCCTCCCCTTCATGGGAACAGATACCGCAAGCCGGGAGGCCGATATTGCGTCGGCCTCCCGCCTCCCTTCGACGCCCGTGGCGTTGCCAGCGTCGCTGCCGCAGACTGCGCGCGTGGCCGAAAACGGTATTGTGGCAGGCTTGCATCATGGCGCCCAGATCTACGTCTCGCGGGGTGCCTCAAGTGGACCACCCGACTTCCTCGATCTGTCGTTGGGAGAACGCGCTGCCGGCCAGGTGATGACAACCGACACGCTGAACCTCTGGCTTTCGTCTACGAAGCCGGTGACAGCGGTCGCATTCGCGTTGCTCTGGCAGGCTGGAGAGGTAGATCTCGACGATGCCGTGGCTCGCTACGTGCCCGAGTTCGCTCAAAAAGGGAAGGCCGCGGTCACGTTGCGTCATGTGCTGACCCACACGGCGGGCATCCGCATGCTGTCCGTCGGCTGGCCCGAGGCGAGCTGGTCCGAGATCATCGCCACAGTGTGTCGAGCCAAGCCCGAGCCTCGCTGGTCACTCGGAGAGAAGGCCGGGTACCACATGGCGTCATCGTGGTTTCTGCTCGGGGAGGTGATCTCACGAATCTCGGGGGAACCGTACCCGTCCTTCGTGCGTCGACGAGTCCTGGAGCCACTCGGCATGGGAGACTCGTGGATCGGCATGCCACAGGACCGTTTTCGAGCGTACGGCGACCGAATCGGCCGTATGTGGTCGACCGAGGCAGTGGCAGAAGGCCAGTCCGATAGCCCCTTGGCGCGCAACTGGCACACGGAACGTCACGTGGTGGGCTGCTCTCCGGGTGGCAACGGATACGGACCCATTCGGGAACTGGGGCTCTTCTACGAGATGCTGCTTCGCCGGGGAGTCGCGCAGGACGGCCAGCGCTTGTTGACCCCACAGACCGTGGAGGCGCTGACCACGCCTCACCGAGTCGGACTGCTCGACCAGACGTTCCGCCACAAGCTCGACTGGGGCTTGGGTTTCATCGTCGATTCCAAACACTACCCGGCGGGCGACGACGATCGCAACTCCCGAGATCTGATTCCCTATGGCTATGGACGCCACGCGTCGCGGCGTACGTTCGGCCACAGCGGCTTCCAGTCATCCACGGCGTTCGCCGATCCGAAGCACGATCTCGTGGTCTGTATCTTCACCAACGGTAATCCCGGTGAGCCGCGTCACACGGAGCGCTTTCGTGATCTGACCGAGGCCGTCTACGAGGACCTGGGCCTCGGCGAAGCCGGCGTCGAGGCGCCCTGACACGATGTCGACGTTCGTATTCCCAGTCTTCCTCGTGGTCTTGGGGATTGCGCTGCTCTATTTCGGCGGCGAGCTGCTGGTCAACCACGCCATCGCGCTGGCGCGGCGATTCGGAGTGAGCTCGATGGTCATCGGCCTGACCGTGGTGGCCTTCGCCACCTCGGCTCCGGAGCTGGCGGCCGCCATGACGGCGAACCTCCTCGGATCGCCCGACATCGCGGTCGGCAACGCAGTCGGCTCGAACATCGCCAACGTGGGCCTCATCTTGGGCTTCTCGGCGCTGTTCTTCACTTTGCCGGCCGCGCCGCGTTTCGTCCGGCGAGAAGTAGCGTTCATGGTGCTGGTCTCGGCCGTCATGTATCCGATCTTCGCGACACGGCTTCTGATCGGCCGTCTCGAAGGCTTGTTCCTCTTCGCGCTTCTCATCATGTTCTTGCGCACTCTGATCCGAGATCCCGCGAGCGCGCAAAGCTACGAAGAAGCAGACGAAGAGCCCTTGACGCCGGCATGGAAGTCTTGGCTCGGAGTCGGGATCGGCATCGCTCTGCTCGTGGGAGGTGCCGACGCTCTGGTGGAAGGCGCCAGCACGTTGGCGCGCGAGGCGGGTGTGCCCGAACGGGTCATCGGCCTGACACTGGTGGCGCTCGGTACCAGCTTGCCGGAGCTGGCGGCTGGATTCGTGGCCGGCAAGAAAGGCGAAGCCGACCTCGTCATGGGCAACATCGTCGGCTCGAACATCTTCAACTTGCTGTGCATTCTCGGTCTCACCGCGACCGTGTCGCCGATCTCCGTAGCTCCTGCTATTCTGACGCTGGACATCTGGGTGATGCTCGGCTCCAGCGTTCTCTTGATGATCTTCCTCTTCTGGCGCAAGAGGTTGACCCGTGTGGAGGGCGGTGTCCTCCTGGCAGGCTACGTCGCCTACACCGTGTTTCTCTTCGTCGGCGACCGTTCGTTCTAGACACCTGCAACGAGCTTTCGAGAGGCTTCGTCCCTCTCCCCTCTACCGAGCCGGTGAGCTCGATTGCCCTGGCTCTCCGTCTTCCGAAGGGAGCTTGGCTGCCCTGGCGGCCCCTTTTCCGAAGGAAACGTGGCAGGCTCTCCCCGGTGAGCTCGACTGCCTTGGCCCTCCCCCTTTTTCGAAGGGACTTGGCAGGCTCTCCCCGGTGAGCTCGACTGCCTTGGCCCTCTCCCTCTCCCGAAGGGGACTTGGCAGGTTCTCCCCGGTGAGCTCGACTGCCTTGGCCCTCTCCCTCTCCCGAAGGGGACTTGG
>JALCBJ010000064.1:27944-37925 GCA_028066595.1 Thermoanaerobaculia bacterium
CAGGTTCTCCCCGGTGAGCTCGACTGCCTTGGCCCTCTCCCTCTACCGAGCCGGTGAGCTCGACTGCCTTGGCCCTCCCCCTTTTCCGAAAGGGGGAGTCGGAGGGGGATTTGAGAAAAACAGCTCCCTCGACGCCGCGCGACCGACGGCCATCCGCGCCTACAGCTCCATCGTCTCCAGGTGACGCATCCCGAGTCGCAGCGGCAGCCAGGTAGCGACGAGAGTGAGGCCCAGGACGACGGCGAAACAAGCGGCCGTGAGGGCCGAATGGGCTCCGTCGGATATCGATCCCAGTCGGGCGGTGAGAAGGACCACTGCGAGGAGGCCGGTGACGACCAAGATGTACAGCATGCTGAGGAAGAAGTTCAGAGTGCCGCCCAGGCCGGAAACGACACGGGAAGGATTGTCTTCTTCGAAATTCGGGTAGAGCGCGCCGAGGCCGACGGCCAGGCCACTCAGGGCGAACGTGGTGGCAGCGACGGTGCCCAGGGAGACGGCGAGCTCGAAGGCGTCGAGGTCCAGGCGAAGCGACGAGAGCGTCGCCAGACCCAAGGTGAAGAACGCGGTGGTGGAGACCGAGAACCAGTACTTCTGCCGCACGAGCTGACGCATGGTGAGCGGCGCCAAGCCGAGGATCCAGATCCTGCGACCCTCCAGACTGATCAGCGGATAGATGAAGCGACTGGTCAGGGAAGCCAAGATCAGCATGCTGGCCGCGAGGTTGAGCAAGGTGCCCCAGGCCTGCCAGGTGGCGCGGTCGATGGCAGCGACGTCGCCCCTCATGTTGGCGAGGTACAGCGCCATGATGCCGAAGAGGAGGAGGAACTGACTCCACTGCGTGGGTTCGCGCCAGAAGGTTCGCACGTCCTTGGCCACCAGTGATCGGTAGGGTTCCGGAAGCCAGCGCGTCAATCCGTCGAGCTTCGAGAAGATGCCACCGTGCGACGGTTTCGGGCCGCTTTGCTCGTCTGCACCCAACAGATCCGACCAACCGGGATAGAAGACACGTTCGGCCAGCAGCGTTGCCAGCCACAGGAGAAGGGCCGCGTTCGATGCCAGGAGGAGCAAGGAGAAGCCGGCCTCGGCGAGGTCCCCGGTGGCCGCTGCGAAAACCCCGCCGGCTAGCCACTGGCTGGGTAGTAGCGGATGCTGACTGCTTCCCATCGCCTGGACTACGCCTGCCAAGCTGGATGGATCGGCGAGGTTTGGCGGGTCTACCCGTTCCGGTGTCAGGATGAAGAGTGCGACGGCGACCGCGACCAGGGCGGCCAGAGCGGGCAGCACCCGACGGCGATGCCCGGCCACGACCCGTACCAAGAGCAGCGTCGCAGCCGTACCGAGGGCCGCAGGAATGATGACGAAGGGCAAGAAGAAGAGAACCACTGCGGGGTAGAAAGTCCACGGTGCAGCGGTTTCGATCCCGTAGGCCAGCAACAGCGGCGAGCCGAGAAAGGCACTGGCCCAGGAGCTGAAGCTGACGCATTCCACAAAGCGGCCGAGAAAGAGGGTAGCCACCGGGACCGGGCTTTGCACGAGGTATGGCATCTCCCGGGAGCGGTAGAGCGTGGCGTAGGACACGAGCAGATTGGAGAAGGTGAGGAGCACCAAGAGAGCAAAGGCGAAGCTGGCCAACAGGCGCGACATCACGAGATCCGAGAAGCTCAGGCCCGCGTCGCCAAGGATCTCGGCAAAAAACGTCTCGAACAGACGAAATCCCAGCTGCGACATGCGGAAGAGACCGAACCACATGGCCACGGCTGCCGCGCTCACCAGCGTGACCTTCAGCTTGGACTCGCCGCGAACCGAGGCGATGGTGTGTACGGCGATCCGTTGCTTGGCCCAGATCAGGGCTCCGAACGGGGTCACGGTCCGTACGCTTCCTCGTCGCGCGTGAGCTCCAGGAAGACGTCTTCCAGCGAGCCCCCGAGCTGGTGTTCTTGTCGACGGCGAGCCAGTGCTTTGATCTCCTCGACCGTACCCACGTGGAGCAGTCGTCCGCGATGAATGATGCCGATGCGATCGGCCACCTCTTCCGCGATCGACAGCGTGTGTGTGGACATGAAAATGGTCAGGCCGTCCTCGTCCGCGCGTTGCCGAAGAAACTGCTTCACGGCACGGATGTTCTTCGGATCGAGGCCTACCCAGGGCTCGTCGACCACCACGACCTTGGGCTGGTGAAGGAAGCAGCAAGCGAAGCTCAGCTTCTGACGCATGCCGTGGCTGTAGTGCTCCACCAACTGATCAGCGACCTGGGCCAACTCGAAGGTCTCGAGCATCGAGTCGACGCGGCGGTGGAACTCGGCGACGTCCATTCGATAGAGACCAGCGACGAAGCGAAGCATCTCGCGACCGGTCAGCTTGTCGTAGAGGAACGGATGGTCGGGGACATAGCCGAGCAGTCGTTTGGCTGCAACGGGGTCTTGCTGCACGTCGACGCCGCCGACGCGGGCGCGTCCGGAGGTGGGCCGGATCAGCCCGGTCAGCATCTTGATCGTGGTCGTCTTTCCGGCGCCGTTCGGCCCGAGAAAACAGAAGAACTCGCCGGTCGCAAGGTCTAGATCCAGGGACTCGACCGCCACCTTCTGTCCGAATCGCTTGTGGAGTTGTGTCGTCTCGATCACGGTGTCGTGTCCTGGGTCGAATCCGTCTCCAGCACTTCGACCTGCAACTTTCCCAGGTATGCCAAGAGACGCGGCCAGCTTTCGATACCGCCCTCCAGCAGTTTGAGGTGGGTCGCGTCGGCTATGGCCTGGCCGAGGGTCGGATCGGTCCGTACCCACCGGCCGCCGTCACCTTCGAGGAAGATCTCCGGCCAGGCATGGTAGTAGAAGCCATCCAGCTCGTCGGACCAGACGAGTCCGATGGCGATGCGCGTTGGTATTCCCAGCGACCGTGCCAGGGCGGCGTAGAGCACCGTATGCTCGTTGCAGTCACCGCGGCGTTCACGCAGCACTTCGAGTGCCGACGGGATCGAGACCACGGGCTCTTTCTCGATGCGTTCGAAGACCCAGTCGTGGAGCATTTGCGCTCGCCGCCACGGATCCGTCTCTTCACCGACGATGCGGCGGGCCCGTTCGCGGATCTCGGCATGGTCGCTCTGCACGAATGCGTCGGCCGACAAGTGAACCTGTGCGGGTCGCGATGCCGTCTTCGCGTTGGCAACCGCGTCTCGCGAGATCTCGATCACGATGCCGTCTCCCGTCGGACCACCGATCGGCTGCTGCGCGTTGTCGAAAGGTGGCTCGAGCTCGACACCGGAGAGACGCAGGACCATCCGGTGGGCGCCTCGGGACGGTTTGAGCCCGGTGGGATGTATCGCCGTCTGGCCGAGAAAGTCTGCCGTCTCGATGCGAGTCGAACCCTCGATAGGCACCCCGGCGGGTAGACGTTCGAGGATCAGCCCGAGGGGCGTCTCAGCTCGCAAGACCGTGCCAGATTCGTCGATCCACGCGACCGTCTCGATACCCGAGGCCTCCACCTGCAGGCGTTTGGCTTCGACCTTCTGTCCCGCCAGATCGAGGGTTTCCTCTCCGACACAGGTCACCTTGGCTCGACCCCGCGAGAGGGTCAGCGGATCGAAACTGGAGAAGCGCATCGTCTCGCCCACCTCCATTCGGGGAAACCGCAACGACGCACCCAGTCCACTTTCCACCAGAACGTCCCCACCCACCGGCAGGTCGAGTGGCAGAGTTTCGCCCGCGGAGCGAACCTCGCCGATCAGCCTGCCCCCTGCCAGCTCGCCGACCAGCTGGAATTCATGGCCTTGGGAATCCACGCGGAACTCTAGCTCCGCCTGTCGGGCCGCTTCTTCGGGAGCATCGGGACGCCACATCGCGCCATCCACGTCGAGCTCGGTCGGCTTGCCCAGCAGCTCGAGTGCCATCGCGGCTTCGATGCGTACCGTCGTGCCCTGGAAGCCTCCGCGTGCCTCTGGCTCTCGCACCATGCCGATGGCACCGACCCGTTGCTCCGCGCCGGCCGTCCCGGGCACCAGCACGGCATAGGCGACGTTTCCCTCCAACGCCGTCAGATCCGGCCCGTTTCGGAACGCCGTCCCGCCGAACTCCCGACGCAGGAGTAGCCCTACGCTGAGGAGCCACAATGCGACGATGACGGCGCCGATCCATCGCCGCCGGCCCGGCCGGATTCCTGCGCTCGCGGATTCGCTCACCAAAGTCATCGGAGGATAGAACGCGGCACGGCGGGGAAATGTCTACGTAACGTCTCGAACCTCGCCCAGCTGTTCCAGTTGCGGACGCAGCTCCGCGGCCGGACCGACCGCCACCACCACGAAGTTCGCGGGATCGACGTAGCGCTCGAAGGCGCGGCGCACATCCTCCGCGGACACCTGCTCTACACGGTCGACGTATCCGTCGTAGTAGTCGTCGTCGAGACGATGGACGGCCAGCGCTTCGAGACGCAACATGAGGCTCGAGACCTTCTGCACCAAGGTGGGGAAGACTCCGAGCACGTAGTCCTTCGTGTCGCGTAGCTCCTCGTCCGTCGGAGGCTCGGCGCGTATTCGGTCGAGCTCCGCAAAGACTTCCCGTGCCGACGCCCCCAGGTGCTCCGTCGCCACGCTCGTGCGGACGAAGAAAGGACCCGGCCCGCGACGCCGTTGCAGGTGGCTGTTGGCGCCATACGTGTAGCCGTGGCGTTCTCTGAGATTCAGATTGATGCGGCTGGAGAACTTGCCGCCGAAGATCGCGTTGCCGAGGATGAGATGAGTGTAGTCGTCTTGTCCTCGGGGTGGGCCCACGCAGCCCATCTGCAGAACTGATTGCGAGGCCCTGGGACGGTCGACGAGGTAAATCTCGAAGCCATCCAGCTTCCGGGGCACGATCTCAGGATCCTCCGGCTCGATGCCAGGGCTTCCTGGAGCTTGCCAGTTGCCGAACAGGATCTCGATGCGCTCTCGGACGCGGTGTGGGTCGAACGACCCCGCGACGATCAGGGCCGAGCCAGCGGGCACGTAGAGACGACGGTAGAACTCCTGCAGCTCGTCTCGGGTCAGTCTCTCGACGCTCTCGGAGGTGCCCAGAATCGGTGTCCCGTAGGGGCTGTCGCCGTACACGGCGCGGCAGAAAACGTCCGACGCCAGGGCCGTGGGCTGGTCGCGTCGACGTAGCAGGTCGGCGAGAGCCTCGTCGCGTAGGCGCTCGACCTCTTGGTCGGGAAAGGTTGGTGTCAGCGCGGTCTCGGCTACCAGCTCGAGCCCGGCATCCATGTGTGTCGACAGTAGATCTACACCCACGGAGCTCATGTTCCATCCAGAGCTGGTGCTCAGGTCGCCGCCGAGATCTTCGACGCGTTCCGCGAGCTCCATGGCGGAATGGCGCTCGGTACCCTCGTCGAGCATCTCGGCCGTCAGACGTGCGATACCGGGACGCGAGTCGTGTTGGGCTCCCGCAGGTGTCAGCAGCTCCATCGAGACCAGAGGCACCTCGCCCACCGGCGCTAGATAGACCTGGAGACCGTTTTCCAGGCGAAACTTCTCGAAATGCGGAAAGATGAACTCCCGGCGCTGGTCGGCGGGAGGGACGCCGCTGCGATCGACGATGGACCGACGCGGATCTGTGACGGAGGTCGTGGAATCGCTCACTCCGTGTCTCCGGTCGCGGTCTCCGCGGGTACTACCCAGAGAACGGCCATCCTCTGTTCTTGCAGTCGTTCCCGCGCGAAGCCGCTCAACTCCTCCGGCCCCAAGGGCAGGTACCGCTCCGGCTCGTGAGCGGCGGCTTCCGGATCGTCGAAGAAGGTGGTGAACTGAGAGATGGCGTCGGCGCGGCTGCCCAGCGTCTCCAGCTCGTCATAGTGATAGGTCAGCAGTTTGTTGCGCGCTCGGTCGACCTGGGCCTGGGCCATGACGCCGCCGGCTACGACCGACAGGTGATCCATCAGGGCGCTCTCCAGCTGTGCAGGGTCGACGCCCGGGCGCACCGTGGCCACCAACGCGAAAGTGCCGCAGAGCTCGGTAGGCAGCATCTGGCAGCTCACGTCTTTGGCCAGGCGGCGCCGGTAGATCAGGTCTTCGCGCAGCACACTCGACTTGCCGCCGGCGAGCACCGCCGCGAGCAAGTCGCCGGCGTACCACTCCGGCCGGCCATAGGGTGGTCCGTGCCAGGCCAGGTAGATCTTGGTCAGCTGCACGTCGTCTTCCACGACCTGGCGTTTCGGACCGTCCAAGACCACGGGCTCGACGTGCGGGCGTTCCACCGGTGGCCCGGCAGGTAGGTCACCGAACCAGGCCTCGACGCGATCCATCACGTTCTCGGGGAGGTCTCCCGCCAACGTCAGCACCGCGTTGTTCGGACCGTAAAAGCGGCTGAAGAAATCAGACACCATGTCCAGGCGCGCCACCTCGAGATCTTCCATGTAGCCGATCACCGGCCAGCGATAGGGATGACCTTCCGGAAAGAGCATCTCGGACAGACGTTCCCATGCAGCGCCATAGGGCTGATTGTCGACCCGCTGCCGCCGCTCGTTGATCACCACCTCGCGTTGGGTATCCAGCTTCTGCTGGGTCATGGTGGGCAGCAGGAAGCCCATGCGATCCGACTCGAGCCACAACGCTCGGTCCAGGTGGTGGGACGGTACCGTCTCGTAGTAGTTGGTGCGGTCGTACCAGGTGGACCCGTTCACCAAGCCGCCCACCTGCTGGATGTAGCGGAAGTGTCCGTTGGTGTCGACGTGCTGCGAACCCTGGAACAGCAGGTGCTCGAAAAGGTGGGCGAAGCCCGTCTGACCCGGCCGTTCGTTCTTGGAACCCACGTGGTACCAGAGGTTGACCGACGCCAGAGGCAACCTGTCGTCGTGGTGCAGATTCACCCGCAGACCGTTGGCCAGGCGGTGCCGTTGGACGTCGAAATGCAGTGGAGCGGTCATCTCGGGAAACGAATCTCCTGGGTCCTCCTGAATCTGCTGCCTTGACTTACGCTCCAGTTCCGCCATATGCTCGGCACATGGCCACAGCATCGAGCAGCGGTAGTCGAGCCAAGTCGTCCCGGCGACGATATCTGACCGAACGTCAGAAGGCGATTCTGGAGTTCATCGCCGACTATCAGGCGCGCAATGGCATCTCGCCCACCCATCGCGAGATCCGCGAGGAGTTCGGATATTCCTCGTTCGGTACGGTGTACAAGCACCTGAAGCTCTTACAGGAGAAAGGGTACCTGCGGCGCGACTGGAACCAGAAGCGCGGTTTGGAGTTGCTGCGTGCCGTCCCTGGCGTCGCTACCCCCACACAAGAAGTGCCGTTCATGGGTCAGATCGCTGCCGGGCAGCCCATCGAAGCCTTGCCCGGTGAGGAAAAGCTGGCGGTACCCGAGCATCTCTTCGAAGGGCAAGCACCCGATCACTACGTCCTCCGGGTCACCGGGGAGTCGATGATCGAGGAAGGTATCTACGACGGCGACCTGGTCGTCGTCCTGCGTCGTGAGATGGCCCGCACTGGTGAGATGGTGGTGGCCCTGATCGAAGGCGACGCCACTCTCAAGCGCTTCTACCCCGAAGGCGAGACGATCCGTCTCCAGCCTGCCAACCCGCTGATGGACGCGATCCGCGTGCCCGCAAATTCGGTCAAAGTGCAGGGAGTGGTGGTCGGTTTGATGCGCAAATTCTAGGCTGTATTCGCCGGAATTCCGCGCTATCACGAGGGGTTGACCATCGCGGATGGCTTGTCTATCATCCGTTACCCGTTTGGGCGATCGTCTAATGGCAGGACAAACGGCTCTGGACCGTTCAATCGGGGTTCGAATCCCTGTCGCCCAACCAAAGCTCGCTCGCAGTCGAAGGACGGCCTGGTTTTGCCAGCGCCGTCTTTTTGCTTTCCCGTGGCACGACCGGCCCGGAATGCACACTTCAACGCACGCCACACCTGGAGCTCTGATTTGGAATACCGCAGTCTCGGCCGTAGTGGCCTGAAGGTCTCCCGCCTCTGCCTTGGCACGATGATGTTCGGCGCCTGGGGGAACCGTGATCACGACGATTCGATCCGCATCATTCACCGGGCGATCGATGCCGGCATCAACTTCCTCGACACGGCCAACGTGTACTCGGCCGGTGAGTCGGAAGAGATCGTTGGCAAGGCCATCGCAGGCCGGCGAGAGAGTGTGGTGGTGGCGACGAAGGTCTTCGGCAAGATGGGCGACGGACCCAACGACCGGGGCCTGTCGCGCAAGCACATTCAAGAGCAGTGCGAAGCGTCGCTGCGCCGCCTCGGCACCGACGTCATCGACCTCTACCAGATCCACCGTCCCGACCCCACGACACCCTGGGAAGAGACGCTTTCCACCCTCAACGATCTGGTGCGTCAAGGGAAAGTGCGCTACATCGGTTGTTCCACGAATCACTACGCAGGCGACGATCCGTGGCAGCAGAAGCTCGAGTCGTGGCAGGTGGTCGAATCTTTGTGGACCTCCGAGCGCCACGGATTCGAGCGCTTCGTTTCGTTGCAACCGCCCTACAGCATCCTGCGCCGCGTCATGGAGGTCGATCACTTTCCCATGACCCGGCGCTTCGGCATCGGCAACATCGTCTGGAGTCCGCTCGAGGGCGGCTGGCTCACTGGCAAGTACCGCCGCGGCGAGAGCAATCCCATGGACTCGAGTCGAGCCGAGAATTGGGTCGGTGAGCTCGACAATCCGAAGTTCGAGCGCCGGCTCGACATCGTCGAGGAGCTCTTACCCCTGGCCGAGGCACGAGGGGTGTCGCTGGCGCAGCTGGCAAACGCATGGGTGTTGCACAACGTCGACGTGACGTCGGCGATCATCGGGCCGCGGACGATGGAACAGCTGGAGAGCTCGCTGGATTCTCTCGACATCGAGCTCGGCCGGGAAGAACTGGCCCGGATCGACGAGCTGGTGGCACCTGGGCAGTCCGTGCTTTAGGTCGAGCTCATGCGGAGGAGCTCCGCCCTACCTCGACCCTGCCGCCGCATCTCGAATCTGCCGCCGCTCGCGATAGGCCCGAGCCTTCATCACATTGCCGCATCCCGACATCGAGCACCACTTGCCGGACCGGTTCTTCGACGTGTCGTAGTAGACCCAAAGACAGGTGTCGCGCCGGCACGCTTTGAGTCTTGCCCAGGTGCCGTCGGACATCGCTCGGGTCACGAGGGTCAGGATCCGAGCCGCGGCGCCGGGCCAGCCTTCCCGGTCTCCGACCAGCCGATAGTCACCGTCCTGGCTCAGGGAGCAGCGCAGCGGTAGCGTTTCCAGGACGACCTCGAGATCGCCGGCCGCTCCGGCGTCGACGTCGTGTCCTGCGTTGGTGAGGAGAAGCTGGCGCAGACCTTCCCGGAACCGGATTGCATCCTCCCGGTCCGTATCGGTGAGCTGTGCCTCACGATCGACGAGATCCCACGCGACGAGCCAACTCGTCAGATCTTCAGGGGTGGGCCACAGCTCCTCGTCATCCTGAACGTCCAGTGTGTTGACAAAGGCCTGGACGATCCGCAGGTCCCCTGGCGCCGGGTCGACCGCGGAGGTCCAGGCCGGATACCGGCTCGCCGAAGGTCGTGGGGTCATGGAATGGACGAGAAGAAACGAGCCAGCGCTTCGGTGCCGCGGAAATAGGTGGAGATGCTCGTCGGGTGCATGGGCGTTGCAGTCGGGCAACGCCCAGCCGATGTTGATCGAGTCGACGCCCATGATGGTCTGCAGGTAGCCGACGATGGGAATCGTACCGCCGACTCGCTCGAGCAGCGGCTGAATGCCCCAAGATGCGCCCATCGATTGGGTCATGTGGCGGCTTCAGGCCGAATCGGACTGCGATACCGAAGGCGGAGCCGTGCCCAGCGCGCGGAGCGTCCACGAGACCGTGTCCGGGCATCACTCTTCGTCATGCGATCACCTCTCATGTCGTCGTGGGTGTGTTCGATATGCGTAACCTTCGAAATAGTTTAGACGGTGATATTATGATCGGCGGTCTAGAGGTCCGGCCGGCAACCGGCGTGAATGCGGCGTAGAATGAGCCATGCTT
>JALCBJ010000065.1 GCA_028066595.1 Thermoanaerobaculia bacterium
TCCTTGAGCGAACCGCAAATGTCGCACGAACTTGTCAATCGGCACACTAGTCGTCATTCCCGACGGAGCCAACCCGCCAGGCTGAGTCGCTCCCGATGGGTCGGGCGGACCTCGTGCTCGATGCGATCTGAGAGGAATGCGACGAAGGTACCGAACTCGGGAAGCACGAGGATCTCGTTTTCCTCACCGTCCTCATCGGGTGGCTCGAAGATGCAGAGCTCTCCGCCATCGTGGCCCTGCCAGTCCTCGTTGAGATAGAGCAAGCAGCTCACGAGGCGATGCGGTTGTTGCTGGAATTGATCCAGATGACGGGCGTAGCAGGCACCCGCCGGATAGATCGCGAAACGTGCCTCGAATCCGTGGAGGGGGAGAAACAGCTCGCGCGCAAGCTGGTGACGAATATCCCCGATGAAATCCAGATAGCGACGTTGTAGAGCGGTCGGGGCCGCCGGGTCGAGACAGAGGACATGGCCGGCACGGATCTCGGTACCGAGATCGACGCCTCGACTGATCCCAGCCTGACCAAACTCGCCGTCAGGCCAGGCATCTCGCGCTTCGGCGGTCAGCGCTCGCAGATAGTCCTCGTCGAACAGCCCTCGTCGAATCGTGAATCCGCGATCTGCCAGATCGTCTACGATTTCTGTAGTCTGGACCCGTGGCAGATCCGAGCACGAGGCGAGTGGGGCGGTCGCGTGCACGGTGGGCTTGGACATCTCTTCACTGCGGCGGATCATCTCCACCTACGAACGAATCATGAGGTCTTGCTCGCGTGGCGTCAAGGCCTTTACCAACGCGAAGCGCCGTCCCCAGGGACGGCGCACGCGAGCAGCGGAGTGCAGGGCGGGTCAGTACGGTTCGCCGGCTGCGTCCGATTTCTTTTCGTTCCAAGATTGGTAGATCAACCAGCCACCGATGGCCAACAGGATGAGGTACCAGTGTTCTAGTAACGCCGACAGATCGACGTCGAAGAACTGATGGAGGAGCCCGTAGAAGCCGATGACGAACAGCGCGATTCCAGCGGCGAGACCACCGGCGCTCTGTCGGCTGGCGACCAGGTCATCTTGCTCGTCCCAGCCCCAGTTGATGAGTGTGGCCTGGCGGTAGCCGTCGAAGATGTTGAACAGCCAGGTGAAGAGCAGCGAAGGGACGAGCAGCGCGAGGGGTTCGTCGTTGCGACTATGTCCCACCTCGACTGCGGCATAGAAGATGCTCACGATGAGCAAGAAGAAGACGAAGCCGCGGGCGTACAGTCCGTTGTATATATTGCCTAGTCCTGGGAACAGACCAAGGAATGCCGCGAGCAGGGGGCTCTTGGCCGGCGCTTCGCGGTGCTCACGGCGGGGCCGACGACGGCGTGGCGCAGCAGGGGGAGGTGGAGCGGTCGGAACGTCTTCGTAGTCGACGTTCTCGTGAGCGGCCTCGGCTGACTCGTGGGCTTCGTTTTTATCGGTCATCATGGACCTCCTCGGGCGACGGATCGCCTGGGTTTGTAGGGTTGCTCTCCAATTCCTTCGGGGCAAATTCTTTGACCGATCCCTCGACCTGAGGTGCGAGGCCGGTCGACACCAAGGACCATGCCGTGCCCACGTCACGGACGGCTCGTCCGCTCCAGGCCTCGGCCTGGGCACCGAGTGCCACGGCGCGGGATCGCACGAGTCCATAGCCGATGTGTAGCTCTGTGCGCGCGTCCGACCAGGCGCCGCCCAGACCTTCGCCTGCACGTTGTGCCCAGTGGCTCGATCGGGCGTGGATCGTGGTCGGTGCATCGAGCAAGCCGGCAACGGCATCATCCGTGCCGAGGGTGAACGCAAAGGCGAGGAGCCAGCAAGCGACAGCGGCCCAGCGGGTCTCCGTGACCCAGCGGATCCGCCAGCTGCGCCGCCCAGGTTGGATCATGGTGCGGCGTACCGCGTGCAGGCGCTCCGTCAGAGCCTCGGGCAGTGGCAGTCGACTGCGTGCGTCTCGAATGACTGCGGCCAACAACCGGACGACGGTAGCGCGGATCGGCGACGTGTGCAGGGTGGCCGGGTCTAGATTCTCATCCGTCCGAGCCGCCAGAGCGGCAGCGTAGAGACGGTCGATCTCCTGTTCCTCGGCCTGAGTCGAGTCCAACACCGGGATTGCCAGCAATCGGGCGCGCAGAGACTCCGGCATCGGACGTACTGGGTCGCGCAGCAGCCGGCCAGTTTCCTTTTGCGCCTCATCGGGTAGCGCGGCGGTTCCTATTTCCTGAGACTTATCGAAGGAGCGGCTCATCGTGCGGCCTCCTCCCTGGGAGATCTGTCTGTGCCGTGGGTTTCCTGCAGCTTCGATTCGATGCGCTGGAAGAGTTCCCGTCGAGCTCGGTTCAGTCGCGACTTGACGGTGCCCAGCGGGACCTCGAGAAACGCCGCGGCTTCGTCGTAGGACCAACCCTGAAGATCGCAGAGTGCGATGATCGTGGCTTGGCCCTCGGACATATCGGCCAGCGTTCGATGTACCAGCTGCCGGCGATGGGCCAGCCAGGTTTCCTGGTGAGGGTCGTCGTCCGACGGCAGGAACTGCAACGGCTCCTCCGAAACCTCTGACTGCACCCTGCGTCGGTGGTGGCGGAAATAGTCGATGCACGCGTTGCGCGACAGCCGGAGCGCCCAGCCGACAAACGGGACATCGCCGCGATAGCGGCCAAGGTTCTGGTAGAGCTTGAGGAAGACATCTTGTGCCAGCTCTTCCGCTTCACCAGAATTGCCGGCGAAGCGGTACGCGAGGTTGTAGATCCTCTCTCCGAAGCGGGCCACGATCTCTTCCCAGGCCTGCGCGTCAGCGCGGGCTGCCCGGCGGGCCAGGAGCAGGTCAGGATTGGTAGTGATCGTGGCGTCGTGTCCCATCTCGACCTCGTAGACGGAGGTTGCGAGAAAAAGGTTCGGTGGATTCCTGAAGATTTTCCGGAGTCCGGAGCTCGATGCTGTCATGGTCGCCGGCGAAGTCGAATCGAGCCGCGAAATCGCACGGAACATTAGACACCGTCCGTCACAGGATCAGCGATCGCCCAGCCGAGGGCGTGCTAGTGTCCTGCGAGCTTGTTCACCCCATCGTCAGGAGGGGGCATGGGTATGCCATCGGGCTTCGAAGTTCTGATCATCGCATCCGGCTCTGCCGGATGGTCTATCGCCGGTCACGCAACTTCGATGCACCTGTCGCGGGACGTCGAATCGGTCCTGGAGGGACCGGAGCCCACGGGCCGGGAAGTCGATCCCGGTGTCAGCACTTCCTGCCGTCGAGGTTGACGTTGTACTTCGCAGTCGACCTCCCGCCCTGGCTGCAGCTCGAGCGACTGAAGACCTATCTCGGCCGCGATCCGCACAGCCCAACCCAAACCATCGAAGGTGATCGGTTTCGGTTTGCAATGGAGCACGAGGAGTGTCTCGCCGTCGTGTCGGCGGAGCTGCTTCTAGAGGAGGCGCGCTGTACGGTGGATACAGTGGACGGCGAGCCGAAAGGCGGCTGGAAGGCGCCGGCTCGCGACCGTTTGCATAGGTTGCTGGGCTTGCATGTCGATCCGCGCCCCTTCGAAGATGCCCTGGCCGGTACTGGACACGAACGGCTGGTCAACGGTCGGCTCGGTCTGACCATCCCACAGACTCACGACCTGCTGGATGGGCTCATCTGGGTGATCGTCGGGCAGCAGGTGAGCCTGGCGGTTGCCTTCGCGCTGCGCCAGCGGATCGCAGAGACATTCGGCCGCCGCGTAACTCCAGAGTTTGCACTCTGGCCGACCTTGGAGACGATTGCCGCCCTCGACTACGCCGACCTCGGACGCATCGGGTTCTCTCGGCGCAAGGCCGAGTATCTCGTCGACCTGGCCCGCGCGGTAGTGGATGGAGCCTTGGATCTCGCACTGTTGCAGAAGGCGCCACCGGACGAGGTGGAGAGTACATTGCTCTCGATCCGTGGCTTTGGTCCCTGGTCGGTGCACTATTTGATGATGCGCGCCTTCGGTTTCCCAGATTGTGTTCCTGTGGGTGACGTGGCACTGGCGAAGAGTCTGGCGGAGTACTTTGCGCTCGACGAACGCCCGGCGAAGGGCGGGGTACTGGAGCTGATGTCGGTCTTCGCACCCCATCGCAGCCTGGCGACGTTCCACCTTTGGAGCCGCTTGGCAGATGTCGGGTAGGGCGGCTGAGCAGCTCGCGGGATGGCCCATGAGGTCAGAACGCGCCGGCGACCGGAGTCTGAACAGAGGTCGGTAAGCGTCGGCTTTCTAGGCGTCATGACTGATACGCTGCCGGCCCAGCCGGCGGCCTACTCGACCTGTCATGAACAAGCTCAAGTCCCTTCTGCCCTATTTCCGGCCGTATCGGAGACGGTTGGGTGCGGGCATCCTGTGTATTTTCACGACCGCTGGACTCGGTCTCGTGGCACCTCAGATCGTCGGTTCGGCCATTGACGCCATCCGGCGCGACGTGTCCCAGGGTGCGCTCCTTCAGTACGCCGGATTGCTAGTGGGTGTCACCGCTGTGGCGGGCAGCTTCAGCTTCCTGCAACGCTATCTCTTGGTGTCCATGAGCCGGAACATCGAGTACGACCTGCTGCACGACTTCTACGACCATCTACAGAAGTTGCCGGCCAGCTTCTTTCAGGAAAATCCTGTCGGCGATCTGATGGCTCGAGCCACGAACGATGTCGGTGCGGTACGCATGGTGTGCGGGCCGGCGATCATGTACAGCACCAATACGCTGGTGGTGGGGCTCGGGGCTGCGTTCTTCATGCTCAGAATCCATGTGGGACTGACGCTCTTGGCCCTGATCTCACTTCCTGCGGTGGCGGTGATCACCAAGGTGTTCGGCCAGAAGATCCACCAGCTCTTCGAGGTCGTCCAGGAGCGTTATGGCGACCTATCATCCAAGGTACAGGAGAATCTGTCGGGAGCCAGGGTCGTGCGGGCCTACGTACGAGAAGACGCGGAACGGCGCGAGTTCCGCGAACAGAACCGTACCTACGTCGACAGCAACCGTCACTTGATCCGTTGGAACGCCGTGTTCCAACCGTTGATCCAGACCACGGTCGGCATAGGATTCGCGGTGGTCTTGTGGTTTGGCGTTCACCTCATTCTGAACGGCCAGATCACCGTCGGCGAATACGTCACGTTCAATCTCTTCCTGGGCAAGATGGTGTGGCCGATGATCGCCATTGGTTGGGTGATCAACCTGGCGCAGCGAGCCGCCGCGTCTATGGGCCGTCTGCAAGCGATCTTCGACACCGAGCCCGCGATCCGTGATCGCCTCGCCGCCGATGGCTCGTCACCTCTCGCTCCCCCTCGACTGGACGGTGCGATCCGCTTTCGCGATCTGACCTTCACGTACCAGACGACCGTACCGGAGCAGGCGGGGCGGTTGGAAGGGGGCGATGTGGGCCCGGCACTGAGGAACGTCGATCTGGAGATTCCAGCCGGCCGCACTGTCGCCATCGTCGGCCGCACCGGTTCGGGTAAGAGCACCTTACTTCAACTCGTACCTCGACTGCTGGAACCTCCCGAAGGGAGCCTCGAAGTCGACGGCCACGACGTCCATCGCTTGCGTCTCGACGCGCTGCGCGGTGCCATCGCCATGGTGCCACAGGAGACCTTTCTCTTTTCCGCCAGCGTGCGGCACAACATTGCCTTCGGTCGCCCCGATCTGAGGAACCACGACACCGAAGAAGCGTCTCGCAAAGCCGACGAAGAGATCCGCCGCGCCGCTACCCTGGCCGGACTCGATGCAGATCTCGAGGGTTTCCCCCAGGGACTCGACACACTGGTGGGCGAGCGTGGGATCACCCTGTCGGGAGGCCAGAAGCAGCGCGTTGCCCTGGCCCGAGCGATTCTCTGCGATCCGCAGATTCTGCTGTTAGACGACTGCTTGTCGGCTGTCGATGCGCAGACGGAGGAGCAGATCCTGGACAACCTGCGTACCGTCTTTCCGGGACGCACCGTGCTGCTCGCCTCTCACCGCATCGCTGCAGCTCGCCTGGCGGACCGCATCGTGGTCCTCGAACGTGGCCAAGTGACCGCGGAGGGAAGCCACGAAGAACTCGTCGCGGCGGGTGGTCTCTACTCGGAGCTCCACGAACGGCAGCGTCTGGAAGATCAGCTGGCGGCCGTCTGAGAGCCTCCGAAGGCCTACACTTCGGTTTCCAAGACGGCCGGCTCCACCGACTCGGTGGCTTCGAGTACCGCTTGCTCCACCAATTCGGCTAGAAACGCCTCGACGTCTTTCCGTACCGTTTCGGGGTCGCCTTCGGTCTCGAGCGTCAAGGTCTCGACGATGTCCTCAGGCTTCTGGCCGGCCTCGACGAGCTCGAGAATCCGCGTGCCGGTCGGATTGAGACCCATGACCTGGCTTCCCGCGAGCTGCAGGACCACGGCTTCGTCACCGACCACTCGAAAGCGTATGTCTTCGCGAAGACGGTAGTGCCGCTTCACGACAGTCGTTCCCCGCGACATACACTGTGCCTATGGTTTCCCAAACGCCCGGGGCAGAAAAGAATGCTGCCTTTGCGTCCCGTTTCCTCGTCGATCCGGAGCGATTTCCCAAGTTGGACGCGGGGGAAGGCTGGGGAGACGAAGCGCTGGGACTCGGCTTCCTCGGCGGGCCGTACGCGTTTCTGGGACTGTCTTCGCAGCAGTTGCGTCAGGCGCGGGGTCGTTTCGGCCACCTGTGTCTGGAGCAGATCCCTCTGGGGGCTGTCGAGCTGCAGGTGTTTCGCGCGACGCGGCATGACTTTCATCGCATCACGGAAGTCGGATGGGAGTACTCCCTCGATCTGCGGTACGAGCCACGACGTGTCGATCTGGCGGGCATGGAGTTGATGGCCAGTCTGTACTGGGAAGAGGAGCTCCGGTCCGCGCTCTGGACTTGGTCCGAAGGTGGCGAGACATTCCTCGGTGCTCTCGAGAACGCGTTTCGCGCCGTGGTGGCATACCGACTTGCCGAGAGTCACGGTGTGCTCCTGCACAGCGCCGCCGTCCTCGACCGGGGAAGGGTACATGTCTTTCTCGGCCGTTCGGGCGCCGGCAAGACCACGATCTCTCGTTTGAGTCACGCGAGCGGCCGACAGGTTCTTTCCGACGACCTCAACGCGTTGCTCGTCCGCGACGGTCGAGCCATCGTCTGCCAGATGCCCTTTGCCGGCGACTTCGGTCAGCAAACCGCGGTGAGGGGAGAGTTTCCCCTGGCGGGTTTGTATGGCATTGCGCACGGCGACGTGGAAGCCTTGACAGATATGTCGCGTGCCGCGGGTCTGGGCTTGCTGATGTCGTGCGCGACGGCGGTCGGCAGCGACCCTCATCGCTGCGAGCCCGTGATCGATACGCTCACCGGCCTCGCGGAGACCATTCCGGTACGGAGACTGACGTTCTCGCGTAGCGGTGATCCCTGGTCGGTACTGTAGAGATCGGCGTCAGCCGTCGCAGCGCGCCGCAACTCGACCCGTTCCAGCGCCTCCGGATAGAGCGTGTCGGCTCGCCCCGTGCGGACCGCGGCCTGGCCGGGACAGAAGGAGGCCAAGCCCGCCTCCTGGCCCAATACGACCAGGGAGCTACGCGCGGCGGCGTTTTCACGGCGTACGTCGCGAAGAGCTCCTATTCCATGCCAGATGTCGGAGACCGACTGCCGATGCAGGTCGCCGACAGGCCTGCGCCACTGAACGCACGGGTATACCTTGCCGAAGGGGTCGATGGTCAAGGAGTTGGTTCCCGCGCCGCAGTACCCGCCGCTGGCTGGAGCTGCGGCTACCTGGTCTCCTTCCCGGGCGGGTGGAGGAGAAGGTGTCTCGGCTTGGCCCGCCGCGTAGCGTTGGGCGCGCCGTTGCTGCAATCGAAACAGCCTCGTCAGTCCGCTCCGCGACGGAGCGATAGTCAGAGGAGAGCGATCTCCATCGTCGCGCGGCGTGACCTCCGGGTCGAACTGCAGTGGCAGACCCAACCCGTCAGCGAGGTCGAACATCGCTTCGATCTCGTCCTCGTTCCAACAGGTGAGAGTGCTGTTGATCTTCAGACGAAGTCCTAGTTTCTGCATCTCCACCAGGTTGTCCAGCAGGCGCCGAAAGCTGCCCTGAACACGCGTTTGTCGCTCGTGGGTCTCGGCTGTCGCGCCATGGAGGCTGACCTCGACGATCATCGGGTCCACCTCGTCTCGGAGACGTCGTGCCAGATGGCCGTGCAAGGCATGGCCGTTGCTCTTGACGCGAACCGCAAATCGCAGCTCCCGTGCGCGTCGTCCCAATTCGAAGAAGTACGGGGAAGCCAGTGGCTCGCCGCCTGTGAGTATCAAGTGGAGGACGCCGAGTTCCTGTAGCTCGTCGAGAAGCTCCGAGTACCTGTCCAGGGACAGCGTCTTCCCGCGAAGGTCGAGGTCGTTGTAACAGAAGAAGCAGTCCAAGTTGCATCGATAGGTGAGCTCTAGCATCACCGAGAACAGGACGTTCCCCTCCCTCGTCCGTTGAATCACGTCACCGTAGGACGTAGCGCTCCCGCCCGATGTCACGACGAGATGGGTCCAGACGAGCAGGTTACGGGATTTGCCTTGGCAGGCGGCGAGCAGACCGTGGCGAAGCTTTCCATCGGCTCGACGAAGACGATCCGCGGAGGTTCATAGACCTGGGTCCCGCCCTGAGACCTCCCGGATGTACGCGCCGAGGCCGAAGATCCTCTGACGGATGCCGCAGGTGCGGAGGATGGGCGTACGGGCCTCATTCTTCGTTGTCACCGGTCGGTGGATCGGGATGAGTCGGTTCCAGAGCATCGAAGCGGAAGATCGTGGCCGAGTCACCGAGCAACACATAGGTACCGAGCGGACCGATAGGCGATCCAGATGCCGCCACGTCCGCCTTGACTTCGTGGATCAGATCACCGAGACGTTGCCTGCGCAGACCCGAGCGGTCTCGCCACGGTGCTCGCCGGGACAAGTCTCCGGGTTGGAGCAGCCGACGGTGAAAGCGCTCGCCGAGCGCGCGGGATGCCTGATGGGCCTCCGGTGCGGTCGGCGACCATACCGCCACCGCGCCGCTGTTTTCTAACGTGACGAGACCGGCACCCAGGCTCGGAAAGCCGGGCACTTCGAATCGGTTCATCAAGCAGGTCAGACCCGTTATTACGGTGGCGGGTCCGTCGATCGACCCCAGATCGGCCAGCTCGAGGAGGCGGTCGTCGGACCACACATCGCTGCCACCATGACCGTAGTAGTTGGCGAGGGCCGTGCCAGACGCGAGCTGATCGAAGAGACGGGCCCGGAGACGGTCGCGGCCGAGCTCCTCGAGGTCGAGTTCGAGAACGGACGCGGATCCTTGCCACAAGGTTCCGAGTCGTAGGCTCTCGTGCCGAAAGTCGATCTCTTCGCTTGGACGGCCTGCATCGGAGATCAGCAAGACTCCGGAGCTCGGTCCGCCGGACTCGTAGGCGATGAGCTTGTCGACGAAGGCGTCCAGCTCGGTCATCGTCGCCGCGGGAATTCGGCCCACTGCCAAGTCCGCCAAGCCATCCCGATCGAGGTCGACGAACGCATCGTCCGACGCGAAGAGTCCGCTCTCCGTCGCGACCAGCAGCGGCGGCATGAGGTTGGTCGCGCCACCCAACAGGTTGCGGTAGTCGTAGGTGCCGAGGCCCACGAGAGTCAGGTACTGTGGACCTCGGGGCCATCTGGCTTCGGCCGCGGTGAGGAAGTCCCGGATCGCACGGGGATCGAAGACGCCATGGGCGTACTCGTTTATGACCTCGTCGAGCAGGACTCGGCGCGACCTGATGCCGGTGGCGTTGCGATGATCGACCAAGCGGTCGGCCGCGGCCGCGAGCTCCTGCGGTGCCAAGACGATGTGCTGTGCGGGCTGCGACAGTAGGTGGGGTCGACCGTACGGCAGAACAGATGCCGGCTCGAGAAGGGCCGTAGGGCCGACCGCTACGTAGGGACCGCTCGTCGTGGGCGCGAAGCTGACCGGCCCGACGAACTGGCCGACGATGTCGACGTGCACGGGGCGCTTCGGGTCGGAGATCTCCAGGATACGAGGTGGTGCGGAGAAGTCCTCGAGGGTGACCACAGCGTTGCCGCCCGCGGTGAATTGGAGCTGATCCTCTTCCGCGCGGTAGTGCCGTGGATACCGGATCTCGAAACCGTCGACGAAGATGAAACTGCTCCCTCCGCCATCCGGCGGCAGAGCAACGACCTCGATTTGATTGACCGTGGGGGCCGGGGCGCTGAGGAGCAGACCGTCCGGGATCCTCAGCTCGACGTCTCGGATGCTACCGGTCCAGGTATCGGTGCCGAGTAGTGAGCCGTTGAGATAGATCTCGACTTCGTGGACGCCGCCAGGTCCGCTGATGCCGGAGCCCAGCAAAGAGATGCGGAACTGTCCTTTCCCGACCACGGCGTCGCTGACCAGGAACTCGGTCTGCCAGCGATCGAAGCCGGAGAAACCGGCGATGAGGCCGGTCCAGAACCAATAGTCCGATTCGGGATCCAGAGCCAGGACGAGCGGCGCAGTGACGTCTTCTTCGTAGCGACGCTGCGCAGTATAGGTCGCAGTCGGATCCGGCACTGCCGGTAGCGTCCTTGTGTTACGCATTCTGAGACCAGGCCCGAGGCGCAAGCGATAGACGTTGTCGAGCGTGTAGAGACTGTCGATGGCCTCGCCGTAGAACAGGATGCCAGACGGCACTGATGGGTCGTCGGGAGTCCAGGCCACCGACTGGCCGAGATTTGTCAGCTCCAGCCTTCCCGATGCTATGGCGGCATCGATACGTACGCGGGGCACTCCGAATGCCGCCGCGAGTTCGGAACTCGCAAGTCGATACAGACCAGTTTCCCGAAGAGTGATCTCCAGCCCGTCCACCGTGCCGGTGGCAGCCAGACCGGACGTCTGCGCCCCGGGATCGCGTGTTGTTGCGATCGAACCACGGACCGGGTCCGCGACGTAGTGCGAGGTCTTCGCGATTCGTTCCAGCCCCATGCTTGCGGCCTGCGAAGCGTCGGGTCGGGCGACGAATGGGCCGAAGCGCGAGGCGCTGCTGCGGCGATCGATCTCGAACAACACATACCTATCGCCGGGGCGTCCGTCTGGATCGGATACTCGATAGGTCCCGCCTTGAGGGGCATCGAACAGCGCCGGAACTGCCCGTTCCGTGACCGGTGTCCAATCGGATCCTGCCGTTCCGACATGGCTCGGTGCGCGCCACAGTTCGTATGCCATCGAGCCGGCTTCGGACGAGGTCCGCCATTCGACGACCAGTCCACCCGCCGACCCAGGATCGAAGTATGTAGTGAAGTTCTCCAGCTTGACGTAGGTGAGCGCATTCTCTTCGACCTGCAACTCGCAGAGTGGGCCGAGAGTATGTGTGGCGCCGGTGAGCTGTGCTCCCGAACACGTAGGCGAGGCACCGCTACAGGTCTCGTCCACGTAGGTGGCCTCGGTTCCATCGGAGGAGGGTGTCCCCGTGACGTCGAGCACCTGACCGTCCGAGGTGGGAGTCACGTCGACCTCGTACGACAGGATCTCCGTGTCCCCGGCTGCCACCGTGCCCGGATTCCATTCGACGTCTCCGGTTCCGCCGATCGACGGCTCCGAGGTTACGGTCCCCTGGCTCACCTGATCGTTTCCTGCGTAGACCACGCCGCTACCGGGCACGTTGGCTACCACCAGATTAGAGCCGGAAAAGGTGAGGGAGTGGTCGGTGGGGTTGACCAGCCGAACCGTGACGGTGAAGGTCGAGGTCTGGCCGGTATCTGGTGGGTTCGGGCCGTCGTCGTGACGGACGAACTGTTCGAGATAGGGCTTGTCGGGCGCGTCGCCACCGTCCGTCGGTAGGTAGAGACGGAAAGCGTTGGTCTCGGGCTGACTGTCCGGATCTGGACCCGGGCCCTGATCGTCTTCGAGGTAGATCTGGGCATAGTTGCCGGACGATCCGGGACCCGAGATCTCCAGGTCGAGGTCCCAGATCCCGTAGCTCTGGGTGTTGGCGACAGACTCCGTGAACGCCGGAACGGTGTTGCTCTCCCAGACATCGTTGCCCGAAAGATCGGCGTCGGGCACGGTATCGTGCGCCGCACCGCCGCTGGGCAGAAAGAACTCCATCGACCCCTGGTTTCCTGTATTGCCGGCATCCCAGTCGAAATCGATGGCGGCGAAGTCGCAGCCCGAAGTGATGTACGGATGGTGGGTATAGCTTCGCGTGCCCGAGGAACCACCATTGTTGTTGGTTCCGTAGGTCTGGAAGCTCTGAGCGTAGACGTTCAGCTCGGTGCCCCCTGCTCCCGGAGTGCCGTCATGGGCACGGATGCCGATGGCGTTGACGTCGTCACCGGTGGTGGCGGACTGGTCGACCCGCAGTTCCCAATGCCCGGGCGTCGCGTCTTCGGTCGGGTCTTCTGCCTTGAGCGCTAGTGTGATGGCTCGCCATTGCTCACCGCCTCCGCTGAGGTCGAAGTCGGCGGCTCCGGTAGCTCCGGCCGACGTTTGGGTGGCATCGGCGATCCCGTGACTGACCGTTCCTCCCCCGGGCCCGCTCTCGGCGTTCAGGCGCCCGGTATGCCCGGTGGGATATGGCGTTCCGCTGAGATCGTCGTCGTCGGCCGCGTACATCCGTACCAGCATCGTGTTGGGCACGGTCGTCGTCACGCTGGGTGCCGACGGCGTATCGTTGTTTCCGGTGTTCGTTCCAGAGACGTCGATCGGGCTGCTGGTGTCGACCCCGGAGTAGCAGGCGACGGCCGCGACGACTTCTTGTCCCCCGGTCCAGGTGAAGGTCACGGTGGCGGAACCGGTGACGTCGGAGGCCACGGCAGTACGGCGAAAGACCTCGAGCCGCGCCGAGCCGCCGCTGGCGTTTCCTTGGTTGATGAGGGTCCAGCCGCTCGGTGTACCGACGTTGGGACTTCCATCGGTGGCCACACTGGCTAACAGGAGATCGCCTGTAGCGCACGGTGAGCCGGGGATCGTCACCGAGATCGACGTCACATTACTCGATTGCGTCGCGGAATTCAGAGCCTCGAAGGCCGGTGGGGTCCTGGGATCGTCGCTATCGTAGAAGGTCAACCATGCGTTGTCGCCACCGGTGGGTAGGGTGGCGGATCCGGTGGTGAACTGCGTCCCTTGCACGGTACCGAATGGGTCGCGCAGGCTGTAGTCGGCCGTGGTGCCACCTGAGCGCTGCTCGTCGCGATTGGCCGCCGCCTCGCCGACGCCGGCCACCACGTCGCCATCGAAGATGTCGATGACCAAACGGGAGAGACCAGGCGGTACCTCGATGAAGTAGGCGTAGTAGGTCTCAAGGCCCCCCGCATCGGTGACAAAGTCGCCATGAGACCGCGGTGCGCCGTCTCCTTGGATCGGAAGGAGCTCAGTGGTTCCAGTGCTACCAGCCCACAGGGGAGCGCCCGACAGGAGCGCGGTCAAGATCCAGGACAGTGTCCGAACTCGTGAAGAGCACAACCCGACCGAGAGACTCGTCGAACCGTTTCGATGCGCTGGCGCGTCCTGTTTCATCGGAGCAGATCCGTAGCCGATGGTCTCTGCCCGAAGCGTCGCCGGAGTTGACGGCTTTTCGGTCTGCTCACACCTTCGCTGAAGCGTCCCCCCAGAGGAAGCGTCCGCTCGATCCGAGGGCAGCCGAAGGGAGAGACAGTTGCATCACTAGACCGAGTGATGCAGGCGTGTAAAGGCGGCTCGGCACCCCTCGACCTTCGGCTGGCGAGGCCGAGTCCACGCCAGAGATTTGTGATTTTACCATACGGCCCGCCTCGTCCAAATGTCGATGGCGCAAGGCCTTTGTCGGCTCCGGTCACCGGCGTGCGGCGTATGGACACGGTAGCTGAGGTTGGCACCCCAAAGGATCGTAGGTGCGATCGGGCCATGTCGTCGCCTCCATGAGAGTCTCTCGGTCGAAGACTCGGAATCAAAGGCCCCCTGGGTGGGTGGTCGGTTACTTCGGCACTCGCGTCGATACGGGCGTTGAACTCTGCGGCCGTCGCAATTTCCGAACACTCCCAGGGGGCGTATTCAGACTAGATCCAAAGGTATCGAGATGCCGTAGGATCCGCGCGGCTCCTGTTGTAGGACGACAGCGCCGGAAATCGTCAGATGCCGGTGCGGTCGTCCGACCGTAGTTCTCTCAGGAGATCGACGAGCAGAGCAGCTGCGTCCTGATTGGGCCGAAAACGCAACAGGAACGCAGGTACCTGCGAGACCAGGTTGCCGAGAGTTTCGAGCACGCGCGCCGCTCTTCCGGGGTCGTACCAGGGCACAGAGGCTGTCGGCAGAATCCGGTGAAGTGCCTCCGCTCTACCCATCGGATCGAGGACCTCGTGTTGGTCATGCTCGAGGAATACGAGACCGACGAGTAAAGCACTCTCAGGGGAGGCGATACGTCCTTCTCCGGCCCAGGGAGTGCCCCAGGCCTTCCATGCTTCCGCGGTGTGCGCGGAAGACCGCCCGGAAGGCCTTGCGATCAGGATGCGATCGTCGCTCAGGCCCAGAAGATCCGGGTCCGCTCGACGAAGTAGTCGTGAGATCGTGGTCTTGCCGGCTCCCGATACGCCCGCCACCACGAGGGCTCGACCTTCGTGAGCCCACCCGGCGGAATGCAGGACCAGACCATCGAGAGGCGCCAGCATGTGGATCGCCAACAACTGGTCGAGGGGATAGCAGAGCGGCGTGGCAATGGTCTTCCGCTCGGCGTCGATCAGGTGGTTGCCGGGCGCGATAGAGATCTCGTCGTCAGCTACCGTGGCCCGCCACAGGAAAGAGCCCCGGGGGTCCGGCAACGTCCAGCGTACGCACCCCGAGGCGCCGGTCTCGAGCTGCCACCCGCTGGTAGCCAGGGCCAGATCCCAAGCGGAACGGGGATCGTCGGGTGGATCGACGTCGACTCGCAGGGGGACGACGAACTCGGCGGGGGTGCTGGCGGACAGAAACGGCTGTGCCAAGGGATCCGGGTCGCGTTCGATTCGCCAACCGCTTGGAGCGGTGACCTCGAAACGCAGCGGCCCGATCTGTCTTGAGGTCACGCGTCGTCTACGAGAAGACCGCAGTCTCTAAATTGCTCGAGCAATGCAGCGACATCCTCCGCAGCCCGATCTCGCTCTACCTCGAACTCGGCGACTACTGCATCGACCAAGCTTCGCTCCGTCGTCCCATCTTCGAGCCGTTCCCAGACGAAGGCTGCGACTTCGTTGAGCGCGAAGATCTCCATCTGTTCGGCCACGAAGCCGCGGAGCGGTACCAACAGGGTCTCATCGAGGATCCTTCTCGTAGCGACGTCTGGAGTACGTCTTTCCGTCACGAGCCCGGTTGGTTACAAGGCACGGCATCACAGGTCGCCCCGAAGGGCCCCGGGCCTGCACCCAGTTTGCATCCGACCGAAAGGACCTCCTCGGCTCGTAGGCTGATGCGCCGTACGACCGGAGGTTCGTATTTTCGTTTGTGTTCCGCGAGAGAGCGCTGAGTTGTTCTTGAATCCATGGAACTTTATCTGTTTCAATCGCCGCAGCCGCAGGAACTTCCGCAGCCGGTGTTAGTCGTATTCGAGAGGATGGTAAAGCGTGAGCGACGTTGGGCAGGGCTGGGTTCTTCCGCACCGGCGCCGGCTCTTTGCAGAGCGGCTTCGATCGAAAGGCCTTCGCGCAGGCCCGTGAGCGTATTCCAACGGATGTTCGTCGTTGCACAGACGTAGTCCGACTTGACGTCTTCGGCCCCGTTCTCCTGGTAGTTGAAGGCGGGACAGCCGGTGCAGGCGCTCCGCATCTCGCAACTATTGCAGCCGTAGTCGGCGCGTGGCGTGTTGCCGCGGAGGCGCCCCAACTCGTCCTCCCACAGCTCACCGAAGCTGCGTCCTTCGGTGGGGTACTGATACTGCGTGGTCATGAGGCAGGGGGACGCATTGCCGAATGGGTCGACGTAGAAGTTCGTGACGCCGGCGCCACAAACGTAAGTGGTCTCGGCCGGCGGCAGGTCCTGACGCGCTTCGATGTAGGACTGCCAGCTTTCGACCCGCGAAGGATCTTCGAGAAGTTCCTGGCGGACCGCCGTTTCGGGACTGACCCGGAGACCCAGCACCGAGTCGTCGCGATCGGGCAAGCAGGGAAAGATCGCCGAATCGAGACGGAATGACACGCCGAAGTCCTCCGCGATGGACCGCATGAGACTGATCTCATGACGGTTCGGTTCCATCAGTACGGTCTTGAGCGCTACCCGGATCCCGCCGTCGAGGAGCCGCTGGATTCCGGCCAGAGCGCGGGGGAACGAACCCGGAATTCGCGTGATCGCTTCGTAGGTTTCGGCAGTACCGCCGTAGATACTGACTTCGACCACGTACGGTGGTAGCTCGCGAAACAGCTCGACGATCGCGTCGCTGGCCAGAATGCCGTCGCAGAAAATCGTCACGATCAGGCCGCGTTCCCGCGCGTGGCGATAGATCTCGGGAAAGTCCTTGCGCACCATCGGATCGCCGCCGGTGATGAGCAAGTACAAGCATCCTGCCTCGACCATCTCATCGATCAGGCTGAGAACTCGGTCGGTGGACATCTCCATCGAGCGTTTGGCGCGCTGATCTTCTTGGGGGCCGAGATAGCAGTGGACGCACTTCAGGTTGCAGCGGCTCGTGAGCTCCAGGATTCCGGAGACCGGTACCCGCTCGCGGGCGAGCCGGTCTCTGAATTCCTTCATCCAGACTGCATCGTCGTGTCCCAGGTTCACGGCGTGTCTCCCGGCTGGTAGGGCAGCGCCGGATCGCCGACGAGGGCGACGGTGCGCGCTGCGGCCGGATCGCCACCGGCCGCTACCCACTCTCTCACGCTACGTAGTAGTGCGGCGCCGATCGTGGTGTCATCGGCGTCCGGCCGGAAGTAGCGAGTCATGAGGCCGACACCTTCTGCATTGAATTGCAGCGCCGTCGGTGAGATGACCGCGATGGCTCCGCCGCTGCTGCCGAGCAGCAGTTCCTCGGTCAGGCTCTCGAAGCCTGGCAGATCGGTGCGGCCGACGTTGCACGTCATGGCAGCGACCACAGGTCGCTCGAAGCCGTTGGTGAGCGTCGCCACATCCGACGAGGTCAGCAGCCCTTCGCTGGTAAGGCGGTCGATCCCACCGTGGCCGAGGAACGCGACGTAGCCCGCGCCATCGCTGAGGGCGCCGAGCAAGGCCTCGCGTGCCGGCTCTTGAGCCAGTCGGGAAAGGTCTACCTCGAAGGACGTCCACTGCTTCGGAGCGTTGCTCTGTACGAGGTCGAGATCGCTCGGGAACTCACCTCCAGCATCCGGATCGTCGGCGACCCACAGAGCGGTGGAGCGCCAGGCGCCTGCGGTGGTCTCTCGGGAAGTGAGGTTGGCGACATAGTCCTCTGCCTCGTCGAGGAAACGCACGGGAATCACACCGAGGGCGAGATCTGAGACGCCGTCTCCATCGGTGTCCGCGAGCCTCTGCGCCGAGGGCACGAGGCCGTTCTCCGTGGCGACCATGGGGATGTGAATCAAGTTCTCTCCGACTCCCAGATTGTCCCGGTAGTCGAACGAACCGTCACCCAACAAAGCCACGTGGGTAGGAGCCGGATCCCAGTGGTCAACAGCCCAGGTCAGCAGACGCTGCACGGCGAGCGGGTCGTCAGCTCCGTAAGAGAATTCGTCATAGATGTCTTCGATCGGTACGACCCTGGTTGCGAATCCCGAGCTGGCGCGGAGGGCGGCCAGCTGCGTTGCCGCGCTTTCCAGTCCAGCTCCCGAAACGACCAGGTAGGTCGCGCCCTGGTCACTGGATCGCAAGCTCGAGCTGTAGTCTGGCTCGACCGCTTGGGGCACCGTCGCGGCGCTGGTGTGGGTGACGAATAGGCTCTTGACGCCATCTGGGACCTCGACGTTACCGTCGGTGATCACGAGTCGTCGTGGTTGATCGGGTCGGGTGCGATCGAACGCGACCGAATCGGGCTGCAGACCGTCCAGAGCGTACCGGCCAGCCGTCGTTCTGAAGGCGTCGAGGCGATCCCCGATCAGCTCGGCCCGGCGGTCGTACTCGATCTCGACCCGGTCGAGGTAGAAGATCGCGAAGTCCACCCCCGGGGGCTGGTCGGGAGTGATCGTCACCGTGGTGGAACCTTCACCAACCAGGCTCGCGGACATCGTGAAGGTGCCGGTGGCGGTCTCCGATCCATCCCACGACACGACGCCGAGCTCGGTGCCACCGACACTGACGCGTGCACGATGGTCGATCGGGGCAGTCGTCTCCGAGAATCCCTGGAAGAAGACCCGCAAGGTGACATCGCCGGATCCCGTCGGAGCGGGTGTGGCGATACCAACGCTCTTGGCCTCTCCGCCGGCTTGATACACCTCCCAATGCCAGAAGTCGGCATCGGGATCGGTAGCCACGGCGGTCACCGGATAGACATCCAACTCGGCTGCGACGAGAGCCCGTAGTGCCGCAACTCCGCCGCCTCCGCTACCACCGCCGCCCCACCGGGAGACGTCGCCGGTTTCGAAGCCGTCGGCGAAGATGAGTGAACCGATGGCGGGGACGGCTGAGATCTCGGTTTGCGGACCGAACCGCACCTGCACCACATCACTGGACGAGTAGATCGACTCCGACGACCGCGCCAGGAACAACAGGTCGGAACCATCGGCCATCCAACCGACCGGCTGACCTTGTCGCCTGAGCTCGAGGCCGCCGGCCGCGATCGCGGCTTGGAGCTCCGAGACGGGTCGTGACATCGCCGTCGCCAGGTCTGCAGCGGTGACGCGGATCAAGCCGTCGCCACGGGTGACGATACGAGCGGCGTCTGCGGACGCCTTGGCAGCCTTTTCGGACGAGCGATCCGTTTCGACCCCGGCGCGACGCCCCGAAGGAGCGAGGTGCGGAGAGGCGGCGAATGAGGTGTCGCTCAGCAGCTTGTCGTCAACGGTGGGGAGGGAGCCGAGATCGGCCGAATAAGTCGGGCCCAGGAGCCGACCGCTTCCATCGACCAGGCGCTCGACGATTTGATATTCGACCCAGCCGCCACCCGGATTCGGATCGACGAGGTGGTAGCGACCGCCCTGCGGGTAGTGGAGGAGAGCCGTTACGGTACCCCTACCGACCTGATGCCACTCGCGCTCCCCCTGGTGGCGTCGGAAGACGTCGAAACCGGCCGTGCCGATCTCGGATGCAGTCTCCCAACGCAGGACCACTCGATTGCCTACCCGCCGGACGTCGAAGCTGGCCAGAACCGCATCGGTGAGGGCCGGAAGTAGATTGATCGCACTGACCGAGTCGTTGTCGCCAGTGTTGGCCGACTCGGCGGTGAGGGTCACGAGATCGCGATAGGTGGTCTGACTGGGATCGGTGGCACGGCGTAGCTCGTAGGCGACCTGACTTCCGCCAGCGACGACGACCTCGGGCAAGCCGTCGCCGTCCGGGTCGTTGGCACCGCCGACTCCGCCCAAGATGAAGTCCCAATCGCCGTCTCCGTCGGTGTCACTGGCGAGAAGAGTGTCGGGCGTGCCGTCGCTGTTCGTGTCGACCCATAGCTCCGTCGGGTGGAGGAACGGATCGAGGCCGAAGAAGGCGCTTGGGCCGACGGAGAGCTCGAACGTGTCGGACGCCGAGCCCTGGTTGAAGAGCGTACCCGGGAAGATCGCGGTGTCGCCGCCCTGGACCAGGCGTGTGCCGCCGCCGGCGAGATCGTGGGTCGACGGCAAGACCACCGTCGTCGTATCGCTCGCACCGTCGAAGACGTCGGGGTCGCCCTGCTGCACTGCGTTCACTACCGTGACCACGGTGTCGCCCTGCAGAGCCGAGGGTGGCGAATCCACGAGAACGAAGAACTGCTGCGAGGCGCCGTCGGGCAAGTTGGCGGTATTGCTGATCTGCAGATCGACGCCAGGAGTGAAGACTCCGTCGAAGTTGGTGTCGCCGAAGACCGAAGCCGACCAGCCGGGTGGATTCGCCGCGCCGCCCATGACGTTGACCGCCGTCAGATCGAAGGTGGCATTGCCGCCCGTGTTGTTGACGACGTAATGTGAGTAGGCGATCGCACCATCGACCGTGACCACGCCGGAGTTGTCCGGCAGCAGGACCACCGGTCCGACGTCACTGACGTCCACCACTTCGATCTCGTCGGTGGAAAAGTCCGACAAGCCCGGATTGAGGTCGGAGGTGCCGATCAAGCGGACGCTCTCCTGGGTGCCCAGCGGCGTACCCGCGGGTACCGTGACCCGCAGGTCGTATTGCACTCGGTCACCGGGTGCGATGGCTCCGGTGTTGATGGGTCCTCCGACGTCCCAGGTACCATCGCCGGTCAGATCGATAGCCAGCACCGCGCCGGTGGTTGGATCGAGCAGCTCGACCTGCCAGCCGAGTTCGCTGTCTACGACGATGGTGTACGAGTCGTCGGTATTCCCTGTGTTGACGATGTCGTGAGCGAAGGTGAGGGTCTGATCGGTGGGGAAGAGCGCTTCGGCAAAGCCTGCGTTGTTGTACTCGACCACCAGTCCGAGATGGACGACGTCGTCTGTCGCGGTGGCTTGCAGTGGCGCACCGAGCTCGACACTGTCCACCGTCGCAGTGTTGACGATCTGCGAGATCGAAGTGCTGATGTTTGCGTCGACGGTGACCTGGAAGGTGACGACCAATGATTCGTCTGCTGCCAGATCGACGTCGAAGCCCGGTGGCTCGATCAAGGCCGGAGGGGCGCCGGTGGCGCCCAGAGGTGTGGAGCTTGCCGTTACGTCCACGCCAGTGAAGTCGACTCCCTGGACCCAGGCTGGGAAAACAGATCCGGAGTTGGCGCGGGTTAGAGCGACGTTGGTGTTCGTCGTGTACTGGGCCGCGATGATTGCGTCGTCCCATGCCTGTTGGTTCGTGAAGTCGTTGACGTCGTGCGCGTTGAAGACCACGGCGAATCGCTTCGTCGCGTTCGTCGCCGCGTCGACGGTGACGTTGACCGTGGTCGCGCCGAAGTCGCCGTCGGGCTTGAAGCGGTAGTCGACGGCCAGGTCCGGATGGGTCATCGTCCAGACCTCGACACTCTTGGTCGTTGGGGCCTCGGCACCCACCGCGACAGTCGTTTCCGAGGCGTTCTGCGTGACGCCGTTGCCGAGGGTGATGGCGAAACGACCCTCTTGCGTCTCGTTATCGCTACCGTGGCCGGTTCCCCAAACCCAAGTGTTGTCTCGGTCTACGGACGTGCCCAGTGCCGCGGTGTTGTATTCACCAGCTGCGTTGATGCCGTCGCCGGAATTGGTTCCCGTGACCTGAACCCGATTCACGTCCCATTCACTGCCCCATTGGACGACCATCACGGTGCTCTCGGCGTCGTCGCGATTGGAGCCGCCACCATTGCGAGTCCAGTTGATCGTGTTCGTTCCGGAGGGGAAGAGGCGAACGTGGCAGCTGGGGAATTCGCCGATGTCGTCGCCGCTGGCGTCTACCTGGCAGCCGGCGCCTTCCGGTCCACCGAGGAGCAAGATCTGATCGATATTGGCGCCCCAACCGGTCGCCGACGTGGTCGAGCCCGTCGTGGCGGTGCCGGTGTGGGTCGCGACCTCGACGCTCAGAAGCTCGAATCCTCGGGTCGTGCAATTGGACAGACACTCCACTACGGTGGCGATACCGGTCCAGGTGCTGGAGGCGTCTTCGCGGGCGAAGTCGAGCTCGTCCGCTGCACCTGTAGCAGCCAGATCGCCGGTGCCGAAGGGATCGGCGACCAGAGCGGCGTAGTGGGCCGCAGGTTCGTTGTTGTCGTCGCCTGCCGAGCCTCGCAGCATGACGAAGTACTCTGCGGCGAGGTCTTGATCGAGGGTGATCGTTGCCGTCGTATCGGGAATGTCGAGCACATACTCGCGGGTGCGGAACACCTCGGTGGCGGGGCTCTGCAGCGTGGCGGAGCCGCTCGCCGGAACGTAGGTCGTGCCGGTGGGCAGCAGGTCGTCCAGATCGATGTTGTTCTGGGTGATCCCGCTCGTGTTGTCGACCGTGATGGTGTAGGTCACGACCTGCCCGGGAGAGACCTGTCCACCTGCATCCGAGACCTTGTCGATCACCAGGTCCGGCGGATCGTAGCCCACCGGGTTCGTGGGGTTCGCACCGGCGACGAGGGCCGCCGTCACCAGCGGCTGGTTGGCCGTCGTGAGAACCGCGCCGGAGGGGAAGTCGGGGTCGTCTTCGCGCACGTCGATGGTGGCTTGGTTGCCGGGGACCACGGCAAACGGCAGCACCCAGTCGCCGTTGGCGTCGGTGACCACAGTAAAGGTCGAGGGACCACTCCCCTCGTCGTAGGTGACGTCGACGCTGATGTTCGGGATTCCTCCCTCACCTGGATCGAGGACGCCGTCGGCATCGAGGTCCAAGAAGACGGTGCCGCTGAGAGTCGCTGTGGTGCCGGCGAGAATCGGCAGCTGGATGAGGTTGGTATCGGTCGGTGGGACCTCAGTCGAGGTCACCGTCGCCTGGTTGGGCAGGAACTGGCCGCCGGTGCCGGGATTGACCGTCACCTCGAAGCGGAACGTTGCGGACTCGCCCGGGCCCAGAAGAGGTCCGACGACCAGCTGTACCCGTGTCGGACCCGCCAGCAGCGTGCCGGCGTCGGCGTCAGCGGCGTCCGTGACGGCAGCGAACGGCTGAGCGTTACGACGCCAGGTCATCGAGTCGGGAACATACGTGGAGTTGGTGGCGATCGGATCGATGATCGTGACGTTGCTCGCCGAGGCGGAACCCGGATTGGTGACGACGATCTCCCACGGCACGGTTTCGCCGGGGTGGAGGGGACCGGCCGGACCCGACTTGACCGCGACGATGGAAGGCGCTGAGATCGGGGTCTCGACCTCATTCGAGAGCAAGGCAGGGGTCTGGACGCTGCCGTAGCTCGCCTGGTTGACGATGACGTCACCTGCCGATGCCGTCGGATTGATCTGCACGTCGAAGCTGAGCGCGAAGGGACCCGTCATCGCAGTTACTGTGGGTGCGGTGAACTGAATCGAGTTCGAGCCGGAGAGGAATGTGCCGCTGAAAGGCCCGCTTACGACGATCGATCCGGGCACGAACGTCGTATCCGCGGGAATCGCGTCGAGGATCACGACGCTGGTTTCGTCGGTGACCCCGTTGTTCGACACCTGGAGCGTGTAGGTCAGGATCGAGCCCGGCTGAGCAAGGCCTGCTCCTCCGACGGCGACGGATTTGGAAATCGAGGCGTCGGTGCGCGCGACATCAGCAAGTGCGGTCGGCCGGAAGACCGAGCCGTTGAGCGTTCCCTGCCCCTCGGCCTCGTTCGTCAGAACGCCGATGGGACCGGCGGGAATGTTGATCTGGTAGGAGATCGTGATCCGTTGATTGATCGGCAGGGTATCGGGCGAGAACACCCAGGAAAGCCGATCGCGGCCGGTGGTCGGATCGGTCGCGCACGACGGATCGCTTGTGTCTTGGGAAAAGTTCGGGTAGGTGACGAGCGAGGAGCCAGGGACGAAATCGGCACAGACGACACCGGTCGGAAGCAGATCCGTAGCGCTGACCACCGTCAGATCTCCGACATCGCCGGAGTCGAGCGTGACCGTGTACGTGACCAGACCACCCGTCGTCGGCACCGAGACAGGGTCTGCGATCTTGTCGATCAGCAGGACCGCCTCGATGTTGGCTTGGAAGACGGTATAACCGGTATCAAGGATCGGGTCTCCGCCTATGGCCTGGTCGGTATCCTGGCCCCAGGAAAGCGCCACCGGCTTGTCGGCGACGACGATCGTTCCAGTGTTGTCATAGTCGGTGTAATCGTAGATACGGAGCGCGCGCAGCTCGTTGACGATGTAGGTCGTGGCGTCCGGGCCGACGGTCCAGCCAGGTGGCGTTGGCGTCGGAGTCGCATTGGCGGGATCGGGAACGTCGTCGCTATTGGTGTCGATGACGTCGAAAACCCCGTCCGCATCGAGATCTACTCGCACTCTCGTATTGTTCTGAGTGGCTGCGACGAAGACCGGGGATCGATTGATCGAGTCGCATACGTTCTCGATGACCGGTGGGGGATCGCAATCGGGATCGTTGGCAGCACGCGCCGCGGGCAGCGATTGGGCCACTGGATCGTTGACACCCGGAGCGAACGAGACGGTGTAGGTGTCCTGAAGGAATTTGGTGGCGATCCAGGAGTGGCCCCAGTCATTCGCCGGGCTCTGAGAGTCGTAGGAGCTGACTCCCCAGAACAGTCGGTTGCTCGTCAGGCGTACGGTAGAGCCGGTCGGTACGGCGCGACCCACCTCGTCTTGGTAGTTGACCGCTTGCCCCGCCGGGATGTTGATGGTGCTCGTACCAACGGTATCCGTCGCGGAGACACTCACGGCGTTGAACTGATCGGGATTGATGATGAAGAGGTTGAGCGGACGATTCCCTTGGAGCGCCGGGTCGTCTCCAGGTGCCGAAGTGACGTAGTCGGTGCCGTGGAGCACATCCGGGAGGAGTAGGTAGAACCGCGTCGAGAACGTACCGTCGCCGCCCGTCAGCACCATGCCCGAGACGGGGGCGCTGGTCGACACCTTGGTGCCGGCGTCGATGGTGCTGGCGATGGCAGGAATGGCCGTACTGTCGATGAAACCGCGCGAGCTGTAGTGCTGCCCTTCGTCGAGAGTGAAGTTGACGATGCCTGAAGACGGGCTGTTGATCGAGACGTTGGTGCCGTCTTCATACGACACTAGCTGGAGGAACGCGTACTTCAACGACTCCGTCGTCGTGTTGTCGCCGGCGTACAGGTCGTCTCCGATGGGGATGGTGTAGGAGACGGCGTTCTCGACGGCCTCCCGTGGAATGACCTCGCTAGCGCCACCGATGAACGGCGACAGCGGATTCTGGGAGTGCACCAGCGAGATGGGGCCACCACTGGTCAGCAGGCGATCGGCACCGTCATAGCGGATGTCGGCGGGGTTGCGCGGCAGCGGAACCGAGCATCGACGATCAGCCGGTGCAGCCGGGATGGCGACCGCGCAAGCAGTGCCGGCGGTGGGCACCGGCTGGCGAGCGATGCAAGGCGCGACGCCGCAGGTAGGCAGGCTCTGATTGGAGTTGAAGGTGAGCTCTGTACCTTTGAAGAGGGTGTCGGGCGTCGGCCCTACGCAACTGACGGCCGGATCGGTCGAGAAATCACAGGCTTGACCGTTGGCAACGTTGCCGTCTCCAAGAACCAAAGTCGTCGCCTGTACCGGATTCAGGATGTCGGCCTCGAAACCGTCCTCCCAGTGGTCGTAGATGACCACCTGGGAGTCCGCAGAGGCGGTCAGCGTCACGACGGAATTCATCGCCGAAAGGAATCCGGCGCCGATGTCGAACGAGGTTGCAGTTTCGGCGGCTGCAATGGTCTGCAACATGTCCCAGACATGCTCTTCGTTGCCGACGATCCGAAAGTCTTGGTAGCCCGTTGGTACGGACGCTGCTCGCAGCGAATCCGCGACGAGGCCGAACAACATGGCGCACGCCGTGAAACAGATCAGGCCTCGTAGGCGCGAGCCGGGTTGCAGGAATGTCTTACCAAGCAGGAACGACCGTCGCCAAGTCGTCGACTCTGGCGTGGTTGGGGTCCCCCTTCGGAGCGAATCGATATCAGTCTGGGCCATGATGCCTCCGGAATGTCCTCGATCGAGCGGCGCGGCGCTGGTCTAGGTACACAAACTCCGAGTAGCTGGGGGGCTACGGTTGGCAGTGATTCCTTCGACGTCGAGCGTCGGGGTTCTGCAACTTGTCGTTTGGTTGATGTTCCCGACGGCACGGGCCCTTGCTAGGGGGCTGCAAGCGGCTCCTACACCCAATGGAGACCTACCGAACAGGTCGGTATGGCACGCGCCTCAGCGTATCTTAACACGAAAGAGCCGAACAACACGTGAAACTACTTGGGAATACTCGGTTCGTTTCTCCGAACAGGGTGGGTCCTCGCAGACTTCTCCTGCAGTGACGGTGCTAGCTTCCAAGCCGTTTGTGCAGGCCCTTGGTTGGGTGCTGGCGGCGAGTCGACCCTCGGCACCGGCGGGCCGGAGCAATCCGTCGGATCGCTCGGCAGACCCTGGGGTACGATCCCGCGTATGTCGCCCCGGCTGTCACGTTCTTGGTTGTTGCCGCTCCTGCTTCCGCTGGCTTTCGTCGGTTGCCAACCCACCGCGCCACAGAACGCGGATCCGAGCGAGGGCCCACGACATCTGGTGATGGTGTCCCTCGATACCTTCCGCGCTGACCACCTTCGACCGGAACTGACACCTCGCCTCGCTTCGCTCGCCGAGGAAGCAGTGCGTTTCGACGATTTCGTCAACGCGACCCCGTCGACCCTGGCGTCACACACCTCGCTTTTCTCGGGCCTTCATCCGCACCACCATGGCGTCGCTTCGAACGGTTGGATCGTGCCGCAAGAGGTCGAGACCTTGGCGGAGGTGCTGCAGGTTGCCGGATTTCATACTGCTGGCTTCGTCGGCTCCTTCGCACTTCACAGCCGTTTCGGCGTCGACCAGGGATTCTCCCATTGGGACCAACGTTTCGACCAAGCTATCGGTATCGATGCCGTGGACCAGAGCCAGCGCCGGGCCGACCGAGTGATCGAAGCGGTGCTCGCGTACCTCGAGTCGTCACCGGCACTGGAAGCAGAGCGCCTATTCCTCTTCGTTCACGTCTTCGACACCCACTACCCTTACGATCCGCCTTCGCAGGAGGCAGATGCCGCGAGCTCGATCCCATTTGTCGACTGGACCGAAGACGAGCGGGCCCGAGCCCAGGCGATTGAAGGCGAATCGTCGGAGGAACTGGCACGGCGCTACGCTGGGGAGGCGGCCTACATCGACCGGCAAATCGGCCGGCTGATGGACGGCTTGCGGCAGCGGGGCATCTTGGACGATGCCGTGCTAGCCGTGGTGTCGGATCACGGAGAAGCGCTGTGGCAGCACGGTGAGCGCTGGCACGCTACGGAGGTCTATCAGAGCACGGTGGACGGCATCTTCTTTGCGCGCCTGCCCGGAGGTGAGGCGGCAGGTCCCGTGGACGGAGTTACAGGGACGATCGACGTGATGCCGACTGTCCTCCGTGCGCTTCGACTACCGATGCCCGACGTGCTGGACGGCGAGGCCTTCGACCTTCAGGCGCCGAGGGTCGCGACCAGGGTCGACCGGGCACGCTTCAGTCAGGCCACCAGCGGCCATGTCGACGTGGCGGAGTCCGAAGAGCCCGGGGCCTGGGCCAACCTTCAATTTCCCCGGATGGTGCGCCGGGGACGATGGAAGATGATCCAGTGGCCGACGTCCGGCCGTGAGGCGTTGTTTGATCTCGATGAGGATCCCGGCGAACGAAGAGATCTGTTGCAAGGTCCCACAACCGCCGAGGTTGACTCGAGCGAACTGCGACATCTTCTCGAAGACTGGGCCAACTCGGCCGATCCCCTGCCCAGTCATTTCGACCGCGAGTTCGAGCTCGACACACGCCGCCAGCTCTGCGCTCTCGGATATGTTCCGTGCCCAGATGAGAGCGAAGGAAAAAAAGGGGCCCCGGAAGACCCGGGGCCTATCCCGTAGTCCCTCAATCGGCCGTCAGCGGGAACCGACGGTCTGTCGAGGCTCTGTTGTCTGAGTGAGTAATCTGGTTGAGCCGATGCTGGGCTCTCTTTCGGCTCGTTGTACCCCTCGATGCTATCGTAGCATATTCTGAAAGACAGTGGGGCGACACCAGTGCCGGCTCGTCGAAGGAATGTACTGCCAGGCCGAGGCTGTGACCTTCAGGCGACGTCGATGCGGCCCTGCCCGATCTGTACCAACGACACCTCGTTGAGTCGTCCGGCCAGGGGTCCGTTCTCCAGCCGCAAGACACCGCGCGGACATACCTGCGAGCAGACTCCGCAGCCGACACACGAGGCGCGGACGATGTTCTGGCCACGCTGGGCGTACCAGCGGACGTCGATGCCCATCTCGCAGTAGGTGGAGCAATTACCGCAGCTGATGCATTGACCGCCGTTGGTGGTGATGCGGAAGCGACTCTGGAACCGCTGGACGAGTCCGAGAATCGCTGCCAGCGGGCAGCCGAAGCGACACCACACACGGTTGCCCATGAACGGGTAGAAACCCGTGCCGACGACGCCCGCGAAGATGGAGCCGATGAGGAAGCCGTACCAGCTGCGGATCTTCCAGCTTTCGAAACCGAGGGGTGAGAAGGGCGTTTCGGTGAAGAAGTCGTACATCACAGCGCCGGTCATCACCACCGCAAAGACCAGCACGCCATGCACCAGCCATCGCTCGATGCGCCATGCCTTGAGGCTCTTGTCGGAGAGCTGTCGGTAGGGGTCGCCGAGAGTCTCCGCGAGGCCACCACAGCCGCAGACCCAGGAGCAATACCAACGCTTGCCCACGAACGCGGCCAGGGCGGGCACGACGAGGAACGAGAGGCCGATGCCCCAGAGAAGGAGCGCCCAGCCAACGGTGCCCGACTCGCTGAGGTACTTCACGTTGTAGTCGGTGAAGAATCCGTAGTTCAACGGCCAAGCGTTCTTCAGGTCCATGGACGGAACCTGGAGCGCCTGCATGAGCTCTGGGATCAAGAATGCGAAGCCGAGCTGAAAGAACGAGATCGAGGCGGTCCGGACCAGATGGTAGCGACTGTGTCGGTAGTGGATGGCGAAGCGAACAGCCATCACCAACACACAGAAAGTGTAGAGGAGGCCGTAGAAGAACCACCGATCTGCTGGTTGCCCTCGGAGCGCCTGCGCGATGGGATCGGCGAGGCGGATCCAGTTCACCACGTAGTAGGGATGAAAATAGAGGAAAACATAGAAACCGATGAAGGCGCTTCCTGTGACGATGCCGAGCCAACCCCGGAACTTCATCGAGGAGAACGTGATTCCGTCGTTCTTCATGCCGGGCAACGTCGTGAGAAGGCGTGGCAAGAAGTAGAGCAAGCTGCCCAGCGTGCCGAGGCCGAACGTAAGCCAGAACACGAGGCTCGTGTTGTCCTTCACGCCGCCTCGGGCCGCGGCGTCGACGACCGCAGTGAAGAACGGGTCTTCGTTCCACGATTCCACCGGTGAGCCCTGCTCCGCGGCGGCGACGGCTTTCGCCTTGACGTCACCAACGAAGGCGACGACGAAGTCGTATTCCTTGCCTTCGAGATCCCGGAGCTCCTGGAGAAAGGCCTGGTTGTAGATCGTTCCAGAGTCGCCGAGTTGCTGGATGGCATCGCCCGTCAACTGATAGCTGCCCATACCCAAAGCTGCGACGTAGACCGCCAACGCGACGAGGAACAAGAGCAATCCGGCCTGGGAGACGCGGTGCCACAGGGTGGATTCTGCCGCCCCGCTCATGCCGCGCCTACCGTCTCGGCACTAGAGCTCGCTCCACCGAACAGCACCGATGGTTTGCGCAGCTGCCACCAGCCTGCCAGACCGCGTTTCTTCCGCAAGGCGACGGCGCGATCCGGATAACGCTCGTTGAACTGCCGAACCAACTCCTGCTCGTGCTGAGCGTAGAACTCCGGATCGAAGTTCGCAGCGCCCAGATTCTCTAGAACATAGGGCAGGTCCCGGCCCTCGGTGATCCATTGATGGCATGTCTCGTGACGGTAGCGGACTCCCATCAGGTTGAATCCGAGGATCCTGAGATCTTCTTCGCGGTACTGGAGGCGGATGGAACGCATGCCATCGGCGTGTTCCCAGTACAGCGATGCTTCTCCGTCCCCCGGTTGAGCCGTGATCTTGCCGTAGACCTGATATTCGATATCCATGAACTTGGCCGAGTTGAACCAGAGACCGGGGTCGTAAGGTGTGGACTCTCCGCAGATGGTGCGCGCCACGGTCTGCCCCATACGTCGGCCGACGTACCACAGCGCCTCCACCGGTCGCCTGCCCGGCGCGGGCTCGCGGACCTGAGCGCAATCGCCGATCGCGTAGACGTCGGGTACGCTGGTTCGTAGATGGTCATCCACCAGGATCCCGCGTTCGATCTCCAATCCGGCTCCATCTACGTCACGCAGAAAGTCCACGTTGGGGCTGACACCGACCGTGAGGCCCAGGAAACCGCACGAGATCTCGTCCCCAGTGCCCTTGACGAAGGCTGCGCGGACTCGGCCGTTGCCGTCATCTTCGATGCGCTCCAGCTCCGTTGCGAGTCGGAGATCGACGCCGTGTTCTGCGATGTGCCGTCCGACCATCTCGGCCTCTTCAGGTGGGAAGACGAAGTCCATCCACTTCTTCTCGCGCACGAGGAAGGTCACCGGAATTTCGCGCGACCGGAGCATCTCGACCATCTCGATGCCGATGAGACCTCCGCCGACGACCAAAGCACGGTCGATGCCGCGGGTGGATTCCTCCATGGTCGAGAGGTCCTGGAGACCGTAGAGTCCCTGTACGCCGTCGAGGTCTTGGCCGGGCCAGCCGAATTTGTTCGACTTCGATCCGGTGGCGAGGATCAGGACATCGTAGGCAACCGAGCCACCGTTGGCCAGGTGGAGGAGCTTCGCGCCGGGGTCGAGTTGGCGTACCCAAGCACGTAGCAGACGGATGCGGTTCTTTTCCCAGAACCAGTCCTCGTAAGGCTTTGTATTCTCATAGGTCATGTGACCCATGTAGATGTACATGAGGGCGGTCCGCGAGAAGAAGTGATCCGACTCACCGGAGATCACCAGGATCTCGTCGTCAGATCGCTTGCGGATTTCCCGCGCGGCCGTGATGCCGGCGATTCCGTTCCCTAAGACGACGATTTTGGGCATGGGTGAACGGCTCCTTCCCTGAGCTCGGGATCGTTTCCGTCCAGTCTACGCAGCGCAGCGGGAAGCCGGTTTGGATCTCGAACGTCAGAGCCTGAGATCGGGCCGACGTGGTGAGGTCAGCCGGCAGTAAGCTCGACCTCGTGGGAGCGAGGGGGATTGTTTGATAGCGTCGGGTATGCTTGGCTAGATAGATAAGCCTCGCCCCTGAGCGGTTTCAGAATTAGACTTGCCTCAGTCGATCAGCAAACAGTTGATCACTTGCTCCTGGCCCGGGTCGACCGACTTCGTTGCCCCCGTTCCGGCTCGACGGCTCCCAGTTCAACGAGAGGTTTCCCATGGCGTCTTCGTCCACTCCGTCGCGACTTATTGCCCGTTTCCTCTTGGCCGGTGTGGTCTGGCTGTTGGCGGCCGCGTTGGCTCAGGCACAGCCTACGCTTTCCAAGGTCTTTACTCCGAGCACGATCGGGCCGGGTAGCGTCAGCCGAATTACGTTCACGATCACCAACGGTAGCGGTGCGCCGGTCACATCGTTGGCCTTCACGGACACTTTGCCGGCCGCCGTCACCATTGCCGATCCCTCAGCTGTCTTCACGTCATGTGACCTCGGCGTCAGCGGCACTCTGACGGCACCGGACGGTGGTTCGACGATCACCTTGAGCGATGCTCAGATCGGTGCGTTCCAGTCCTGTACGGTCACGGTGGACGTCACATCGAGCACCGCAGGGATGCACACCAACCCCGCGGTTACGCTGTCGTCGAGCGCCGGGAGCAGCATGAGCCTCCCCATCGATCTGACAGTGGCCACGGATCGTCCAGGATTCAGCAAATCTTTCTCGCCTTCCTCGGTGCCGCTGGGCGGGCGCAGCACCTTGACACTGACCGTCGACAACTCGCTGAACGCTTCCGACCTGTCGAGCCTCGTTTTCACCGATGTGTTTCCGCCGGGTATGTTGATCGCGGACCCTGCGAACGCGTCGACCACCTGTGCCGGACCCAATCCGATGTTCACGGCGGTCGCCGGCACCAACACCGTCGCTTTCCAGTCGTTCGGGCTCCTCTTTCCCGGATTCGAAGTGATGCTCGCGGGAGAGACGTGCACAACTACGGTCGACGTCGTCGCCGACATCAACGGAATGCTCGACAACGTGACCAGCGAGTTGACGACGAACGTCGGCAGCTCGGGTCGGGCGAGCGACACTCTGGGCGTGACGGTGACGACCTTGGCGATCGAGAAAGACTTCTCGGACGACCCCATACCGCCCGGCGCGACTGTCACGCTCGACTTCGTCATCCACAACTTTGACCGCGACTTCTCCGCGACCGGGGTGGCGTTTACCGACGATCTCAATGCGGCACTCACCGGACTGACCTTCGACAGCCTGACCTCGAATACCTGTGGTGGTTCGGTCATCGGGGTTGGAACCACGACACTGGGACTGACGGGCGGCACGGTAGCGGCGCAGGGATCCTGCGCGATCCAGGCCACCCTGACGGTACCGCCGACTGCGCTTCCCGGGGCCTATGTCAACACGACGGGCGCGGTCACCGGCACGATCGACGGCTCGCCGACGGTTGGCAACATGGCATCGGACACTCTCTTCGTCGAGCCGGCACCGGTTTTGACCAAGACGTTCATCGGAGACCCGGTCAACCCGGGAGATACCGTCGTCCTGGAGTTCACCGTCACCAACACCAGCGCCACGTCCAGTGCCACGGACATCGCCTTCACTGATCCGTTGCCGAATGTCCTGCCGACGGCATCGATGCCCCTCCTGGCGGATGGCTGCTGTGGTGCCGGTTCCACTTGCACCTACAGTCCCCTCGTCATTGTTCCGCCGCCGTCGGACACGATTCTTGCGATGGTGACGATCTCCGGTGGCACCCTGGAACCAGCAGGAATGCCTGGAGATTCCTGCACATTCTCGGTCACCCTCGACGTGACCCCAGCCGCGCCTCCGGGACTCTTCTTGAATACTACGAGCGAGATCACGGCTACGGTCGACGGTGCGACCCGCACCGGAGAGCCGGCGACCGACACGCTGGAGATCGTGGCGGCTCCGAAGCTGTTCAAGGAGTTCTCCGACGATCCGGTAGCTCCGGGCGACACTGTGACGCTCGAGTTCACCCTGACCCATCCCGCCGACGCGCCGGGCGCAGCCACAAATATCACGTTCACCGACGACCTGGCTCCGGTAGTCGCCGGGATGACGGCCAACCTGCCGCCGTCGCCCGACCCGCCGTGCGGAGCCGGCTCGAGCCTCACCGGCTCGGTAGGCGATACGCTTCTGACCTTGATGGGCGGCAGCCTGTTGCCGGGAGAGGACTGTACGTTCTCTGTCACCCTCGATGTCCCCGTAGGTGCTGCGGCGGGTACCTTCACCAACACGACCAGTGGCGTAGCCGCCACGGTCTCGGGCGTCGCGGCGACCTCTGCCCCAGCCTCCGACGACCTCACGGTGACCGGCCTGACTCTGGTCAAGGAGTTCATCGACGATCCGATCCTTCCGGGCGAGATGGTGACGCTCCGGTTCACTCTGGAGAACATCAGTCCGACGGACGATGCCACGAGCATCAGCTTCACCGACGACCTGGCGTCCTTGCTCCCAGGGGTGCCCGACGTCACGATCGCGACTGCACTGCCGCTACCTGCATGTGGCGGAACACTGTCCACTCTAGGTGGGATCTTTCTGCTCTATTCCGGCGGCTCGGTGTCACAAGGTGATCCACCTTGCAGCTTCGACGTGGTTCTGAACGTCCCTGCAAGCACCAACGACGGCTCGTATAGCAATACCACCGGCAGCCTGACCGCGGTCATCGGCGGATCTGTGGTCGTACTCGATCCAGCTACCGACTTTCTGACCGTTGCTTCGGATTTCTTGACGTTGTCCAAGGAGTTCACCGACGATCCTGTAGCCCCGGGTGACTCGGTCAACCTTCGTTTCACGTTGACCAATCTCGACGGCGCACAGAGCGCCTCCGCGATCACGTTCACGGATTCCCTCGACGCCGTGCTCCCGGGTTTGGTGGCGAGCGGGCTGCCCTTTGCCGCCTGCGGCGGCACCGTAGACGGCGTTCCCGACGCCGGCACGATCTCCTTCTCCGGCGGTAGCCTCGGGCCGGGTGCCACTTGCGATTTCGATGTGTCGGTCGACGTTCCAGCAGCAGCCTTGGCGGGCGACTACGGCAATCTGAGCAGCGACGTGACCGGCACCATCAACGGTTTCCCGGTACATGGGGATCCAGCGAGCGACACCTTGACGGTGCTCAACTTGCTCGACTTCAGCAAGTCGTTCGACGGTCCCACCACAGGGGCCGGTATGGCGACTCTCACCTTCACGATCACCAACCCGGGAGCGGATACGGCCACCGGCTTCTTCTTCAGTGACGATCTGGATTCCGTGATCCCTGGCTTGATCGCTACGTCTCTTCCCACGACTCCATGTGGAGCAGGTTCGTCGCTGACAGGCATCTCGTTCCTCTCCTTCTCGGGTGGTGAGCTTCCGCCCATGGGTGGGATGTGTTCCTTCGACGTGGAGGTGCTGGTACCAGCGAGCGCTACGGCGGGAACGTTCCCCAACGTCACCAGCCCACTTTTCGTCGACGGCCTCGAGGTCGCCCCGCCAGCGACGGCCGACCTCACCATCGAACCGCCGCCGGCCTTCGACAAGGCGTTCGCACCGAACGCCGTCGGCCTGGGATTCACGTCGGTCTTGACCTTCACGATCGACAACACGGCGAGCAGCCTGGCCGCTACGGATCTCGACTTCACCGACAACCTGCCCGCGGGCATGGTAGTCGCCACGCCATCCAATGCGTCGACCACGTGCGCCGGCGGCACGCTGACAGCCGTGGCCGGCAGTGGTGTCGTTACCTACACAGGAGGCACGGTCGGTGCCGGCGCGACCTGCACGGTGCAGGTCGACGTGTTGACCACAGCGACGGGCTTCCTGAACAACACCAGTGGAGACTTGACCTCGTCTTCGGGCAACAGCGGTACCGCCCAGGCTACGCTGGCGGTGGATCCGCAGCCCGGCTTCAGCAAGAGCTTCTCGCCGGACATGATCGCGATCGGTGGCGTCAGCACGCTGACCTTCACGATCTCGAATAGCGCGGCAACGTCGGCAGCTACGAACCTCGATTTCACCGACAACCTGCCCGCCAATGTGGTCGTAGCGACGCCATCCAATGCGTCGACAACGTGCACCGGTGGAACGCTCACCGCGGCCGACGGTTCCGGTGTGATCACCTACACCGGAGGATCGGTCGATCCGTTCTCCAACTGTACGGTGCAGGTCGACGTCACCAGTAGCACCGTGGGGCAGCACATGAACGTCTCGGGCGCTCTGACTTCGTCGCTGGGCAACAGCGGCACCGCCAGCGATACGCTGACGGTGAATCCTCCTCCGGGATTCAGCAAGAGCTTCGCGCCGAATCCGAGCATCATCGGTGGCGTCGTGACGCTGACGTTCACCGTTGATAACACCGCTTCGACCGCGTCGGCGGCCAGCCTCGCGTTCACCGACAATTTGCCGGCGGCTCTCGTGGTCGCCACACCGGCGAACGAGATCAACAGTTGTGGTGGCACGGTGACGGCGGTTTCTGGAACCGGCACGATCTCCTTGGTCGGTGGTACGGCGGGTGCGAGTTCGCTGTGCACCCTCAGTGTCGACGTCGTCAGCTCCGCAGATGGGGATCATGTCAATACGACCGGCGATCTCACCTCTTCCCTGGGATCGAGCGGCACCGCCTCGGACACGTTGCGGGTCAATCCACCACCGGGATTCAGCAAGGCCTTCGTACCGTCCGACCTGCCCGTCTCCACCGTAGGAACGTTGGTCTTCTCGATCAACAACACATCGTCCACAGCCGACGCAACCGACCTCGACTTCACCGACAATCTGCCGGCCGACGTGCTGGTGGCCGATCCGGCAAATGTGGTCAACGACTGTTCGGGCGGCATCGTGACGGCGGTCGCGGGTACCGGTGTGATTTCCTACACCGGTGGCACGGTGCTGGCGGGCCAGAGCTGCACGATCAGCGTCGACATCACGAGCGACGAGCTCGGGTCGTACGACAACCTCACCGGTGACTTGACTTCGTCCCTCGGGAACAGCGGCACGGCAGCTGCAACGCTCAACGTGGTCGATTTGGAATCGCCGGCGGTGACGGCGGTCGCGACCGTCAACGGCCCACTCGCCGCCTGCGACGACCTGCGTCTGCCCGTATCTTCTATCCAGGTGACGATCGAAGACAACGGTACCCCGATCATCGGCGCGGACGACCCGGCCAGCTATTTCTTGGTCGGTAGCGGACCGGATGGTGATTTCGACACTGCGGACTGTGCAGGCGGTGTCGCCGGCGACGACCAGGAGGTCGTGGTCCAGGGTGTGAACTTGGACGCCAGCGAGCCGCTTGCGGTGATGGCCGATGTGTCCGTAGCCGACGTGCAGGGACTGGCCGCTGGCCTCTATCGCTTCTTCGTCTGCGGAACGATCGAAGACAGCGCGGGCAATATGCTCGACGGAGGCGACTTCGAAGTGTCGTTCTTCCGTTCCAACCCGTTGAACCTGTTCGCCAACGGCCACTTCGACGACTGTCCTTCGACCGTCGATCCTTGGACGCCAACGACCACCGCACCCAACGTGGTGCAGACAGGCGTCGCCGGCACCGACGATTTCGCAAGCTCGCCGCTATCGGCGTCGGCACACTTCCTCCATACGGACCTGGAGGCGAGCAGCATCGCTCAGTGTGTGCCGGTGACTGCCGAAGCTCTCTATGATCTGGAGAGCTGGCTCCGCTACGACGCTGCGACCGGCGCTCTGGCAACGTATGTTCAGACCTGCGAGTTCTTCGATGCAGTAGGTTGCTCCGGAACGTCTGTCGGGACAACCTCCATCGCGTCGCTGTTGGAAGACATTGGTGCAACCTGGGAATTCTCCGAAACGACCTTCCACACACCTGCCGGCGCCGTATCGGCGATGTGTGCCTTCGAAGTCGGCGCGATCGGTAACGATCCGGCCTTCAACCTCTACATCGATGGTCTCTTCCTGGGTGGTAGCAACAATCCGGAGATCTTCAGCGATGGCTTCGAGTCGGGCAACACCTCAGCTTGGTCATCCACCGTCCCATGAGTGCTTCAGGAGATTTGCTTTCATGTCGCGACTGAACGTTGCCGTACCCAAGATCCAGCGCTGGATCGCTGCAGGACCTGGTCTCGCCTCCCTAGCAGCCTTGCTGCTGCTCGTATCTGTTCCAGTGGCCGCGTCGGAACCGGGTCTTGGTTCCATCGAGCTGACACCGATCATCGACGATCCGGCTCCACCGCTCCCGGATCCAGGCACATTCCCTGTGCAGCTGGTCCTGGACGATGATGTGGCGGAGGGTGCGTTCGGCTTCGTTGGCGGCGCCGCACGGCAGTTTCTTTGGTTCAATCAGTTCGCCGATCCCGGCCCTTTCTCTCTGGAGGAGATCTGGGTGCTGTTTCCCAACGGCACCGACATCGGGGTCGGTGACAGCGTCCAGCTTGCCGTGTTCGTCGACCCCGACGGAGATCCCACCAATGGCGCCCAGCTCCTGGGCACGTACGACGAAGTGGTGCAGACGGTCGACGGCACGACGTTCTCCGTCTATCCGTTGCCTACCAACCTGCTGAAGTCGACGCCTGGAGATGTGTTGATCGGTGTGGTCAACCGGTACTTCATGACCGGCGTCGACCCCCCGCCGACACTTCCTGCCGCCTTCGATAGCACGACATTTCAGAACCGGTCGTTTTTTGCGCTGTGGGCTGGCGATCCACCGAATCCTCCGGATCTGGACACGGCGGATAGCATCGACTCTCATTCCGGTGCCTCTGAGGGTAACTTCATGATCCGCGGTTTCGGCACATCACAAGCGATTCCCGTACCCTCCCAGAGCACTGCAGGGCTGGCGATCCTGGCGACCCTTCTCGCGTTGGCCGGGGCCGCCTTGATCGTCCGAAGGTAGACGCGCACCTCGGATTGGGGAGTGTCGAGGCTCGGCCTTTGGCCGGCCTCACCGCGATCCGGTGGATTCTGTTGCGGAATCGCCGGGCCTAGACGATTCGATGCGGAATCGTCAGGACCTGACGATTCGAATCAACCGAGCCCTAG
>JALCBJ010000215.1 GCA_028066595.1 Thermoanaerobaculia bacterium
GCCCGTAGACGACGCCTGGGCTGTCGCCGCGGTGAGCCGAATGCGGACGATCGAAATTGAAGATCTCTGGCGGACCGTAGAGATCCAGAGCGTCACTCAGGGCGTCGACGCAGAATCCTGCATCCAGGGTATTCGACAGGCGCCATGAAAGAACTGCGCGCGTATGCCAGTCCATGACCGCGACCAGGTAGAGAAAGCTGCGCTCGAGCGGAATGTAGGTCACATCCGCACACTGTCACTGATCGCCCTAATGGAGCCACCCATGATCGGCGTAAAGGATCCACTCGAAGTCGTCGTTTCGAGGATCTTGGACCGTTTGTGTTTATCGCGTAGTCATTGGGTAGGCAAGCGTTGCCTCTGCCTTTCTCTCTGGGTTCTTCTCTGTTCCATCGTTCGCCTCGCCGCCGAGGCTGTGGGAGCTGTGGGAAACGCGCAGCGTTTTCCAAACGGATGAGGGAATCGCGGAGCGATTTCCGCAGGAGTGGCAGATTCTATAGCCCGATACGGTCTTGGTAGGGCGTGGGTCAGGATGTAGATGCTCCTTTCTGGGTCTTACGGCTCCGTTGGGTTGCCTTGCCAGCCGTCTGGGCCTTGGGCATCGGCCTGGGTTTGCGGTAGCTCTCCCCGTCGAGGACGACGCGGAACGCGCCGTCTCGCAGGCGATCTAGGGTTGCAGCACCCAGGAGGCGGTTAGTGAACGCGTCGCCCCACTCGGTGAAGTCGAGATTGCTGGTGACGAGGGTCGAGGCCCGCTCGTAGCGTTCGGCGATCAGATCGTGGAGATCTTCGTCTTCCGGGGCTCGCAGCGGCTTGAGACCGAAGTCGTCGAGAATCAACAGATCGACCCGCGCGATGGCTTGGAAGCGGCGCTCGAACGTACCCATCGCCCGCGCGGCGTGGAGCGAGCCGAGGAGCTTGCTGGTGGTCGCAAAGAGCACATCGTGACCTGCACGTACCGCACAGTGTCCCAGCGCCTGGGCGATGTGGCTCTTGCCCGTTCCACACGGTCCGGCGATCAGCACGCAGACGCGCTCGCGGAGGAAGCGACAGGAGGCAAGCTCTTCGAGGAGCTCACGGTGGACGCTCGGATTGAAGTCGAAATCGAAGGTCTCGATCGTCTTGTTCGACTGGAAGCCCGCGCGCCGGAGCCGTAGGTCGAATTTCTTCTGGTCGCGCCGCGCGACCTCGTCTTGGACGAGCAGCGCGAGGAAGTCGGTGTACGGAAGTTTCTTGGCGACCGCCTGGCGGTTGCGATCCTCGAGACTCTCGAGGATGCCTGAGAGGCGAAGCTGCTTGAGCAAGGGAGCGATCTCGGGTACAGGATTCATCGTGTTCTCCATGTCAGTGCGCCAGTAGATGGCGGGTGTCACGGCTGAAGCGACCCGAGCCGGTGTAGCTCGCGGCCAAGGGGACGGCGACCCGGACATCCTCCCGGCGTTGGTCGAGCCCGCGGTCGAGAATCGTCTTGACGCACCGATAGCGTGGATTGTCAAACGTCAGCGCCCGTGCACACGCAGCTTCCAAGCGCTCGTGCCCATAGCGTTCGCCGAGGCGAATCACACCTTGCGCGGCGCGCAGATGGTCGAGCACGCGATCCGCGAAGAGCGCTTCGATGACACCCTGGCACGATGGACCGATCGTTTCCGCCTGCATCCGGCACCACTCCGGCGTCCGACGCTTGTGCGCCAGGGCCTCGGGCGGCAGATGATCCTCGACCGTCGAGCGAGCACCTGGCTCGAGTCGCGGGTGCGTCGCGACCATTGTGTGCGCCTCGTAGACCTGGACCGCCGTCGGGGTCGCCCGCACCCACAGTCGCTCGCCGATCAGCGTGTACGGCACCGAGTAGCGGCCGTGCTCGAAGCGCACGTGGTGATCGGCGGGCACGACGGCACGAGCCCAGGTGGAAGGCTCGGGGGCCACCGCGGGCAGATCGCGCAGCAGGTGGCGCTCCGTCTCGGCGAAGCGAGTCAACGGACGCTCCCGGGTCGATCCATGAATCCGGTTGCCCGCCCGGCCGAGCACCCAGGCCTCGAGCTGACGGTTGGCGTCGCTCACGTCGCGGAAGTCACGAAGTGGAAGGAAGTTTCGTTTCACGTATTTGATCCCCGACTCGACGCGACCCTTCTTCTGAGGATCCCCCGGCGGGCACGGATCGATCTTGAAACCGTAGCCTTCGGCCAACTCAGCATACGACCGCTGGACCTCAGGGTCCCGAGCACAGGCCCGCGTAATCGCACACTTGGCGTTATCGATGATCACCCGGCCGGGCACACCGCCGAAGAACTCGAAGGCGCGACGATGGCATGCGAGCCACGTCGACACTTTCTGATCCCGCACCACCTCCGCATACTGATGGCGGCTCCAGCACTGCGTCATCACGAAGAACCAGGTGCGAATCTCCTGGCCGCCTTCGACCAGCCGAGGACCCGAGCCGAAGTCCACCTGTGCGGCCTCACCGGGTGCGAAATCGAGAATCACCGTGCGTCGACGACGCTTGCGACCCAGCCGCTGCAGGAAGCGGCGGACCGAAGAGTAGCTCCCAGAGAAGCCGAATCGGCGCACCAACGCCTGGTGGATCGTCGTGCCATCCACGCCTTGCGACCACCACTGCTCGACCGTCTCCGCATGCACCGCAACCAACGACGTCGAAGACGATCGCGGCCTCGGTGACGTCAAGGTCGAAGCCAGCGTCGCCTCGTCGGGCACGGCGCTCGACAGATCCAACCAGCCCTGCTCGATCGCCAACTGGCGAAGAGCGCACGCCTTCCGGCGACCCATCAAGCCCGAACGGGCCAACTCACGATCTGAATCCCCAGCCCGCATGCGGACCAGGACATGACGATACTCGTACATCTCGAACCTCCGATTCCCCAAGGGCACCTCCTGTCAGAACTTCTGGACAGGCACGGTATCCCCTGATCAGGGCCGAGATCCTCGATGAGCTACTGGCTCCACTACGCCGATCTTCACCTGGCTCCATTACGCCGATCCCGCTTTGGATCCATATAGGCGATCACTGACACACACCAGACCTGGTTGGGCCGAGTGATCTCGAGATCTCGCAACAGATAGGGATA
>JALCBJ010000066.1 GCA_028066595.1 Thermoanaerobaculia bacterium
TTCATCAACTTCGCGCTGATCGCAGATATGCTAATTAGCGTTAACACGCCCTAGCTCCACGAGTTTTAGGGGTCCTCGTCGCTCGGCTTGGCCGATCGGATGTTAAATCGATTTTGCGATTCGCGGATTTCGTAATAGCATCGGCGGCCAACGCGTCACTTGTTTCTTGACGCGATTTGCTCGAGTCACGATATATCTTGGGAACTATGTCGGTTCTAGGCCCGGTAGAGACGGTTTGAAGATCCTCGCTGGAGATATCGGCGGGACCAACACGCGTTTGGCCGTTCTGCGCCTGCGGGCCGAGGGCGGCTTCGACGAGTTGGACCGAGCAGTCTTTCGTAGCCGAGACTTCTCGTCCGTGGAGGACGTGCTCAGTACCTACCGGAGAGAACGAGCCGAGGATTGTGAGGTGGCGTCGCTCGGGGTGGCGGGACCCGTGTTCAATCGGCGGTGCCAGGCCACGAATCTGCCTTGGACGATCGACGCGGACCAATTGGAGCTACGGCTCGGCTTCCGCCGGGTGGAGATTCTGAACGATCAGGAGGCGCAGGCTCACGGTCTTGCCGCTCTCGATCCCGAGCAACTCCTCACGTTGCACGCTGGCGAGCCTCGACCGGGCAACGCGGCCCTGATCGCTGCCGGCACCGGGCTCGGCCAGGCGGGCCTCTATTTCGATGGTCAACGGTTCGTGCCGTTCGCCACGGAGGGAGGGCACACAGATTTCGCGCCACGCGACGAGCGGGAGTTCCGTTTGTTGTGTTTCCTACAGGACCGCTTCGGCAGGGTGAGCTGGGAACGGGTCCTGTCGGGGCCCGGGCTGGTACAGCTCTTCGACTTCATGGTCCTTGTAGAGGGTCATGAACCCGACAACGAGCTGCGCCGCCGAATGGAGATCGGTGATCCAGCGGCAGAGATCTCGGCCGCGGCGATGGCGGGCCAATGTCCGGCGGCTCAAGCGGCCCTCGATCTCTTCGTGGAGCTGTTGGGGTCGGAAACCGCCAATCTGGCCCTCAAACTCATGGCGCGCAGTGGCGTCTTCCTCGGTGGTGGTATCGCACCGAAGATCCTCAACCACCTACGTCACCGTCCCGAGTTTCTGGACGCGTTCCTTTCCAAGGGACGGATGCGCCCCGTCTTGGAGATGATTCCCATCGTCGTCGTCCTTGCGCCCAATACGGCGTTGCTCGGGGCGGCGCATTACTACATGCAACTGGACCATCTCACGACGAATCGTGGTGAGCGTGACGAGATGCCGCCGATCGCAGACTCGATCGGTGTCCGCTCGAGCTGATTGACAGGCTGCGGCGTGTGACGTACCATTCCGCCCCCCGCGGCTCGGCGGAGGTGTACCTATGCAGATCCGGCTCGATCAGCTCGAAGAGCAGCATTTCACGTGGAACGAGTCCCTGCAGGTAGACGCTGGCGAGCTGTCCCAGACTGACGTGGCGCGGCTCGGAGAAGTCGACTGCACAGGCTCCATCGACCGCACCTCGGACGGCTGGGTCGTGAGGATGATCGTCCGTTACTTGCAGACCCTGAACTGTGTCCGCTGTCTCGAGCCGGTGGAAGCGCCGGTGGAGCTAGAGTCCGCGATCCTGCTCTTGAAAAAAAACGGCGCCTCCGAGATCGAGCCCCAGGACGAGCGGGAGCTGGATCGCGAGGATCTGGGTGTTCAGGTCCTCGAGGAACCCGACATCGACACCCGCGAGCTGGCGCTCGAACAGATGCAACTGGCCGTCCCGATGAAGCCACTGTGCCGCGAATCCTGCAAGGGACTCTGTGGTATCTGCGGCCAGAATCTGAACGAGGGAAACTGCGACTGCGAGCCCGAGATCGACCCCCGCTGGGCCGCACTCGAGAAACTCAAGACCGTGCACTGATTTCCAGAGACCGACTCTCCGAGAACCAAACCATGGCCAATCCGAAACGACGTCACTCCAAGGCACGCCGAGACAAACGGCGCGCCCACGATGCTCTCCGTCGACCCGCCACCGCCACGTGCGACAACTGTGGCGAGCCGAAGCTGCCCCACCGTGTGTGTGCCGCCTGCGGCCACTACAACGGTCGCGAGATCGTCGAGGTCGACGACATCCTCTGACCAGCGGTCGCCGTCTTTGGCCCGGATCGGGCGCGAAGGCGTACCGCGGTTCGGTGTTCGTCGCGCGATCTGGGTATTCCGCTCCTGCTGAAATCGAGGATGCGAACCGGTCGGGATCCGATGCTCGGCGTGGAATAATCACGCCGTCATGGAGCCCAGACAGGTCACCATCGCGGTCGACGCCATGGGCGGCGATTTCGCGCCGCGTGCAGTCGTCGACGGGTCGGTGGCCGCAGCGATGGAGGGTGCCCGCGTAGCGCTGGTGGGCGACGAGCGGCAGATCGAGGGTGAGCTGGCCCGCCGCGCGCCGTCGGCAGAGGTGGCGGGGCGACTGTCGATCGTCCACGCAGACCAGGTAGTGGCGATGGAAGAGAGGGCCACGGCCGTACTCAAGAAACCTGGCGCTTCGGTACGGGTCTGTGCCGAGCTGGTGAAATCGGGCGTCGCGCGCGCCATGGTCGGTGCGGGAAACACGGGTGCTGCCATGATCGCCGCCAAACAGGTATTGGGAACCTTGCCGGGAGTCGATCGCCCAGCCCTCGCAGGTGTCTTCCCCAACCCCAAGGGCCGAACGGTACTGCTCGACGTCGGCGCCCATCTGGGTGCCAAGCCGACCCATCTGCGACAGTTCGCGGTCATGGGTCATTTCTACGCTCAGGAGATCTTGGGTACACCTGCGCCGCGCGTCGGTCTGTTGTCGGTAGGCGAGGAGGAGGGAAAAGGTCCCGAGCTCGTGCGCGAGGTTTACAGGGTGCTGGAAGAGACCGGCCTGAACTTCGTCGGCAACGTCGAAGGGCGCGACGTGTTCCGTGGCACAGTGGACGTAATAGTCTGCGATGGCTTCGTCGGCAACGTTGTACTCAAGACCTCGGAGTCTCTGGCCGCGTACCTGGGTAGCTTGATCCAGCGCGAGCTGACGGCGTCGATGCGTAGCCGTCTCGGTTACGGTCTCGCGAAACCAGCGCTCGACAACTTTCGCCGGCAGACGGATTGGGCCGAGCGGGGGGCCGCGCCCCTTCTGGGAGTCGGTGCGGGTTGTTTCATCGGACACGGACGATCGAGTGCCAGGGCGATCAAGAACGCGATCTTCCGCGCTCGCGAGTTCTGCGCCGCTGAGCTCGACTCCAAGATCCGCCGGAAAGTGGCGGAGCTACACGATCGGGAGGCGCGCCTGGAGGCACTGGCCGATGCTCAGGCCGAGACTGTTTCGTAGATTCCGCACGGGCTACCAGTCGTAGATCCCACTCGAGTCCAGGTCCCTCCGTACCGAGATCTCGGACCACAACCACTTCAGTCTCGTCTCCCCTGGCGGGCGACGGACATGCAACCGAACGAGAGATGAACCCAATGTCCTACGCTTTGATTTTTCCGGGCCAAGGCTCGCAGTTCGTCGGTATGGGCAAGGACTGGGCGGAAGCCCACGAGCCGGCCCGCCGAACCTTCGAGGAGGCCGACGACGCCCTCGGATTCTCGATTTCGACGCTTTGTTTCGAGGGGCCCGGGGATGAGCTACAGCTGACGGCCAATACCCAACCCGCCATCTTGGCTTGCTCTGTAGCCGTGTTGCGGTCCCTCTCTGCCTACGGCGATCTGGCGCCCGCCGCAGTGGCCGGGCACAGTCTGGGTGAGTACTCCGCACTGGTGGCTGCTGGGGTCCTGGAACTTGGCGATGCGCTACGTTTGGTGCGCCGGCGTGGCGAGCTCATGCAAGAAGCCGTGCCGGTGGGTGAGGGCGCCATGGCCGCGATCATCGGGCTCGATCACGAGCCGTTGCAGACGGTACTCGATGGGATCGACGCATCGGACCACCGTGTCGTGATCGCCAACCTCAATTCTCCGGGCCAGTTGGTGATCGCCGGGCATGCGGACGCCGTCGAGACAGCCGCGGCCAGAGCCAAAGAAGCCGGGGCCAAGCTGGCGAAGCTCCTGCCCGTGTCCGCTCCGTTCCATTCGCCGCTGATGAAGCCCGCTCGCGAAGGACTCGAAGGCGATCTCAGAGCTACGACCTTTCGGGATCCGAAATATCCCGTGGTCTGCAACATCGACGCGCAGCCAGTAGCCGACGGCGCAGCGGCTCGCGATGCGCTGGAGCGTCAGATCGACGGGCCGGTCCGCTGGATCGAGTCGATGGAGCATGTGCTCGAAGTAGTCGGCGCCAAGACCCTGGGGGAGATCGGACCGGGCAAGGTTCTGACCGGCCTCGGAAAGCGCATCGACCGCTCGGCCAGTTGGCTCACGTCTCCGTCGCCCGACGCGCTCGACCAGTTCTTCGATAGCCTCAAGGTTCCCTGAGCCAACGCGATCTCTTCGAGATCGAGGGTGAGTCCATGCTTGCACTCGGTACGGGGATGCTCCGAGGTGCAGAGCCGATCTTCCCCTGGGAGTAGAACCGGATGTCCCGCCGAGCCGAGAGAACCTTGCCAACGCAGCAGCCAGTCATATTCGGAGTCACGACATGTTCCAGCTGAATGACAGAACCGCACTCGTCACCGGAGCCTCCCAAGGCATCGGCCACACCATCGCCAAGAGGCTTGCCGAGCAAGGCGCCCGCGTCATCGTCGCAGCCCGCAGCGTCGACAAGCTCGAGGCCCTTGCGGACGAGATCCGCCAAGCTGGGGGAGAGGCCTGCCCCTTGGCTCTCGACGTCGGTCAGGCCGAGACCGTCGGTGAGCAACTCGGCGCGTTGCCGGAGGACTGGCGAGAGATCGACATCCTGGTGTCGAACGCCGGCATCACGCGCGACGGGCTGTTCGCGCGGATGGGCCTGGAACAGTGGCGCAGCGTCTTGGACGTCAACCTTACCGGCGGCTATGCCGTGGCCAAGGAGCTGGTCCGGGGCATGATGCGAGCGCGCTGGGGCCGGATCATCTTCGTGTCGTCGGTGGTGGGTCTCATGGGCAACACCGGTCAGGCCAATTACTCGGCTTCGAAAGCAGGTCTGTTCGGCCTCACCAAGTCCTTGGCGAAGGAGCTCGGTGGGCGGGGAATCACCGTCAACGCAGTCGCGCCCGGGCTCATCGAGACCCCCATGACCGACGACCTGCCGGAGAAGGCCAAGAAGGAGCTATCGAGCAACATCTCGCTGCGTCGCTTCGGCACCCCCGAAGACGTCGCGGCTCCTATCGTTTTCCTGGCATCCGAGGCGGCCGGATATGTCACCGGCGAGATCCTCAACGTGTCGGGCGGCTTGTATATGTGAGCGGAATAGACTACCCCCCATTCCTGTGCTAGAAACCGCACGTCGACCGGCGGACCCGTCCGCACGGCGACTACCCCAGAACCCCGGAGGACCTACCATGGCCATTGCAGATAAGGTCAAGAGCATCATCGCGGACCAACTCGGCGTCGACGTCGACGAGGTCACTCCCGAAGCCAGCTTCACCGACGACCTAGGGGCCGACTCCCTCGATATCGTCGAACTCGTCATGGCGTTCGAAGAAGAGTTCGACATCGAGATCCCGGACGACGATGCCGAGCAGATCTCGACCGTGAAGAACGCCGTCGACTACATTCAAGAGCACGTCGACTGAGGATTTCGTGAGCTCTCACGATCAGCGCCGGGTGGTGGTCACCGGGGTGGGGTTGCTGTCGCCTCTCGGCCTCGGGGCCGAGCCCACATGGGCGGGCCTGATGGAAGGCCGGAGCGGCGTCGGGCCGATCACGCGGTTCGACACGGAGGGCTACGCGTCTCGCATTGCCGGCGAGGTGAAGGGCTTCGACCCGCTCCAATGGGTGTCGAAGAAAGACGTCAAGAAGAGCGACACCTTCATCCACTACGGAGTGGCGGCTGCCGATTTCGCGCTGCGCGATTCCGGACTCGAAATCGGTGACTCCAATCGCGAGCGTGTGGGTGTGGTCATCGGCTCCGGGATCGGCGGGCTGCCGATCATCGAAGAGACTCACAAGACTCTTCTGAAGCGCGGTCCCAGCCGTGTATCGCCGTTCTTCATTCCTGCGCAGATCGTCAATATGGCGGCCGGCCAGGTTTCCATTCGTACTGGTGCCCAGGGGCCCAATTCGGCTCCGGCCACCGCTTGTACGACTGGTCTCCACGCGGTCGGAGACGCCTTTCGCCTGATCCAGACCGGGCGAGCCGACGCCATGATCACGGGAGGCACGGAGGCCGTGATCTCTCCGCTGGCGCTGGCGGGCTTCGCCTCCATGAGGGCGCTCTCGACACGCAACGACGAGCCGGAGAAGGCGTCGCGGCCCTGGGACAAGGATCGCGACGGCTTTGTCATCGGGGAAGGTGCCGGCATCCTCGTCCTGGAAGATATGGAGTCGGCCAAGAAGCGAGGTGCGCGCATCTACGCCGAGATCGTCGGGTACGCCATGAGCGCTGACGCCCACCATATCTCCGCGCCCGATCCCACGGGTGGCGGTGCGGCGCGCGTCATGTCCAAGGCACTCGAGGACGCGAGCCTCGACCGTCAGAGAATCCAGTACATCAACGCCCACGGTACCTCCACCGGGCTGGGCGATCTCGCTGAAGTGGCGGCGGTCAAGCAGGTGTTCGGCGAGCATGCCCACCGGCTCACGATGTCGTCCACCAAATCGTCCACCGGACATCTGTTGGGCGCTGCAGGCGGGCTGGAAGCGGGCATCCTGGCGCTGGCTCTCGCGCACCAGACCTTGCCCGCCACGATCAATCTGGACGAGCCGGATGTGGAGGCCGACCTCGACTTCGTGCCCCATACTCCGCGAGAGGTCGATTTCGAGTACGCCCTCACCAACTCGTTCGGTTTCGGTGGCACCAACGGCGCTTTGATCATGCGCCGCGTCTCGTGACTGGCGATCCGCACAAGAACCAGAGCGCCGGAGACGATACAGATCACCCCTCTGGTTCCTCTCGGAACCCAGACCAGGTGCCGAACGGATCGCAGTCGACGCCACCCGTAGCCCGTCCGTTCGGCCTGCGGATCGCGCTGTACCTTCTGGTCGTCTACTTCTGCTACATCTTCGGCACCAACTTGCTGCTCTACCTGATCGAAGGTCCGGAGAAGCTGGAGAGTCTACGCGAGAGTGCTCAGCCCGAGGGCGAGCTGCCGGTGCTGCCACTTCTCTTGGGTCTGAAGACTCAGCTGATCCTCGCTCCTGTCATCTTGGCGATCACCGGCCTGTTCGCCGCCTCGGACCGGCGCACCTTGAAGGAGCTCGCCGTGGCCTGGCCGGCAAAACGAATCATCGGGCCGGTGGCGCAGGTGATCGCTGTGGTGGCCGCTGCCGTCGCCATCGTTGGTGCTTGGCGACTCGTGGCCGAGAGTTGGGTTGCTTTCACCACGCTACCGACTTTTCCGGCCGATCAAGTCGAGGCCATGGGTCGCTGGCTACCCCCCGACGCCATCGGGCTCGTTCTCTTCGGGGCGACTTTCGTCGCCCTCGCTTTCGTTGACGAGATCATCTTCCGCGGGTACATCTTCGCCGTGTTGCGCGATCGTCTGCCTTGGATCCACGCGGCCGGACTCTCGGCACTCATCTTCGCTCTGTTCCATCCGGGCCGCCCGTCTGTTTTCGCGCCCAGCCTGCTCAACATCTTCCTCCTCGGTCTCTTTCTTGCTGCGTTGCGCGAGGCTTCGGGAAGCCTGCTTCTGGGCAGTCTCTTCCACGGCTTCTGGAACTTCGTCCTCGGCTGCATACTCTCGCTGCCCGTCTCCGGACTCGAGATGCCTCGTCTCGAGTCGCTCCAGGTGGAAGGCCCGCTCTGGGCCACCGGCGGCGACTACGGACCCGAAGGCTCTTGGCTACTCACAGGTTTCCTGTTGCTCGCCGTCCTCGGTGCCACGGCGTGGGTGGAATCGGGACAGGATGACGAGGGGGTCGCGGAGCCGGGAGAAGCTACGGCTTGATCGTGACCGGAGTGCCGATTCCTACGGCTTCGTAGAGCCGTTTCATGTCACCGTCGTCCAGAGCGACGCAGCCGAGGGTCCAATCGGAGCCCGAACCCCGTCCGTGGACGTAGATCTCGCCGCCCAGCGGCGTGTCCCACGGCGGGCAGACTCCGCGCGCCAGGGACTCGACGATGCGACGATGGACTGATTCGTCGATGCGGCCGTCGAGCAGGGCTCGATCGGCGTCGTCGGAATTTGGGTAGGTCAGCCCTATCGAAAGGTAGTAGCGGCTCTGTGGGTTCTTGACGCAAACCGAGTACTCACCCTCGGGAGTTGCCCCGTCCCCTTCGCGCGTCTTGTCGGCAACGGGCTCGAATCCGAGCCCTATCCGGAAGCGTTCCAAGACTTCGTCTCCGCTGAGGAGGAGCAGCTCTCGATCCGCTTTTTTGATCTCGATACGGAGGGAACGGTCGGTGGTCGAGGCGAAAGCCGTAGCTGGGAGCCAAACGACCAGGAGCCACGTGGCTAGGGGACTGGATCTTAGGGAGCATCGGGTCATGGCGAATAGACCCGACCGCCGCTCGCCGGGTTCCCGGTGGGCGGCCAGAATAGGAAAGCCCCCGACGATCGGGGGCTTCATCGCGACCCGGCGTTCGTCAGAAAGCGTGCTGCCTCAGGCAGCCACCGTACTTTGCTTCTCGGCTTCTTCGGCAACCGCGACGTTCTGCTCCAGACCCTCGATGGCCTTCTCGAGCCAACGGTGGCGACCCTTGAGCACATTCATCGCCGTGCGGTACTTCCGATTGTCGTCGTTGGACCACAGGTCGCGGAACAGCTGCTTGATCTTGCGCCGGGAGCCGCGGCAGAAAAGGTCGGCCAGCTCCACGGCCTGCTCTGCCTCCGGCTTGCCGGCCTGGCGCAGGGCGTGGGCGCGGCTGACGGCGGCGGCCATGGCAAATAGCTCGTTGCCGATGTCTACCAACCGGAACAGGAAGACCTGCTTGTTCTGCATCGCGGCTTGATGCACCATCATGCCGTGAAAGACCTGGCGCGACAGCCTGCGGGTGGCGCGCTCGGCGAACCGTACGTGACCTGCCAGGTTGCCGAACTCGGCGAAGGTCTTGCCTGGGTTGAGCCAGCGTGTCGGGTACCACGAGGCATAGAAGGCCGCGATGGCAGGTAGCTCCTGCAACTTCTCCTGCACGCTCTTCTCCGGATCGATCATGGCGCCTGCGACGGTCAGGTGCTTGTCGACGGCCTCCCGGGCCATGAGCAGATGCATGATCTCGCTCGAGCCTTCGAAGATCTTGTTGATGCGGTAGTCGCGCATCATGCGCTCGACCGCGATCGGCTTGTCGCCACGAGCCTTCAGCGACCGCGATGTCTCATAACCGCGCCCCCCGCGGATCTGCATCGTGTCGTCGACCATCTCCCAGGTCCGACAGGTGTTCCATTCCTTGGCCGCCGCCGCCTCGAGGCGAATGTCTCGATTGCCCTGATTCGACATTTCCGTCGCGAGCTTGGCCACCGACTCCATGGCGAAGGTCGTGGCAGCCATATCGGCGATCTTGTGAGAAATGGCTTCGTGCTTTCCGATGGGCTTGCCCCACTGGACGCGCTCGGAGGACCACTCGCGGCAGATCTTGAGACAGGTCTTGGCCGTGCCCACCGAACCGTTGGGGATCGACAGGCGACCGTCGTTGAGCGTGGTGAGGGCGATCTTGAGACCGCGGCCTTCCTCGCCGATCAGATTCCCCACCGGGATCTGGACGTCGGTGAACGAGATGACAGCGTTGGCCAGTGCTCGCAGGCCCATGAAGTGGCAGCGATGTTCTACCTTCACACCCTTCCAACCCGTCTCGACGACGAACGCGGAAATCTTTCGTGTCTTGGCATCCGTCGCCATGACCACCAGGAGCTCGGCGATGGTCCCGTTCGTGCACCATAGCTTGGTGCCGTTCAGGATGTAGTGTTCGCCGTCATCGGACAGTGTGTACGAGGTGGTCATGCGCGCCGGGTCGGAGCCGACGTCGTGCTCGGTGAGTGCGAAAGCGGAGATGGCGCCCTGGGCGCAGCGCGGCAGATATTCCTTCTTCAGCTCGGCGGAGCCGAAGAGCTTGAGCGGCTGGGGCACTCCGATGGACTGGTGAGCGGAGAGAAGGGCCGACAGGTTACCGTCGACGCCACCCAGAAGCTCCATGATCTTGGCGTACTCGACCTGATCGAAGCCGAGTCCACCGTACTCCTTCGGAATCTTCATGCCGAAGGCGCCGAGCTTCTTCAGACCATCGATAACCGACGCTGGGTACTCGCCGGTGGTGTCGATGTGATCCGAGTCGACGTGCTCGGTGACGAACTCCTTCATCGCGTTGTAGAAGGCGGTGAGCTCGGGCCGCTCGTCTCCAGCCAGAGGATAGGGATGGATCAGATCGAGGCGAAAGTTGCCCAGAAAGAGCTCGCGCATGAAGCTCGGCTGGTTCCATTCCTTCTGGCGTGATTCTTCGGCGACCTTCATCGCCTCTTGCTCGGTGACGTGGACTTGCTGGGTCATGTCCTGGCTCCTTTTCGTGCTTCCAGCTCAGGTCTTCGGAATGATGTTCTGGATGAGATCTTCGATGTCGTTCGTGCCACTAGGCCGGAATCGCCTCGGGCAGGGCTGCCGACGAAGGTGCGCCCGCCTGCGCTTCATCGGTGAGAACCCCACCCAGTGCGATCTCGGCGACGTCGTCTACCACCTGCTCGCGACTCATGCGACCAGCCTCTTGAAACCAGCGGGCCAACCACATGATTTGGCCGAGCAAGCTGAAGGTAGCCGTCGTGGTGTCGACAGGGCGCATCCGACCCTCCGCACGAAGCCGATCTAGCGTTTCGCGGATGAAGTCGATGTACGCCCGCTTGCGTTCGGTGATGCGCACACGCTGCTCGTCGGACAGTCCGCGGGTTTCGTCGATGAGAATGGCGATGGCTCCGGTCGCCTGGGTCAACAGCCATGCATGGCAGCGGACGATCGCGCGTAGCCGTTCCAGTGCGTCGGACTGCTCCTTCGCCACTGCCACCACCTCCGCATCGAGGAGATCCATTGCGAAGGACATGATCGAGAAGAGCAGCTCTTTTTTGCCCTTCACGTAGTAGTACAGCCCCGGCTTGGTCAGCTGTACGGCTTCGGCGATCTCGTTCATCGACGTGGCGTCGAAGCCTTTCTCGTAGATCATCTTTGCCGCGGTGCGGTAGATCGCACCGGCGCGGTCGTCGTCGAAGAGTGCGGCTTTTTTGCTCATCGGACGGCTTCCTGACGGTCGGAGACGATAGATGAAATCCGGCGCGAAACGAGTACCGGAGATTACCTACCGGTCGGTAAAGTGTGTCGCGCTCGTCCAGTCTTGTCAAGGTGCGGCATGGTGAATCACCTGATTCCGAAGGCATTCAGCGTGGATCGGCACAGTGGGGCGTGGTGAATTCCGCACTGCGGCAAAGCCCCTCATGTTGCAGTTCTCGTCGGCCGGCCTTCAGGCTGTCCGACCTGCCGATGGTTTGTGGAGCATAGGATTTTCGGATCCGTCGTCGCGGCAGAGTGGCGACCCGGTTGCATTTCTAGGCGCCGGTGTGTCCAAGCGGTAGGACGAGATAGAGAGGAATGGGAATGCTCGAACCCGACGCAGAACGCAGCTTGCTGGATCGCATCGCGAAGGGAGACCGCGAGGCCGCCGAAGCCCTGGTGGACGCGACCTACGAACGAGTCTTCGCTCTCCTGGTGCGGCTCACCGGACGCGACCGCGACCTGGCTGCCGACTTGGCTCAGGACACATACCGGAAGGCGTGGGCCGCTCTCGAGCGTTTCGACGGCCGTTCGCGAGTGGCGACCTGGCTTCACCGAATCGCCTACAACACCTTTCTCAATCACGTACGGCGACCGCATCTGGTGGAGAACGTGGAGGATCCGACGGTCCACGTTGCCGACCCGGCGCCAGACCATGAGGAGCGCATGGACCGGCGCGAGGTGGCGACACGGCTACGCCGTGCGGTCATGGGCTTGCCGGAAGACCTCCGCTTTACCGTCGCGGCCCGTTTTTGGGCGGAGCTGCCGGTATCGGAGATCGCGCGGCTCGAACACGTGACGGGAGCCGCGATCCGAAAACGGCTCAAGAAAGCGCAAGGCGAGCTGCGTCGGGCGATGGGTGAGGAGGACGCGGCATGACTCACCGTCAGCCCGACCCAAACGACTCCACCCGCCCGACGGATCGCCGAAAGAGCCCCCACGAAGACCCAGCCACTGGTCAGATCGAGCCGAAAGACCTCAAGGAAAGCGCCGCCATGTACGAAGCTGATCACCCGACGAACGAAGAACGGGAGCTGGAGCGTCTCTTCGCTGACGATCTCGGCCTGGAGCGGCTGCCGGCACCTCCCGAAGGACTTGCCGATCGCATCAAGGCCGAGATTCCAGCTGATCTGGGTTGGAGAACGGAAGCAGCGGCCGACGAGAACATGGATGCTGGGAAGACGCCCGGTGTCGTGGTTCCGCTCTACCGACACCGCGGCTTCCTCGCTCTCGCGGCGACCTTGGTACTGGCTGTGGGTCTTTGGACACTCGTCCCGCGTCACCAGGAGGGTACCGGTGAGAGTCGGACACCTTCGTCTCCGGCTCCTCCGGCAGCCGAGTCCCCGGACACCGAATCCTCCGTCCCTCGTACGGAGGGAGTCCACGCGCGGAGCTCAGAGGAGCCGCCCGAGAGCGGGCTCCTCAGGTCGGCACCGACTTCGTCCGAGATCGAAGGTCCGGCCGAACCGGGCCTGGCTTCCGGAGAGAAACCCCAGCGACAGATCCGCCACCGCCAGGAGGCGGGGCGGACGCAGCTTCTCGAGCAGCTCGGCCCAGCAGCGCCCGTGACGGAGGACTCCGACAGCCGTGTGGAGACCGATACTGCCGCCCGCAACCGCCGCGTTCCGGCTCCCGAGCCGGCTCCGGACGAGTCGTCACAGCTGTTGGAAACCGAGCCGGAGGAGATGCCGGTCGTGGAGGAGGAAATCGTCGTGACCAGCGAGTCGCCGATCAACGCTTCGAGCAAGCTCTCGGTGAGCTCTTCGGTCGCGACCGCAGAACCTGAGCCTGCGCCTGGCCCGGCCGCCCCCGCCAGTCCTGCTCCCGAACCACCTCCATCCGTTGCCGAGCGGTACCAGGAGCTCGAGAAGAAGGTCGTGGTGGACCGCCATGAGCCGACTAGCCCCAGCCTGCTGAAACCCAGCAGTTCGCTGCAGCCGCCGAACGACGAGGCCTACGACGCCATGTTCTTCGATTCGGCGGGTGTTAATCCGTTTGTCGACACGGAAGATGATGCACTGTCGACGTTCGGATTCGATGTCGACACAGCCAGCTACACGGTGGTACGCCGCTACCTTCAGGATGGCAACCTACCGCCCCAGGAGGCGGTGCGTGTCGAGGAGATGCTGAATTTCTTCGACTACGGCGACGCTCCACCGTCCGACGACGAGTTGGAAGAGGGCGACTTCGCGCTCCACGTCGACATAGCTCCGTCGAGGTGGGCGCCCGGCGACAACCGCTCCGAGCGCTACTACCTCGTGCGTTTCGGCGTCAAGGCACGCGATGTCCTCGCCACCGAGCGACCGCCAGCCCTCCTCACCTTCGTCGTCGACGTGTCGGGCTCCATGGCCCGTGAAGACCGTCTGGGTCTGGTGAAGCGTTCCCTCGGCTTGCTACTGGAGAATCTCCAGGAAGATGACCAGGTGGCGTTGGTGGTTTATGGAAGCCAGGGGCGGGTGCTGTTGCCGCCGACCTCCGACCACGTCGCGGTGCGGGCGGCTATCGAGTTGCTCCAGCCCGAAGGCTCCACCAACGCGGCGGAAGGCCTACGGCTGGCCTACGAGCTGACCGCGCGTAACCACCGCTCCGGACGGATCCATCGCGTCATCTTGTGCTCCGACGGTGTCGCCAATGTCGGTACCACCACCAGTGGTGAGGGCATTCTCGGCGAGATAAAGCAATGGGCCGATCAGGGCATCGAGCTGACCACGGTCGGCTTCGGCATGGGCAACTACAACGACGAATTGATGGAGACCCTCGCTGATCAGGGGAACGGCCGCTATTCCTACGTAGACACTCTCGACGAGGCGCGGCGCATCTTCGTCGACGATCTGACCGGTACGCTGACGACGGTGGCCGCGGAGGCGCGTGCCCAGGTCGAGTTCGATCCAGATGTGATTTCGCGCTACCGCCTTTTGGGCTACGAGAATCGTGACATCAGCGACGAGCGCTTCCGCGACGACACCGTCGACGCAGGGGAGATCGGCGCCGGTCACAGCGTTACGGCCCTCTACGAGGTCAAGACCGAGCGTCCGCTGAGTAGACGCGATCGGCTCGGAACGTTGACCGTCCGCTACGCGTCCGTTGCCCGAGGCGAGATCGTGGAGCAGGAGCTATCCGTCTCCGGACGCGACGCGAGTCGTAGCTTTTCCGAATCTCCCCGCGCTCTCCGCCTGGCCGCAACCGTCGCCGAGTTCGCGGAGGTGCTGCGTGGGAGCTACTGGGCCAGAGACGTCGACCTGAGTGAAGTCTTCGCCGAAGCTCGGAAAGTCTCCGCCGATTGGCCGGCAGGCGAGCCCAGCGACGCAGCCATCGCGGAGTTCGCGTCTCTCGTTGGAAAGGCGGAGCAGTTGCGCGATCGGCAGTGACCTCACCAAGGAGAAAAGCAGCGTGGCGACTGGAGTGGGAGAGACGCCGCCACGCTGCTGAATGGCACCAGGTGGTGTAGGTCACCATGTCGACCGGAGGAAGTCCAAGCCCTAGGTCGTCGACCCTGGGTCCGAGACCATGTTACATGAACATATAGAGTCATTGCTATAGCAAGAGATAGTTTCTGCCTCCGGTTCGCCAGCAACCTGGTTAGCATCCCCTCGTACCAGTCGATACCGGTAGTCGATAGCCTTAGGAGATCTTCATGCTCATGCACCCGTTTCGCCGTGTTGTCCGGCCTCTCTTCCAGCGTCCGGCATTTTCCCTCGTCGTGATTCTGACGTTGGCGGTCGGCCTGGGTGCCAACACCGCCATCTTCAGCTGGCTACACGGTGTGCTGCTACAGCCGTTGCCCTATCCCGACGCTGATCGGCTGGTAACCGTCTGGGAGGATCACACTCTGCGCGGTGGTCCAGAAGACGAGTGGACCGGCTACTCGACGTTCCGGGATTGGCGGGAGGGGTCGAGGGTTTGGGAGGCGATCGCGGCGTACTCCCGCTGGGCGCCGAATCTGGTGAACCCCTCCGGCGGCGTCCCACCGGAGCAGTTGACGGGTCTCGCGGTTACCCGCGACTGGTTTCAGGTGCTCGGTATCGCTCCCGAGCAGGGCCGGGAGTTCACACCTGCCGAGGACGGTCCCGAAGGCGAGAACGTAGTGGTTCTGAGCCACAGCCTCTGGCAAGCGAGGTTCCCGGAGCGGAGTGAGATCGTCGGTGAAACCGTACCGCTCGACGGGGAGAGCTACACTGTCGTCGGCGTCATGCCCGCTCGGTACGAGCCTCTCTTTCCCGGCGTCGAGATCTGGCGACCGCTCTCCCTGGATCCTTCGCGTAACGATCGCGGTGCCTATTTCATCCAGGTGGTGGGCCGCCTGAAGCCGGGGATCTCCCTCGACGCGGCACATGGTGACATGGACCGTGTGGCGACGCAGATCGCTGAGCTCGAACCTGCCGCCTACGAAAACGTGGGAGTCCGTCTCATCCCGTTGCAAGAACGCCTGGTGGGGGCCGCCAAGCCGGCGATCCTTGCTCTCACGGGTGCCGTCGCGCTCTTGCTGCTCGTCGCGTGCGCCAACGTGGCCAATCTGTTGCTGGTACATGCTGTTTCCCGGCGGCAGGAGATGGCGGTGCGGGCCAGCCTCGGCGCTGGACGTGGACGCTTGGCTCGTCAGCTGGTGGCGGAGTGCATGCTCCTGGCGGTGGCTGGAGGTGCCGCCGGGCTGCTCCTGGCTTGGTGGGGTACGAAACTGCTGGTCGCGATGGCGCCCTCAGGCACACCCCGCATCGACGAGGTGGCCATGAGCCCGATCGTCATTCTCTTCGCTCTCGCGTTGTCGGGATTGACGGGTTTGGCGTTCGGGGTTGCCCCGGCGCTTCGTGGAAGCCGCCTCGATCTGGCCGACGTTCTTCGCCCGGGTGGCCGAGTGGAGGGCGCCGGACAGGGGAGGCTCCGTGCGACGCTGGTGGTGGCTGAGACGGCGTTGGCACTTTGTCTCCTGGTGGGCGCTGGGCTGTTTGCCAAGAGCTTCTGGGGTTTGACTCGAGTGGATCTGGGTTTCGATCCCGAGGGTGTCGTCACGACCAGCGTCCGCTTGACCGGCGAACGCTATGAAGAACGTTCGGCGCGCGTGCAGTTCTGGAAGCAGCTCACCCAGGCCCTCGAAGATCGCGGTGACATCCTGCACGCTGCCGCGTCCACTTCATTGCCCATGGGAGGGGCGGGTTCAGACTTCTCCTACTTCGTGGAAGGTACCGAGCCTCCACCAGAGGGTCACGAGCCTGGTGTGTGGTATCGCATGGTGACCCCGGAGTTTTTCGACACCTTGGGTATCGACTTGGTGGCGGGCGAGCCGTTCGACGGCAGCGAGACCCGCGACGACCCGCGTGTCGTCGTGGTGTCGCAGCGATTCGCCGACCGTTGGTTTCCGGGAGAGAGTGCCATAGGGCGGCGCATGAAGTCGGGTAGCCATACCGATGACTCTCCCTGGATGACCATCGTCGCCGTGGTCGCCGACGTTCGCGACCGTAGCCCCATGCTGCCGACGCGGGACGACGTCTACCTGCCCGCGTCGCAGTACGGACCTCGTCAGGTGAATGTCTCGGTCGTGCCGAGGCAGGGAGTCGACGTGGGCTCGGCTCTCCGCGAAGAGCTCTTCGAGCTCGATGCCTCGTTGCCGATGACGGACCCCGTCCGGTTGTCGGAATCGGTATCGGCCAGCCTGTGGCTGCCACGTCTCGCAGGCCAAGTCGTCAGCGTGTTCGCCACCGCGGCCCTGGCTCTCGCGTCGCTCGGAATCTACGGTGTCCTGGCCCACGCCGTGGTGCGACGGCGAAAAGAAATGGGCATTCGCGCCGCGCTAGGGGCTGACCGTGCCGGCCTCGTGCTAATGGTGCTACGCCAAGGACTCGGACTCGCTGCGCTCGGCCTGGTCGCCGGTCTCGGCCTCGCGCTGCTCCTGACCAAGATTCTGTCATCCGCCCTCGAGGGTCTGCTTCACGGGGTCGAGGCCACCGATCCTGTGGTCCTCGGGGCTACGGCTTCGGTTCTCCTTCTTGCGGCCGGCCTCGCGTCGTGGCTTCCGGCCCGGCGGGCGTCGAGGGCGGATCCGGCGGTGTGCTTGCGCGAGGAATGAACGGCGGGCTCCGTAGTCCATAGTGAGCCTTCCTCCGGCTGGCGGACGAGGCTTCGTCGCATGTAACCGCCGACTTGCTGGGGCGTAGGGTTCTCCTGAACGTCGATCGAACTCAGGAGAACCACCGATGATCGCCCCACGTGCCGACCGGCCCGCTGCCGCACCTCCGAACCTCCGTCTCTGGCCGGGAGTCGTACTCGTAGCACTCCAATGGTTGGGGCGCTTCATCGTTCCATTTTTTCTGCCGGACGCCATGCCCTATGGCGTCATGGGTGCGCTGGCTCTCGGTCTGCTCGTCGTCCTGTGGTGGGTCTTCTTGAGCCGGGCGCCACGGGGCGAGCGCTGGGGAGGCTTGCTGTTGATGGTCGCGGCGATGTTTGGATTCCAGCACCTTGTCGATCCCTCGATCGCCACCGGAATGATGGGAATGATGTTTCCGATCTATGCTCTCCCCGGGCTGTGTTTGGCTCTTGTCGTCTGGGCTGTCCTGACCCGGAACATAGTGGGGCGGGCCCGCCTCGTCACACTGGCCTTGACGATCTTCGGGGCGTTCGGCGTCTGGACATTGGTACGTACCGGCGGCTTCAGCGGGGATCTCGATCACGAGTTCGCCTGGCGCTGGGCGGAGAGCCACGAGGATCGAGTCGTCGCGCAGCAGCAGACGCTCCGCGAGGTGGCCGCCGACCTCCCCGGTGTGACCGGGCCGGCCGAATGGCCCGGCTTCCGAGGGTCAGCCCGCGATAGCGTCGTGCGGCATCCACGGTACGCCACCGATTGGTCCGTGGCTTCTCCGGAGGAAGTCTGGCGTCGCGACATCGGTCCGGGCTGGGGCTCTTTCGCGGTTCGGGGTGACTTGATCTATACCCAGGAACAGCGCGGAGAGGAGGAGGTCGTGGCCTGCTACCGTCTATCGTTCGGCGAGCCGGTTTGGCGACACGGTGACCCGGTACGTTTCTGGGAATCGAACGCTGGTGCCGGTCCGCGCGCAACACCGACCATCGACGGTGACCAGATCTTCGCCCTTGGAGGAACGGGGCTGATCAATGCTCTGCGCGCCCACGACGGCGAAGTGATCTGGTCGCGAGACGCCGCGGCCGACACCGGGACGACGACACCGATGTGGGGCTACTCGGCATCTCCGCTGGTGTCCGGCGACCTTGCCGTGGTGGCAGCGTCCGGGCGTTTGGTGGCCTATGACCGGCACAACGGGGACCTCCGCTGGATGGGCCCGGAGGCCACTACGAGTTACAGCTCACCCCACTGGGCGACGTTGCACGGGGAGGGGCAAATCCTGCATCTCAACGGCGAGGGTATTCTCAGCTTCGAGCCCGAGACCGGAGAGGTCCTCTGGCGCCACGACTGGGATGGATATCCCATCGTACAGCCGGCCGTGACCTCTGACGGCGACGTGCTACTCGCCGTCTCCGAGGGCGATGGCCTGCGCCGCTTGCAGGTACGTCGCGCGGCAGCCGGCTGGCAGGCACAGGAACGCTGGACCTCGATCCGGCTCAAGCCCTATTTCAATGACTTCGTCGTCCACGAGGGCCATGCCTATGGATTCGACGGCTCGATCATGGCCGCCATCGATATCACCACGGGGGACCGAGTATGGAAGGGCGGACGCTACGGAAACGGTCAGCTGGTCTTGTTGGCCGAGCAGGACCTGCTCCTCGTGCTGTCGGAAGATGGTGAGTTGGTCCTGGTTGGAGCCACGCCGGACGGCCATTCCGAGCTGAGCCGCGCCCCGGCCCTCACCGGACGTACGTGGAACCACCCGGTCGTCGTGGGGGACCTCGTCCTCGTCCGCAACGGCAAAGAGATGGCGGCCTTTCGGCTCCCGGTCTAGCGCTGTCGAAGCACAGCTCTGCCACGGGCAAGGAGCTTTTGGCTCAGCTCCGACCTCGCGCTCCGTTCCACTCGTCTGCCAGCTCCGAAACCGCTTTTCGGACACGTCGACGCAAGCACCGGACCTCGTCTACACCTCGCCCACCGATCCGGAGCCGCAGAAAGGCACGGGTCTGACGCCAGAACAGGTCACGACGTTGATGGAGGCGTAGAGCGAAGTAGCCGGTGAAGGGACCGAGGAGCAAAAAGGCAACAGCCCAAAGCCAGGCGTCGCCTACCGTCGCTCGGGCAGCGACGAAGGCGGCGGCCGACCACGCAAGCCATGTCAGTGGGAAGAAAACGAGGGAAGCCAGAAGCTTGTACGTGGCGTCGACGTCGGGACTCGGGCTCTTCCAGCTAGCGAATCGTCCGACCGCCTGATAGGGCAGGAAGTTCATCAGAGTGCCGAATGCTCCGAGAGGGAAGCGCAGGAGCAGCAGAGCCAGACTCTCGAGGACGAATCCGATGACCTGAGAACGCGGGTATCTGGACGCCACCTGACCGTCGGTCAGACCGTAGAGAGCGAGCTGTCGATCGTAGTCGGAAACGCGCTCGGCGACAGCGTGGACTCGGGCCGGCACCCGCTCGAGCAGGCCTTCATAGCCGTCAGCGAAGACTTTGCGCAGATTGAAGCTCTCTTCCAGCGGCAACTCGCGCAGGGCGCCCTGCTCTGGACGAGCCCAGATCTCGGCGGCCCTGGAGATCAACTCGGCCTCTCGCCAAGAGTCGTAGTTGAGGGTCACGTCCTCGAGCGCGGCCCGAACCCGATCTGTAAGCGCGCGTACCGCCGCCCTCGGCTCGTTGGCGAATCGAGCGACCTCTGGCGACGGATCTATGGGATCGCCGACGTGAATCAGAACGCGGCTGCGGAAACGCCCCTTGTCGTCAAAGGTCAATCCCACGGGAACGATGCGTGTCCCGAGCGGATCGCCGGGGGTACCGAAGCGTTCCTCGGCTTGTAGGACGATGCGACTGACCCCTGTCTTGAGTGGCACGAGGGCCGGTTCGTTGTGGCTGGTACCTTCGGGAAACAGGGCGATCGCGCCTCCTGCCGCCAACACTTCGTGGCAGCGGCGGAAGGTCTCGGCGTTCTGCTCGGTGTCGACACCGGGATCCTGACGCCGATAGACCGGGATCGCCGCCGCCATGTTCAGGAACGGCCGCACCACGGTGTTCCACAGCGTCGATTTGGCGAGGAAGCGTGGCTTGACCGGCAGAAAGCCGATCAGGAGCGCCGGATCGAGCAAGCCGTTGACGTGATTCCCCACCAAAACCACGGGGTGATCTCGCGGAATCTTCTCCGCGCCCACGACCTCCAGCTTGCGGTAGAAGGTTCGCAACAGCCGATTCGCCAGCCAGTCGATGCCTTTGGGCTTGGCGTAGGCGTCATCCGGCAACTCGTGGTCCTGGGAAACCATGTCGGTCGGTATACCACGTCAAGGAACGTGCGGAGGAGGCTCGTGTGAGCCGAAACTCGACGTGCTCAGAAAACCAAGGGTCGACCCGGCAGGGTTTCTGGCAGCGCTGGGATGACGAGATGCAACTCCTCGTCGCCTAGACGCAGCACAGCACCGCCGCCGCTAAGTAGCGTCGCGGTGTCCCGCTGAGGGGCCATGTGAACGGGATCGACGAGTATGGCGACTCCTTCCGCAACCGGACGCCAGTGGTCCTCACCTTCGGCATCTCCCGCCTGCTCCCAAAGGAGGTAGTCGGCCAACGGCTCGACACCTTGCGGTAGCTCTATCCGTGGTCGCGGTGAGTTTGCGGTCGCGCCGGAGATGAGGAGACGCCCCTGCCGGATGCCGAGATGCCCGCGGGAATCCGGACGAATCGGCGGCAGGGGAATGTCAGTCAGCTCCGCTACAACGTCCCCGCTGGCCAGAGCCTCGAGATCGAGTCGAACCAGGCTCCACGAGCCTTCCAGGGTGAGCAGATAGAGATGTTCGTCGCCATCAAAACTCGCCGCGACCAAGGGTCGGTCCACCAGCTTTGGGTGAGATTGCAACTCACGGACCTCGGTGGATGCGGTGTCGAGGAGTGCCAGACGGCTCGGAATCATCGACGCCGTGAGGACGAAGCGTCCGGAAGGTGACGTGACGAGATAGAGGGGCATCTCGCCTGGGATCCTGCCGACGGTGCGCACAGCTCGGCTCGGTAGATCGACGTCTTCGATGTGGATCTCGTCGCCGTCCGGCTCGAGGGTTGCAAACCGGAGTCGGGTCGCCGACAAGAAAGCTGGCAAGTAGGCGAGGCGTTCGAGAGCAAAGACGAGCCGAGACTTCTCGATCCCGGGTTGCCATACTTCGAGCTTGTCGTGAGCGAGCGCCAGCAGCTCGCCGTAGGGTGACCAGGCTAGCTGGTGATCCCATCGCTCAGTGAAGATCCCGGAGGGCCTGGGCGGGGACTCGGCCGACTCCGACGACCAAGCCCAGACCTCGCAATCGAGATCGATGAGTCGCCGACAACGGGTCCAGGCGAGTTGGTGTGTGCGATCAGCCGCCGCCACTGCCGCGACTGGTCCCGTGACCGCGCGGTACCCTTCGTCGGAGAAGATCACACCGGTGCGCAGTCCGAGGCGGTTCGCGGCCTTTCCCCGGGCCAGTGCGACACGCCCGTCGGGCGTGGTGAGTACCCGCTCAGCGGCCTGTAGATCGTCCGGTGAGGGCGTTGCCAGCCAGTGTGCAGCTCCGAGGAACCCGAGCGACGCCAAGCCGAGAAGCGGCCAAGCCGTGCGGGAGAACTTACCGTGTCCGCGTGCAAGATCGGTGCGACCGTGAGCGAGTTGGCGCGCGCCTGCCACCAGCAAGACGGTGCCGGTGGCGGCGGCAAAGAAACGCTCCGCCGCCACCAAAGCGGCGAATGCCTGGGCCGATATCAACAGGTCGCGGACTGCCAGTACTAGCACCGTCACGATCAGGAAGCCGCCGAAGTCGAGCAAAGTCCAGGCATCGCGGGACCGGACGGCGGTGCTGGCCAGGTGCGCGAAGAGTAGGAACGAGAGCAGGAGACCCAAGAGTCCTACCGGTGCCAGGGCTCTCAAGAGTAGAAGGGTCGCTTCGCCGACATAGAACGGACCCCACGGAGAGGCCAGGTCCATGCCCGGCGCCGTCGCAGGCATCGTCCACGGATCGATGGCGGGCTCTCGCGAAGTGACGTCCGAGGGCTGGGCCAGCCAAGTGGGCAACAGCAAGCTCAGGCCGATCGCCGCGACGAGGATCAGTGCAGCCGTCACGCGGCCCACCCACAGCGCGTGCGTTTCCAGTGGCCGTGAGACGAAGAAGCTGAATCGCCCCTCGGCGAGGTCGCGGGCTGCGAGCCCGTCGCCCAGAAGCGCCAGAGAAGCTATCCAGAACAGACCACCGCCCACGACAGTGGTGGCGATGCGCAGATCGAGAGCCGACTCTCCTTCGGCCGCATAGAGAATCGGCAGCAGCAGCGGCACGAAGCCGGTCGCTAACGCTGCCGCCCACAAGAGCCACCATTCTGCGAGGTCGCGGCGTAGCTGCGTCAGAAACTGAGCCAAGAACGTCATGGCTCGCTACCCCAAGGTGGACCAAGAATCGGTTTCAGGCTGGAGGTCGGATCCTGCAGGTCCAGGAGCTCAGGATCGAAGCGATAGGGCATGCCCCTTTCGTTGAGGAGCCAGGCCTCGCGGCCGGAATCCATCTCGACGCTGTAGGGCAGCACCTGAAATCCATCGAAGGATGCCACGACGCGGCCAGCATCGAGATCGACACAGTGAGCTGCCCAGCTGTCCTCATGCCACCTGATTCGCGATCCGTTGAAGTCCATCCGAGCGCGCGAACGTAGTACGAGAGAGCGGTTCCACCATCTAAGCCGAGCGCTGTGACGCGCGATATCGGCCACCGAGACCATCAGGCAGCCAGATTCGATCTCTGGACCCAAAAAAGCCAACTGCCATCGCTGTCGAAGGGCCTCTGTCTGATGCAGTCGCCTCCTCGGAGGCAGGACGATCGGCTCTCTTGCGACGCCTTCCAGGTCCCGCCGGAAGAGGGAGAGCTCACCTGGATGGGTCCATACGGTCCAGCCTTCTGTGGCCCGAGAGGTCAAGGAATCCCCGAGAAGCTCCGTGGGTACTCGCGAGTGGTTGGGCGCTGCGTTGGAGTTGACGCGCAAACGTAGCCCTCGCCTGGACCACAGCTCCACGGGTTCTGCGAGTTCATTCTTTGACCCAGACCGTGCGAGCTGTCTGCGGCTACCGTCGTGCGAGACCGCTTCCAGTACCCATCCGGAGTTCCGCCTGCGGACCGCCGCGACAGATCCGTCCTCGAGGGTTCCTGCCAGACTGACGACATCCGGAACTTCGATCTCGGTGACCTGTTGCCATCGAGAAACCTCGTGCCGGAGCAGCTGGTCTCGTTCGACCCGCCAAACCACCTTGCCATCGGTCGACAAGAGGAGTCGGCCGGAGACCACAGAGGGGTGGTCTGTGCTGCCGAGGTCGATCGGAACAGGTCGGTCCTCTTCGAGGTTCAGCATCCGCAAACTGCAGTTCCTCGGGCTACATTCCGTCCAAAGCACGGTTCGGCCCCGGAGCAGGGGTGAGTCGTCGATCGATCTGGACGTCTCGACGGCGATGCGCCGGTTTTCCTCGAAGTCGACCACAAAATATAGAGCTCTGGTCAGGTGGTCCGTGGACTTCAGCCAGACGGCCGAGCCGTCGTTCGACGGCACAACGGACTGGAACGATCTGATGTCTTCCCAACCCTTCGCCAACTCGGATCGGAGGTGGAGGTCGAAGAACAACGCCGCTCCGAGGAGCAACGGCCAGAACGTCAAGGAGAATACGGCATGCAGTCGACCGCGCTGTGTTCCGCCAAAGCGGAGCTGAACCCAAACACCGAGACTTGCTGCCACCATGGCCACGACGCCGAGAAGCAGTATGACGATCTCGGGTATCCCGGGAATCTCTGCGCCAGAGGATCGCCCCACGGTCGAACCGACCAGCAGCATCGTGCTGGCGAAAGCAGCGAGGTCCAGGAGCGACCACTGATTGCGCAACTTCAGGGCCACTGCGACCACGTGACCCAGCGCGAACGCCAGAGCCGCCGAGTAGAGTCCCAGGTGAAGGGACGGGCCTTCTATTGTGTGTAGAAGCTTCCCGGTCAGCGCAAAGGTCGGCAGCAGGATCAGGTTCGTGCTCAGTCCGATCAACAGGACTGCAGCCACAACGCGTCCCATGGCCAACTGCCAGGGGCGGATCGGTCGGGCCAGGTAGAAGCCAGTACGACCCGCGGCTTGGTCCGAAGCGAACAGTCCGAGTCCGAGGAGAAGCGCCGTGAGGCTGAAGAAGATCATCGCCACACTGAGCGCTGTGCTGTCGAGGAGATCTTGGCGAGACGCTCGGAATCCCAACGGCAGATACGCGGTGATCGGGCAAAGGACTCCGAGGAAAAGACCCAACAGGGGCAGATGCCATCGTTCCTCGACCTCTCGCCGTAGCACCGCCCAGAATCCACGCACGCTCAGGTCTCCTTACCAGAACCGTCCGGACTCGGGTCCGTTGCGGAGCTTCCCAGCGCGATGATGATCTCTTCCAGCGCTGCCGGTTCGACCTCGAGGCGCTCGCCGAAGACATCGCGAAACGAGGCCTCCAGCTCCTCGTCCCAACGGCTGGCCAGGATGCTCACTCGTCGACCCTGCTTTTTGCGTTCCGCAGGAACTGCCTCCCGAACCAGCTCGTCGAGAAGCTCACGATCTGACTCCTCTTTCGGAGTCAGTATCAACCGCCGGAACCGCTGCTTCAGCTCCTCGAGCTCCTCGTCGATGCGCAGCCCACCGTCCCGCAGCAATGCGACTCGTTGGGCGATCGATTCGACGCCAGCGAGATCGTGGCTGGTGAGCAGCACGCTGATGCCGCGATCCGCCAGCTCACCGATGACTTCCTCGAAGACCCCGCGTCGGGCCACGGCGTCGAGGCCGAGCGTAGGGTCGTCGAGGATTAGCAGATCGGGCGCGGGTGCAAGAGCCAGCGCCAGCATGACCTGGGCTTTCTGGCCCTTCGACAACGACCGGAAGGCGACCTTGTCCGGCACGCCGTAGCGCGCCAAGCGCACGGAGAAGCTCTCTGCGTCCCACGATGGGTAGAGGCGGGAGCAGAATTTTCCGAGGGCCCGCGCATTCATCGTGGGAGGTGCATCCGGCTCTTCCGGCACCACGCCGACGCGGGCCATCAACCGTGCCCGATGTCGCCACACGTCTTCGCCGAACAATGAGCATCTGCCGGACGTCGCCTTCTGCTGCCCGAGTAGACAGCGGACAAGGGACGACTTCCCAGCTCCGTTCCGTCCGACCAGGGCCACTACCTCGCCGGGGTCGACATGGAGATGGAGGTCTTGGAGTACGGTCGTACGCCCGTAGCGCACCGTGACATTCTTTGCAGCGAGCACGGGATTCGCGGAGGCAGACTGGGATCTAGACGTCATTCATTCACCTCCCGAGGATCTTCCAAAGCAAGGGATTTCGCGCCGTCTCCATCGACGGCGGGCCGTACCGTTCTGAACGCTTCCCGGAGCACTGCGACGCTCTCGGTTTCATCGGCCCTCAGGTTGCGGGCCGAGATGGCGTAGCGACGGGCCGCCTCCAGCAGTTTGGCGTGGCGTTCCTCGTCGTCCAGTCGAGGCGGATCGGCCGATACGAATGTTCCCTCACCGCGCCGCACCGTCAGAACACCTCGGTCGGCCAGGCGCCGGTAGGCCTTGGACACCGTCAGGGGATTCACCCGCAGCTCCTTCGCCATCTCGCGCACCGACGCGACCGGATCTTCCGGACGTAGCGCCCCGGTGGCGATGAGATTGAGGACGCCTTCCTCGATCTGTTTCCAGATCGGAACCGCGTCAGATGGATCGATTCGTAGCATGTTGGCAACCTGTCGGCGTTTCGTCGACTGATTCAGTGTAATACACTAGTAACACACTTGCAATCCACTCTCGTGGACCTTGCGGAATCAGAGCTCTTGCAGGTGCGCACCGGACAAGCCGCGCACGGATCGAGACCGACGAGAGCTAGCACCGGACGCCGAGGCACTTCCTGGCTTCGACACGCGCAGGAATGAACACGGCCTTTTCGTTGTTATCCTCGTTGAATGCTTCCGTGGGGGCGCACTGGCTTCGACGGGTAGCAAGCAAGGCCGGAGTGGCGTGCCGGATCCATCCGCAAATGGAAACAACACAACTGCCAACGATAACCTGGCATACGCGGCGGCCTAACCACCCCGCGCGTTTCGTAGACGGACTCTGATTCGCAGGCCCCTACGAAGCGACGATTAAGCGAATCGAACGGTACGGCGGGGCTTCGAGCCGTACCCGGATCACACCGAAGCTAGCTACGACGCCGGGCAGCGGTCTGACCAAGCAGCGTAGCGAATCCTAGACAGGCCGCTACGCACGTAGAAGCTTCGGTATTGAGCTACTCGGACGTGGGTTCAATTCCCACCGCCTCCACCAATACGCCGCGCATTCACATTCGAGAGTACGTTCAGGTCGAAGGGGGCCGGGCCCAGGTCTCTTTCAGTCCCAAGCGATCGAGCATCTTGGTGAGACCGACTCGAGATAGGCCGAGCAGTCGAGCGGCTTTGGTGACATGGCCGCCTGTACGCACCATGGCCTCGCGAGCGAATCGCCTTTGTAGCGCCTCGATACGCGGCTTCAGGCGGAGATCGTCCTGAGACGCTAGCTGGCCATCCTCTGGGCGATCGGCCACACTCCGGATCCGAAGCGACAGAGCGTCCAAGTCGACGATCCCGGACGTGGGTCGATCGGTGACGATTCGCCACATCTCCTGCTCGAGCTCCCGAACATTGCCCGGCCAGGGGTAGCTGCGCAAAGACTCCATCGCTCGGGTCGTGACACCGTGCAACGCCAGCTCCTCCTCTTGGCTGGCCCGCTCGAGAATGCGGCGGACCAAGCGAGAGATGTCGTCGGGGCAGTCTCGCAGAGGTGGCACCCTGAGCAGACCACCGACGAATCGGAAGAAGAGATCGGGACGAAGCTTCTGCTTCGGCTCGACATCGGTCTCGGGATCAATATTGGTTGCGGCGACGATACGCACATCGACCGACCGTGGTGTGCCGCCGACCGGCTGGATTTCGTTCTGCTGCAGGGTTCGAAGCAGCTTGGCTTGCATGCTCGACGGCAACTCACCGATTTCGTCCAGGAACAGTGTGCCGCCTTCGGTCCGAGCGAAATAACCAGGTCGCGCGTCGATACCGGAGGCCGCGCCCTTTACGATGCCGAAGAGTTCCGACTCCAGGAGGTTCTCCGGAAGAGCGGCGCAGTTCACAGCGAGAAACGGTCCCTCGGAGCGCGTCGAGGACCGATGCACTGCGTGGGCAATCAACTCCTTGCCGACTCCGGTCTCGCCGACGATCAAGACCGGCCGCTGACTCTCGACCAGAGCGGACATCCGACGGTACAGCTCGAGCATGGGCGCAGAGCCGCCCCGGATGTATCCGTCGGGAAACTCCAGCGAGAACCCCTGGCGGTCCGAGACCGCTGGAGTCTCACCGTGGCGAACAGGGATCAACCGAGTCACAGTCCGCAGTAGTGCCAGGGATGGCGTCGGCCCGTCGGGAGAGCTCCAGGCCACTAGAGCGTAGAGCACGCCCGCAACCCGATATGCCGCGATCCAAGCGGCGCGATCCTCTCCCAACGTACCGGTCACCACAGCCGAAGCATCAGCCGCGGGCCGGGCCGAGTCGAGCAGGTAACGAACCTGCTGTGCTGTGGGGACCTCGCCTAGCTGGCCCCAAATCCCCAGAGCCAACGGCGTCGTACCCTGCCATTTCAGCCAGCAGGCACCGACGAGATCGAGAGACTCGCCCAACGCTGCCATGGCCTGTTCGGCATGGGTGAACGGCCACCCAGCCAGGATCCGTTCGAGTTGTTGGAGCTCGAGTGGATCTCGGTCGCTACCGGCCATCGACAGGATGAGAGTTTCGGTAGGCGAAGCCGTGGCCAGAGTACTGACCTTACCGGCCGGCGCTTCGAATCGGATCGCCAGGTTCAGGCCGTCCGTAAGGCACTCGATGGTTAGATCCACCGTACCGAAACTCAAACGCATCCCCGCGCCGGCTGCTGCGCGCTGAACTCGCTCGCCTTCGACGAAGGTGCCGTTTTTGCTGCCCAGATCCTCCACGACCAGGCCGCCCTCGCGGGCAGTCAACTGCGCATGCCGCCGTGATACACCCGAAGCCCTCAGACGCAGATCACATTCCGGCGAGCTACCAACGAGGATCTGATGCGCCCCTCCTAGCTCGTAGAAGACTTCTTGGTCATCTATGAGTCCGGTCAATCGGTATTCTGGCAGAGCGTCCGTCAAATGATCTCCTGTCGGGGCGCGTTCGATTGTGGCCACTGGTCGAACCGCGGTCAAGACGATGTGTGATCGAGAACGAAAAAGGCCCGCTCCGAGGGATCTCGAAGCGGGCTATCAGGTGCCGAATTCGGATCTAGCTGCGCCTGGGGCAACTTCCCTCCCTCTGTCGCCGGAGGAGTTTCCCGCGACGTCGCGGGATCCGCTCCTGCTCCAGGCGGCTCGACCAGGAATCCCTCATCGAGGAGAACGCCATGGATCCAGGCCGGTTTGATCTGGATCCCAGCCTCCTCTTCGACGGGAGCTGGCTCGCGAAGCGAACCTGAACTCGTCCTGTGGTTGAGCAAACCCCATGCCACCCTCCCGCGGCTCTCGCGATTGAGACGGTGCGGACAGAACTCGTTGTCTTCCAACGGAAGATCTCGCGTCTAAGCGCGGATCTGAAGCGATCCAAAGCGACATGAGCCAGCTATGACGTAACTCGGGTGCCTTTTCGCAAACCGGGTAACATCACAGCCGGAGTCGCGGCCCGAGGGACCGTGCCGAAGGGCTACGTTGGCCGTGATGGCGGAGGGCTCTCGAAGCGAATCGGGAGCAAGAAAGTAGCGGTGTATGGGGATAGATTCGGACCTTCGAGTGCTCCGCCAAGGAGCCAGCACGGCGACGACCACCATCGAACCCCAAGGTCGCGAACGAAAGAAGCGGGGTCCGGCTGCTTCGGCCTTTCTTCGCGGCGAGGTCATCGCCGGGCGATTCGAAGTCCTACGCTCCCTGGGACAAGGCGGGATGGGGCAGGTCTTCGCGGCGGCCGATCTCGAGTTGGGGGGACGCTGGCATTGAACGTGGTCCGACCTATCTCGCGATTCGGCCAGACGTCGTAGCGCGGCTGCGACAGGAAGTGGCCCTCGCCCGTATGGTCACCCATCCCGATCGCCTACTCCTTCGCCAGGAACTGCCGTTCCACGAGCCGGGCGTAGTACGAGTGCGAGCTCAGCAGCTCTTCGTGGGTTCCGACTCCGGTGACCTCACCGCTTTCGAGTACGTAGATTCGGTCCGCGTGCTGGACCGTCGACAAGCGGTGGGCGACCACGATGTTGGTGCGACCCTCCATGACAGTGTCGAGGGCTTTCTGCACGCGAGCTTCGGTCTCGCTGTCTAGGGACGAGGTGGCCTCGTCGAGCATGAGGACGGCCGGGTTGCGTAGCAGCACCCGAGCGATGGCGATCCGTTGCCGCTGGCCGCCGGAAACGTTGGAGCCGACCTCGCTGATCAGCGTTTGCAGTCCATCGGGCAGTGCTTCGACGAAGTCGGCGAGCTCCGCCGCCCGCACCGCGCTCATCACGGCACCTTCGTCTGCGTCGTCGTCCATGCCGTAGCAGAGATTGTCCCTCAGCGTACCCCGCAGCACCGGCGCGGATTGCGAGACGAAGCCGAGGAGGGAGCGCCAGCGGCCCAACGCCAGATCGCGGATCGGCACGTCTCCGTAACGAATCTGACCATCCGTGGGCTCGTAGAAGCGTTCCAGCAGAGCCAGCACGGTGCTCTTACCGCTGCCGCTGGCGCCGACGATGGCGGTGGTCGACCCGGCCTCGAAGGTCATGCCGACGCCGTGAAGGACCGGCTCTCTGTCGACGCTATACGCGAACGTGACGTCATCGAAATGGATGGATTGGCCTGGCGACATCGCGACCAGTCCTTGGGTCAGATCCTCCTCGTCCAGATCGAGGATCTCTCGAATGCGCTCCGTGGCGCCCTTCGCGGTTTGATAGGCACTGAAGAAGGCCGAGAGTTGAACCAGTGGCGTGACGACGTTGAAGATGTAGAGGATGAACGCGGTCAAGGTTCCGACACTCAGGTCCCCGCGCGCCACACGGATGCCGCCGTAACCCAGGATCGCGATGAGCGCCAGGGTGATCGACAGGCCCATGATCGGTTCCAACGCGACCTGAATGCGAGCTGCACGAAGACCAACGTCTCGCAGCCCCTCGATCTCGTGCCTACCGCGTCCGATCTCGCGCTCCTCCGCCGAATAGGCCTTGATCAGGCGTACCTCGGACAGTACTTGGGTTAGCAAGCTGGAGAAGGACGCAAGCTTGTCCTGCTGATCCCGCCCGATTGATTCCAGTTTCAGGAGAACCGGCAGCGAGAAGACGAAAGCAGCGACGATCATGCTTACGAGCACGAGAGTCAGCTGAACATCGAGGAACCAGAGAACGACCGCGGAACCGACCAGGAGCAGAACACCGGAGACAAAGTTGGCGACCTGTGTGGCGATGAGGTCGGAGACGCTGTCGGAGTCGCTGGTGACCCGGCTGACAAGCTCGCCAGTGGTTCGCTGGTCGTAGAAAGTCATTTTCTGCCGCAGAACGCGCGATAGCAGTCGACTCTGGAGCTTCGCCGTCAACCGGAGGCCGACCTTCGAGAGGAGAAAGCGGGCAAGCGCACCCACGATCGATGCCGCCACCAGCACGGCGGCCAGCAGCCAGACGGTCGCTGCTCGGAACGCCTCGGCACCGAGCTGGTCCACCAGGTCGCGGGTAAGGATCGGAAACCAGAGCGATCCACCGATTTCGAGCAACGCCAGAAACAACGCAAACGCCAGCAGCGCAGCGGGCGGTTCGCCGATCCGAATGAGACGCCAGAGGCTTCGGAACGAAGCCTCTGTGCCGGTACCTGCTGATTTTTGTTCCGAACGAAGCATGCGGCGACCCTATTCGATTCGTCCTCGTCGATGCCCTGGCTGCAACACCGATCCCAGAGCCGACGAGCGTCTTACGTGCGAAGGCCTATGACAGTTGTCATAGATCCTCTGACCAGATCGGGGAAGACTGGCTGGAGCTGATCTGAAGGGCCGAACGGCTCTTCGTGGAGGTCTTGTATGCGTGAGGAGGAGAGCGAGATCCGCAACCTGTGTCGCAAGCCACCGGGAGCCAAGGAGCTGGCGCAAGCGGGCTGGAGGTCGGCCCTGGCGGCATGTGTCGCTTCGTTCCTCCTATTCGCCGGGCTCTCGGGTGTGTGGATCTGGCTCGCTCCGTTCTCTGTGGCCTCGCAGCTGATTCTCCTCGCCCACGTCGTGCTGGGGTTCTCGGCCATCGTCCCCTGTGGGATCTACCTGTGGCGACACGTAGGAGTCTGGTGTCGTCAAAGGCTTACGGCGGCGATGTTCTTCGGTTGGGCTTCGCTGAGCCTGGGTGTGTTGGCCGTGGCATCGGGCCTGGTGACTGCATGGCAGGCAGCGTTCGGTTTGCGAGTGGGTGATCTGCGGGACTGGCTTCACCTCGTCACCGGGCTGACGGTTTTAGGCCTGGTATCCATGCATCTGGTGGCTGCGTGGCTACGACGGCGTCTGGCGGCGAGATGCGACCAGGAGCTGGCAGCAGCGATGTCCCGGTTTGGCCGTCGGCTGGCGCTGTACTCCGCGCTCGTCGTTACGGCCATCGCGCTGGCGGTCGCTGTCTGGCCGCGGGCCGAGTACCGAATGCCTGTACCAGCGGACTATTCCCTGCCCGCCTACTCCCAGCAGTTCGACGAGTACAGAGGCAACCCGTTCGCACCCACCTTCGCCCGCACGGACGACCTGCAGCTCGTTCGCTCGGAGCTGCTGGCTGGCTCCCGCGGCTGTGGTAGCGCGGGCTGCCACGCCGAGATCACCCGAGAGTGGCTGCCCAGCGCGCACCGCTTCTCGGCCATGAACGCGCCGTTCCAGGCGGTGCAGAAGAGCTTCGCGGAAGACCGCGAGCCGGCGGAGACACGGTACTGCGCCGGGTGTCACGACCCGATTTCACTATTTGCTGGCGCCAAGGACATGCGACACGAAAGCCTGTCGGCGCCCGGCATGGATGAAGGCGTCTCCTGCGTCGCCTGCCACGCCGTCTCCGAGGTGGATCAGCGCGGCAACGCCGACTACGTGCTGACACCTCCGAAAAGATATCTCGGTGAATCAGGAGTACCTTCGACCGGTATGACCACCGAGCAAGCGGCTGGCAAGTTCATCTCGGACTTCCTGATCCGCGCGTACCCCCGGCAGCATCTCGCGGACTACGACCGCAACCTATTGCGCAGCCCCGAGTTCTGCGCGGCATGCCACAAGCAGTTCATTCCCGAGGCGCTCAATCGTTTCGGCATGGTGGAGGGGCAGAATCAATACGACGAGTGGAAGAACGGGCATTGGCATAGCGACGATCCAGCGCTGGATCTGTCATGCCGCGATTGTCATATGCGTTTGGTCTCGGACTCGACTGATCCGGGTCGGGGAGAAGGAGGCGATCACCGGCGGCGACAGGACGATGGCGCGCACCGCCATCATGGTTTCCTCGCGACCAACTTCTTCATTCCTCAGGCCATGGAACTCGAAGGATGGCAGCAGCATGTGGCCTTGACGGAGGAGTGGATTCGAGACGAGACGGTTTTACCGGAGATTGGTCATCTCTTGCCGGAAGGTCCGGTGGCGTCCCTCACTCTCACCCATCCCCCGACCGCTGTGCCTGGTTCGGAAGTGGCCGTGCGAGCGGTGATTCAGAACCGCAAGGCCGGCCACAACTTCGTGACGGGGCCGCTGGACTTTGTGCGGTCCTGGATTCATCTTCGTGCCTTCGACGGCCGAGGTGAGCTTCTGGCCGAGTGGGGAGCCATCGATCCAGAGACTCGGCGAATCCTCGATGTGTCGGGTCGGGAGCACGAAATCGGCAACCCCAGGGATCAGGGCACTCTGGTACTGGAGGCTCTACCGGTGGACGGCGAAGGGCGGGAGCTTCGGGAACATCAACTGTGGCGGAAGGCAGGTGGCATGGGCAAGCGGGTGATCTTCCCGAACTACTCCGACACCCACCTCTTCCGGCTACAGATTCCGCAGGACACGTTGGGGCCCGTGCGCATCGAGGCCGCTCTGCAGTACCGCCGGTATCGCCAGGAGTTCCTCGATCTGGTGGTGCCCGACATGGAATCGGAGAGCGGTGTCTACCAGCCCACCGTGACGCAGGCCTCCGCTCGAGCGGTGATCGCTTTGGACGGCCCGTGACTCGAAGCCGCCGCGGCAATCGGAGAGTTCGGCGTTTGATCGCTGCGGTCTTGGGGACCCTGGCCGGCACTGTGTTCCTCGCGGTGGCCGGATTCTGGGTAGATCGCAGCCAAGACACCGATCTGGCCGACCCCTCCGCGGGTCTGACGTCGCGCTTCGAGCATTCCTTGCCCGCCAACGCACCACGGATCGTGTTTCGGGACGTTGCCGAGAACTGGGGTGTGATCGGCGACCATGGACCCGGACCGCGTCGTCGACTCCTGACGGAAGATACCGGCTCGGGTGTCGCTGTGGCGGATCTGGACGGAGACGATGATCTGGACCTCTTCTTTCCCAGCTTCGGCACTGGCTCCGACGGGGGCGCTAACCTGTACTACCGCAACGACGGTGGCAGGTTCTCGGAGGTGGCGGCGGCGATGGGCGTCGCGGACCCCTCTGGGTTCGCCATGGGTGCCACGACCGCCGATTTCGATGCCGACGGCGATCTCGATCTCTACGTGACCCAAGTCGGAGCGAATCGGCTCTACCGCAATCGCGGCGACGGTAGCTTCGAGGACGTCGCGGAGCTTCTGGGTGTCGCCGGAGACCTCTGGTCGGTGGGCGCAGCCTGGGGCGACTTCGATCGTGACGGTCGCCTCGACCTCTACGTTGCCAACTACGTCCGTTTCGACGTCGAGGCGACCCCGGCGGTCGCCGACTCGGAAGCCGGCGATCCGAGCTGGCAAGGAGTGCCCTATACCCTCAATCCCAATGCGTTCGATCCCTGTCCCAATCAGCTCTACCGGCAGAGGCGTGACGGGACCTTCGAAGAGATCGCGCTACCGACCGGTGCGTCGGATCCCGCCGGACGCAGCCTCGGCGCCACCGCGGTCGACCTCGATGGCGATGGGTGGCTCGATCTATATGTCGCTAACGACGTCAGCCCGAATGCGTTGTTGCACAACGTCGGCGATTCCGACGGTCTCCTCTTCGAAGATTGGAGCGCGCGCACCGGAACCGCCGATCCCCGCGGCTCCATGGGTATCTCCGTAGCCGACCTGGGGCATCCTGCGGACGGCGGCGACTTGGCCAAGCCGGATGGACTCCCCGATCTGTTCGTCAGCCATTGGGTGGCGCAAGAGAACGCCCTGTACCAGGCGACGAGGCTGTCGGTGGCTGGTGGCGAGCGCCTGGAGTACCGCGATCGGGTGCGGCCGCTCCGCCTGGCCGAGGTCTCGACCGACCGGGTCGGGTGGGGCACGGCCTTTGTCGACTTCGATCTCGACGGTCGGCTGGATCTGGCCGTGGCCAATGGCAGCACCTTGGAGGAACCAGGTGATGGGACCTCCGGGCTGATCGCCCAGCGCTCTTTTCTGTTCTGGAACGACGGGTCTCGCTTTCACGATCTGGCCGAAGCGGCCGGCGAGGCCTTTCGCCGGCCTAGGGTGGCGAGGGGCTTGGCGATGGCGGATGTCGACCGGGACGGCGATCCCGACTTGATCCTGACGGTAACCGTGGTCGACCGGTGATCCTACGCAACGAACAGGTCACGGGACACCACTGGATCACCTTGGAGCTCGGCGGCACGCCGGCGCGACGTCACGGCGCCCGTGTAGAAGTGGATACTGCCGGCGGTCGTCGCCAGATCCGTTGGTGGGGTGCCGACGCCTCGTTCGCTTCGCAACATGCTCCGGAGATGATCTTCGGTCTGGGAGACGAGGATCGGCCCGTCGACGTAACTGTGTCGTGGATGGGCGGCTCGTCGAGCCATCATCCGGGCTTGGCGGTGGATCGCCGACATCGTCTGGAACCGGCCGAACCCTCCGATTGACCCGGTGCGGCCAGACCTATACTTGACTCGATGAGGCAGTCGACGCCAAAGGTCGAGTCCCCTGAAGGCTTTGATCCCGTCGCCGTTCTCGACGGCAGCCCGGTCCTGGCTCCGCTGTCGGACGCGAATCGCAGATCTCTGGCCGAGATCGCCATATCGCGCCGCTTCGAGCGGGGTGATGAGATCGTGCCACAGGGCGAGACGTCGAATCGCTTCTACGTCGTGGCTTCCGGGCGGGTGAAGATGCTCCGTTCCCTGCCCAACGGCCGCCGTGTGGTGCTTTCCGTCTTCGGCCCGGGTCAGCTCTTCGGCGTGGCCGACGCGATCGGACGGCAGGCCAGCCGTGGTGCGCACCTGGCCTTGACGGAAGCGGTCTCTTGTCTCGAGATCGGTAGAGCGGAGCTCTTCCGGCTGCTCGGCCAGCAGGTAGATCTGGCGGCCAACCTCTTGGTGGCACTGACGCCACATTTCTCGGAATGCAAGAATTGCATCGTCGAGCTGGCGTGCCTGCGGGTCGAGTCGCGTCTGGCGAGGCTGTTGACGAAGCTGGCTACCAGCACCGGATACGAACGGGACGGCGGCGTTTTCGTCCCCATCGTCCTCAGCCGACAGGACCTCGCCGACATGACGGGGACCACGATCGAGACCTGTATTCGCATCATGAGCCGGTGGGGTAAGGAAGGACTGGTCGAGACCCGCGATGACGGCTTTTCGATCCGCGATCCCGAAGGTCTCAGCCGTCTGTCAGCCGGTTGAGGCAGGGAGAAATCAGGCCGCAGGTCGTTCTGCGGATAAGGCTCGCCGATCGTAGCGGGCAAAACGCCGCTCCAGCCGGCGACGCACGAGCCGTCTGGCGACCTTCAGCTTGAGTTGCTGCCAGGGGTAGCGTCTCGAGCTGAGCGACGCGCACTCTTCGGGCAACGCCACCAGGCTGACGTGGACGTTCGGCGCGCAGCCGATGGGCAAGCCGTGCTCCATGCACGATTCGTACAGTCGCCGGAAGATCGGCACGATGTCCTCGGTCTCTGGAGGCTCGCGCTGGGCCAGGTCCGTACCCACCAGGGGACGGAACACACAGACCGTGGGGATCGCACCCACCGAAGTGATCCACTCGATGGCACGGATCGAAGAAATGGATGGCTCCAGTCCCGCGATGATCTCGCCGTTCGACACCCATGGCTCGTTCTTTGGACCTCGTTCGGCGAGGGCGGCGCAGTAGCGGATCGCCTCGAGATAGTGATCGAGTCCGTACTCGGCGTCCTTGCCCGGGCAGATGTCTCGAAAGCGCGCGCGGTCGAAGATCTCGAAACAGAAGGACACCCGGTTCACTCCCAGCTCGCGTAGCTCGTCATAGCGTTTGAGGTCTCGGTGCGGCGGTGTCTGGACTCCGATGAGTAGGCCCAGCTCCGACTTGATGCGCCGGATGAACGGGATCAACAGGTCGAGGTAGGTGTCGCCGTCGTAGTGGCCGGTGTTGAAATCGACGTATGTGATGCCCGATTGGCGACGCGCCGCTCGTACGACTTCCATCACTTCGTCCACGGATTTTTCGTCCGCATCGTCGACGCCGAGATTGAGACCTACGGAGCAGAACTTGCAGTTCACTTTGGTCGGCTTCTGAGTCCAGTACTCGCATACCTTTGCTTGGTAGATGCCGAGGTATGTGCCCTGAAGCGTCCCGACCTGCGTCATCTTCTTGCCACCTGTGGTGAGCTGGTCGTACCACTCGGGGCGAGGTGCTAGTCGAATGGGCGTGACGTCTCGGCCCTCGTGACGCAGCAGGTAGACGCCGCCGGGATCGGGACGCCGGTGGATGGAATAGGGAGAACGCGCCGCGAACGGTTCCGTCACAGGCACGTTGGTCCACATCTCCGGATGCAAGCGGTCGCCAGGCAGGATCACCTCGAGCCCGCTACCGAGGCCCGCGCGAGTGCGCAAGATCTTTCGACCGCCATCATCTTCGATGAAACAGGAGTCGTCGAGGCGAGCGCCTTTGCAGTAGAGGTCGAGCTTGAGAAGAGCGGGTTGTGTACGAAAGCGGTCGAGCATGGCTCCTCCTGGAGTTTCCGGAAGCGTAGTCACGCCTCTGCGCAGCGCACATGACAGCCGTCATATGGCGACACTCCTGAAGAGCCCCTTGACAAGCCTTCGCGAAGGTGGCACTCTTCCCGACCCGGCGACGGAGCCGCTTCTTTGGGCTCCGTCACCGCCTGTCGCGGGGTGGAGCAGTCCGGTAGCTCGTTGGGCTCATAACCCAAAGGTCGCGGGTTCAAATCCCGCCCCCGCAACCAGAATATGCCGCCAGGTCCGTTTGGACCTGGCGTTTTTGCGTGTGTGCCAGGCATGGCGCGAAGCGCCGGGCCGACCTCGGCCC
>JALCBJ010000216.1 GCA_028066595.1 Thermoanaerobaculia bacterium
TACCTCGAAAACATGGCTCAAGTCGAGACCACTGCGGCCGGTAAACAGACACCATCAATTTACATGACACATCGGATCGCTTTTCGCAATATTGAATTGTCGGGCCCATAGCTATTCTCTATCCGCGATAGCGATCCTGTACGAGAGGCAGCAAGTTGGCTGGACGTTGCTGCCGTCCAGAGATTCGCAGAGCTGTTCGGAAACAATCTCTTCGACGGCCTTGATCCCTTCCGCGGGACCGGCTATCGTTGGCCTCCCCCCCCTCCCCTTTCAACGAGTGACGGCCCTTACAAAGATTCATTTCGGAGGAGGCTTCAATGAGAGATTTCCATCTTGGTTCTATACTGATTTGTCTTGGCATTTGCTTTCCGGTCTGGCTCGGTGTCCCGGGTGCGTGGGCGAAGAGCGAGCCTCCGCCTGAGGAAGGCGGCGACGCGAATCACACAGAGGTTGCTTCTGATGAAGCCTCGGAGACCGATCCAACCAGCCTTTCCTCTTACGTCGAGAATGTCATTGTGACAGCCGAGCGACGTGCTACTTTTTTCCAGCAGACGCCGATCTCGATGGTCGCTCTAGGACAAGACGATCTCGACCAAATGAACGTCGGAAATCTAGAGGAGTTGCACCACTTCGTTCCCAATTTGAACATCGGTGGTGACGTCCGAGGAGGAAATTCCTTTCCGTTGTTCATGATCCGCGGGGTCGGCCAGGCGTCGGGTACCGCGAGTCTCGAACGAGGTGTTGGACTGTACATCGACGACGTTTACTATCCACGAACGCCTGGATCCATGATTCATCTGTTGGATCTGAATCGACTCGAGGTCGTACGAGGACCCCAGGGAACGCTTTTCGGACGCAACACCACAGGCGGCGCGATCCGCTATATCTCGAATGCACCTTTGGACACCTTCGAAGGATACGTGAAGACGTCTTTTGGCTCGCTCGGCCAGGCCGACCTACAGGCTGTCGTGAACCTCCCCTTTCACGAGAAGATCTCGGGCCGATTTCATGCCTACGGAACTCGCAGCGAAAGCTACGTAGACCTGAGCGGCGTCGACCGGCAGCTGGACGACGAAGAGGAGAGCCTTTTCGGAGGCAGCCTGCAGTTTCGGCCCTCGCGCAACCTCACGGTCGACGTACGTTACTCCAAAGTCGACATCGACAGTCCGATGGTCCCCGTGGACATCCTGGCAATCGACGCTCCGGAGGCCCGCGGCGGCCCCGGAGACGTTTTTCTGCGTGGACTGAACGAAGCCCTCCTCTCGGCCGGCGAGCCCGCACTGGTGGACAACGATCCACGGTTCGTCTTGGACGATCCGTTCCTGGCGAACGGACGTTGCTTTGTCAAGGACAACGTGAACACGGGCACTGGCGTGGACTTTTGCGAGTACCGTCAGCTGCTGGATTACCAAACAGTTTCGGTGGACACCCGCTGGGATTTTGGTTTGTCGAGCTCGCTCCGCTCGTTGACGGCGGTGATCGACGGCACCAGTAGCACGAACTATGATCTGACGGGGCTCGGAACCCACAGCGTCGAGAGAGTGGGTGCTCTGGACAGTTTCTCGCAAGAATTCCAGCTGTCCGGAGTGACCGACCGCGTGAACTGGGTGGGAGGACTCTTCTACTTCGAAGAGTCGCCGGACGAGACGACGGAGGTACGGTTTCTGCGGAGCGACGGCTCCTGCTGTCAGGAGGCACCTACGGACAGGGAACTCAGCACCGAAAGCATCGGTGTCTTTGCCCAGGTGACGTACAGACATTCGGACCGCCTCGGGCTCACGGGCGGGCTCCGCTACTCGCAGGACGACAAGTCGGCCGTCCTCGATCTTCGGAACGAGAATGTGCTGCCACTGACCGGAGAGGAAACTTGGGACTCCGTCGACTATCGAGCCACGGTCGACTATCGGTTCTCAGATCTGGTCATGGCCTATGTCACGTCGTCGAAGGGATTCAAGTCTGGAGGGTTCTCTACGACAACAAATATTGGGCGTGATGGCGGCGGGTCCCTGTTTACTTACGACCCCGAGACGGTCATCAACAACGAAATCGGGATTCGCTCTCAGTGGCTCGGCAAGAAATTGTTACTGAACGCGACCGTCTACCATATGAACTTCGACGACCTCGTCACAACCAATACACTTGGGATCTCGGAGAACGCGGGAGAGGTGGAGATCACCGGCTTCGAGCTCGATTTTGCCTGGGCTGCCTCTTCCAGGTTCCAGATCAAGGGTTCCGTCGGTAACACCGGTCTCGAGTTCAAGAGCCTGAACGACGATGCCGACCTGCTCATCCGGGATACCTGTGTGGACCGAAGGAATCCGACCTTTGAGACCTGTGAGGTGTTGGACTTGCCACGGGCGCCCGAATGGACGACGAGTCTTGAGGCGCAGTGGTTGTGGCCACTGGCGAATCAGGGCCTGGTCCGCTTCACGGCCAGCTATGGATTCACCGACGCCCTCGAGACCACCGATCAGTCGTTTGCCGCGTTCCGGGTGGCCGCGTACGAGTTGGTCAACTTTCGGGTCCAGTACGACGACCCGAAGGGACGGTACTGGCTCGCTCTGGCAGCCACGAATATCCTGGACGAGGAGTACTACACGTCCGCGGTGCGAAGACAGGGCACGGACACGGCCCTTCCTGGGCAGCCGGCGCAGATCGCTTTGGTCTTCTCCCGTAACTTCTGACGCCACCGATCGCTTCGACCCAACCGTCGGCGTCAAGGTCTCCCGCGGGCCCGCATCAGCATGCGGTTCGGATCGCTTCGCGCGCTGCGCCTTGCCCTCCGACGTCCTGGTAGTGTCAAGAATCTTTCGCACATTTGATTGGCGGTGTCTCGGCCTTGGTCAGGCAACTTCTTCGGCCTGGTGCTTCATCTCCGTTAGTAGTTCCATGAACCACCCCGAGTTCACCGGAGACCTTTTTAGTTGAGTCCCGCCGCGTGCGGCGAGTTCTGCTCTCGATAGTAGCTCGCCTCGTGCCCTTCTCGGCGAGGCGGTCCATGTATCGGATGGACAGGTACTGGCTTCCTCGGTCGCTATGGTGGATCAACGGGCC
>JALCBJ010000217.1 GCA_028066595.1 Thermoanaerobaculia bacterium
CAAGCATGGCTCATGCTACGCCGCATTCACGCCGGTTGCCGGCCGGACCTCTAGGAGCACCTGCTGGAACTCTACTTGAAGGGTCGCACCGGCCGGATGGCACTGCCAGAGCTATTCGCAGAACCCAACCACTCCAGCGGAACAGCTCAGCCGCTCCGCGGCTGCTGTTCGCTGAGTGGTCTGCCGTTGGACGATAGATCATGAAGAAACGGACAATCGAGTTCAAAGAGGCCAAGCAGCCCGCTCGTGAAGCAGTTACGAAGTTCGGCGGACAGCCTGTCTGGCTTACGGAGCCGCAGTGGCCCCTCAGTGCCGAAACTGGAAAGCCTATGCGCTTCATCTGCCAGATTGTCCTATCGGAGGATCTTTTTGGTCCCGTCAGCCCGAAGATGGCCTACATATTCATGACCGATGGCCAGGATTATGTCGATGGGACTTGGGAGCCGGACGGCGGAGAGAACGCTGTCATCTTACAACCCGGAACAACATCAGCCTCCGTTGAGCCACTAGCCGAAGGTCCGACGTTGTACCGGATGGTGAAGAAGATGTTCAAGAAGCGGCTCGTACCCGAGCCGTGTGAATTTGTGGTTCACGGACCTGTCTCCGACGACCCCACCTTCGCCCCGGAATCGGAGCGCTCCGAGTGGTCGGAGGAGAAATGGGAGAAGTACGCGAACATCCTTGACGGGAACAAGATCGGAGGAACTCCGATTTTCATGCAGGGCGATGACTTTCCGGGCCCTGGGTCCTGGAAACTTCTCCTGCAGCTCGACTCAACGCAAGTCCCGTTCTTCGTCAATTTCGGTGACGCTGGCATAGCCTATGCCTTCCTGTCTGAAGACGGGGCCACAGGTAAGTTCCTATGGCAATGTGCGTAAAGAATGGCTGTCCAACCCACCCGATCCACACGGACAACCTCCGCGCTTCGCGCTCCGTTTGCCGGTGATCGGGGCCACGTTCACCGAACAGGGTGTCCCTATTCAAATGGGCAAGATTCTCGCTCTTGATGACTCACCCCCCAGAACACAACATCCGGTTATACCTCTGACCGACCGTGAGGCACTTGAGGCGTTGGCCGTTGGCGCAATGGTCGAAGAGGAAGTCGTAGGCCCACACGTGGTTGCGCTTCGCGGGTGGCTCGGGGCGCGGGCTCGGCTTGGTCCTACGTCGACGCTTCTTTCGAGGCACTTGAAGTTCGGCGAGACGCCACAGCCGATACGCACGATCCCAACTCATCGGGTGACCTTCTCGCTCGAGAAGATTCCGAATCCGACGATACCCGTACCTGGGGTACTGGGCGGCGAGGGCTCGCATGCGCTCCTGGATCGGTGCATCCCGAGCTGCCAATCGGGATGCATAGTGCAAGCTGGAACGAGACACAGAGAGCAGCGCGCACGCACGCCGTTGCGACAGCCCGCGGAGACACGCAAACGCGACCTGTCGGCGGCGCGCGGGCGCGCTTACCATTTTTTTGCTTGAATCTCCTTCATCACATCGATCTCGAGATCGCGCTCCGCGACCAAGCGCTTGAGCCGTGCGTTCTCACCTTCCAGATATCTAAGGCGTTTTACATCGGACGCTTCCAGCTTTCCGAAGCGCTTTCGCCAGGTGTAGATCGTCTGCTCGCTGACCGCATTCTGCTTCGCCGCTTCGGCGACCGAACTCCGATCTGCCTCTCGAAGAATCCTGACCATCTGTTCTTCGCTGAATCTGCTCTTCTTCACGTGACCTCCTTGCTGAGGCCATTCTCTCAAGGAACAGGTGGTCCGAATCTCTCAGAGCAGGCCCAACGGGTAGTCGAGGATCGCGCTTGGGGGTGCGTCGATGTCAGAATCAGGCCCCACTCGACCGGATTGTGACCGGTCGCCAACGCGGCATTCTCCCCTGGCAGGTCACCGTAGTCGCCGGCATACGCATAGCAACACCCTACCCCCCAAGGAGCTCGCCATGACGTCCAACATGCCCCTGATCACCATCGGCTACGGCTCGATCCTGATCGTGATCGGCTTGGTCGGCTATTTTGCCACCGGCCAGGCCAGCGTCACCGCACTGATCCCCGCCTTTCTGGGGTTTATCGCCGAGATCTGTGGTCTGTTGGCCCGCAACGAACGTTTCCTCAAGCACGCCATGCATGGCGCCGCCATGGTTGGCCTGCTCGGTACGCTCGGTACGCTGCGCGTCGTGCCGCAGCTGCCCAGTCTCTTCGATGGTTCGGCGGAGCGTCCGGCGGCGGTCCTTTCCCAGGGTCTGACCCTTCTACTCTCGGCGATCTTCGTGATGCTCTGTGTGCGCTCGTTCATCGAAGCCCGACGAGCGCGTGAAGCCGAGGGGTGATCGGAAGCCTCGTCGCCTGCTCAGCCGTCGCTACGGCTCGGGTTCCCAAGGCGAACAGATATCGATCAAACAACCATTGGGATCCTCGGTGAGAAAGCGACGCTGGCCGTAGAACTCGTTGCGAGGTTCCTGCAAGATTGGAACGCCGATGCCGATGGCTTTCTGGTACGTGGCGTCGACGTCCGCGACGACAAACGTTACGTACATGCCCGTCGGCTTCTTCTGAAAATCGCTTGGAACCAGCTCATGGTTCCGGTCGATGATCCCGTATTCGATCTCGGAATTGGTTGGTGATCCCAGTTGAACGTACCACTCACTGTCATATTTGACCTGTAGGCCGAGAAGCTCGACGTAGAAATCCTTGCTCTTGGCCAAGTCGTCCGAGCAGATGTTCGTGAGTATCCTCACAACAGCCTCCTTGGGGATTAGATGAAGATCGCTCTTTCAGGAGCCTCTGGGCGTCCGACTGGGTGAGGGAATCATCGTTAGTGGGCAAGGCGAGACAGCCCCCGCAACGCGGGGGCTGTCTCAGGTAGGAGCAGCCTCAGTCGACCGTAATGGACCAGGCGCTGGTATTGCCCGATTCGAAACCGTCGCTGAAGATGAACGAGTCGGGATCGCAGGCATCGCCGATGTCATCGTTGTCCACATCGCCCTGGTTCGGGTTGAACGTGGTCGGACAGTTGTCGCAGACGTTGCCGACACCGT
>JALCBJ010000067.1 GCA_028066595.1 Thermoanaerobaculia bacterium
ACGATCAGCCGGTCGAAATCGAAGCGGGGGATGACGACGAGTCGTTCGAGATCGAGCTGGAAGTCGATCTCGAGGAGTTCGAGGACGAACCCGTCGAGGAGGTCGTCGCGGTCGAAGACGTATCGACGCCCGCCGCCGTGGAGGCACCAGAGGCGCTCGAGGAAGACGAGCTGGTGGTCGACCTCGAGGACTTTGAAGAAGAGCTGGTCGAGGTTACAGGGGCGGCGGAAGAACCGGTGGTCGAGGTCGAGGAGTCTTCGGAGGAAGCCGAGGCCGAAGAGGTCGCCGACGCACGACCCGTGCGCCGCGAAGAGGATCTCGTCGCGGAAGCCAAGGTCTTTTCCAAGTACGGCCTGGCAGAGAAAGCCCGAGATCGGCTCGACGAACTGTTGGAGGTCAACCCAGCTCATCTCGAAGGTCTGCAATTGTTGGCTCGAATGGAGCTCGAGGGCGGAGATTCCGAATCGGCGCTGGCCCTGGCTGGTCGTCTGGCAGACGCTTCGAAGGAGGCCGGTGACAGCGATCTCTACGACGAGCTGCGAGGCGACTTCGCTGTCGAGGACCTGGTTCTCGAGGCGCTCGACCTTCCTGGGGCGTCACCCGACATCTCGCCCGAGCAGGACCTGACCCCAGATGACGCGATCCTCGCCGAGTCGCCAGAATCCACCGAGCTCGAGCCGATTGCGGCCGAGCTTGACGAGGATGTACCGGAGCCGGCCGCTGCCGAACCTGCGGAAGAACCGGTCGCCGTCGAGCCTGTAGAGGTCGAACCAGCCGCCGTAGAGGTTTCAGGGGTCGAGCCTGCAACCGCCGAGCCGACAGAAGCTGAACCAGTACCAGTCGAGCCGGAAGAGGCTGAGCTGGCTTCCGCTGAAGCTGCCGAGACAGAACCGACGGCTGCCGAAGCTGTGGAGGTCGAACCGGTATCGATCGAGCCGGAGGAGGACGAGCCGGCTTCCGTCGAAGCTACTGACGCTGAACCGGCGTCTGTGGAAACCGTGGAGGCCGAATCGGCCGCGGCCGAGCCCGAGGATGCGGAACCGGCTGCGGTCGAGCCTGCAGAGGTCGAGTCCGTGGCGTCGAAGGCGAAGGCCAAGAGATCCAAGGATCGAATCGCCCAGCTGCTCGAAGATCTCAGCCTCGATGCCTTCGATGCGCCGACGCGGAGACCCAGATCGGTCCAGGACGAACCGAGGCCGGCCGCAGTCGATCCGGAGCCCGTAACGCCGGAGCCCGCGGTCTCCGAGCTCGCTGCTACCGCTCCTACTTCGGAACCGGTGTCTGGGCCGGTGATACCCGAGGTGGTCGCAGGAGGTACCGCCGCCGAGTCGGCTCCCGAACCGACGGAGGCTGACGCTGAGGACATTGAACCGGCCGCTGCCGAGCCGGCCGTCGCTGCTCCGGCTGCGAGCAAGGGTGGACTGTTCTCTCTCAAGGACGAGCTCGATCTCGATGATCTGGTGGATCAGGAAGACGACGAGGAGATTGTCGTTGCGGCTGGTCAAGAAACGGATGCGGTCGAGGACGTCGCGTCGGAGCCGGCGGATTCGGCTGAAGATTCCTTGGACGAGACCGGCATGAGCTGGCTGGAGGACGTCGAGCCCGTGCCGGCGGCGTCTGAGTCGGGGGAGGGTCTGGAGGACCTGGACAGCTTGTTCGACGAGGAGGATGACTTCTTCGACCTCGCCGCCGAGCTCGAAGAGGAGCTGGGTGCGGATGCGATGGCTCGCGTCGATGGTGATGTGAGCTCCTTGGAGTCGCAGGAAGGGACCCTGGAAGAGATCATCGAGGGCTTCAAGCAGGGAGTTGCGGACCACCTGTCGGAGGAGGACTACGAGACCCACTTCAACCTCGGTATCGCCTACCGTGAGATGGGTCTTCTCGACGAGGCCATCGGCGAGTTCCAGGTGGCGTCGAAGGACGAGGCCCACCTGGCCGACAGTGCAGGAATGCTCGGCATGTGCTTCATGGAGAAGGGCCTCCCGGAACTGGCGATCCGGTGGTACAAGAAGGGTCTCGAAGCATCGGAGATTTCCGAAGAGGCTACCCTCGGGCTGCTCTACGATCTGGCTTCCACCTACGAATCCATGGGCGAGCCGGAGTCGGCCTACCGCACCTTCGTCGAGATCTACGGCATCAATACCAACTTCCGAGACGTCGCCGGCAAGATGCAAGAGCTGGCGCCGCAGAAGCCGGCCTGAAGTGGAGCGAGGATTCTGGATCGTCGTGGCCGTCATCGGCCTCGGAGCTGTCTTCTTGCTCCTTCGCCCCGAGGTAGAGGACACCTTTGCCCCCGTCCCGGTGGCCGCTTGGGTAGGTATCGAGGTGGTCGGGGACGGAGACCCCCCTGGCACCGCGGTTGTCGGACCCGTCGAGCTCGAGGAAGGGCAGGCCTTCCGTCTCCATGCGGTGGTCGGAGCGGACCGCAGAGACGGCGAGAGGGTTTACTACACCGAGGCCGACAGGCTGCGGCTTCACGGCGAGGAGATTTCAGCGGATCGAATCCTGACCTGGGACCGCCTGCGTACGGTGAAGCTTCGTTGGTATTCCGTGGAAGGGCGCTGGCCTTTCTTGCCGTTGGAAGCCGAACGGGGCATCGCGGCCTTCGAGATGCAGGAATTCCTCAGGTCCGACTGGCCCTTGGCTTGGTCGGTTCCGGGGGAAATCAACGCAGCCAACGACGATCACCTGGAGCCTGACCGCCGTGGTGGCCGGCAGACGTTTGGTACGCAGCGTTTCCAGGTACGCTTCCAGCTCTACACGCTTCCCGACGACCTGGTTCCCAGCCTCCACATCAAATCGTGGGGTGCCGCCGAATTGAAGGAGAACGTCGAGGAGTTCCCGACGGTCACCGTCGCGCTGCAAGGACCTTTGCAACAAGCTTCACGAGTTTTCGGCCTCACCCAACTGGAGCCCGACGAGTCGGTGTCCGAGGAGCATCTGCCGCGCCTGCTGGGGCAGATCGACGAGCTTTCGGAGCATGACGTTGCGTTCAGCCGACTCACGATACTCCGGGATCACGTCCGCGCGGCCGGGCTGAGCTTCGAAGATCTGACATGGAATCTGCTCGAGCTCGACGGCTCGGTTTCGTGGGGCGTCGACGGCGAGACGCCGGTAGGCCCCGGGGACCTGGTGCGAGTCGGGGACCGCATCGTGGTCCTCTACCAAGATCGTGGCGAGCCGGGCGTCGTCGACTACGGGGACCTCTGCTTCGATTTTGTACAGGGGCCCGAGGTTCGTTCCCTGGGCGACGTATTCGGTTCCGAGGACGACCCGACGGAATCCGCGGGCTCGACGACCCCGCAAGGCGGATCCGCCAAGGCGACGGCCAACGATCTCGTTGTAGAACATGCACACTTATGAGGAACCCATGAGCAAGACCTTGACCCTTCTACCGGGCGACGGCATCGGACCCGAAGTTTCTTCCGCCGCCGTTCAGGTACTCAAAGCCGCTGGCGCAGAATTCGAATGGGAGAGTTTCGTGGTTGGCGCCGAAGCGGTGGAGAAGAACCTGCCACCTCTTCCGGATCGGGTACTGGAGTCCATCCGGCGCAATGGAGTTTGTCTCAAGGGTCCCGTGACCACGCCGGTCGGCAAAGGGTTTCGCTCCATCAACGTGCTGCTGCGCCAAGAGCTGGAGCTCTACGCCAACGTCCGACCGGCCAAGTCGATCCCGGGGTTGGACGACAGGTTCCCGGGCGTCGACCTGGTGATCATCCGTGAGAACACGGAGGGACTCTACTCGGGCATCGAGCATCAGGTGGTGCCGGGAGTGATGGAGAGCCTGAAGATCATCAGCGCCAAGGCATCCACACGGGTTGCGAAGTTCGCGTTCGAGTACGCGAGGAGCAACGGCCGCCGTCGCGTCACTGCAGTGCACAAGGCCAATATCATGAAGCTCTCCGACGGCCTGTTCCTGGACTGCTTTCGCGAAGTAGCCGAGGGCTATCCGGACATCGAGGCGGACGACCGGATCATCGACAACATGTGCATGCAGCTCGTGATGCATCCCCAGCGCTACGACATGTTGCTCCTCGAGAACCTCTATGGCGACATCGTCTCGGATCTGGCGGCCGGCCTGGTGGGCGGGTTAGGCGTAGCAGCCGGTGCGAACATCGGCGAGGAGTCCGCCGTCTTCGAAGCCGTGCATGGCTCGGCGCCAGACATCGCCGGTCAAGGCGTAGCCAATCCGACCGCTCTGATGCGCTCCTCGATCCTAATGCTGCGCCACCTCGACATGCGAGACGAGGCTGATCGGATCGCTCGCGCGTTACGCAATGTGGTGGTCGACCAGCAGATCCGTACCCGCGATCTGGGTGGCGACGCGTCGACGGTGCAGTTCACCGAGGCGATCATCCGCCACATCGAATCGGCATGAGCTGAGCCTGGCTCGATGGAGCGCTCGACCCCCGAAGGTACGCGGTGGCGGATTCCGACAGGCAGGACCTCGAGCCCGGACGGGTGACCTCGAGCCGGCCCGTGGAGCTCCATCATCGGACTTTTTGACGACCAGGAACCCGCATCCGAGAATGAGGTGAGTCTCGAAGCGGGAACACCTCTGGCGGAACGCATGCGCCCGGGTGACCTGGACGACATGGTGGGGCAGGTTCGGGTTCTCGGGGATGACGGGTTCCTACGTCGCGCCATCGCGAAAGACCGGTTGCCGTCCATGGTTCTGTGGGGGCCGCCGGGATGCGGCAAGACGACCTTGGCGAAGATCGTCGCCCGGTCGACTTCCTGCCGATTCGTGCCGTTCTCGGCCGTGACGTCCGGCATCAAGGAAGTGAAGCAGGTGATGGCCGATGCGGCTCGTTTCCGTCGCGCCGACGGTCGTCGCACTCTTCTGTTCGTGGATGAGATCCACCGGTTCAATCGTGCGCAACAGGACGCATTCCTACCCTATGTGGAAGCGGGCGACATCGTCCTGGTGGGAGCCACCACGGAGAACCCCTCGTTCGAAGTCGTCGGAGCGCTCCTGTCCCGCTGTCGAGTCGTCGTACTGGAAGCCCTCGGCGAGGAGGACTTACGGGTTTTGTTGCGCCGTGCATTGCTCGACGAAGATCGCGGTGTCGGAAAGTCTGGGATCTCGCTGGACGAAGAAGCCGAGAGCGCCATCGTCCGTTGGGCGGCGGGCGACGCGAGGCGGGCTTTGAATCTCCTGGAGCAGGTAGTAGACGACGCCGGCTCGGCCGGCCGGGAACATGTCGGTGCCGATCACGTGGAGAACATCGCGCAGCGACCCTTGTTGCTCTACGACAAGAGCGGTGAAGAGCACTTCAACCTCATCTCCGCCCTCCACAAGAGCTTGCGCGCCAGCGATGCCCAGGCGGCCATCTACTGGTTGCTGCGCATGCTCGACAGCGGCGAGCAACCGGAGTATGTCGCTCGGCGCATGACCCGCTTCGCGGTCGAGGACGTAGGGCTGGCGGATCCTTCCGCAGTGCGTCGGGCCCTCGACGCTTGGGAAGCCTACGAGCGACTCGGTTCACCCGAGGGAGACTTGGCATTGGTGCAAGCGGCCATCTACCTGGCACTGGCACCCAAGTCGGACGCGGCCTATCAATCACTCAAGGCTGTGAAACGAGCTCTCTCGGACCAACCTCTGGCTTCGGTGCCAGGGCACCTACGCAACGCGCCGACCCGACTGATGAAGGACCTGGGTTACGGTGACGGCTACGATCATGCCCACGAACACGACGATGGCGTAGGCAGGATGGAATGCCTGCCCGAGGTGTTGGCTGGCACACGCTTCTACCAGCCTACGGAACACGGGGTGGAGAAGCGCTTCAAAGCGCGTCTCGAGGAGATCGAGCAGATCCGCTCAGCAAGCGAAACGCCAGCCGAGGACTGACGGAGAGCGCAAAGTCATCCGCACGACGGCAGCTCGACCTGATCGTCGGCCTCGTGCCCACACCGGTCGTCAGGCGCTGATCCGATCAGATCCGATCAGCTGAGTCTCCGGCCGTCGGGCCGAGCATCTTGCGCCGCAGTGTTTCCAGGGCGAGGATCGACAGAAGGCCGGCGACTGCGAGAACGATCGCTGTCCATGTCTGGGCGGCAGCCAGATCGGGCAGCAGGTTCTGCTCTACCAGAGGCACGATCTCACCGTGTCGATCGATGCGGGTGGCGACGACCTCTTTGAACGGCCAGATCTTGCGTAGCGATCCGACCATGAAGCCGATCAGGAGGGTGATCGTCAGCTGGCGATGATGCAGGAAGAGCCAGCTCAGGACTCGGGCGAACAGCAGGAGGCCGATCCCACAGCCGAACGCGAACGGCAAGAGAGTCACGACGTCGAAGCCCTTCACGGCATCGATCACGTAGGCATACTGCCCCAGGATCAGTGTGATGAACGACCCCGAGATACCCGGCAGGATCATGGCGGAGATCGCGACACTGCCGGTGAGAAACAGCGTCAGCGGGTCGTGGGGCATATCGGCAGGCACCAGACCGACGATCAGGAAAGCGGAGATCGTTCCGACCACCAATCCGGCAGCGGTTCGCGGCGACCAGTCCACTTCTCGAGCGATACTCAACACGGAGGCCAGCACCAGGCCGAAGAAGAGGGAGTAGAGCTCTACTCGGCGGTTCTCCAAGAGCCAGCTGACCACGTGCGAGAGGCTCACGACCGAGAGGAAGATGCCCGATCCCAGGGCCAATAGAAAGCGCCACGGCACGCTCTCGAGGCATTCGGCCAGCTGGAATCTCAGGGCGCGTCGTGCCACCTCGACATCGAATGACTTGATGGCTTCGATCAGCTCGCGGTAGACGCCCATGATGAACGCCATGGTGCCGCCGGACACGCCCGGAACGACGTCGGCAGCGCCCATGGTCAGGCCGGTGAGGACGAGATAGGCGTAGCCCTTGGCGTCGCGCCGCGCGTTTTCAGGGCGGGATTCTTCGGAATTCGGTGGTGTAGTCATCGCGCCGGGACGATACGGGATCGGCTCCCGACAGGCAACCGTCCGCGCATCTCTCAGTACACCGGCTCGGAGTGCCAGGCCAGCTCTGGCTCCAACACGCGGACCAGCGCGGCGAGACACTCGTCCTCGAACGAAGATTCGAGCTCGGCCCGTTGCGTTTCGAGAAACTGACGGAGCTCCTCCGGAATCTCCACGACGGCCATCTTCTCGAGATCGGTCATCTTGGCCCGCTGCTGCTCCTGGCGTCTGATCACGTCGCGTCGCCATTCGGGCTCCGTACGTGGCGGCAAGGGCTCGGCCAGAGTCGCCGTAGCCACGGAGTAGTCGGCGCGGAAGTGGCTAGGAATCGTCAGGATCCTTGCGCCTTCGCGGCCGAGGAAAGCTCCGTCGCAGAGGGCGAAGAGGCGCTCCGCGTCGGAGGGCGCTATCGAGTGGGTCTCGAGCACATCGACGTAGGTCGAGCCGAAAACCGCCTGCGCCCGCTGCCACTCGGACACCCTGCGTGAGAACGATAGCCCGCCTTCCCAGTCGTTCCCTTGCCGCATCGATCGGAGTGCGTTGCGATGCTCTTCGAGGGCATCTGAAGCAGGCCCGCAGGCCGCGGCCAGGTCCCGACGTGCATCGAGAAGGCGAGGCAGAATCTGCTGGACGGCTGCAGCATCCGGAACATCGCCTTGGAGATACGCGGGCAAAGCGCGAGTGAGTCCGTCTAGTCGCCGCTGGTTGTCTTGCTCCAGCTGGTACCAACGGCTCATGTCACCCATGCCGTCCATAGCGTCTACCAATGGCAGCACGAAGAATCGGCCGGCGGCGAAGAGCGCCAGCGCCAACATGACGACGCCTATGGCCGCCGCGGCCAAGAAGGTCGGGCTCCGTTTCGGTGGCGCGCCCTCCAAGGTGGGAGACGGAAGCTTGACAGTCTCGCCTTTGAGCTTGCCCGCCTTGCGAATCCATGGCCCGTGTTCCTTGGCCAGGTACTTTGGCAACATCGCGGCGTCGGCTCGCACCTCGGCGAGCAGCTCGGTCGCCTCCTGCCTTTCGCCGCGGGTGAGGAGGATTCGTGCCAGGCGTACCTTGGCCTCCGGCGGGTTGCGTTTTCTCAGCACCGCCCGAAGCTCTTCCTCGGCTCGTTCCTTGTCTCCGTTCTCGTCGAGGCAGCGGGCGAGCCCCAGGCGGGCCGAGCCAAACCTGGCATCGGGCTCCAGCTCCACAAGCTCTTGGAAGAGCGGCAAGGCCTCGCGCCAGCGGCGTCCCTTCACCTGTAGTACTTGCGCGAGGTCGAAATTTGCGTCCTTGATGTCGGCGCCCGCCTGCTTGGCCTCCCGCAGCAGCTCCTCCGCCTGGCCGAGCTTGCCTAGGACGAGGAGCTGAGCACCGGCCTCGGCCAGCACCGCAGGGCCCCGCCAGTGCTGCAGCTGAATCTGAAGCTCCTTCAACCTGCGTCTCGCTTGGTTGCGTCGATAGGCCGTTGGAGAGAGCGTGCTGACGGTCTGACTGCTGCCGAACATAGGCAGGTAGTGGACGGCGAAATAGGCCAGTGCCCCAAGAACGGGGATGCCGAAGATGATGAAGCACCAGTACCACTCCGCGCGCACACGCACCATGTCGACGATGGCGGCGGCGGTCAGTGCGGTGGGCAGAAGCCAGACGGCGCTACAGCCGAAGAGTGTGATCAGCGTGTAGACCAGCTCCACCGTCTCACCCGGCCTAGACGGCTACTGTGGTTCGGCTGCCGTGGGCAGAGCTGCAGGCACCGCTGCCCAGGACCTTAGAAGCTCGCGATCCGCCTCGGTCAGTCGTTCGGCGGGGAGCCAGAAGCGCTGCCCTGCCTCGGGCATGGGCACCCTGGCGACACCCAAGGCGTCCTCCAAAGCCTCGCAGTCGAGCCCCCCGACGAACAGGCTCAAGCCAGAACAGGAGGAGACGATCTGGGCTGCCAGCCTGCTCTCGATGCGGAAATCCAGAGTGTGGAGGTACGGCTTGACGACCTCGATCGAGAATCCACCGTCGACCGAGGTCAGTCGTAAGCGGGACGACATCCGCACCGTTTGGCGTGGCGCGACGACCCGGTCCTTCAGCTCCGTGCCGGTTTGTTGGACGATCGCTTCGAGCTCGCCATCACCGTCGAGGTCTACGGTCAACCAAACGTCGTAGGTGCCAGGAGGACTGTCGGGCACCTCGCTCAAGGTCAAGCGGTGCCCGTGGACGGTGATCCGGTGCCTCGGCGACCGAAGCAGGATCGTGGCACCCCCGCGGTCTATCGGAACGAAACCAGCCCGCAGGTCGGTAAAAGTGCCGTTCAAAGTCTCCAGCTCGGCCCGAAAGACCGTGCCGGTGGAGCCCTCCTCAGCCGAAGACATGGATGCCAAGACGAGCACCACCAGCAGCCATGAGAGCCTGAGTCGCGTCGAAAACCCGGTACGCGAAAGGGACATTGGGAGATGGTACCGGATGCAGGCGGATTCGTTACGATCCGAGCATCATGGGATTTCCGGAGCCCGATCTGACGTACCTGGGTGACTTGGAGGGTTCTCTTCCGCCATCGACACATCTCGATGTGGCGCGCGGATACCTCGGCGCCTACCGACCTACAGCTGACAGACAGGCCGACTTTCGTCGCCGCATCATGGCTTTCGTCGACGAGCATCCCGAGGACGCGCATCGACGGACCTGTCGCGAGGGACACCTGACGGCCTCGGGGCTCGTCGTGGACGCATCTCTGAGCCGGGTGTTGCTACTGCATCATCGCAAGCTCGACCGCTGGCTTCAGCCCGGGGGTCACTGCGACGGCGATGCGGAGCTGGCCGGTGTGGCTCTCCGGGAGGCAACCGAGGAGAGCGGCATGGAGGGCCTCCGAGTCGCTCCCCGCATCATCGATCTCGATGTCCACGAGATCCCGCCTTACGGCGACGTGCCAGCCCATCTGCACTTCGATTGCCGCTTCGTCGTGGTGGCGCCTGCCGACGCGGAGCCCAAGGTCAGCGACGAGCACCACGCCCTCGCCTATTTGCCCTGGGACGAGGCGCTCGAACGGGCGGGCGACGAGTCGGTTCGTCGGCTGATCCGGGTCGTGCGGGGCATCGCGATACGATGATCTGTCATGAAAGGACCAACAGGTTGGTCAGGGGCGGTCGGGTTGGAAGTTTCGTTTCACTTCCGAGCGATGGTGCTCCTACTGCTCGCCGGTTCACTGGAGCCGATCCGCGCTGCGGCGGGTGATGCTGTCGCCTGGCAGTTCACCGAGGTCACCGAGGACGCCGGGGTCGACTACGTTCACGGCGGAGGTCCGACCATCGCTTTCATGGGTGGCGGTGTCGCCGCCGGGGACTACGACGGTGATGGATGGGTCGATCTCTTCGCTCTTCGCGGTCACGAAGGCGCCAGTGTCCTGCTCCGGAATCGAGGCGACGGCACGTTCGAAGATCGAGCGCCGGTTGCGGGACTCGACTTCGAAAGCCCGGCGGCCAGCGGACCGCTCTTCGTCGACCTGGACGGTGATGGGCATCTAGACCTGCTCGTCGGAGGCCTCGACTTCGCGCCGACGAGGGTGTTTCGAAACCTGGGAGACGGTACTTTCGAAGATCGAACCGCGACCTCGGGTATCCCTGGTTTTGCTCGCACCTACGGCTCGGCGTTCGGCGACATCGACGGAGACGGTGACCTGGATGGGTTCATCGCGCAGTGGAACGTCGCTCCGACGGACCTTCTATGGCGGAATCTAGGTGGCTTCCAGTTCGAGAGCGCCACTGACGCATTCGAGCCTGCAGCTCACGAAAGCCTCATATGGAGCTTCACGCCCAATTTTTCGGATCTCGACAACGATGGCGACCTGGATCTCGTGGTGGCATGCGACTTCGACAACAGCCAGGTTCTGCGCAACGTGGGGTCTGGGCAGTATGAACGCATCACCGACGACGCGGTGGTCATCGATCGCAACGGAATGGGTGCGGCGGTGGGCGACTACGATCGGGACGGCCTGCTCGATTGGTTCGTCACGTCGATCCGCTCCGAGGGCGCGGAAGCGATCGGCAATCGGCTGTACCGAGGAGTCGGAAACGGCGCGCTCGTCGATGTCACGGAAAGCGCCGGAGTATCGGTGGGTTTCTGGGGCTGGGGCGCCTGCTTCGCAGACTTCGACAACAACGGCTGGATCGACATCTTCCACACCAACGGTTTCCATCATCTTCCGTTCGACGACGACCCCTCTCGGCTGTTCCTGAACCAGGGCGACGGCACGTTCGTGGAGGAGGCGGCGCGCCATGGTCTGGTGGATCTCGGGCAGGGGAGGGGGGTCGTCTGCTTCGACTACGATCGAGACGGCGATCTCGACGTCTTCGTCGCCAACAACTCGGGCCCTTCCCGGCTGTACCGCAACGAAGGTGGCAACAGCCGCCACTACCTACAGGTCGGACTGCGGGCCCCGGCGCCGAACAGTCGCGGCGTCGGTAGCCGAATCGAGCTTCACTATGCGGACGGCGACCAGATCTACGAGGTGCGTGCCGGCAACAACTTCGTGTCGCAGAATCCGGCGCTCGCCCATTTCGGGCTGGGAGATGCGTCCGAGCCCGTGATCGTCCTGATTCGTTGGCCCGGCGGATCCGAGAGCTTGCTCGCAGGCGTGGAGGTGGATCAGGAAATCACGGTGGAGCCGCATCAGATCTTCAGCGACACCTTCGAGATCGCCGACGTCACCGCCTGGTCGGTCGTTTCGCCCTAGCGCAGTAGCTTCGACAGCGGTCCTATTGGCTCGCCCGCTTCTTGAATGACCAGGTGAAACGAAACCTCGAGACCTCCGTGCCGTCGGGCATCCGTCCGACGGTTTCCACCGTGGCCGTAGCCGGCTCTCCGGTGCGCAAGGTCTCGCGTACGGCATCGAAGAGTGCTGGCACCTGGTCGCAGGTGAAGGTGGTCGTATCGGTAGCTTTCTTTCCGAAACTTGCTTCGAGATCCGTGATCAACAGCGCGACCGATGCTGGAGCCATCCTGACGGCCAACATGGCTGGCGCGCCCGTCGACAGCTCTGCTGCCATACTCTGCGCCGCAAAGTAGGTGGAGCGAAACGGATTCTGGGTGCGCCAACCGTACGGTACGGTGGTGCGGCACGATTCGGCGTCCACGTGCCTAACTCGCAGGCCCGCCATGAAGCCGAGGGGAAGCTTGGTCAGGAGAAAGACGCGCATCAGCCAAGGGTTGGTGAGACGTCGCTGGTACTTCTCGATCGACCGCTGATCGGTGAGCAGCTCGGGCGGTGTGTCGACGGCAGCGGCTTGGCTCATGGCGACTCCTTGAACGCGGGTTGTCAGGCGATACGACGACGCGGGGACGGGCCTTCGGCGAATCGCTGGGGTCGGAAGAGCCCGAGATCGAAGCAGGGCTCCGTGTCAGTCGCGAGATCGGCGAGGATCTCTCCTACCACGGGCGCGAATTTGAAGCCGTGACCGGAGAAACCAGTACCGATGACGACACGCGGTTGGCCGGGATGCCGCCCAAGGACGAAGTGATAGTCAGGCGTGTTGGTGTAGAGACACGAGGTGGCATGGAGAGGCCGCATCTGGAGAAAAGGAAACCGATCACCGACATAGGACACCAAACGCTCGACGATCTTGGCGTCGGCATCGCCGCCGCCGAAGTGCGTGTTGGGAATCCTTGTCGGTTCGATCTCGTGTCCGGCGTGGTGCCAACCGATCTTGACTCCCGGCTCCTCCGTCGAGTCCTCGAACATGGGGAGCGCATAGAACGGCTGTGGGCTATGGTAGTCGATGAGAGTCGGCATCGCGCCAACGCGGTGATCGGTCGCCGAAGCCGATGCGTTGGATGCCGGCGCGAAGTAAGCGATCGTCTCGCGAGTTACGGTCAGGGGTAGATCGAGGCCCGTCGGCTGAACCAGTTCACGGCTCCAGGCTCCGGCGGTTACTACGACGACACCGGCTCGCACCAGGGTTGCACCCGCGCGGAAGGAAACGCCTCGCGGGCCGATGTCCAGTGAGAGTACGGGAGCGTCGGCAAGGAGGGCGGCGCCAGCAACCTGGAGAAGGTGCCAAAGACTCCGCCAGGCACGCTCGGCTCGGAGCACGGCGCCGTCCCTCTGAAACACCGCCCTGCTGGTCCGTGGCAGATTGAAGTGCGGGAAACGTCGGTTGCTTTCTACGGAATCCCAAATCTCGTGCGGGATCCGGTGGCGTTCGAGAGCCTCGATCAGCTCCGCCAGCTCCCCGCTGTGCTCCGGACCGCATTCCCAGCTGCCGGTGGTCTCCAGAAGGGTCACGTCTGCGGTCTTCTCTACTTCCGACCAGCGATCGAAACTACGCCTTGCCATCTCCAGATAGATGGACTCGGAGTAGGTGAATCGTGCGATCCGCCCGGCCCCGTGCGAGCTTCCCATGTCGTGCCCGGGACGCAGTGCATCGCACAGTGCTACGCGTGCGCCACGTTGGGTCAACTGCCATGCCGTCGCCGCGCCCATGATGCCGCCGCCCACGACCGCGACGTCGACCGAGATCTCGGGACTCACGGCATCTCCGTTCACTCGGTGCTCCGATCCAAGGTCCTCGGACTCATCGAATGGTCGACGTCTCGCCCTGTAGCCCCGCGGAGAGGTCGACCCGCCACAGGGCCTCTTCGGTCGTACCGCCGTTGGATGACACCAAGGAGAGCAGCACGGCGCGTCCGTCAGGTGCCCAGGCGATATCGGAGATCAGAGTCTCGCCCAGGTAGTGATCGGAGCTGGGATCATTGAAGAACGTCAGCCGTTCCTGGCGTAGGCCGAGCGGGGTGATGAACCAGAGATCTGCGGACCTGGGTAGGGCTCGCCCGCGATCCAGACCCCGATCCGACGCCAGAACGATGCGCTCACCTCGGGGAACCGCACGGGCCTCGAGGTCCCAAGTCCCGCCGGTATCCAACAGATCGAGCCGGAGCGTATCGAGATCGTAGCGTGCTGCCAGAGATCCGACGCGATCGCGGGCAGTCAGCGTCAACCACAAGCCGCGATCGTTCTGAGTGAATCCCTCTACGACGACGCGTGACGGCCATGTCGTGGGGCGCAGAGTCCGATCGTTCTTGAACGATGGCACCTTTCGCAGCTCGAGTTGCGCGACGCGGACGACCCAGGCACCCTCGGTTCCGGCTCTGGAATCGGTTCTCTCGGTCCAGGCGATGCGATCGCCCTCGTAGGAGATCTTGGCCTCGTGAACGGCCCCACCTTGCTCGGCCGATCGCGTGAGTTGCCAGGCGTTTCGGCCATCCGCTGTGAGGATCCACAGATCGGCATGGAGTGCACGATGAAAGCTTGCCATCCGGGCGGGGCTGGGCAGAAGGCGCCGAGGAAGGTCCTGCACGATGACGGCGATCCAATCGCCCGATGGATGCCATTCGGGTGCCAGGACGTTCTTTTTTCTCAATTGCCAGAGATCGCAGGTCAGACATCGGCGCTGCCCAGTCTCGGCGTCGCGGACGTAGATGGCTCGGAATCCGAGGTCCCCGGGTGCGTCGAACGCGATCCGGTCACCCTGGGCGGACCAGGCAGCACGAGCCGCCCCAGGTTCCCAGCGACCGATCGAGCGCACCCACCGATGGCCGAGCTCGCCCTTGGGTCGTGCACGGACGATCTCGACCGAGCTCGCGGTTTCCGCGGCTTCGTCCGGCTCGGAGGTTTCGATCGCCTCGTAGCCCCAGACGTCCTCCTCGCCCGCCGGGGGCTCCACCGGGCGATCGGGATCGTAGGGTTGGGGTCCGAGAACCCTCTCTGGCTCCTCGGTCGGAGGCTTTTCCGTCGGTTTGGGCTGATCGGGCGGATCCTGGATCGCTCGCAGAGGAAGAGCGAGCAGCGCGAAAACCAGCAGAGGCAGCAACCGTCGGAACGGCGTCGTGAGTCTTGGCATGGCAAGCCGGAGGCTGGGGAGCGATGTGGGAGCCGAAGATGAACTTCAGAACAGCGAAAGCCGGGAGCCTCTAGGGGCCCATCCACCGACGACGGGCAGAATATCAGCCGGTGTGGGCCGCCCGACTATCGCGCTTCGACCTCCTGGGCCAGACGGCCCAGGAGCGTGTCTGGATCGCTATCGGAGAGAATTCTCTCTCGGTTGTGCACCGGAAAGAACCCGTGCTCGACCGCCCGGTCGAGCATGGCCAAGAGTGGATCCCAATAGCCGTCGACGTTGAGCAAGCCGCAGGGCAGCGCGTGAATGCCCAGTTGATCCCAGGTCAACGCCTCGAAAAGCTCTTCGAACGTACCGATGCCACCGGGCATGGCGATCGCGGCCTCCGATAGACCGTAGATCTTTCGCTTCCGGTCGTGCATCGTATCCACGACGAGCAGCTCGCTGATGCCGTGATGTGCGACTTCCCGCTCCTCGAGCATCTTCGGAATGACGCCGAGTACCTCTCCGCCGCCTGCCAGGACCTCGTCCGCGATGGTCCCCATGAGGCCAACGTTGCCACCGCCGTAGACCAGGCCCAATCCCCGCGCCACCATCTTCCTTCCCAGCGAGACGGCTGCCGCCGTGTACACCGGATCGGTACCGTGACGTGAACCGCAAAACACCGCCACGCGTCGTAGATGGCCCTGCTGTAGACCCCCGCTCACCGATCCAAGCTCGCAAGACGGTAGAGGAGAAGCGACACCATGGCGGCGAGCGTGGCGACGATTAATGAACGGGTGTCGAATGCGGCCAGTCCGCCGAATCCGAGGTAGGTGGCGACGCCACCACCGATCCAGGCGGCAAAGATTCCCACCGCCGATGCGATCCCGCCGTGGAGCGCGGGTCTTCCCGGCACCAGACGCCAGGCGAGGAGGCCGACGACGAGGCCGGCCAGAGTCCAGGAGAGGAGTCCGTGTAGCCAGATCATCATGACGGCGGAGCCTAGCACCTGTCGGCGTCCTGTTCGCACCGCGGGCCGCTTCCGCCCCGGGAATCGGCAGTTCGGGGACAGCGCACGATCCGGGCCGAATTCCCGGGTGCCCGTCGGTACAATGCCCGGACCATGAGCGACCCCACCGTACCGGCATCCGGAGGCGAGAAACCGCGGCTGTACCTGATCGACGGCTACTCCAACATCTTTCGCGCGTACTACGCGATCCGTGGACTGTCCAGCTCCCGCGGCGAGCCCACGAACGCGGTGTTCGGCTTCTTGCAGATGCTGCGCAAGCTGCTGCGGGACGAGGATCCGGAATACGTCGGGGTGGCGTTCGACGTGTCGTCGGCCACGGTGCGTAAAGAGAAGTTCGAAGGCTACAAGGCCCAGCGAAAGCCCATGCCGGAGGATCTGCGGCCGCAGATTCCCTGGGTCCGTCAGCTGCTGGAGGCGTTCCGCATCCCGATCCTGGAGATGGAGAAGTACGAGGCCGACGACGTGATCGGGACCTTGTCGCACAAGGCCGTTGCCGCGGGATTCGAGGTCATCGTGGTCAGCCCCGACAAGGATCTGATGCAGCTGGTGACCGACGGAGTCAGCGTCCACCACACCGGCAGGGACAAGCGCTACGACCCGGCAGGGGTGGAGGAGGACTACGGTGTATCTCCGTCCAGGATCGTCGACTTGTTAGCGCTGATGGGCGACAGCTCCGACAACGTTCCCGGAGTGCCGGGGATCGGCGAGAAGGGTGCGCAGAAGTTGATCGCGGAATTCGGTGACCTGGAGTCGCTGCTGGACCGTGCCAGCGAGGTGCAGCGCAAGAGCTACCGCGAGGGACTTCTGAACCATCGGGCCGAAGCCGAGCTTTCGAAGGAGCTGGTGACCATCCACACCGACCTCGACCTGGAGCTCCAGCCCGAGTCGCTGGTGCGTGAAGAGCCCGATTGGGAGACGCTCCTGGAGCTGTGCTGGCGCTTCGACTTCCGACAGGTGGCACAGGAGCTGGAGCAAGACCATGGTGCTGCCTCGAAACCGGTGGCGTCGGCACGGGAGCTGACGACCGTCGAAGAGCTCCGAGCCGCGTTGGCCGGCCTCGAGGGAAGGATCCCGGTCGCGGTCGTCGGGCCAGCCGACGACGAGCCCATGGGTTTGGCCGTCGCCGTGCCGACCTCGGAGGATGAAGACGGCGAAGATGAGGAGATCCGGGCGGTTTTCATCGACTTCCGCCGGTCGAAGTTGCGTGACGAGGTCGTGGACTTGTTGCGCGGTTGGGCCGCAGATCCCGAGGTACGCCTCATAGGGCACGACGTCAAGGAAGTACTTCGCCTTCTCGGTCCACGAGCCGATGTACGGTGCTCCCTTGCGGACACCATGCTGATGTCGTACGTCGTACGATCCGCGCTGCGCAATCACGATTTCGCCACCGTGGTCATGGACCGGCTGCATCGCACTCCGATCGATCCCAAAGAAGCGGGCTTCGAAAAGAACGAGGCGCCGATGGTGGGTGATGACCGGCTCACTGCACTTGCCGGCGAGCGCGTGCTCCTGCCTTGGCAGATGCTCCCAGGGCTCCTGACGGAGCTCGAGACTCAGGAACTTTCGGCGGTTTACGACAAGCTGGAAGAGCCGCTGGTCGAGGTTCTGGCCACTCTGGAGGAGACGGGCGTCCTTCTCGACGTGGATTTTCTGGCGAAGATGTCGGAAGAGCTGGCGGTGGAGATCGAAGCTGTAGAGGAAGAGCTCTACGAGCTCGCGGGCGAACGGATCAATCTGAATTCGCCACACCAGCTCGGCGAGGTGATGTTCGAGAAGCTGGGCTATCCCACCGGTAAGAAGACGTCCAAGACTCGCCGCTGGTCGACCAACGCCGAGACACTCGAGGATCTTGCCGCCCAGGGCTACGAGATGGCGGGAGGCGTGCTGAAGTATCGGGAGCTGACCAAGTTGAAGTCGACCTACGTCGACGCGTTGCCCGAGATGGTGGACGATGAAGGTCGCGTTCACACCCGCTTCAATCAGGCGGTGGCGGCGACGGGCCGACTGTCGTCGGCCCATCCCAATCTGCAGAACATTCCCATCCGGACCGAGCTCGGCCAGCGTATCCGGCGAGCGTTCCGTGCCTCGGAGGGCTACCGTCTGGTGGTCGCCGACTACAGCCAGATCGAGCTTCGCGTGCTCGCCCACGTCGCGGAAGAAGAGACGATGATCGAGGCGTTCGATCGTGGCGAAGACATCCATGCGGCCACCGCAGCGATCGTCTTCGGTGGCTCGCCTCTGTTGATCAATGCGGAACAGCGCCGCATGGCCAAGGTGATCAATTTCGGCATCATCTACGGCATGACGTCCTGGGGTTTGGCGCAGAACCTGGGTATCGGAAAGAGCGACGCGCAGCGCTTCATCGACACCTACATGGAGCGTTATCCGGGCGTTCGTCAGTACACGGAACAGACCTTGGAAGAGGCGAACGAAACAGGGCAGGTGCGGACCATGTACGGGCGCGTGCGCCAGCTTCCGGACATCAAGAGTCGGAACTGGAACCTGCGGGAAGGTGCCAAACGCATGGCCATCAACGCGCCGATCCAAGGGACGGCCGCGGATCTGCTCAAGCTCGCCATGATCGCTGTGGATGGGCGCCTGCGCCGCGACCTGCCCCAGGCGCGGTTTCTCCTGACTGTTCACGACGAGCTGGTACTCGAGTGCCCGGATCGCCAGGTGGACGAGCTGCGCGGGTTGGTTCGTGAAGAGATGGAAGGTGTCGCGGAGCTCAAGGTGCCGCTCGTCGTCGAGGTCGGGTCTGGGCCGACCTGGTACGACGCCAAGGACTGACGCGATCGGTCAGTCTGGTGGCCATCGAGATCGACGGAGCGGACATGACACAGCCATCGGGTCCGTGAGATCCTGGCGTTCATGCGTTTTTCTCAGCGCCCCAGCGCCAACCTGATCTTCATCGTTCTCCTCTCTGCCTCTTGGCTGACCTGGTCTCGATCTGGGCCGGCCCAAGACGAGGGTCAGAGCGGAGCAGAGCCAGCGGCCGCGGAAGGGTTCTTCGAGGCGGTCGACGTAGAGATCGTCAACATCGATGTTTGGGTCACCGACAAGTCCGGCCGGCATGTGCCAGGTCTGACGCGCGACGACTTCCAGATCTATCGCGATGGCGATCCGGTCGGCACGACGAACTTCTACGCCGTCGAGAACGGTCGGCCGGCCGAGACGGTGCAGCCGGTGGAACGACAGCTGGCGGAGGACGGCGAGGCGCCGTCCTCCGAACGGGAGGGGCTGCGCTCTCCCTTGGCACCCGAACATCGGTTGCGTCTTGTGGTCTTCGTGGACAACTTCAACAGCGCGCCTCTGGAGCGGAATCGAGTACTACCGGCACTGCGGCAGTTCCTCGGCAACACCGTCCGCCACGGCGACGAGGTCATGCTGGTGAGTTTCGACCGCTCGCTTCGCGTGCGCCAGCCTTTCACTCGCTCCACGGATCTGGTTTTTGCCCAGCTCGACGAGCTCTACGACGACGCGGGCTTCGTGCCGGCGCGACGACGGCAGCAGATGGAGACGTTGCGCCGGATCGACACGTCTCGGGAGGGCTCCTATGCGCTCGGTTTGGCGCTTACCTACGCCGAGTCGGAGATGCACGATGTCGAGGCCACTGCCGACGCCATGCGCGAGCTGATCGAGACCATCGCCGGTATGCCGGGGCGAAAGGCTCTCCTCCACGTGTCTAGTGGGGTCCCGATGGCGGCCGGAGAGGAGATGTTTCATGCCGTTGCCGAGAAGTTCGACGACGGCCGCGCCTATTCCGAGATCGGGCGTCATGACACGAGCCGGGCTTTCGAGCGAGTGGCTCGGCATGCCAACGCCCACCGTGTGGTGTTCTACACCCTGGACGCAGGCGGCAACCGGGGCATGCATTACGCCAATGCCGAGTACGGTGGCTTCGTGTCGCCGAATCTTCGCCGCACCCTGGACTCGGTCGTGCCCGAGAACCTCCAGTCGACCCTGCGTCTGCTGGCGCAGGAAACGGGCGGCCGGGCGATCGTCAACCGCAACGAGGTGCTGCCAGGTCTGGAGGAAGTGGCCAGCGATCTGCGGACGTTCTACTCACTAGGTATTGCGAACGCCAATGTGGATCACGGCCGCTACCATCAGATCAAAGTCGAGCTGGTAGATCGCGACTTGCGCAAGAAGTACCAGGTACGACATCGCCGTGGCTACCGTCCGCGCTCGCAGGACTCCCGCATGGTCGATGGGTTGCGCTCGTCGTTGCTCTATGGCTTCGAGGAGAACCCGATTGGCTTCACTGCCGTTTGGGGTCGCCCTGTGCCGCACGACCGCGAGGACCACTACCTCTTGCCGGTGCAGCTATCGATTCCGTTGCGAGACCTGGTCTTGTTGCCGGTAGCCGGCGGCAAGTACGAGCTGCGGCTGAAACTGTACGTTGGGGTTGCCGACGAGCGTGGTGACCTGTCGGAGATCGATCGGGTGCCGCTCGGTCTGCGCATCGAAGAGCAACACCTGGAGGCTGCGCAGGGCGAGTCGTTTCTCTACACACACCAGCTGATCCCCGACCGGGGACGGCGCAAGGTAGGGCTCACCGTATTGGACCTGGTCGGAGGCAAGACATCGATCGTGACGCGCGCAGTGCGCGTCGGGACCGAGACGTCCGGGTCATAGATGTCTCGAGGTCGCTCCCTACTCTATATAGGAGAGCATCTCCCGTGCCGTCGGCGCCTCAGGATCGTCTGGAGCCATCTCAAGGAATTTCTGCAGGGCGGCCTTGGCTTCGGCATTGTTGCCGGACGAGATGTGCGACAGGCCGAGGAAATAATGGGGCTTGGCCAGGCTCGGGTCGATGGAGAGGGCCAGTTGGGATACCTGCACCGCTTTGTCGGTCTGACCGGCGTTCCAAAGGTTCGCTGCCTGCTCGACGAGCTTTGGGCCGCCGAAATCGGGATCGACCTTTGCGAGTCGCGGCGCGATGTCCGCCAGCTGATCCATCTTCCCGAGGGCGTCGTACGCGTCGTAGAGAACGCGTAGCGTGCGGACGTCCTCGGAGCCCAGCTCCAGAGCCGTCTGCGCCGCCTGAACGGCCGCTTCGTGCTGTCCCTTGCCATGTTGGATGACCGCGATGGCGTGGTGGGCCTCGTGCAGCGTCGGATCCATTTCGGCGGCCTTTTGGAATTTCTCGAGAGCAGTGTCCAGGTCTTGGGCTTGGAACGCCTCGGCCGCATCGTTGTACATGCCGCGGGCTGCCACCAGTTTGCCTTCGGCTGACTCCAGTTGATCGGCGATGGCCTCGGCTTCGTCGCGGCGGCCGAGGGAGCGCAGCGCCTGGTACTTGATGCGCAACGCGTCAGCCTCGGGAACGTTCAGTGCGCGGGCACGGTCGGCGGACGCGATGGCCTGGTCGTACTCATTCAGGTCAAAGGACACCTGGGCCAGTGCCAGGTGAGCGGGGCCGAGATCCGGATCAGCCTCTAGAGCGGCTTGGAAGTTCGCCTTTGCTTCGGAGAGGTCGCCCTCGCGCTGCGCTGTCAGGCCTGCGTTGAACGTCTCCACCGCCTCGTTGCTGGACCCGGTGACGATGCTCTGAAGATCGCCGTGGCGCTCGATCACCTGCGTTTCCGCCGGATCCATCACATAGGTCTCTTTCTTGCGCTCCATCAACGAGGGTTTGAAGTCCTGGGTGAAGCTCTGGTAGCCGGTGCGCTCGAAGAGTAGTTGGTAGGTGTACTGAGGGAGGCGGAACCGGGCGACGAACTCACCGTCCTTGTCGGACCGCTCCACTTGTTGGAACCGCGGCAGATCGTTGCAGGTGATGGTGATCGTCGCGCCCTCGAGGGGTGTCTCGTCTCGGTCGGTGACGGTGCCTCGGAGAAGCGCCGTTTGTTGGGCCAGGAGCGGGGCGGCTACCAGGCATCCGAGGACGAAGAGCGAGGGAAGAACAGCGCGGAGCGGACGGGGCATATCGGGTTCTCCAACGGGTCGGCCAAGGGGGAGCCGGCTCGTCGCACGAGGCGACGGCTACCGTAGGAGCTATCATATCCACCTGGGGCTCGGCTCCGTTTCGGATGCCGCCAGCCGTGCCACGATCTCTCGACCTCTGGAGTCTCTGTGTTCCGATCGCTCGACCGGACAATCGCCTTCCCATCTTCCTTACTCGGCGTGCTGTTGCTCGCGCTTCCGGCGGGCACGGCCGTCTCCCAAGAGAACGCGTCATCGCCGGCCGAGGACGTGGTCTTTGGCGAAGTCGTCGACGTCCGGGTGATCAACATCGACGTCTACGTCACCGGTCGCGACGGAGAGCCGGTGGTGGGTCTCGGTCGCGAGGATTTCAAGCTGGAGGTGGACGGCGACCCGGTGCCGATCACGAACTTCCACGCAGAGGTGGAGGGCGCCGTGCGTGAGTCGATCCAGCCGATCGAGCGACAACCGATGCCGATCGAGCGTGACAGCGACTCGACCTTTCGCACGTTGGAAGAGATCCGCGGTGACCCAGCTCGCCGCGCCCATGTGGCGATCTTGGTCGATCAGACCCGTCTCGGTACCGCCAACAGGAAGAGGGCTTTCGAGGCGGTGAGAGAAGCCCTCTCCGGATTCGATCCGGATGATCTTGTTTCCGTGGTCAGTCTTTCGGGTTCCTTGATCTTCCACTCCGACTTTCTCTTCGACCGCAAGGCGGTGGGCGAGATTCTCGACGAGCTAGAGGAAGGCTCACGCGGACCCGATTTGGCTGAGACGGAACGCAATGACGTCTACGGTCAGCTGTCCCGAGGCATGAGTGGCGGCATCCTGGCTCCTATGAGCAGCGTCAGCCCTCAGGAGATCACCGCGCGCATCCGCGCCTACGCCGCCGAGGAATACCAGCGCAGCATCACCAGCTTGCGTGCTCTCGACAGCGTGGTTTCGACGATGGCCGGGGCACCCGGACGCAAGGTGGTTCTCTACGTCGGTGAGGGCATTCCCAACCGCCCCGGCGAGGGCATGTACGAGGCGTGGGTCAACCGTTTCGGCAGTGGTACTCCCGAAGACGCGGGGATGCCCAGCTTCGACTACACCCGCGACTATCGGCGGGAGATCGGAAACTTCGAGCTCGAACCCGTGATGGAGCAGGTGGCGTCGAGGGCCAACGACGCTCGGGTGACCATCTATGCCGTCGACGCCGAGGAGGACCATGGAGGTGAGATCCGCTCCGCTCTTACCGAGCAGGGTGCCTGGTCGGAGTCGGTGAGCGTGGTGACGGAAAACTACCGGGTACCTCGAGTTCACGACGCAGGCCACCGGCGGCAAGCTGCTACGAGCATCGGGCAACCTCGCCCAGCAGCTGAGTGAGATGGCGCGCGATTTCGACACGTTCTACTCCATAGGCTTCTTGCAGCCGGATGGGTGGGAGCCGGGCTCCGAGCACGATATCGAGGTCGAGGTCGACGGACGTCGTCGCCGGCTGCGTTACCGCGAGTCGATACGGGTGCCCTTGCCCCACGAGGTCGAGGCGCAAGCGACGGTGTCCGCCTTGATGTACCAGGCCGTCGACAATCCTCTAGGAATTCGAGCCACACCGGGTTCGGAGGTACCTCGTGACGATGGCACGGCCGCTCTGCCGGTCAATCTAGAAATCCCAGTCGCCAAGCTCGGCCGCGTTCCCGCCGACGGTGTCCAGGCCATGTCACTGTCGATCTACATCACGGTCAAGGACGCAGCGGGTAACCCCGCCGAGTACAGCGCATCCCATTTCACCTCGACATACCCGACGACAAGATCGAGGAAGCGCTCGGCGAGTCGGCCCACTACGCGCTACCCGTGGTACTTCGCAAGGGCGACCGACAGGTGGCGATCGGTATCCGCGACGATGTCAGTGGCGCGTTTTCGGCGATCCGGCTGGATGTTGGGCAGTTCACGCAGTCTCTTTGAGTGTCCCGTGCGGCGGTTCGTTGCAACAGGACCCTAGAACTGCACACTGCCACGCGATCACAAGAAGCCATGAATCTGGAACCGTTGTGCGCTGAACCCGGAGGATGATGTAGATCCGGGCGAAGGTCGGCGCGATCGTTGTCTGCGCCGATGTCGACGGATCGAGAGAGCCATGTCTTCCCGAATCGCTGTCTTGGGGGCCGGCATCCAGGGATGCTGCCTCGCCTTGCGACTCGCCCGACGTGGGCACAGTGTCGATTTGATCGACGAGAATGCCATGCCCTTCGTTGGCGCCAGCGTCAACAACGAGGGGAAGATCCATCTGGGGTTCGTCTACGCACGAGATCCCCGGCAGCGGACCCACCGGGTGATGGCGCAGGGCGCCCTCGCCTTTGCATCGGCGTTGCGGGACATCGCTGGTTTGGAACCGCGCGACTACACCGCCGACCTGCGGTTCCACTATGCAGTGCCCCATGACAGTCAACTGAGCGTGGATCAGGTCGAGGCCCACTTCCAGCGAGTCGAACAGGCGGTTCAGGCGACCGCGTCCGTCGGTGGCGATGACTATCTGGGAGGATCACTGGAAGGGCCGCTGTTTCGTCGTCTGACCGAGGCTGAGCTGATCAGCGCGTTTGCTCCGGACTTCGTCGATGCAGCCTTCGAAACCCGTGAGGAAGCGGTCGACACACGGCGGCTCGGCTCGCTGCTGCGGGCAGCTGTCTTTCGGCATCCGCGTATCCGCTTCCTTGGCCGTACCCGCGTGGTCGGAGCTAACATCGAATCGACGCGGTCCGTCGTGCTCACCACCGATCACGGCGGACGCGTCGCCGAATGCGCGTACGAGGCGGTCGGCAACTGTTTGTGGTCCGGGCGGTTGGCGGTCGACGCGACGGTGGGCCTGGTGCCCGAGAGTCCCTGGCTCTTCCGCTACAAGGCGATCGTGAGGGTTCCATCGCAGTACGGCCGCGCCGCAGCGTGTACGGTCCCCAGCACGACCTTCGTCGTCGGCCCCTACGGTGACGTGGTGGACTATGGCAACGGATCCTTCTACCTGTCTTGGTACCCGCTGTTCAAGTTGGTGGAGACGCGTACGCTAGACGGCGCTTCCCTGTCCGAGGCTCTCGCCGACATCGACCGTCAGGAGCTTGCCCGCGAGGGAACCGCGGCTCTCTCGCGCTACATGCCTGCGCTGAGCCGGCTGCTCGATACCGACGTGATCTTCGAGGTCGGTGGAGGCGTCATCTTCGGCTGGGGCGACACGGATATCGACGATCCCGAGAGTGGTCTGCACGAACGGTGGCGGATCGGTCCATACAGGTACGGGCCCTACGTCACGGTCGATACGGGCAAGTACACGATGGCGCCGTACTTCGCTCTCGAAGCGGCAGGCATGATCGAGGACGCCCTCGCCGGCGTCCCCCAGAACGGGCTCGAGGTCCTGGCAGGGTGAGTCGTCCTCGCGTCACGGTAGCGATTCCGCTCTATCGGTCGGCGCGTTTCGTCGACAACGTCAGCGCCAACATCGAGTCTCTGTCTGGAGACGTGGAGATCCTCGTATCTGATCGGCATCAGGACGACGACGCCGTGGATCGTCTAGAGCGACGACATGCCTCGGACCCACGGGTGCACTTCCTGCGGCATCGCGACGGCGTCGGTTGGGTCGATCACATCAACGCGCTACTGCTTCGGGCACGGGGCAAGTACTGGCGCTTCATGCCGCACGACGACTTCGCGTCCGGGGCGGCCCTCGAGGCATTGGTTCGTTGCCTCGACGAATATCAAGACTCCGTTCTTGCCTATGGACCAACGACTGCCGTCGACCTCGAGGGTACTCATCTGGCGGAACGCGAGAACCCAGAGCCTCATCCAGTCGGCGACGACGAACCATGGACGCTCGGACTCGCTCTCGACAGCCTGTGGCGTGGACATTTCGACGGTGCCTTCAAGGGTTTGATCCGTCGGGACGTCGTCGTCGAGAGGCGTCTGTGGATCCGAAACACTCTTGGTGACATCTTCGCGGAGAGGGCCTGGTTGATGGCTTTGGCCTGTCTCGGTCGCTTCCGCTTCGTCCCCGATGCACCTTTCGTGAAGCGGTTCCATCCCGAGAGTACTCACGCACGCTGGCGTCGGGGACGGGCCCACGAGTGGAGCCTGCTGCGGGTGCTGTGCGGCTACCTGAGCGACCTGGTGCCGGAGCGACGCGTCTACCGCAGCGCCCGCCATTACCTCGCCTGGACCACGGCCAAGTGGTTCGGCTGGCTACCCGGGCCTAGCTCGCCTTTGCCGGCACCGACGGAACCGCTGCTGCCGGGGCCCTTCCCAGGAAGCAACTTGCCGGGGATGGGGATGCTGCTGGAAGCCACTCGTTCACGCTGGCGAGACGCGCACGCATACGAGCTCTTTGACTCGGAACATCGAAGTGGCAGATCGGCCGATCTGCCGGGCTCTGACGCAGTTCGCCTTGCGTGAGCAACGTCCACTTGCGGTGAGCTCGATATGAAAAAGCCCTCCCGGAGGAGGGCTTCGAGGGTCCGGGCGAGCCCGGACCCGGAAGGTCAGCCGCTATGTGCAGCCGACCGTGTCGTGAACCGCTTCAGAAGCGTAGTCGGGCACCCAGGAAGTACCGCCTCGGTGCGACATAGTCGATGCCTTCGAGATACTCGAAGCCTTCACCGCCTTCCACCAGATCCTGAACGCGGATTACGCTTTGGTCATCGAACACGTTGAAGATATCGAGGAAGAAGTCAGCCTCGATCCGATCGGAGATCGCCCAAACGTAGGACACGCGGGCGTCGAGAACGCCATAGGATTCGCCGTCGATGAAGCCGATGGCGTCGGGAGCGATCCAGTCGTCTTCGAACGTGCCGCCGGGCCAGCCGCCGAACTCGAACGGCTGATCGACACGATCAGGCAGGGAGCGACCGAAGGCCTGGCCCCTGGTTGCGGTTGAGAGTGATGCCCGAGTTCCAGCAGTAGCTGCCACCGACCTGGAACCCGTTGTTCCAGTTGTAGGTACCGTGGACCTTGAACAAATGCTCCACCAGGCCCGGGAGTGTGCCCGTACGGTTGGGCGCGCGCGGGTCGAGGAGAATGACATCACCGGCGCCGTCGAAGTTGGCGTCGGAGTTGGAGTTGCCCTCAGCGTCGGCGTAGTTGTAGGACGCGAGCATCTGCCAGTTGTTGCTGTAGCGCTTGCGGAAGATCAGCTCGGCGCCCTGCCAGTCACGGTACGCATTGGGCAACGTGCCGATCAGGAAGTTCAGGTTGGTCGGAATGTCCGACAAGCTGTTGAAGCCGAAGAACTGCGGTCCGAGAAAGAAGAACCGATTGTTGATATCGCCCGCGGTGCGGCCGTTCTCCGCCGCTGATGCGATGGCATCAGCCAGCAGCTCTCGGTACTGCTCCTCGTTGTAGTAGAACGAGCCGTAGTCCTCGCCGATCTCCGTCGTCTCGCGATCGATCAAGTTGATCGCCCTTGATGTCGTAGGCGACGCTGAGGCGCGGCGCCACTTCGGTGTCCCAGGTGCCGACGTCCTCACCGTTGTCGGCGAGGAACGTGGTGTCTTCGGCACGCAGACCGAAGTTGACACTCCACTTCTTCCACTGCCAGGAGTCCTGGATGTAGTAGTGAGTGGACTCCGAGCCCTTACTCGACGGACCGGCACGGGTCTGCAGGTCGCGGGTGTAGTTGATCAGCCCGTGCGGGTTGTCCGCGGTCGAGCCAAAGGTCATGTTGAGGAGGATCTCGCTCTGGTCGAGAGTGCCGTTGCCATTGTCGTCCCAGAGGTTGAGCAGCGTAGCGCGCTGGGAGTCGGTGAGGCCTTCGTTGAAGCCTACGACCTCATCGCTCGACACGCCGAAGTCGACCGTCGACCAAGCGTCGCCACCACACTCGTCCAAGCCGACGATCTCGCATAGGCGGATCGGTCCGGAGGTGCCGCGGGAATTCAGCGACAGGAACGTGGCCGGAGGATTGCCGACCGTCTGAGCATCTTCGAACAATGTCGAGGAGCCGTCGACGATCCCGACCTTGAATGCGTGGTCACCCCACCCCGTATCGAAGAGATATTCGAAAGAGGTACGTACCGAGTCGGTAGCGCGGTTGATGAAGATATCGGTCCCGTCCCCACCGAGGAGCTCTTCTGCAGAGCTGAATGTGGCACCCGGAGTGAAGCTCACATCGTTGCGGTTGGTTCGGAAGATCGCGAACTCGTTGAGATCGGCGTCGTGATCGGTACCGGCGAGCTCGAACGCTGCCGATCCCCAAACACGGTTGTAGCCCAAGCTCCAGCGTTCACCTCCGGTCTCCCGGGAGGCATCGGCGGTGTTGGGCGTCGCGCGATCGAAATCACCACTGAAGTCGGTGGGGTCGGTGAGGAAAGTCGCGGACACCAGGTCGCTGTCGGTGATGGACCACGTGACCTTGCCAAACGCCTGTTCGGCATCTCGCTCGACCGTACGCAGAAACTGGCCATCCTCGTTCACCACATCTTGCTTCGTGTGCGAGGCCCAAGAAAAACAGGGTCTGCGCGTTGTCCGGCTCGGACGCGAGCGAGGCCTCGAAGTGTTCCAGAGCGCCGTACAATCGTCCGGACTGCGCCAAGGCATTGCCCCACTCGTTGTGAGCCCAGGCCGGCACCGCGGACGTGGGTCTCATTTCCCGTGCTTTCTCGAACGTCTGAATTCCGGCCTGCAAATCTCCCAGGAGCACCTGGGCGCGTCCCAGGAGCCAGGGCGCGTCGGGGTCGTCCGGCGCGAGCTCAAGAGCGCGGCGGAGCAACGGCAGCGCATCTGGCGCACGTTGCTGGTCGAGGTAGATCGATGCCAGCATCACCCTGGGATCGACGCGATCGGGAGCCAGTTCCACCACCTTCTGCAAGTGATCGGCAGCGAGCTCGCACCGGCCCTCATTGTGATGCGCCACGGCCAGCTGGTGATGCACGTCGGGATTGTCCGGGAGGAGCTCGGCGACCTGCGTCAGGCCGCGAGCAGCTTGCTCGAAATCGCCGTTGTCGAAAGAATGCCTTGGCGCGATCCCACAGGAGCACGGAGCTGCGGCCTTCGGCCACCACCTGACCCATGAGGGGATCTGAGTAGAGATTGAAGGCCGCTGCTTCGCGGGCTCTGGAGGCGATCTCTCGCGCCTCGGAGCGCTGGCCTTGGAGCATGTAGACGCGGCCCAGAGTGGAGAGACCTTGTTCGTTTCTGAGATTTCCCCGGAGGAGCGTTTCGAGCATTTCTCGTGCGTCCTCGAGGCGTCCCTCGGCCAAGCGGATTTGCGCCAATGCGAGTCGGGCCGGCTGAAGATCTGGATCCAGCTCGAGAGCACGCTCGAACTGCTTCGCCGCGCCGGCCGGTCGGTTGTCTGCGACGAGGACACGGCCGAGCCGTAGGTGAGTGGGTGCGTGATCTGGGTAGAGCTCCATCACACGCCGGAAGGCGCGCTCCGCCGCCTGCAGGTCGGTCCCCACGACGCTCAGCACGTCACCCAGATAGTAGTGCCAGCGTTCGTCCGTCGGGTCGAGAGTGACGGCCTGCCGATAGGCGGAATCCGCGCAATCCCAAAGCTCGTGGGCATGACACACCATGCCGAAGCGGCCCCAGGCATCGGCAGCTTCGGGTTGGGCAATGACCGCTGCACGTACCTGACGCAGGCGGTCGGCAACCTGCGTTTCCATGCCGGTCGTGTCGGGCTCGGGGATTGCCGGAGCACCGTCCTCGCTACCCGTTCCGGCGTCCGATACCGAGTGCGCGTGTGGAGCACCTTCACGCGGTCCACAGCCGGCGAGAAGGATCGGTATCCCGCAGCCTACGAGGCAGAGAGCTGAGACAAAGGAACGAGTCACCGGGTCCCTTCGCCCCTTCGCAGCACGACGACCTGATCCACGCCTTCGCCGGGAAAGGTCTCTTCGAGCCCATCGGGCCAGCGAATCGTGATCGCACCGACTCGATCGGACTCACCTAGCCCGAAGTGGGCTCGGGGATCGCTGCTCGATAGATAGCTCATGGCGCTCTGGATGGTGCGAACCTGCTGCGAGCCGCCCTCCACCCCCACGGTAACGCGGGCGCCGAGAGCGCGGCGTCCGTCCGCACCGAGACGCGGGTCGATGGCATCTACCAGAAGCCAATGCCGAGTACCTGGCGCAGCGCTTTCCTGTGCCAAGTTGCGGTAGATCCGGGCAGAGCCCTCGACGTTCCCGAGCACGACGTCCAGGTCGCCGTCCCCGTCCAGGTCGCCGTCCCCGTCCAGATCGCCCACAGCCAGCGCCCGGCTGACGTGGATATCGTCCTCGAGGCCGGATCGCGTGATCGAGCGGAATCCTGTCCCCGCTTCGTTGGCGTAAACCAGGTTGGGTTCGGCATAAGCGTCCCATGGCTCGCCGAGCGTCCGAGTGAGCGGCTCGCCGCGGGTCACCCGGCCGTTGGCGATCACCAGGTCGAGATCGCCGTCGAGGTCGGCGTCGAAAGGCGCCGTGCCGAAGCCGGTATAAGGCGTACTTTCAGTGGCCAGGCCGACCTGGGTGGTCTCGTCGGCGAAGCCGATCCCTTGGCCCAGGTTGCGATAGAAAGTATTGGTTTCGTCTCGCAAATGGGTCACGAAGAGGTCGAAATCCGAGTCGTTGTCGAAATCGGCCGCGACCACGCCCATGCCGGCCTCCGACAGCCCCTGGGCGTTGACACTGGTGCCCATGATCAGCGCGTCGTCGACGAAGGTGCCGTCCCGTTGATTCATCCATAGGAGGTTGGGGTCACCGTCGTTGGCAACGTAGACGTCCGTCCAGCCGTCGTCGTCGAAATCCTCACAGACGACCCCGAGACCTGCGCCGGTGAATTCTGAGATGCCCGAAGACTCCGACGCGTCGTGGAAGGTGCCGTCGCCGTTGTTCATCCAAAGGAAGTCGGTTTCGTCCGTAAACGAGTCGGGACCGCAATACTCCTTGCGTCCGGCTTTGTCGGTGCATTCCTGATCTCGGTCCCAGATCACGTAGCGCACCACGTAGAGATCCAGGTGGCCGTCGCGGTCGAGGTCGCAAAACGCCGCCGATGTCGACCAATCCCCGACTTCGATTCCCGCGGCCTCTGTCACGTCCTCGAACGTGCCGTCGCCGCGGCCCCGGAAGAGTCGATCGTGACCGATATTCGCGACATACACGTCGTCGGTACCGTCGTTGTCGAAATCACCCACAGCCACACCCGTGCCATAGCCTGGGTCGTCCAGCCCGGACCCTCGGGTGGCTTCGACGAACTGTCCGTCCTGTTGCAGCCACAGGCGATTGACCGGGCCACTGGCGGAATCTCTGCCCTCCAGCGGCGCACCGTTGATGAAGTACAGGTCCAGATCGTCGTCGCTGTCGGCGTCGAAGATGGCGATGCCGCCGCCCATCATCTCCGGAAAGAGGAGATCTCCGGTCGCACCGCTGTCGTGTGAGAAGTCGACGCCCCAGGCCTCCGTGACGTCTTCGAACCAGGTTTTGGCGCCGGCCTCCGCCGTGTGGGCGACCGCCGGGTCAGGGGGTGACGATTGTGCAGTCCTCTCGGGTCCAGGTGTACTTTCCGTGTCGGCTGGAGCAGGCTCGCCACCTCCAGAACAGCCTGCAGCGAGCATCGGAAGAGCAAAGACGAGGATCCAGTGGCGTACGTCGGCTGGCAACATCGGCGGGATGTTAGCAGGGCAGACGGTGCCCTCAGCTCCCGCCAGGTGAGTCCGCGCGCGAGTGGACGGGAGCTAGCGATCGAGCCAGACCGGCTCCGGCTCGATGGTCTCGGCGGGTTGCGGACCCGGATCCTCCCAGGGCTGATCGCCCACGGTCATCAAGGCCCTGACCGACATGTCTCGGTCCACCGTCAGCTGGCAGGCGAGGCGAATCCCTTCGAGCTCGGCCGCGTCTAGTTTTTCCCGCTCCGCCTCGGTCATCCGGTTTGGTTCGCCGTCGAGGCACTCTACCCGGCACGTGGTGCACTTGCCGAACCCGCCGCAGCGATGTCCGATCTCGACTCCGGAGTCGCGGATGGCCAGCACGAGTCGCGTGCCGGTCTGGACGTCGGCGGTTCCGTGACCTTCGATGGTGAGCTTCGGCATGCGTTCCTCCTGAATCAGCGAGTAGGGAGCGAGTCGGACGACCGAACGAATGCTATCGCGCTGATACCATCGATGGATGGCGTCGACGTCCCCCCTCCGATTCGTTCTCAACGATGCCGACCTGGAACTTACGTTAACTCCGGATGGTTCGGATCCGAAGCTCGGGCGTGGATGTGCGGGTGGGACGTCCGTTCTCGACTTCGTGCGCCGCGAGCTTCGACTGACGGGCACGAAAGAGGGATGCAAGGAAGGCGACTGTGGGGCTTGTACGGTATTGGTCGGCGAGTTGGACGACGGCGGTCGAGTCCGTTACCTACCCGTCACTTCTTGCCTGATGCCATTGGCCGAGGTCGCGGGCAGACATCTCGTGACCATCGAAGGCCTCGACATGGGGCAAGCCAACACCGTTCAGCGTCGGATCGTCGAGGCGGGTGCCAGCCAATGCGGCTTCTGCACACCGGGTATCGTCGTATCGCTGGTGGCCCAACTCATGGATTCTTCAGAGCTAGAGTCCGATGCGGACGCGGACTGTGTCGATCGGTCTCTTTCGGGGCATCTCTGTCGCTGCACCGGATATCGATCGTTGCGCGACGCCGCAGCGGCGAGCTTCTGCGATCTACGGGGCCGCCAAGGAGTTCCTAGGCTGGTGAACGCGGGAGAGTTGCCGGAGCATTTTCTCGGGATCGCCGAGCGACTTCAGGCCCTACAGGCTCCTCCCGCCGAGATGAACCTCGACCGACCTGTCGTCGCCGGCGGCACCGATCTCTACGTGCAGCAGGGAGAAGAGCTGCCGACGCGCGAGGTCACGGCGTTGCGTACGCTTCTGCCGCACCGGCCCGAGCTCCGTGGCGTGCGCGTCGAGGGTGGGCGGATTTCCATCGGAGCGCTCACTTCATTCGAAGACCTGGCGCAGAGCGAGGTCCTGAGAAAGCGCATCCCCACCATCACCGAATTCATGCACCTCGTCGCGTCTTGGCAGCTACGGAATCGCGCCACCGTCGGCGGCAATTTGATCAACGCTTCGCCCATCGGAGACGTGACCATTCTCATGCTGGCCCTCGGAGCCGAAGCGGTACTGGAAGGGCAGGGCGAGGCACGAGTGTTGCCGTTGCGGGATCTCTACAAGGGCTACAAGGTCCTCGACCTGCGACCCGGGGAGATTCTGACTGGGCTCAGCTTCCGCGACGTCGAGGCCACCGAGTTCGTCGACTTCGAGAAGGTATCCAAGCGGCGTACCCTCGACATCGCCACCGTCAATACGGCGGCTCGCCTTCACCTTCGCGACGGCCTCATTCACCAGGCCTGCTTGGCGGCCGGAGGTGTCGCGCCGATACCGCTGCTGCTACGTCGAACCTCGGAGATCGTTCGCGGCCGGCCGATCGACCGCGAGACCCTCTCCCTGGCCGTTGCCGAGGCCCAGAGTGAGATTTCACCCATCTCTGACGTACGGGGTTCCGCCGGCACCAAACGGCTGCTCGTCCGAAATCTCCTGATCGCCCACTTCGCCAAAGCCGCCGGCATGGAACCCTCTGACTTCTTTCTTCCGAACGCGGCATGAAGATCTCGTTGCAATCCTGGCGATCGGCACCCCACGCCGACCGAAACCCATGGACCACCTAGACGCCGAAGCACACACCAGGGGCCGCTCTCGCTATGTCGATGACGAGCCGCGTCCTGCTGGACTCCTCCAGGCTGCGGTCGTGCCGTCACCGGTGGCTCACGGCGAGATTCGAAGTCTCGATCTCACGGCCGTACGCGACTACGCGGGCGTCGTCGCCGTCCTGACTGCCGAGGACATCCCCGGCTCCAATCAGATCGGCTCCGTGCTACCGGACGAGCCGCTGCTGTCTACCGGGGAGGTTCACTACATCGGTCAGCCGATCGCGCTGGTCGTGGCCGAAGACTTCCACGCGGCTCGCCACGCCGTGGCTCGCGCCCGTCTGGACATCGACGAGCGACCGGTCGTGGTCGACCCGAAGGAGGCCTTCGAGCGAGGTCACCTGATCGCCGATCCACAATCGGTCCACATGGGTGATGTAGACGCGGCGTGGGCCCAATGCGACGTCGTGGTCGAAGGCGAAGCGACGATCAGTGGTCAGGAACACGTCTACCTCGAGACCCAACGAGCCAGGGCGCTACCTGAGGAGAATGGTGCCATCCGGGTGTTGTCCTCGACCCAGAGCCCCTACGTCGGTCAGAGGACCATCGCGGGAATCCTGGGAGTGCCGCTGCACCAAATCGAGGTCGACGTACGGCGGCTCGGAGGCGGGTTCGGTGGCAAGGAGGACCAGGCGACGCCTTGGGCCTGCTTCGCGGCTCTGGCGGCCCATCACACCGGACGGCCAGTGGAAATCGTCCTGTCGCGGGCCGAGGACCTGCTGATGACCGGCAAGCGGCACGCGTACCGTAGCGACTACAAGATCGGAGTCACCCGCGACGGACGCATCCTCGCTCTCGATGTGCGCCATTTCCAGAACTCCGGTGCTGCCTGCGATCTGTCCTTGGCCGTTCTCGGCCGTACTTTGTTCCACACCACCAACAGCTACTTCATTCCCAACGTCAGAGTGTGGGGAGCGCCCTGCCGAACGAACATCCCCCCTGCCACCGCCTTTCGCGGATTCGGCGGACCACAGGGGATGTTCGCCGTCGAATCCGCACTGACCCACGCTGCGGAGGCTCTGGGCATCGATCGCGAGGAGCTCCAGCGCCGCAACCTCCTGCGCTCCTCGGACTCCTTTCCCTACGGCCAGAACGCGGCGACCGTGCGCATTCGCCGCTGTTGGGAGGAGCTCGACGAAGGCTTTGACCTCGAGGCTACCCGACAGCAGGTGGAGGAGTGGAATGATCGCCATCCCGCCGTGAAGAAGGGCTATGCCGTGATGCCCGTGACGTTCGGCATTTCCTTTACCGCCACGTTCCTCAACCAGGCCAGCGCTCTGCTGCACGTCTATACCGACGGTAGCGTCAGCCTGTCTACCGGCGGCGTGGAGATGGGACAGGGACTGTTCTCGAACCTTGCGGTCGTCGCCTCCCGGGCGCTGGGTATCGAGCCCACCCGCGTGCGTGTCGAGAGCACCAATACCCGGCGCATCGCCAATATGTCGGCCAGTGCCGCCAGCTCCACGACTCTGCTCAACGGCAATGCGACCCTACGTGCTGCCACGCCGTTACGGGAGCGCCTATTGACCCACGCCGGGGAGCGATTGGGAAGTGATCCGTCGCTGCTGACGATCGAGAATGAGCAACTACTGTGCGACGGCGAGCCCACGGGCTGGGACTGGCCGAAGCTGGTGAAGTCGGCCTACTTGCACCGCGTCAGCCTCTCAGCCCACGGTTTCTACGCCACGCCGGAGATCCACTACGACGAGGCCCGGGGGCGCGGCCATCCCTTCGCGTACCACGTCTGCGGCGCGGCTCTAGTCGAAGTCACCGTCGACGGGCTGCGCGGAAGCTACGAGATCGATCGGGTGCGGCTGGTACACGATCTCGGCCGACCGCTCAATCGCCGGGTGGATCTCGGTCAGGTCGAGGGTGGGCTGGCGCAGGGACTCGGCTGGATGACCGTCGAGGATCTTCGCTACGACGAAACGGGCCGCAACCTGTCGGCGGCGCTGGCCACCTACAAGGTACCGGACGTCTACCTGATGCCCCGCGACCTCGAGGTTCGATTCATCGAAGAGCCGGATACGGAGGCCGGTCCTTACCATGCGAAGGCGGTGGGCGAGCCGCCGTTGATGTATGGGCTGGGCGTCGTATTCGCCCTACGTCGGGCGCTCCGGGCCTTCGGACGCGACGGTCAGTTGCCGTTCGTCGCACCGATGACGCCGGAACAGGTGCTCCTACAGCTCCAGGGTGACGACGATCCCAGTCGCCTCGTCTCAAAGAGTCTGGGAACCCGAGTTCCGGTCCCGGCCGAAGCCGTATCCTCTTGAACGCTGCCAGCCGGACTTTCTGGAACAGACTGGCCGCAGTCCTTCGTGAAGGCCAGAACGTGTTGCTCGCGGTGGTCGCCGAGAGCAGCGTTCACTCTCCTGGAACCGCGGGTGCGAAGATGTTCGTCGCGTCCGGCGGCGAGCGCAGGGGAACCATCGGCGGCGGCGTCATGGAGCTGAGGGTTCTGGAGCGAGCGAAGGAGCTGCTGAGCGCCGAGTCGGCCAGCGCGGGCTGGGCACAGTGCGCTGAACTGGTACACCGCGGGCGGCTGGAGGACGACAAGCTGCCTCCGACAGCGGAACGATCGGGAATGATCTGCGCTGGTCGCCAAACCAACCTCTACACCCTGCTGCGCCCGCAGCCAGACTTGGCTACGGTGCAAGACGTGGTGGCGAGGCTGGAACGTGGTGCAGGCCATTGGCGGGTGGATTCCTTCGGTAGCTTTAGGGTCGAGGAGAGTACGCCGCTGCAGGCGCGATCTTTGGAATGGACAGACGACTCCTGGCGTTACACGGAATCGCTCCTCGAGCGCCGCCGGCTGGCGATTCTCGGCGGCGGCCACTGTGGTCAGGCCCTGGCTCATTTGATGTCCGGCGTCGACTGGCACGTCTCGGTATGGGAAACCCGACAACGAGTTCTCGACGACGCGGACCTAGAAGACGTGGCGGAGGTTCATCCGATCGATGACTTCCGCGACGCCGCAGCCGAGATCGTCCATCCCAGGTGGACGCCCGTCGTCGTGATGACCACCGATGTACCCAACGACGTGCGCGCTCTCTACGGGTGCCTCGGTAGCGACCGCGACTTTCCCTTCGTCGGTGCCATGGGTAGCGCAGCCAAGATTCGCGAAATCCACAAGCGCTTGACGGATCTCGGTGTTCCAGGAGACGCATTGGCCCGCATGACCGCACCGGTTGGCCTGGAGATCGATAGTCATACCCCGCCGGAAATCGCCATCAGCGTGGCAGCGCAGCTACTGGAGCGCCGGCATCTCTGGCTAGGGCGTGTTAACACAGGTGAACCTGATTCCAGTATGCTCGGGGCATGGAGCTGACCCAAGACCAGTACGAG
>JALCBJ010000068.1 GCA_028066595.1 Thermoanaerobaculia bacterium
AGGATCGCGTCGGCCTCGGTGCGCCAGGTTCGATAGCCTGGCCCCGCGATGAACTCCCCACCTTCGACGGGCAGACCCGCGTCGCGGACATGTTCGAACAGTTGCCGTGCCTCGGTCCTCTCGTCGGTTCCGCTTTCCCCCTCTCGCTTTTCGTATCGGCTCCAGCTGATGCGGAAGGCTGTTCCTTGCTCGACCAACGACGCGACGTCCGGAGGCCGCGAAAAATAGAGTTTCGGGGACTGGAACGCAAAGCGACCGTAGAGCTCCGGCTTCTCAACGGCGATTGTCAACGCGGGCGCCGCCTTGTCCTCCACGGTCCAAAGCGTACGGTGTCTCGCGTCGGGTCTGATGGGGTACGCGGCTTCGATTGCTGGAAGGAGTTCCTGACCCAGGAAGGTGAGCGCGGACTCGCCCCAGCTTCCACCGACCCAGTTCTGCATCGGCACTAGTGCCACGATCGCCGCGTGTGAGCGGAGCTCGAACAGCCGGTCGAGAATCCCGACGATTCTGCCGTGCTCGATCCACTGCGTTCCGTTAGGCATCACAATCAGCGCATAGCGCTCTTCGGGATCGAAACCTGCCGGCAGATAGACCTGCACCGGAACGGAGGTGTCGTAGGCGGAGCTGCTCACCTCCAGAATCTCGAGCCTGCCCGTCTCGGTCGCCTCGTCGGTGACGAAGTCCGGATCGGCAAAGCCCGCCAAAAGAACTTCCGACGTCTCTTCAAATCCCCCCGAACCGCGGTTCGGGTTGCGTGGGTCGACCCCGGCCTCGGCGAGGTCGACTTGAATGCGGTACTGCCAGCGCCCGCCGATGACGGAAGGGTACGAGCGGACGAAGAGATCCGACCGGCCGACCCGCGTCATCGGGTCACCCCTCTCGGCATCGTTCATTTGCCCGATGATCGACACCGCCTCGGCCGGGCCAGCGTAAAAGAAGTGAACCCAGTCCGGCTCGACAATCGGAAACTCTGGGTGATCCACGAGAAACCTTCCGACTAGCTTGCCGGGGTCGGCCGCTTCTTCGATGCGCTGCATCCAAGCAGCGATGGCGCTCGAGGCGGGCCACGATGCGGCTTGCGTCGACTGTTCCGAACCTGCCGACGCACCCATTGCGACGCTCGCGATCTCCGTCCGGTTACGTACGAAAATGCGACCCGCCGCGAAGCTCGGGGCGGTGTAGCCTCCGTGATCCGAGACGTTCAGCGACGCTATTTCGCGGTAACCGGCGGGGTCGGCTCTGGCCAAGGTGAGCTGACCCCCAGTGCCGAGAACGACCAGGTAATCGTCGACACGAATGATCCCTCGACCCTTGAGAGCACGCGTTTTCCAGACGGTCTCGCCGGTCGCAAGTTTCACGCAAGTCAAGAACGTTCCGCTGAAGCCGTACAGATGGTCGTCCACGACGACGGGAAGCGCGACGCTTCTCTTCAACGCTGTGCTACGCCAGATCTCGACAACCTCCGTCTCCTCCGGTTTTGCCTTAGTTTCGTAGAGCACAGCCGAGTCGGCGAACGTCAGCAGAATCCGCTCACCGAGCACTTGCAGCTGCGGATACGTCGGGTCGTATTGAGGCTCTTCGGAGTGGCGGTGGCTCCACTCCAGCCGCCCGCTCGCGGCGTCTAGCGCGACCAGGTCCTGCGACCCCGCGACGATCACCCGACGGCCGTCACCGCCGTCGGCGAGTACCGGTGTCGAGTAGCCGATACGGTCGGTCCCGAGAGACCAGACCAGCCGGCCGTCCTCGGGATCGAGACCGACGATCGAGTGTTCCTCGGCACCGACCGGCACTACCAGCACCCCCTTGGCCTCGAGCGGAATGGCAGCAAAACCGTAGAACGGATCGGAGGCGCCCCACTCGTCTTTCAAGTCCTTGCGCCACAGAATCGCTCCGCTGTCGGCCCCGAGAGCGAGAAGATCTCCGAACGGGCCGACGAAGTACACGTGGGAATCCGTCAGGGTTGCGGTCCCGATAGGCCCGTCGCTCGAGCCGTCGTGTCCCCGGTGGGTCGGACCGATGGGAGTTCTCCAGAGCTCCCGTCCATCGACGGCCGACCATGCAACAAGAACGTCGTTCGTTCCGTCCGAGAACGCGCTCACAGCCCGGCCGCCCGAAACGGTCACGCCGGAGTAGCCGGGGCCAATGACGTGCTTCCATTGCAGCTCGAGCTCGGCGGAATCCGCCAGGGTACCGAGACCCGTCGTACCGCCGTCATACCCGGGCCCTCGGAGGTTTCGCCAGTCTTTGGCTTGTGCCGGTATGGCGACCATCAGCAACGCGGCGAATAGAGTAGCTGTACCCGCGCGGGCTGCAGCCAAGAGACCGAGCGAGGTTTCCTGTTTCATTCGTTTCCAGCCTTTGGGTTCAGTCCGGTGACCTGGACGAGATCGTTGCCATTCGCTCGGACTGTGAAGATCTGCATCGCACCATCCACCTCTTTGTGAATGGCGAGGCGCTGCGAATCCGGCGACCAGCTCGGCAGAAAGTTGGCCTCGCCAACGTCGACCAGTGAACGGACATCACCGGAGTCAACGCTCAGTATATGGACCTTCCGCGACTGCGACCCTGCGGGAGTGTCCCGATTGGACATGAAAGCGACCAGTCTTCCGTCAGGTGACCAGGCCGCCAGGTAGTTGTCGGCCTGGTCGATCAAGAGCGCCTCAACGACCTTCGTGCTCGGATCGACTACCAGCAGATCCCAGTTGCCGTTTCGCGTAGAGTGAAAGCCGATGACACCCGACCGGTGGTTCCAGAACGGGACTCCGTCGCGTTCAGGATGTGTCGTGAGCCGTTGCAACGCACCGGCCTCGGTCTGGAGGAAGATGTCGAAGCCGGCGCCGCGGTTGGATCGGAATGCGAAGCTCTTTCCATCGGCGCTCCAAAAGGGCACTCCGTCCTCCGACTCGTGATCGGTGAGGTTGACGAGTTCCGTGCCGTCCAGTCTGCACTTGTACGCCTCGGCGTTCCCGTCGTTGTGAGAGCGAAACCCGAGCCATTCTCCCGAAGGATGCCAGCTCGTGAAGTAGCCATCGTGAACACCTGGGGCCAAGACCTGTTCGACGCTGCCGGTCTCCAGATGCACTAACACCAGCGAATCTCCCGATTCGGATTTCTGAACGCAGGCGATCCTGTTCCCATCCGGAGACCACGCCGGAAACTGGCAGGATTCCGCGGCCCAGGCGGCTCCGGCCAGAGTCAGTAGGCCCACAAAGCCAGTGCTGATCATGTGCCGACTCATGGCTTGCTCCCAACGATCTGTGACGAGAGCACGCGCGCCTCTTGTCCCAACTCGACGTGCCGCGCACGCTTTCCAGATGTTTTCATTCCGCCATCAGCCCTCATGATCCCATCGACCCTCATGATCCGTTCCTTCGGACTGCCTTAGAACCCAGGACCAGGAGCATCGTACGTTCTGCATAGGGGTAGCTACATGAGGAAGACCTGATGGATCGGCGATTCAGATGCGATGACCGCACCGAAGAGTTTTGGGTCGGCCGTTTCAGCGTCCGACCGGACGAGGGCCTCATCATCGACGGCAGCCACTCGGTTCGGATCGAGCCACAGGTCATGGCGTTGCTCGCATACCTGGCGGACAACCCGGGCCGCGTAGTCTCGCGCGAAGAACTGCTACGCGAGGTGTGGAACGGCGCGGTGGTAACGGACGGAGCCATAACGCGTTGTGTCGCTGTGATCCGCCGCACCCTGGACGCGCGACAGAGCGGCGATCCGATCCGGACGGTCCCGAAGCGGGGCTACCAATGGATCGGCTCCGAGAAGCCCATCTCGTCGTCGCTCTCCAACACTCGATCGCCGCGAGTGCGCCGCGCGGCATGGGCAGCCGCCCTGCTCCTGACCATCATGGCGACCGGCATCGGTGTTTGGAGGCTCGAGCCGAGCGAACAGCCGGTAGTCGTGGCGGTGGAAGGGTTCCTCGATCTGGACGAGATGGCCGAGCGGGAGCAGTGGGGTCGCTCGGTCACCGAAGAGCTGATTGCCGGGCTACACGCGTCGACGGACCTGACCGTGGTGACGGGCTCGCCGGACGTACCGGCTCCGGTTGTCGTCCTGACCGGCAGCGTGCGGCGCGAGGGCACCTTTGCACGCGTCTTCAGCCAATTGACGGACACGAGGACGCAGGAGGTGATCAGCGCTCGGACATGCACGATTCCGGCAACCCCGCGGCTCGAGATCCAGGAGCAGTGGGCCGGCACCATCGTTCAGGGCATCGAAGCCCAGCTGAACTGATCTCATGCGATCCTCCTTCTGTTGGCGGAGAACCTGGCGCAGAGGCAGCCTTCAGGCGCTCTGATTCCCGGAAGGTCCCAGCTTCCACGGGGAAGAAGTTCGGACACCGCAACGTGTCCGTTCTTCACCAACATAGAGGGATCTCGCAATAGGCGAGTGAGATGGTAGAGCTTGATCTAGCGAGTTCGAACCGTACTTGTTGCTGATTTGCGTCTGATCCGGAGTTCGAAACCGCTTGTTGACTGCCAGTCGACGGGGCTCTTTGCAGGCGAAAGGGGAGAGCCGAGGCGTTCGACGGTGCAGTTCGAGCTGGTGGAGAACGGCTAGCAGCTGGTAGCAGCTACTCCGCGCAAGATGGACTCGAACGCAAGCGTGGCAGGTGACGGCGTTCGGCCGCGAACGAGCAACCGGTGTAGCGGTCGGCGAAGAGAGAAGTCCATCACGTCGACCACCTCGAGCATTCCCAGAGCGAGTTCGTTCCCGAGGGCGAGCCGCGAGACCCAGGCGATCCCGAGTCCTGCGGCCACTGCACGCTTCAGTGCTTCGCTGCTGCCGAGCGACATCGAAGGCGTCGGGTCGACGTCTTGGCGCACCAGGGCATTCTCCACGATGGCGCGCGTGCCGGATCCGGTCTCGCGAACTAACAGCGGATATTGCAGCGTATCGTTCAACGTCACCCGAGGCAGCCCGGTCAAGGCGTGGCCTGGAGGAGCGATCAGGCTCAGCTCATCTTCCTGGAAGATGGAGACGTCGAAGTCTTCCCCCGAGGCGAAGCCTTCGGTCAGCCCGATGTCCAAGGTCCCGTCGAGCAAGGCCTGCTGAATGCCTTCCGTATTGTCGATACGTAGGGAAAGCACAAGTCCCGGATGCTGCAGCGCTACGTCGCCCATGACCTCCGGCAAGAGGTATGACCCGATGCTCGTGCTGGCGCCCACCGCCAGTCGTCCTTGGCGCAGCCCGAGAAAGTCCCGGATCGCTTCCTTGGTTTCCTCTTCTAGGTGGCCGATGCGCTGGGCGTACCGATAGAGAACTTCACCGACCGCGGTGAGGCGAGCACCTCGGGGCAGACGATCAAAGAGCTTGGCACCGACTTGCCGTTCTAAAGCCGAGATCTGGGACGAGACCGCGGGCTGACTGATGTGGAGTGATCTGGCCGCCGCCGTGATGGTGCCGTGCTCGGCGACGGCGCGGAAAAGCGCCAGATGATTGCGGTTCACTGTATAAGTTTGATCTATGGGAAGTAGAAGATCAATGTCTTTTACTTTCCCTTTGGTGCTTCCTAGTCTCTGTCCATGTCTGGAATGACTCCGTCTCGCAACGATCCCGCACCGTTCCCGGCCGCTACGGAGCAAGGTCCGGAAGCGGGTCGGTTCCTGCCGCTCGGTCTCCTTGCAGCTGGTTTGATGTTTTCAGTTTCTCCTTGGGCCTCGCCCGCCGTCGCTCTGGCCCTCGGCATCGGGTTGAGCCTGGCAGTTCGCGCTTCTTGGCCGTCGCGGAAAGACCGTCTCTCAGGACCGCTGCTACGTACCGGGGTGGTCTTGCTCGGTTTTCGCATGAGCTTCGGCGAGGTCGTAGCCACCGGATTCGACGGCTTGGTGGTGGCGGTCGTCACCATCATCGGCACGATGGGCCTGGGAGTGCTCGTCGGCCGGCGTCTCGGCGTCGGCCAGCGCGTTTCGACCTTGATCTCGGCCGGTACCGCCGTCTGTGGTGGATCGGCCATCGTCACGGTGGCGTCGGTCATCGGAGCGACGCATAGCGAGATCGCGGTCGCGCTCGGCACGGTCTTCGTGCTCAATGCGGTGGCGCTGTACCTCTTTCCAGCACTGGGAGGGTGGCTCGGGCTGGAGCCAGAGGCGTTCGGCCTGTGGTCTGGAATCGCGATCCACGATCTCTCGTCGGTGGTAGGTGCGGCGTCTCAGTATGCCGAGCCGGCTCTACAGGTAGCCACCACGGTGAAACTGTCGCGAACCCTGTGGATCGTGCCATTGGTACTGGCGTTGAGTCTCCGGACCCACAGGGCGGGAAGGGGAGAGGGACGACCACGCCTCAAGGTCCCATATTTCGTGCTGCTCTTCTTGCTCGCGTCCCTCAGCCGGGACTGGGTGCCCGGCGTCGCGGAATTCTCGCCCGTTCTGGGTCAGCTCGCGACCGCCTTGTTGACCGCGGCTCTCTTCGTCATCGGCACAGAGATCCGGGTCGAGTCGCTGCGCCAAGTCGGATGGCGGCCGATGGCCCAAGGCCTGGCCGTCTGGGTGTTTATTTCGATCGCCGCGCTGGTCGCGGTAGCGCTGGGCTGACCTGTGGTGATCGAGTTCAACAGAACCGCCCTGAGCAGTCTCGAACTGCTCGCTGAACAACCTATCCAGGGGAACTATGAAGCCAAAGCAAGAGTGGTTGAGCTCCAACTGCCGAGTTCGAACCGAATCATCGCTGATCTGCGTCTGATCTGGGAGTTTGCTACCGCTCCATAGCTGCCACTTGTGCAGGTTCCGAAGGGCGACTGCAAACGAATTCCCACAGAGCAAATCGTCCGTCTAGCTCCTGCAGCCGGTCGAGTAACGGCCAACCGGTCAGAGCACGGCGCGCAGAGCGAGCCGCTCGGTGGGTCGGCCTGCCAGCCGACCCGCGAGAGCAAACTGCCCCATAGCTGGTCAGCTATGGAACCTCCTAGCAGCTGCCATCGTGAGATCTCAGATTCGCTGTTCTCCCAGCGCGCAACCCCTCTCCCTACTTCGATGACTGCTGCCGAGTTGGAGCAGTACTGTCGAGACTGAATCAGGACGCGATGTGTAGTTGATTCTCTGCTTCGGCTAGATCGGCTCGTTGCTGAGACCTGTTACGGTCGTTAGACGGAGCGACAAGGCCACTAGCGGCATTAACGAGAGGACAGTCGCCAGGCTGATGAGCGTTAGATCACCCTGCCAGCCGTATCGATCGATCAGCGCTGCCAAGTCGTCGAGGAGAAGTTTCTCTCGAATGTTCACTGAAATCATGCCAAGAACGAAGAAGTAAAAGACTGCACCGGATGCGATTCGAGCAGTAGACATCGATCCAACCTCGTATCCCTGCCAGAGACTGACCCTCGCCTGCTGAAGGACCTCACACGATGCGTAGACAAGGAGAGTCATCGTCCCGAAGTAGACGAGGAAAACGGAGCCGAGTTCCAGCAGCCCGAGGAACAGGTGCCAGGATTCCAGGACCGACCCAGGTAGCCAGGAGGAGGTGCTGAAGTGCCCGACGACGGCGTCTGAAGCGTCGACGAGTTGCGGAGCGAGACTTCCGATCCAGAAGTTCGCCAGGAGCAAGATCGTTAGCGTAGCGAGAGCAAAGTAGCTTTCGAACCAGCGGCGGAGCGTCAACTTCGATGGCAGCATCTCTTCCTCCTTGAGCAGTGACCGGCGTGCGAACTACGCTAGTGTGGGCCCGCCTATTCGGCCATAGTCCGAATGCGCGACTAGGAACTATGGGCGACCTCTCGGGCCATAGTGTCCGCCCGAGCGGCACGGCCGAAGAGACCCTCTGGCTCGGGCGCCGCTGATAGTGCCGAGCCGCTCAGCTCATGAATGAGATGAGGACGCATTGCGGATTGCATTGCGGGTGGCCGAGTTGGGTCGGGCCAGCCGGGATCGGCAACGTGCGCGCGAGCGGGACGGAGGGATCGAGCTCTGGCGGCTCTTCCTTGGGCCGGTACTTGAGTCTTTGGGCGCATTCCCAGCTGACGCTGGGGTCGGGCTTTCCACTGCATCTCCTCGCACGCTGCGCGTGCTGTGGGGATTCCGCTTCAATCTTTTGCGTTGAAGCCGAGGACTTTCGAGCGGGTCGGTTTGTGGTCACATGGTCGCACTAGTAGAGAAGGCGAGCAAGCGAGAGACCGTTACTGTGGGGTAATAGCAGAGCTTGGCTGGGTTGGGACCGTTCGTCCTTCTTCGCGCCGCCCCGGGGTGAGATGGATTCAGGAGCGCTTGGAGAAGCTTCAGGCGGACAAGAAGCGCCTGGTCCGCGCTTCGCCATCAACGTCAAGGTCGACGAGGCCACGTTCGATGAGTTGGCAGCCAAACTCGACGCGGAGATCCGCGACGCCGAGGACCTGCTGGCCTCTCAGCCGGGCAGGAAAGTGGACATCGAAGTCGACGACGCCCTGGAAAGGCGTGCTGGTTCATCTCCAGCGGACGGCGCATCTGGCGCTCGTCGGACTTGCCGCAACGGCAGCGCTTCATGCAACTGCTGTTTCCGGGCGGTCTTTCGTACTGCCGAAATTGAGGTTTCAACTCCTCGAATCATCAGTGTTTTCAGTCATTTCCGGCCGAATCACAAAATATTGGTGGTAGAGGAGCTTGAGCTGGTGAACTCGAACCAGATTCGGACGGATCTGCGCCTGACCCGGCAGTTCGCCGAAGCTTCCTAGGAGGACGTTGGGCTTACGGGGACGAGGACGGACCGGCTGGCTTCGCCTAGTTCTCGGTGCCGTCTCTCTAGATGTCGTCGGTCCCTCGCGAGGACCGGCGCAGCCAAGAGGGCCGCCGCGGGTTCACGACAGCGCGGAGCTTGAAAACCTCGATTCCCGTCCGTCCAACCTCCCGAACGATCACCATCTTCGAGGAGAAACCATGGCGAAACTGATTGTGATTCCCAAGCCTTCCGATCTGACCGGTATGAGTTCCATGGCCATGGCGGGAGGGTTCGCCGCCGCGGCCGACCTGCCGTCTCAGCGCCAGACCCTCGAGATCCGCCGAGAGGCGTTGATGACGTTCGCGCGCACGATGGCCGCCGAGTCGTCGAGAGTCCGAGGCACCTTCGCGGCTGCCGGTGTGGCCGACGCCATGAGCGCCGATGCCGTGCGCGCCTTGCCGGCGGTCGGGGCGTTGATCGTCGACGAGCAACTTGTCGACCGATTTACCGCGGAAGGTGTTCACGGCGCGCTGGTCTTCGACAACCTGCAGATTCCGCTGGTGCAGTCGGACGGAAAGGCGGCCGAGTCTTCGGCAGAACCCGACTTCTGGCACCTCGAGAAGATCGACATCGGTTTCGCCCGCGACCGTGGGCTGACCGGTGACGGTACACTGGTCGGTGTCCTGGACACCGGAATCGATGCCGGACATACCGAATTCGCCAACAAGACCGTCCACTTCCAGGAGTTCGACCTCGACGGCCACGTGGTCTTCAACACCGCCCGTGATGCAGGAGATCATGGCACCCACGTTTCAGGCCTGATCGCGGGCCACCGCTCCGGGGTCGCACCCGGAGCCGATCTCGCAGTTGCTGCTGTTCTCACCTACACCGACGAGTTCGGCCGCAAGGTGGGCTACTTGGCGCAGATCCTGGAAGGTCTGAACTGGCTACTCAGCGAAGCCTTCCGGGGGGACGACGCGGCCCTCGGCGTCGACCTGGTCAACGCCTCTCTGGGCGGCAGCGGATACAACAACTATCTCTATTCGTCTCTGCTGACGAGCCGCATCTCCAACGGCACGGTCATGGCCGCCGCGATCGGCAACAGCGGCCGGTTCGGAATCGACAACTGGGGAACTCCCGGAGGGTACGACATCGCGATCGCAGTCGGAGCCACCGACCGCAACGACCGGGTGGCGGACTTCAGCGATTGGGGCACCATCCCGCAGCACTCGGGCCTGGCGAAGCCGGACCTGTGCGCGCCGGGGGTCGACGTCTGGTCCGCCAAGCCCCACGGCGGCTTCCAGGAGATGAGCGGCACGTCGATGGCCTGTCCCATCGTGGCCGGTGCTTGCGCGCTTCTGCTCCAAGCCGATCGGCCGCGGTACGATTGGGATGCCGATGCCCTCACGGACGATATAGTTGACCTGACGGTTCCGATCACACCGACGGCGCGCAGTGGACGCGGTCGGTTGAGCCTCAGATCGATCTGAACCGCGCGACCGAGGGGCGCATCCATGATCCAGCCGGAAGCACTCGAGCAGATCGATCAGTTGCAGGACGAGGCCCCTTTCTCGCTGGTCGTCGAGTGGTCCAACGTCCGCTCGGCTCTGGATCGGGTTCGTGAGGAACCGCCAGGGCCTGGCCGCCAGGCCAGGCTCCGCCACGAGCTGAAGCAGATGAAGACTCCGCTTCTCAGCCAGCTCCGCGAGCAAGGAGCGAGGGTCCGCGATCAGGAAATGACGCCCACGGCCGTCGTCGAGGCAGCGCCCGACACCTGGAAACGGCTGACCGCCAAAGACGGCATCCTGGCGACCGACGCCGAAGTGCGGGTCTTGCCCAACGCCGTCTTCGTCGCACACGACTCCGACTGAGCGACGAACGGCGGCTTCGGCCGCCGTTCTGCCTCGGTTCGTGCTGTGCCGTTTCGCGGCACTGCGCAGCGGCGCCAAGTGATGGTGTGACGAGTCATCCGCCACCGTGACAACCACGGATCTCCGCTAGGCCTCGAGAACACTTGGGAGATGGTAGCCCCAACGGGATTCGAACCCGTGTCGCCAGCTTGAAAGGCTGGTGTCCTAACCTGGCTAGACGATGGGGCCACTGAGCCTGAGACCGCGTGTGAGGGCCGGTTCCCTCGCGGGCCGAGAGGATAGCACACGCGCGGGTGTTGGCCAGTGCTTCGAGACGGATCTCGAGGGCTACTCCAGCAGCCAGCGCCGGAATCGTTCGTCCAGTTCTTCCGGATGCTGATCGAGGTGGAGCCAGAGGCTGTCCTCGCTCCATCGTCCTCCGGCAGCGAGTTCTGCGAGGAAGCCCTTGAAGCACTCTACGAGATCAGGCTGCACGAGGAGAAAGCGTACGAAGAACGCGCTCAGCTCGTAGTCGTATGACGTTCGTACCTCGGAGTTCGGCGACACTCGATCGAAGGATGCTGGGCCCTTTGCCACCAGCTCGGCCAGCGACGGTACGGCGTGTCCGGCACGAAGCGCCGATTGGAGCCGTCGCGCTCCGCCCTCATCACCGACCACACTGTCTAGGGGAAGAAATCCTTCGCCGGACGCCGAGTCGGCCAAGGCGTCGGCTAGACCTTCACTCAGCCAGCGGGGGAGCGGGCTCCCGAGAGCTCTTCGATGGACGAGGTGAGCGAGCTCGTGAATCGTCGTGGCGAGGACGTCTTCCGGTGGACGATCGGCGTGAAGCACGGCGACCCCTTCCGACGCAGAAGAATGCCCGGCATAGCCACGTCTCGATCCGTCGTCCGCCGATTCCCAACGTTGAAAGTCGCGCAGGTTAGCGAACAAGACGATGGTTTCGCGAGACGGGCCCTGGGGTGTGAGTCCCAGACGCGCCTGATATTCAGTGTCGAGCCGGCTGGCCAGAACGTCCAGTGCGACGAGAAGTGAAGGGTCGCGGACGTCGGTCCATAGCGAGTAGGGCCCGCATGAGACGCGACGTCCGCCGTTGGGTAGAAAAGTTCGAATGCTCTCCAGCAGCTCCGGCTCAGCTTCTACGGACGGCTTGGGTCCGAGCGGGGGAGTGAGGATCCGAGCTGGACCTGACTCGCTTTGCGCCGACTCTTCCGTTTTCTCCGCACTTCGGTCGACCGGGATCGCCACAGGATCACTGCTACAGGCAACCGCCAAGAGTAGCCCCAGGGCCAGTGAGCCGCGGCACGTTGCGCGCTGCGCGTCCATGTCGTCAGCTTATCGCTGGGCCCTAACACCGGGAGCGGGATCTAACAACGTTCGATGACGTATCGTTGGGCCGCCCGTCGATGACCGTTGCGCTCGAACTGGAGACCCCTCATGCTGCATCGTCCTTTGCCCCCAGAATCGAACGCGGACCTCGGGAGGAAGGCTACGAGGTCCACAAGCCAGACGGCTAGGTGGTGGAACCTGCCCTTCCCAAACGGTTTCGGGTGAAGCGATGACCAGGACCAGACCTACGAGCGCACGGTCCGCCGCGCCCTGGGGCGCTGTGTTCCTCGGGGCCCTGGCCTCCGGGGTCACATGCAGTGTTGCTGCAGCGGGGCTGGTGGCAGTACTGGCCCGGCAAGTGGTCACCCGTGGACGCTATCCGGTCTTCGACCCTGCCGATGACATTCCGACAGGATTTGTCTTCGAATGGGCCGTTGCCGCCCTTCGGTTCGCCTGGCCAGCCGCGGCAACACTGGTCGTCGTCGTGTTCGTCGCAGGCGCATGCATCCGAGCACGTCTCGGTGGGTTCCGGCGAACCGCGGGTTTTGTCGGGGCTTCTGCTCTACTCGGCCTTGTCGTGGTAGCACTCGCTGCGGCTCGTCTACGGGACCAGGTGGAAGACGATCGGCCCGAGGCAGGGTTCCTACCGCCGTCTGTTCCCTACGGTGCTCTGGATTGGACGCCACACCAGGCAGGGCCTGGCCGACCCGACATCGTCCTCCTCACCATCGACACCCTGCGCGCAGATCATCTCGGGTTCATGGGCTACGAGCGGGACACGTCTCCTCACCTAGACCGGTTGGCCGCGCGCGGCGTGTCGTTCACCGCCGCGATCGCCCCCGCACCCATGACCCAACACTCGCTCGCCGCCATGCTGACGGGCCAGCCGGTGCATGCCGTCGAGCCTCCGGGTTTCGGTGCGGGTTTCCGTGGCGTCTACATGCGTGACGGTTTTCATCTCCTCGCTGAACGCCTTCGCGAGGCTGGCTACGCGACGGCGGGCTTCGTCGCCAACCCCCATCTCAAGCTGGCCAACGGCTTCGGGCAAGGCTTCGACAGCTACGACGACACGAGTGGAATGTACGGTTCTACCGGCGCGGCTCGGCAGCGGCATTCCGGGCATGTCGTCGACTCCGCTCTCGCCTGGTTGAACCGGGAAGCACGCACCGAGGTTCCGATCTTCGTCTGGCTTCATGTGGTTGATCCGCATCATCCCTACGAGCCTGAGAATCCTGGTCCTTGGGAAGACGTCGAGTCACCTGCGTTTCAGGATTTCGAGCAGGAGTATCGCTCCTGGACCGTGCCGCAACTTTCTCGACACCTGCGTGCGATGGAAAAAGGCAAGACACCGATCCGCGCAGGAGAAGTCGAATATCTGAAGGGGCGATACGACGCCGAGATTCTCCAGGCCGATCGACATTTCGGTCGCCTCCTGGAGGGCTGGGCCGAAGCAGGTAGGGACCTCGAGAAAACGCTCTTCGTCGTCACCTCGGATCACGGCGAGGAGTTCCAGGATCATGGCGGCTTCCTTCATGCTCACACACTGTTCGACGAGCTGATCCACGTGCCGTTGGTGATCGCGGGGCCTGGATTCGAGGGAGCGCGCACCATCGACGCTCAGGCATCGTTGCTCGACCTCAAACCGACTATCCTGCGCGCCGCAGGAGCGCTTCCGCGAGCGCCGCCCCGGGCGCTGGCGGGGCGGCCGTTGCAGGATCGACTCCACGGGCGGGCGGGCCCTAATCCGGCGCCTGTCTTCCGTTCCGAGGGGCACCTCGCCTTCCGCACCCTCGACCGCAAGCTGATCTCGAAACTATCGATCATCGAGCCGGGCTGCCCGGGCGACCGGCCGCTCTCGGACTTGAAACGGCTCTTCCGTGCTCGATATGTCAAGAATCGGCACTGGCCCGAACAGGTGGTTGAGGCGGAGATCTACGACCTGGCCACCGATCCCGGCGAGGAGCGTCTACTGGACGACCCGTGGGAGACGCATCGCATGGTCTGCCGGCTGGGAAACTACCTGCGCAATCACCCGAGGATCGACGTCGAAGACCTGGGTGGCACCGGACTCAGCGAAGAAGACCGAGAGAGCCTGCGAGCTTTGGGCTACGTCATCGACTAGCCGGCGACTAGCGGCTAGTCAGAGGATCTTCAAGACGACGAGCGTGATGTCGTCGTTCTGCTCGCCATCGGCCTTGAAGCTCCAGACGTCACCCAGAAGGGTGTCGCGGATTTCCTTCGCGGTCCGGTCGTGGTCCGTCTTCCGCAGACGCTTTGCCAGCCTTTCCGTACCGTAGACCTCTCCGCGGCTCGAGACGGTCTCGGCGATGCCATCGGTGTAGAAAATCAGGATGTCGTCGGGCTTGAATGCCACCTCGACCTCACGGATCTCCTGTTGCAGCGCCGTACCGAGGGGGAGAGCATCGAAGCCGATCTCCTCCACGTTTCCTGTAGCCGCTACATAGCGCAACATCGGAGGATGGCCTGCGCACGCCACTCGCACGACGTGACGGTCGCGATCGAAGAGCGCGTAGATCATCGTGACGAAGTTTCGCTTTCCCGTGGTCTCCCGGACGACTCGGTCGATCTTGCCCAGAACTTCCGAAGGCGAATGCGGTGACTCCTTCAGTAGATAGAGGCAGCCTCGTACCGTCGCCAACAAGAGACCCGAGGCGACTCCGTGGCCGGCGACATCGGCCACCACGACGGCCTGGCGGATATCGTCGACCTTGAAGTATTCGTAGTAGTCGCCGCCCACTTCGCTGGCCGGAATAGAAATACCCGCGATGTCGAGCCAGGTACTCGTCGGGTCGCTGCGCGGCAGCATGGAGAGCTGGATCCGCCGGGCCTGGTCGAGCTCCTCGCGCATGCGCAAGCGCTCTCTGTGGCGTTGGTGCTCACGACGCCAGCGATCCAAGAAGTCCTCGAGGCGTCGTCGGGTGATGGAGCGCGACACGATGTAGAGGGCCACCGAGAGGGCCGTGATGGCGCTCAGCCAGACGAGGTCCAGCTCGTGATCTTCGCGAAGCACCGACAGCAGGAGATCGCGCCCGGCGGTCACCGCCCACATCACCGAGACCACCAGAGCGGTGAAACTCGACCGCAGGCGGAAGAACAGAATCGGTGCAGCGAGAAATACGTCGCCGGGGAGGTAAACGGCTTCCCAGTGGATGAACAGCAGGCGGATGAGGAGGGGCTGCGCCACCAAGTACGTGACGAGGGTAGGCGGGAAGTGTCGTCGGAGCCACGGCGTGTCGCGCAGGCTGTAGAGCGCCCGCACCAGAACCAGGCTGACGGCGGGCACGATGAGCGCCAGATATTGCCCTTCGATGGCGAGGATGAAGAACATCACGAGCAGCGCCGCCGTAACTCCTCCTAGGAGACGGTAGAGCACCGATCGATTGATGTCGTCGAAAAAGGTCCGGACGGCCTGGTTCTCCGGCAGGAGGATCAGCTCGTCCATCGACCTGCGTTCCGTATTCGCCACGCAAGGATGGTAGCCCACGCCGCACTGCGGCTCAAAGCGCTATCTGCTTGAGGGGACTCGCTTTTTCCCGATCACGCGCCGGAACGCTCGTCTTCTTCGGCACTTTCCGTGGTCGGACGATGGCGTAGCCGGTACCAGAGGCGACCCACTGTCTCGTGGTAATACCAATAGCTCGATGACATGCCGAACTCCGATGGCAGCAGCGAGATCAGTCCGAGTTCTTGCCGCCCGGTGCCGGTGATCGCCGTGGGGACAGGGGTCACGCCGAGTCCTGTTCTCCGGAATGCCTCGGCTGATCTCGGCATGTGCCAAGCATGAGTGACCAGAAGCACATGGTCGAATCCCTCGGCCTGCAGGATTGCTGCGGATCGCGTGGCATTCGCGGCGGTATCGTGACTGATCGGCTCGATCCAACGCACGGGAACGCGAAAATCCTCACGAAGACTGTCAGCCATCAGTGGACCTGCGCCATTCCCGGAAACGAGGATCGGCAGTCCGGTGGCTCGGTGAGCGCGTGCCGCCAAGGCCAGGCGCTCCAGCGTCAGGCTGCTGGGTGCGTCGTCCGCCTCCGAGTCGGTACCGTTCGAGACGCGCCCGGCGTCGAGCACGACGATCGCGACGTCGGACCGACCCGAGAACGACTCGGCGAGCTCATCGGGCCTCAGCTGAGGGTATTGGGTTTCTACTCTGCGCAAGAGGGAAAGACCTACCAGCGGCGTCGAGAGGACATAGAGACCCAGCAAGCTGAAGGCGAGCCCGGCCTTGGCCCAGGGATCCCAGCGGCTGCCCAGACCAAGCCACGCGACACAGCCCAGGATCAGCAGTCCGGCGGGAGGTAGGAACAGGCGCTTGAGGAATCGAGAAGGACGCATGCCGGGCGCCTACGGACGGGTTTCTTCTCGCTGGTACCCGAGTCGATGCTTGACGTCTTCGGTTGCCCGATCTTGGCCCTCGACGGTGAGCTCCTCGGCACCTCGCCCTGGAGAAAAGAAGCTCTGACGGTACATCGGGTAGATCTCACTCCGCAGATGCGCCAAGTTCTGGTGGCCGCGGCGGACGGCTCGTTCGTGTCGCAGCGCTCCGACATCGACCGGCGCGACGACGATCTTCTCTCCCGGGCCGGGATCGGCCTGGGCCACGATGCGGCCGTCGAAGTCGACGATCATGCTGCCTCCGGGCCAAGAAAACGGTGGGTAGTGTGACAGCGACGCCGCCTGGTTTGCTGCCACCACCCAGGTGACGTTCTCGATGGCGCGACAGCGGTTGACCACGGTCCACCAGTCCATGGGCTGGGTCGCTCCCCACGGGTCCATATACGCCGAAACGCGGATCAGCACCTCGGCCCCGTTGGCTGTTAGCTGTCGTAGGGCCTCGGGAAAGAGCCAGTCGTAGCAAATGGCACAACCCAGTTTACCGAGGGGTGTGTCGACGACGGGAAACACCTCCTCGTCGTAGCCCTCCAGGTCGTGCGGGCTAGCATGTACCTCCCAAGGCAACCAGGGGTTGGCCTTGCGGAACTTCGCCAATACGCCGTCGGGCCCGACAAGGCACGTGGTGTTGAACACGACGCCGGGCCATTTCGGATCGATCTCGAGGAACGTTCCCGTCTGGATAAAGACGTTGTGCTCGGCGGCCTTGGCGACATAGCGATCCGTATGCTCGTTGGGAACTTCCACCGCCAGCTCCCGCTCCAGCTCACGGACCGTGGGGTAGACCGGTGCGGCGTGGGCAAACTCGGGAAACACCAGCAGGCGAACCGGCAGGAAAGGTGCGTAGCCGGTGACTGCATGATCCACCATGCGGAGCATGTGGCTCACCCGCTGAGGGATCTCGTCGCGATGGGCAGGATTGGGCAAGTCGATCTGACACGCGGCAGCGCTCCAGCGCAGCTCGGTGGACGCTCCGGGAGAAGCTAGCTTGGAAGTTTGGGTCGCGTCTGCGTCGTTCATGGAACGGATCGTAGCGCACCGCGTTTGTGTTCCCGCTCGGGATTCTCGTGATCCGGATCCGACAGAGAATTCTGAGCGTCGAGACCATGGTGGGCTAGGATCTGGATCGATCGCCATGTAGCTATGAGCTGCCGAGGCGGCCAGTTACAGCAGCCGGATTCACCACCATGCCCGAGGACATGTCGTTCGTGCCGAGTCTTGATTCCCTCTCACCGTACCGAAGAAGGTATTGCATCCCGAGAATCTGCTTCGGGGCGTGTGTACTGCTGGCTGGCGCAGCGATCGCGGAGGACGCCCGCTACTTCCGCGACGTGGCCGAAGAGGCAGGTGTCGCGCTCGAGCACCGGACCCGTTCATTCGACAATCCCTATGCCCACATCATGGAAGGCTACACGGCGCTAGGAGCCTCGGTTGCAGTCGCCGATGTCGACCTCGACGGGCTCGAAGACGTCTTCGTCACCGATTCTTCCCTCGACGGCCGCAATCTGTTGTGGCGCAACATCTCGAGCCCGGATGGCCTCCGATTCGTCGATGTGGCCGGCACGGCGCAGGTCGCCGTGGGTAACGATGCGCGAAACGCCTCCGCAGACAGCCTGTTCTTCGACATGGATAACGATGGCGACCCCGATCTCCTGGTGATTCGCTTCGGCCAGAGTCTGCTGTTCGAGAACCTCGCGGAGCGATACCCACCTGGTTCGGGTACGGTGCGATTCCGAGACGTCACGTCGCGCTCCGGCATGAAGCCTTACCTCAACAGCATTTCCGCCATTGCGTTCGACTACGATCAGGATCGAGACCTCGATCTGTTTCTCGCCAACTACTTTGCGCCGGTCAATCTCTTCGACCCGGAAACACCGCGTTTCTTCCCCGAGAGCTTCGAGGAGGCGGAGAACGGCGGCGGCGTGACCCTGCTGCGCAACGACGGCGTCTTCGAGGGTGTCGTGAGGTTCTCCGACGTCACGCGGGAGGCGGGACTCGGAAGCTATACCGGTTGGTCCCTCGATCTCGGACACGCGGACATCGACCAAGATGGTGACGAGGATCTATTTGTCGCCGCGGACTTCGGTACCGATCGTCTCTACCTCAACAACGGCTTCGGCCGATTCATCGATGTAACGGAGAGAGTCTTGGGACTCGACACCAAGAAGGGGATGAATGCCGAGTGGGGTGATTTCGACGGTAACGGCACCTTCGACCTCTACGTGACCAACATCACCGACGAGTACATGAACGAGGGCAACTTTCTGTGGCAGAACCTTACACCCGCGGGATCGGATCCGTCGGGTTTGGCTTTTGCCGACGTAGCCAGAGAGACCGGAACCCACGACACGGGATGGGGTTGGGCCGGCAAGTTCTTCGACTACGACAACGACGGGAACCTAGACCTCTACGTGACGAATGGTTGGGTCTCGGGTAACGACGAGAACTACGTGCTCGACGTTTTCGAGTTGATCACCAGTCCGGACGTCGATCTGGCGGATGCTCGCGTCTGGCCGCCGATGGGAGAGAAGACCCTATCGGGCTACCAGCGCAACTCGCTCTTTCACAACCGAGGCGGGTTGTTCGTCGACGAAGCGGCGCGCCACGGCGTGGACTCGCAGCTCGACGGCCGCGGAGTGGCCGTTGCCGATCTCGACCAGGACGGGCGCCAGGATCTCTTCGTGACCAACGCAGGCGCTGCACCGCTGCTCTATCAGAACGTGATGCCACGAGAATCGGATGGTGGCCCCCACTGGCTGCAGCTTCGGCTAGAGGGCGTTGCGTCGAATCGTGACGCGGTCGGCGCCAGGGTCGAGGTCGAGCAGACCACGGCGGCTGGAGCGGTGCGTCGTCTCGTCCGATTCGTCGACGGTGGCAACGGATTCGCCAGCCAGTCGTCTCGGACGCTTCATTTCGGTTTGGGTGGCCAGACGGATCCGGTGCGAGTTCGTATCCACTGGCCCTCCGGTGCTTCGGAAGAGCACAAAGACGTCGCGGTGAATCGGATCTACGATCTGAAGGAACAGGGTGGCTTGAGGCCACGCACCCCGGAGAGCGGCGGACCAGACCGATCCGCGCAGAAAGTGGAGGACGCGAGTTCGAAGGCGGCCACCGGACCGCAGCCACCCCGACCCGGCGCCGCGGGCAAGGCACCCGCTCCTCCCTCGGCCGGCAGGGGCGTCGATGTGCCGGCTAGCGTTCTTCCGACGCCAGAGCTTTCGGCTGAACGACATCACGAGCTGGCGCGCGGGGCGAACGCTCGGGGCGACGTGGGCTCGGCGCTTCACCACTACGAGTTGGCGCTGACGGCGAAGCCCGGAAACCTGCGCTGGGGTTCGGAGCACCGGCAAGTAGCCATCGACGCGGAGGAGTATCGGCGCAGTTTGGGCTTCTGGAAAGGGTTGGCCGAGGCCCATCCCGAAGATCCTGATGTCAGACTGAACCTGGGCTTCGCGCACGTCGACAAGATTCCTTCCGAAGGCGCTGTCACTCAGGTCATCCTGGCGAATCAAGCCAATCAGCACCTGGCCCGTGCCATCGAGCTCATGGAAGGTCAGGGCGATCCCCGGACCCTGGAATCGAAGGAGCGGCTCTGGCTGGCGTACTACAGCCGTGGCAACAGCTTGATGTACTGGCCCGCGATCTTCGGCAGGACGAAGGCAGGCATCGAGGACCTACAGCGTGCCTTGGAGCTGGCGGAGCAGATCGAGCCTGTCGAGGCTGCGAGCGGTGCGACCGCCGGCCCCGCCTTTCGTGGCCGGGCCTGGGCTGCCCTCGGAGATGGGTACTGGCGTTTGGACGAACGCAACACGATGCGCGAGATCTGGCGCCGCGGCATCGATCGCTACCCCGACAGTGTTCCGCTCCGGCAACGATTGGATCGTCAGGGCGCCGAGCTCGATCGCTATCTGGATGAGATCTACGATCCGCGGACCAGGGTGGCGACCCACCTGCGAGAGATCTGGCGATGGCACGACGAGCGCTGAACGCACTTTGGTTTGCCCCGATCGTGTCGGGCTTGACGACGATCGCGGCGGTGGGTGTCGCGGACGGAGAGTCCTCGTCCCACCACGAGGCTCCAACCATCCGCTTCGTCGAGGTCGGGCGGGATGCCGGCGCGGACATCGTCCACTCCAACCGATCCTTCGGTGACCGCCACAAGGCCGACATCTTGGAAGTCTTCACCGACGGCGGTGCGGTGGTCGCGGTAGGCGACGTCGACAACGACGGGGACGACGATCTCTTCTTCGTCGAGTCGGCAGAAGGGGCGCCGAATCACTTGCTTCTGAACGAAGGAGTGGCTAGCGGTTCCACCGGGGACGGTATCCCTCGCTTTCGCGAGGTGACCCGCCAGGCGGGCATCGGCGGAGGCAACGACGCCGACGCGATCTGCTCTGAAGCGCTGTTTCTCGACTATGACGCGGACGGGCGTATGGATCTTCTGGTCGGGCGCTTCGGTGCGCCGATGCTGTGGCGACAGACGGACGTAGAGGACGGTATCCCAGTCTTTCAAGAGGTCTCGAAGCAGGTGGGTCTGACGCGGCACGGCAATACGATCACGGCCATTGCCTTCGATGCCGATGGGGACGGCTGGCTCGATCTGGTGCTGGGACACTACTTCCGCGAAGAGCTCAACCTCCTGCGGCTGGACACGACCCACGTGCTTCCAAACAATCTGGACTATGCCGACAACGGTGGCGGCGTCACGTTCTGGCTCAACCGCCCGGCGCCGAAAGGAGCGGACGTTCCTGGCGGGCGAGTGTTCGTGCAGTCGGGCGCAGGTATGGCCCACGTGAACGGTTGGACCCTCGATTTGGGACATTCCGATCTCGATCTCGACGGTGACCAGGATCTCTACGTGGCTGGAGATTTCGGCACGGATCGTCTATTCCTGGGACACGGTGACGGTACGTTTCTCGACGTCACCGAACAGGCGATCGGGTGGGACACGCGCAAGGGCATGAATGCGGAAGTCGGTGACTTCGACGGCGACCTCTTGCCCGACGTCTACGTGACCAACATCACCGACGACTACATGAAAGAGTGCAACATGTTGTGGCAGAACCAGGGGCTACGGGACGACGGCACCGGTCGGCAGATCCCGTGGTTTCTCGACGTTTCGCGAGAGACAGGCACCTGCGATACCGATTGGGGATGGGGCGCCAAGTTTGCGGACTTCGACAACGACGGCGAGCTCGATCTGATCGCGACCAACGGCATGCGTTCCGGCAGCGAGGAGAACTACATTCCTGCACTACTAGAGAACGTGGTGTTGAACCCGGAAGTGGATTTCTCGGACCTCGATAGCTATCCAGATTTGGGCGACGCGACCTGGAGCGGTTACCAACGCAATCGGCTCTTCCGTAATCAGGGAGACGGTACGTTCCAGGATCTGGCGGAGGCCGCCGGCGTCGACAATGATCTGGATGGTCGGGGTCTGGCTTTGGGCGACTTCGACCTCGATGGCCGCCTGGATCTAGTACAGGCCAGCGCCGGCGAAGCGGCGCTGCTCTATCTGAACCGGAGTGAGCACACGGGAAGATGGCTCGGACTTCGACTACGTGGCAGGGGCCCGAACCGTGAAGCGATCGGTGCGCGGATCCTGATCACCGCAAGCAACTCGACGGGGGAGCGGACATGGGTACGGGAAATCGACGGCGGCAATGGCTACGCGGCCGCCAGCACTCGGCGCGTACACTTCGGCTTGGGGCATGTCGAAGCGGTCACCCGGATCGAAATCCGCTGGCCGTCCGGCCGAGTGGAGACCATTCGACCTCGGGAAGGTGAACCCGGTCTGCCCATGGATCGTTATCTAGCTGTCGACGAAGGAGAGGGGATCCGGTGAATCGGAACTCGGTGCGGGTGTGGCTCGGTGCGCTTCTCATGGCGCTGACAGGAGTGGTCTGGGCGGAGATCGCCGAAGAAGGTGATCGAAGATCTCAAGCTGAGGTGGTCGAGCAACTCGCACGTCATCGCAACTTGGGAAAAGCGTTCTACGAGAATTCCGCAACCCAACTGCAAGCGGTGGATGAGTTCCAGAAGGCGCTGGAGCTGGCGCCCGATTCGGCTCGCGAGCGGGTCAACTATGGGCTTTCGCTGCTGCGCGCGGGTGAAGCAGGGGCGGGCATCGAACAGCTCGAGAAGGCGCAGGCCCAAGACGCTTCGATTCCGCATACCTGGTTCAATTTGGGTATCGCGTACAAGCAGGCGGGGCGCCATGACGACGCGCGACGGCAGCTGGAAGGGATGATCGAGCGGGTGCCGACGGAGGCAGTGACGCGCTACAACCTGGGTGTCCTCTACAAGCTCGCCGGCGAGGCGGAGCGGGCCATCGAGCAGTTCGAACTCGCCGCCGAGATCGACCCGAACCTGGCAGGGCCCTATTTTCAGCTGGCCACCAGCCTTCGACAGGCGGGTCGAGCCGACGCGGCGCAGGCCGCCATGACTCGTTTCAGGGAGTTGAAGCGCCGGAACGCCGGAGCAGCGGTGCCTGAAGACCTGGAATGGAGCTGGTACTCCGAGATCTATGATGTCGCTACGCCCTCGAGACCGAGCTGGAAAAGCGTCGGTACAGACGACTTGGTGCCTGACGATTCGGCCCTCACGCTGGCACGCTCGCTAGCCGGAGGACGGCCTGTACGTCACGCTGCCTGGGGCGACTACGATGACGACGGGGCCCTCGACCTGGTAGTCGTGGGAGAGAAGCGTGCTCGGCTCTGGAGAAGAACGGGACCGGAGGAGTCTGCTCTAACGACGACCGATTCAGAGTGGCCTGGAGACTTCCAGGTTGCCGTCTGGCTGGACTACGACCACGACTACGATCTCGATCTCTTCCTGCTGGGTGCCGACCATAGGCTTCTCCGCAACCAAGGAGACGAGGGCTGGGCTGATCGCTCGGCCGGTTTCCCGTTTCCGGGCGGTGAGGTGACGGCGGCTACGGGTCTGGACGTCATGGCAGACAGCCAGGGGATGGACCTGGCAGCTCTCGATCGTAGCGGGGCCGTCATGATATTCCGGGACCGTCTTGGTGGCCAATATGAGCTCGTGGACCTACTGGTCTCGGAGCCAGTGGCCCGCCGGATCCGTGCCGCGGATCTGAACCGCGATGGCTGGACGGATTTGGTGGCAACGACGGATACGGGACACATTGTGTTCGCCAATGCGGCAGAGCCTGCCGGGCCGGGTGGGTTCGGCCAGTCGTTCGTATTGGAACCGGGAGATGGAGAGAATGGTGACGCGAAGGGATCGGAGCCGACGATCGAGGTAGCCTTGCGGGGCGTCAAGAATCTCAAAGCAGCTCAAGGCTCCGAGGTGGAGGTGAAGGCCGGGACCTTCTACCAGAAGAAGCTCTACGACGGCCGGCCGCTCGTCTTTCGCCTACCGGCGGGCACCGAGATCGTGGACACTGTGCGGATCACCTGGCCCAACGGGCTCATTCAGAACGAGTCGCGTCAGAAGCCGGGCAGCCATGTGTACGAAGAGGCCCAGCGGCTGTCTGGATCCTGTCCGATGATCTTCACCTGGAACGGCGAGAAATTCGAATTCATCACGGACGTGCTCGGCGTGGCGCCCCTCGGCGCCGCCGCTGCAGAGGGTCCGGACGGCCTTCGACAGTACTTTGCGGTGGACCACGACGAGGTAGTCCAGATCCGCGGTGACCAGCTCGTGCCGCGTCCCGACGGGTCGGGGCGTCTGGTCTATGACCTCCGAGTCACGGAAGAGCTACGGGAGGTCGCGTTTCTCGACCAGATACGCCTCGTAGCGATAGATCACGACGAAGATGTCGACATCTTCGTCAACAGCAAGTTCCAGGGACCACCATTCCCTGAGCAACGGCTGTTCGGTGTCGCTACCTCGGAGCGCCTCCGGCCCCGGCGGGCGACGGATCACTCCGGCCGCGACGTGACGGACCGAGTTCTGGCGCTGGATCGTGTCTATCCCGACAACTTCCAGAGAGACTACGACGGGACTGCAGAGATGCACTGGTTGGAGCTCGACTTCGGCTCGGCGGAAGACGACGTAGCAGCGAATGGCGAGGCGATCCTCGTGCTGTCCGGCTGGGTCGACTGGGCCGATGGCTCGACGTTTCTCGGCGCGTCTCAGGCCGGTCGTGATTTGGTGTTGCCCTATCTTCAGGTCCGCGACGAGGCCGGGCATTGGGTCACGGTGATCGAAGACATGGGCTTGCCGGCGGGAAAACCGAAGACCATCGTCGTCGATCTGACCGGGAAGTTCCTCTCCGCGGACCGCAGTGTCCGAATCGTGACCAACCTGGCGCTCTACTGGGACGAGATCTTTCTCGGACCGCGCGCCACCGAGCCAGCCGCGACCCGGACCGAGTTGGGGATCGCAAAAGCAGAGATTCGCTTTCGTGGATTCTCTCGGCCGGTGATCCACCCACAGAGACTGCAGCCGGAGCGTTTCGTCTACGCCGACGTCCGGCCGTGGACGACATGGAATCCCACGGCTGGCCTCTACACCCGCTTCGGTGACGTGTCCGGCCTCCTCGAGCGGGTGGACGACCGGCTGGTCATCATGGGCTCAGGCGACGAGGTGGTGCTGCGCTTCGATGCCGAAGCGCTGGGCGAGCCGGCGCAAGGGAAGCGACGTGACTTTCTTCTGATCGTCGACGGTTGGGCCAAGGATGGTGACGCGAATACCGCCCACTCCCAAACCGTGGGACCGCTGCCGTTCCATGGCATGCCACGGTATCCGTACGAAGGCATCGCGAACTACCCGGAGGACCCGGCGCTCCGACTCTGGCGAGAGCACTACAATACGAGACCCGCGCTCCGGCTGATCCGCCCCTTGGTTCCGCCCACGCCCCGGCCGACGTCGTCCACAGTCCGGTGAGTACCGCAGTCCGATGAGTACCGCAGTCCGATGAGTTCCGCTGAACCCAGCGCCCCCGACCTGAAGACCCCTGCACCGCCTCCCAAGCGGCGGCGTTATGTTCCTGCCGTCGGCCCCCGCCTGCAGAAGGTGCTGGCCGTCGTCTTCGGCCTCTTCGCGCTGATCGCCATCAACTCCACCTATTTGGTGGGTGTATCGCTGATGGAATTCTTCAGCGGCAGGACGTACCAGAATTGGTTCTACATGAACATGTTCTTGGTGCACCTGATTCTCGGGGCGCTGATCATCCTGCCGGTGATCATCTTCGGCATCGTCCACATGCGAAACGCCCGAGGCCGGCGGAATCGGCGAGCCGTCAAGGTGGGGTATGCACTCTTCGCGACAGCTCTCGTCCTGCTGGCGAGCGGCGTCGTGCTGACCAGGCTCGAGGGAGTCCTCGTGGTCAAGGATCCGGCGGTGCGTAGCGTCGCATACTGGGCCCACGTCATCACTCCGCTGGTCGCCGCTTGGCTGTTCGTGTTGCACAGACTCGCAGGCAAGCGTATTCAGTGGCGGGTAGGGCGACGCTGGGCATACGTGGCACTGGCTTTCGCCGTAGTGATGTTGGTGTGGCAGGCCCAGGACCCCAGGCGCTGGAACGTCGAAGGACCGGACTCGGGTGAGCAGTACTTCTTCCCTTCGCTGGCCCGCACGTCTATGGGGGATTTCATTCCCGAACGGGTCTTGATGAACGATGCATACTGCGCCGAGTGTCACGAGGACAGTCATCGGACCTGGGCGGCCAGCGTGCACCGGTTCAGCTCGTTCAACAACCCGCCGTATCTCTTCTCGGTGCGCAACACTCGGGACAAGGCGATGCGGCGCGATGGTGACGTCCAGGCGGCGCGGTTCTGCGCTGGTTGCCACGATCCCGTCGTGTTCTTTTCCGGACGATTCGACGATCCCAACTTCGACGACGTCAACGATCCCACGTCACAAGCCGGCATCACTTGCACTTCCTGCCACGCGATCACCCACGTCAACAGCCCGCGGGGTAATTCCGACTACACGATCGAAGAGCCGGTGCACTATCCCTTCGCCTTTGCCGAGAACGAAACCCTACAGTGGGTCAACCGGCAGCTGGTGAAGGCCAAACCGGAGTTCCACAAGCGGACGTTCCTCAAGCCGCTACACCGGAGTACCGAGTTCTGCGGCGCCTGTCACAAGGTGCATCTGCCCGAGGAGCTGAACAAGTACAAATGGCTTCGGGGCCAGAACCACTACGATGCATTCTTGCTTTCTGGCGTTTCGGGGCACGGGGTCAGTAGTTTCTACTATCCGGCAAAGGCGGAGGAGAACTGCAACGGCTGCCATATGCCGACGCAGGACTCGACCCAATTCGGTGCGCAGGATTTCGACGGCGATGGCGATCTGGAGATCCACGATCACATGTTCCCAAGCGCCAACACCGCCATCGCCCAGCTGGTAGGCTTGGAGGACTGGGTGATCGAAGCCCACCGTGAATTCAATGAAGGCGTGATGCGCGTCGACATCTTCGCGGTCAAAGAGGGCGGCGGCATCGAAGCAGAGCCCATCGCGCCGCTTCGTCCTGAGGTGCCGACCTTGAGCCCGGGCGAGACGTATCTTCTCGACGTCGTGGTGAGGACGGTGAAGATGGGCCACCTCTTCACGCAGGGGACGGCGGACTCGAACCAGGTCTGGCTCGACGTACGCGTGCTCACCGAAGAACCGAACGGATCCAGGATCATCGGCCGTAGTGGCGGCATGGGGGAGGACCACCGCGTCGATCCGTGGGCACATTTCGTCAACGCCTACGTCCTCGACAAGGACGGCCGCCGTATCGATCTACGCAACGCCGAAGACATCTTCGTCTCCCTCTACAACCACCAGATACCACCCGGCGCCGCAGACTCCCTGCACTACGAGCTCGCGCTACCCGACGACGTCCGCGGACCCGTAACCGTGGAAGTGCGACTGCAGTACCGCAAGTTCGACACCACCTACATGAAGGCGATCTACGGCGACGACTACGTCAACGAGTTGCCGATCTTGACGCTGGCCGAGGACTCGATCACCTTTCCGGTCACAGGTATGGACACTTCGCTGTCTCAGCGGGTCACCAATGAACCTTCGCCGATTCCACAGTGGCAGCGTTGGAACGACTACGGAATCGGCCTGCTGCGCAAGGGTGGTAAGTCCAAGGGCGAGTTGCGCCAGGCCGAGCACGCCTTCTCCCGGGTCGAAGCGTTGGGGCGGCCCGACGGACCTCTAAATCTCGCCAGGGTGTACCTGGCCCAAGGCACGGTCCAGGATCGCGCCATCGAGGCCCTGCGGCGAGCTGCGGACTTCGATCCACCGGCGCCGGTGTGGTCGGTGGCATGGTTTTCCGGCCTCGTGAACAAGCAGAACGGCTTCCTCGACGAAGCGATCGAGAGCTTCCGAGGCATCGTCTTGCTGGACGACGCCGAGACACGCGAACGCGGGTTCGATTTTTCCAAGGACTATCGCCTGCTCAACGAGCTGGGGCAGACACTCTTCGAACGCGCCAAGCAAGAACGAGGCGATGCCCGTCGTGCGGAACGGGTGCGTTTTCTCGAGGAGGCGAAGTCCTACTTCGAACAGGCTCTCGCGATCGATCCGGAGAACGCCACAGCGCACTACAATCTCGATCTGCTCTTCAAGCAGTTGGGTGATGCCGATAGAGCTCGTCACCATTCCGAGCTCTATCGGACCTACAAGGTCGACGACAACGCTCGGGACCGTGCCGTGGCGATTGCCCGCGCCAACGACCCGGCGGCCGACCATGCTGCCGAGGCCATCGTGATCTATGACCTGCGGCGAGGCGGTGCCGAAGCCTTCGAGTTGGGACCGAGCGGATTGGACAGAGCCGCGAAGCCGTTCGAGAGGCGGGCGATCGCCGGGGAACCTTCGGCATCGGCCGGTCTACCCGCGGACGTTGTAGACGTACACGAGCGCCCTGCGGACAGCGCATCGGCGGCAGGACTGACCGTCCGCCCGTCCGGCCGTCGTTGATCGGTACCCCCATGCCGACATTCGTCGAACGGATTCGGGCACACCTGCTTCGCCACGAACAACTGTCTCAGTGGCCGGCCTTTGTCGAGCTGGTAAACCGCCCAGCCGTGGAGGGCTCCCTGCCATGTTGGGAGTACGCGGTACTGGCCTGCCGCGCTGAACGCGGCCAGGAGGATGACGCACTGCCGGCAACCGTGGCGTTGTTCTGTCAACTCCTGGGTATCCATCTCCTGGACGATCTCATCGACGAAGATCCGCAGGGCCGACAACATGAATACGGGGTCGGAACGGTAGCTAACCTGGCTTCGGCATTCCAAGGCTTGGCGATCTCGGCGATCTCCGACTCAGAGTTGCCCGAGACAACCAAGCTCGAGGCGCTTCGCAGAATGGCCGAGATGCAAACTGCCACCTGCTGGGGCCAGCAACTCGATGCCTGGGACGCGGAGGACGAGGCGGAATACTGGCGGCTCGCTCGTACCAAGACGCCGCCGCTCTTCGGTTTCGCCCTGGCGCTCGGTGCCCTCGCGGCAGGGGCCGGTTCACGACGTGCAGCCGAATACGACGAGCTGGGCGTGTCGCTCGGGCTGCTGGTTCAGGTCAGCGACGACGCTTCCGACGCACTGTCGAGACCGGCGAAGGCCGATTGGCAACGGCGTGGCTCGAATCTCGCAATTCTCTATGCCCGCAACGTGGACCACGAACAACGGGATCGATTCGTAGAGCTGGCGAGCGAGGTGGACGATCCCGAAGCTTTGCGGGAAGCCCAGGAGATCTTGGTCCGCTGTGGCGCCTTCAGCTACTGTGCGTACAAGATGGTCAAATTCTCGCAGGATGCGAGAGCGAAGGTGGCAGATCTCGACCCGCCGGACCATCAACCTCTACTCGGCTTCATCGAACACCTCACAGAACCCCTGGTGTCCATGTTGAAACGAGCGGGAGTAGAGGCGCCAGGTGAACTGGTCCGTGGCGCCGGTTCGTAGCTTCGGTCACGAAACGGTCAGATCGAAGAGGTATATAGCAAATATTTCTATGTAGCTCTCTGCATCGGTCGACTTGCAAGAGATTGACCGCGGAGAAAGTGGTGCCTATTATACCGGCCGGTCGGTTGGCTGGGATTCCGTGCGGACTGTTGGGTCTGCCGCCGGGCCACCGGCACCAGGCACCGAAGTGACCTTCACTTCGGCAGGGAGGAGTGCGTCCTCCCGACTTTCAAACCGCTCTCGGGCGCGATGTTGCGCCCCTACGCAAGGAGTCCGCGATGGATGACTTTCATGCCTCGATGCACCAGCCGAACGACAACGTCGCCGAGTCTGTCTCCCGACTGACCGAACCGACCGTCGTCCTCGACAACGAGGACACCGAGCCTTTCGGCCGCTGGGGTATCTGGGGCGAATAGGGTCCTTCCAACGTCGCGATATGCGGCGTGAGCGGACGGCGGAGAATAGCTCCGCCGTCCGCTTCTCGTGCTCGGCTAGAGGGACCAGCGACTAGACGTACTCCATGCACGGTATGCTCGTCCGATATTCGCCAACGGACTAGCCGAGGTGGACCCCTGTCCGAATCTCAAGCCACTGATTCTCTCGAGGAGACTGCGCCTATCGAGGCGAGTACCAGCACCGGCTCGACGATCCGCGGCAGGTGGTTTAGCTTCTCGGATCTGGCTCTTCTTTTCGTTTCGTTCGCTGTCCTCTTGGTCTGCGTTTTCTTCTTGCGCAGCCTGGCTACGATCCCCAACTACTCTGACCTACTCCTCGACCCGAAGACCTGGGAGGTCGTAGATGCGGCCGAGTGTGGCGAAGTAGCTCTTTGCCTGCGGCCTGGCGATGAGGTTCTTTCCCTCGGCGACCTAGACCTAGCGACATACCGCTCGAACTGGAGCACGCCTCTGTATGGCGGGAGCTCACCCGACGGGGCGCTTGCGGTAGTGGCACAGAGATCCGGTCGGCAATTCGAGATCACTCTCCACCCGTCCGAGAACGAGGCTTCATCTCTCTTCTTGTTGTGGGGAGTTCCGCTGCTCTTCTGGTGTGTCGGAGTCGTGGTGATTCTCCTCGTTCGCCCGCGGAATCTCACCTGGCTATTGCTGACCTCGTTGTTCCAACTCACCGCGGTTTGGATTGCTGCCGGGACGGTTTCGGCGTACCACATTGCCGGCTCGATGTACGTGTACCACGCCATCATCTGGTTTTTCCTGCCGATGCTGGTCCACGTCCATCTGCTGGTTCCCTATCCGATTTTCTCGGCGGCTCGACGCTGGATCATGCCCCTTTTGTATTCCGCGGCCTTGTTGCTGTTGCTGCTCGATTTCACCGGACGTTTGAGCCAACGTGTCGCGATGGTCTGGGTTGGAGTCGCGGTACTCACGACATTTTCACTGATCGCCGCGCGACTCGTCTTGAAGAGCGACGCACCTCAGCGAATGATGGATCGGATCCTGTTCTTCGGGGTCGTGATCGGGCTCCTGCCGTTGGCATGCTTCGCCTTTGTCCCGATGCTCGAGGACGCGGAAACCAGAGAGTTCGTCGTCGAGATATCACAGACGCTCGTTGCACTCTGCCTTCCGATCTGGCCTCTGTCCTACCTCTACGCTCTGTCGAAGTTTTCACCGGGCCCCATCGGATTGCGAGCGAACCGTCTCCTCGGTGCCTATGGTTTCTTCTGCCTCTTCGTGACCGGTTATCTGTCGCTCTACATCCTCGGCGATTACCTTCTGCCGGGAACCCAAGGCAGGGTCTCTTGGTCTCTTGCCTTGGCACTCGCTTTCGTCGTCGTAGCTCCGCCCTTGAAGCGGACGTTCCAGAAGTTCGTCGATCGGACCATCTATGGCATCAAGTATCTGCCGGACGAAATCATAGGCGTCTTTGCAGCCCGCATCCCGCGCGCGGTAGATATCGGAAACCTCAGGAAGATCCTGCTGGATGAGATCTCGCCGACTCTGATGATCCGCGAGTCCGCGCTCTTCGTTTGGAGCGAAGGTCGGATCGAGGAGGTCTATCGGGAGGGCGTTCCCGAGCCTCCGCCCTCGCCGAGTGACGCAGAGTTGCAGCGCTGGATGGAACAGGATCCGAAGGCCGGCCCGAGGATCCCGACCCCCGGGTGGGTCCGGTTTGCCGTGTTGCTCCAGGGGAGAAACCGCACCCTCGGTGTGTGGCTTCTGGGCCGACGCGATCCAGATGATCTCTATCCGGCGTCCGATCGGGAGCTCCTACACAGTATCGCCAACCAGATCGCACCGGTGGTCGAAAACATCCGGCTGGTGGAGAGGGCACGCCGCGAGGTGGAGGAGAATCGGAGACTCCAGCGCCAGTTGATCCAGAGCCAGAAGATGGAGGCGATCGGACGCCTGTCCGCTGGCGTAGCGCACGATTTCAACAACCTACTTTCTGTGATTCTGGGATATAGCTCACTGCTTGCGGTGAAGTACAAGGGTGACGACACCCTCATCAGCTACCTCGACGACATCCGCGACGCCGGTGATCGCGCTGCAGAGTTGACCCGGCAGCTTCTGGCTTTCAGCCGCCAGCAAGTAATGGAAGCGAAGCTGGTGCATCTGAACCACGTGGTGGCCGACGTGGAACGAATGCTCCAGCGCCTAACGGGAGAAGACGTCGAGGTGCGTACCCGGCTTTCGGCCAAACTCCCCAAGGTGCGAATCGATCCGTCGCAGATGGGGCAGGTCGTGATGAACCTGGCGGTCAATGCGCGGGATGCTATGCCGGAGGGCGGCGTACTCGAGCTCATCACCGAGTGCGTACAACTCGCCGAGGAGCTAGAAGATCCGATCCAGGGCGAGATCCCGGCAGGGGAGTATGTCGTGCTGAACGTCTCGGACACCGGTGTCGGCATGGCTGCGGATCAGCTGCACCGGATCTTCGAGCCGTACTTCACCACCAAGGAGCTCGGCAAAGGAACCGGTCTCGGACTATCGATGGTCTATGGCATCGTGAGCCAGTTTCAGGGCCACATTCGGGTGGCGAGTGAGGTAGCCAACGGCACGCGGTTCTCGATCTACCTACCGGCTCAGATCGGCGAGGAGTCGGCCGTGGGACTTCGGGCACCTCTTCTCAGGGACGCTGCGGTGCGCGGAACCGAGACGATTTTGGTCGTGGAGGACGAGGACAGCGTACGTCACGTGGCCTGCGAGATCCTTCAAGCTCAAGGGTATCGGGTCACCTCCGCAGCTGATGGTGCGGCCGCGCTGGACGCATGTGACGAGCTCGGAGGACCTCCTGATCTATTGTTGACCGACGTGGTGATGCCACAGATGAAGGGCACCGACTTGGCGTTTCACCTGAAGCGAAAGTACCCCGAGTTGCGAGTGCTCTTCATGTCTGGATACAACGATGAAGCGGTCTTCTCGGGCTGGCGTGGAGACAAAGAAGATCGGCCTGTTCTGATCGCCAAACCCTTCTCACCCGCGGTACTTCTAAGCGAGATTCGACGTCAGCTGGATCGCGACCGGAAGGGAAGGGCCGAGCGATACGCTAGCTGACCCATCGTCGAGGCCTTGCGGAGCGATGGCGCAGCGCCCTATACTGTGAGAGCCTCCACGGCCCAGCATCGGGCCGAATCACTGCTCTATGGCTCTCCAGGTCCAGCCAGTGCCGGGTGCCAGGTTCTGACTGAGCTCCTTCGAGTCGTGACGTGATCGCCGATCGGCCGGCTTCCCCCCGTTTCTGATGCACGGACAGTTTCGAGGGCTCGTCTCGGGGTCGCGCGCGACCTGTGGAGGAAGCTGTGTTGCCCAACATCGCGGTGACCGCCCGTCGCTGCCGCGGACCTCCAGGGATGGTGCGCCCTACCTTACTGATCGCATGCATCCCATTGTCAGTCATCTGGTTGTCATTCATCTGGAGAAGGAGGTTCTCCGTGGAAGCCCAACACCGTTCGATTCATTCTTTCCATCGCCATCTCGAGCAGGCAGAATCCGAAACGTCAGGGAGCCTGGAACGGGCACTCGCCATGTTGCGCGACGAGTCCATTCCCGGATGCCTTTCCGAGGAAGAAGAGCTGCCACCATTTCGTTTGTGGTCGGCTTGGCTCCCTGGCTGAGATAGCTCGCGTCCCGCCAGCGGGCAGCACTCTGTCCAGATCCAGAGGATCTCGGATCCTCTGGATCTGGACGATTCCGTTTTGCGGTGGATGCCATCTCGTCGCGACGAGATGGCATCCCATCACGGACTGGCAGCTGCAGACCGCAACGATGGCTCCGTCTGGAGTTGGAGAGGAACTCGGGGACTCATGGCCGAGGTAGTGACGGAAGGGTAGACGGTCTCTGGCACGACCGTCGTGACAGCATGGGGTCTAGATACCACCCCGGATCCTGATCAGCCCGCCCGCCGCTATAATCTCGCGCCTAGGAGTTCCCACGTGAGTCCATCGTCCCAAGACCCTGCAGGGGCCGAATCCGTCCTCTCAGCCCGAGCCGAGACGGGCGATGCGGGAGATCCAGACGCCCCGGAACGAGGCGAGACGAGGGACCGAGATCCACAGGGGCGCGCACTCGACGGGACAGGCCAGCAGCTGCCGATGCGCCACGCGCCAGTGATTCACTTTCGCAGTGGCGACGGAACCGAAGGCGCTGAATCCGTAGAGTTGCCGCGCCGCTACGAGTTTCGAGATACCGAGGACGGGCGCCAGCTCGTGTGCAAGGAGGCGCCGGGCGTCTTTGTCCGCGTCGAGCGAAGTCTGGTTTTCTCCGAGCAGGAAGCGCGACGTTTGGGGGAACGCACGATTCTGCTCGATGGAGTAGGCGCCTTCGCTCCTTTGGTGGACGGCGCCGCCCACCTCTACAACCTCGACCATCACGAGGGTTGCCTGCGGGCATTTACCCTCGCTAGCTGCGAGCAGGCATTAGTGTTGGTCTTGAAGGGCCTGGAGCTGGGGCGCGGCGACTGGTCGATCTACGCGAACGAGCCTGACCTCGACACCGTATTCGCGATCTGGACGCTACTCAACTACCGACGTCTTCGGGAGTTCGACGACGAGGCGCGCGATCGCATCGTGCCGCTGCTGCGGCTGGAGGGTGCCATCGATGCGAACGGGTTCGAGGTCGCCGAGTTCTGCGGCTTGCCGCAGGCGGCGCTACGACGCGAGAAGGCCCGTCTCGATCGGCTCATGCAGGACGAGCTGGAAGCAAAACGGTCTGGGATCTGGTCGAACTCGGATCCGGCAGAATACACCCTCGAGCTGTTGTGTGAGATCGATCGCATGGTGTATCGCCCGTCGGATTTTCAGGATTTCGCGAGTATCGAAGAGGAGTACGGGCACGTCGATATCGGTTCCGGGAAAGTAGCCGTCGTGTGTCGCGATGGCGCGGGTATCTACGATGTCGAAAAACGTCTGAAGAAAGTCTGGGGCGACCGCCTGGGCATCATCGCCTTGGAGCGAGAGGCACAGCACTACACCTTGCGCAGAGCCGCGCCGCTTTCGGGCATCGACTTGACCGGCGCCTACGAGCGACTCAACGTCTTGGATCCGGCGGTGGACGGTCGTCCCGCAGGAAAGCGCTGGGGCGGCTCGGAAGAAATCGGCGGCTCACCACGGCCCGACGGCACCGGCCTGACCCCACGGGAAGTGGGGAAGATCCTCAAACTGGCATTCCGCAGAGTGACGCCGGTGGAGCACCTACAGAAGGCTCTCACGGCGGTGTCTTGGGCCTTGTTACTACTGATTTCCAGTGCCGCTTCCATCGTCGCCTGGCGTTTTTTCGAGCCCCTGGATCGACCGACCGTCCTCGGCGGGCCAATCGAGCTGGCGGTGGCCTCCGGTGTCCTGTTGCTGGGTGCTGCGGTGGCCACCCTGCGACTGTCGCGCGGCTGGACCTGGGTCTATGGCTGGCGCTCTCCCGCCGGTAGACAGTGGTGGGTCGTCGCATTGCCGGCTCTCCTCGCGGCAGCAGCAGGAGGTGCGTTGGTACCTGCGCGGACCGATGCTCCTTTGCTCCATGCCGTAGGTGCGATGCTCGCCGCCGCCCTGGCCGTCGAGCTCTGCCTCCGGGGTCTCGTACATGGCCAGCTGGTGCTCGACAATCGTCTTTCCACTACCGGCTTGTCTTGGTTCGTGTCCCGACCCAACGTCGTGGCAGCCTTGCTTCATGCTGCCCTCGTACCGATTTTGGGCGCGGTCTGGCTTCCGTTGACTTCCTGGCCGGTGGAGTCGTGGCTACGATGGCCGACCGCCGCGGGTATTGCTTTCGTTTGCGGCCTGTTGATGGGTTCTGTGCGGGAGCGAAGCCTCAGCCTGTGGCCGTGCACTCTGCTGCTGTTCCTTGGGGCCTTGGCGCGCTGGCTCATCGAACCCTGGTGGCTGGGATGACGATCTCTCAGACGGTGCCACGGATTCCGCTGGTGATTCTCGGAGGCCGGGATCGGCGCGGTTCGGAGTTGCCGGACGGCACCCAAGACCGGCACGCGCTGCAAGGCTACAAGGGTGTCGTACTGAAGGTCGGGGGTCGACCTCTGATCCAGGTGTTGATCGATCGACTTCGAGCGGTCGAAGTGTTCTCGCCGATCTATATCGCCGGACCCCGTCACGTCTATCAGGACTTCCTGACGGATAACGTCCGGTTGATCGAGACCGACGGAAGCTTTGGCGCCAACCTGCGCGCCTGCGTGGAAGCCACTCGGGTCGATGGAGAGTATTCCGAGCAGCTCGGCTTCGTTACATGCGACATCCTGCCGGATCCGGTGGAGCTGCGCCACGCCGTCGACGACCTGATCGAACATTCACCAGTGGATTTCTGGATGCCTCAGATCCGCGTTCCGGATGAAGAGACCAGCCTCGGCACGTCGGATTGGAAGCCGCGATACCGATTGGCACCTCCGGGTTCGGGCACGGCCGTTCCAGTTCTGCCGGGGCATCTATTGGTGGCGGCTCCCAGCGTGCTTCGAATGGAGTTCGCCTTGCAGTTTCTCGATCAGCTCTACGAGACGCGAAACCGCTCGTTGGCGTACCGTCGCGCAGCGTTGACCAAGGCACTCCTGGGCAGCCTCCTCGCCCAGGATCTGCGTCTCTTGATGCGCCTGAAGCCTCCCATCAACCTCTTCGATGTGGTGTTCTGGAGCTTGTTCGCAGTGGCCAGGTTGATGTCGGGTCGTGCTACGACGACGCAGATGGCGCGGTACATCCGTCGAGTCTTCGTGGTGCGTTCACAGCGTAGACGTCATGGAGATCGGAGGGGGCGTGTGCCGCTTCTCGACGCGCTGTCGCTTGCCCGGGACATCGACACCTTGGAAGAAGCCCGGGAAGTAGCCGGAGAAGTAGCCTTGATGGAAGCCGAGTCGGTGAGCTGATCCGGAGTCACTAGTGTGCCGATTGGCAAGTTCAGGGAATAATCAACGGCCTACCGAGGTTCTCACCGCAAACAACTGGGA
>JALCBJ010000218.1 GCA_028066595.1 Thermoanaerobaculia bacterium
GGCATCGGATCCTCGGCCGTAAAACGGGTCGTCACCCAACCCGTCGATCCCACCTCGAATCGTTTCGGCTCTTGTTCCGCAAGCTCGACGGCCTCTGCCATCGAAGTCTTGAGCTTGAACATGGCCTTGAATCCCTGGCCTTTGGGCCCAGGGCCGATGAACAGAAAGGTGCCTTTCCCGACTTTGAAAGAGCTCTGATTGCATGACGTGCCTGTCGTCACGTCGGGGAGCCTCATCGCTTCCTGTCGAATGGCATTGGTGGGGTCTTGGGAACTGCTCATGTAGATCCTCGGCTTCTCGTCCGTTTCCGTTATGTCGTCGCCCAGGTCCGTACGGTCTCGTGGTGTGGTGACCACACCTGCCACATCTGAGTCGCCCACGCCCTCACGCGGTCTTTGTGCTCTCCCACACCGACGGCCGACTCCACGTCCGCGACAGTGATGCTGCCGAGCGGTTCAGGAGGCGTCAGCCAGCTGAACTCCGATTTTCGTTTCGCTGCGGCCAACATCGCGCTGTTGGCTTGCTCCGGCTGCAACCCGTGCTCCAAGAAAAGGCAGAGACGAATCAGATGTACGCCCACCGATTGAATGCTCTGTCGGCTGGGCTGTCCCGGATGCTGGACCGCGTAGGCGTCGACCGTGAGCCGATGAACTTCGAAGTATTGCCGATCTGAGTACTCCCTGGCGAGGACCCGGCCGAACGTCTCCCAGCACCCGGGAGACGACTCCATGTATTTATGTGTCTCCCCTCGAGTGGAGGGAAAGCGTGCTTTGCATCCCGGGCATTCTTCCGCGGTCACGACAGGTCCACCTTGTAGCCCGGCGGATCGATAGGAATCGTTCGAACCGCCGGGAGAGGTCAGCTCAGTCCTGGTGTCGGTGATACACCTTGGCGACGATCCGCCAACCGCTTTCGAACTTGAGCAACGACAGGTAGTCGGTGTAGACCTTCTTGCCGTCCTTCGACAGCTCGATCTTCACACTGGCGGAGTGGCCTGTGACGTCGACGGATGCGAAGTGGTGCTCCCAGACGTTCGTGGCCGGGTCGAAGTCGTCGGCCGACTTGCGCTCCCTGGTGCGCTTCACCCAGTCAGCGATCGGATACTTCTTGATCGCCTCTCCGTCGGCTGAGAAGATCGCGAAGTCCGGGTGGAAGCCGCGCTCCAGCGCGTCGGGATTCAGCTCGTTGAAGGCACCATGAACGTATGCCTTCTCGATCAGCGCTTTGATCTCTGCAGCGTCGCCGTCGGAGTCGGCGAACGCGAAAGGCAGACCAGCGGCGAGGAGAGTGAGGACGACAACGAGGATGAGGCGCTTGGACATGGAGATCTCCTGCGGTTCAGGATCTGGGGGTGTAGAGGCAGTGCCGCAGATCACTCTATCGCGGGCCCCGAGTGCGGACCAGCAGGAGGATCGCATCGAGCGGGCTCTGTCTTCGATTCTTGGATTCTGGACAGTTTCGCCGGGTACGCGTGCATGTACAGGTGCAGCTGCGGGGTGGGCGAGCCGCTCACAAGCGTTCAGGGCGACCTGGGTTTGAATTATCCTTGGCTTCTGCGAGCCTCGTAAGATGACTGAACCCAGCGAAACCGTTCTGACCGACGCGATCGTGACCGCCACACGGCACGCCGTCTCAGATCTCTTCGAGTCCCATCCCGGTTCCTACTACTACTGTGCCTTGATCACGTCTCGCGAGGCTCCACCGCCGTTTCTTTCCGCCTGGTCGCGCGAAGCTCTTGCCGTTGCATCGGCCGACACTGATCATTCGGAGGATCTCAAATGGTCTTACGCCGATTCCCCGTTCGTCGACTACGGTGCTCAGTACTTTCGAAAAGTGAGGGATCTCTTCGCGCTGCGGCCGGAGATGGACTACTTCGCTCCGCCCGAGCTTTGGGAGAAGGAATACGACCTACGGCTCCGCTGTATGGAGAATGCGCTGCGTCAACTGGATTCGGAAGGACTGTTCGGCGTCGGAGAAGCCCGTCACAAGATCGTCGTCAACGCAGAGGTCGTTCCCCCGGACCACACCAACACCGAACGCGCGATCCGGCTAAACCCTCCAGAAGCACTTACGGAGTGGCTCGAGGAAGCTGCTGAATCATAGAGCCTGATTAGGTTGACAGTCGCCTTCGAGAAACACCCGGAAGGAATCTTGGCGCACTCATCTCGTCCAGCTCGCTTTCGACATTCAAGACACCGTCCGAACCGATGTTTGTCTCTTTCCGAGGCTTGCGAACGTCCGGACTGGACTGTCAGAGCAGGCGAACGTCCGGACTGGACTGTCAGAGCACATTCCCTGCTCTGCCAGTTCCCGATCGATCGAAGTAGACACACTTCGACTGGCCGGCCAAGTCCCGATCGATCGAAGTGGACACACTTCGACTGGCCGACGGGATTGTCGGAGGCCTGAGGGTTCGAGTGAAGGACATCGATCTAGAGTGCTGTCAGGTCACGGTGAGGGACGGGAAAGGAGAGAAGGACCGCGTGACCGCGCTGCCAGGATCACCGGTCGAGCCGCTCCGAGCACAGCTGCGAGTCGTTGCCGTAGAGCATGATCGCGCTGTGGCCGAAGGAACTGCCGGGGTAGCTTTGCCCTTCGCACTGGCCGTGAGATATCCGAGTGCTCAGTATGAGCTGGGCTGGCAGTACATCTTTCCGGCGGCAAGAGCTTCGAAGGATCCGGACTCGGGAGCGCTCAGGCGGCATCATATTCATGAGAGAACTGTTCAGCGGGTCTTCAAAAAAGCACTTCGAAGAGCGGGCATCTACAAACATGCAAGCTGCCGCACCCTCCGCCATTCCTTCGCGACACACTTGCTCGAGTCCGGATATGACATCCGCACCATTCAGGAGCTGCTGGGACATAGAAACGTCCAGACCACTATGGTTTACACTCATGTGCTCAATCGCGGAGGGAGAGGAGTACATAGCCCAATGGA
>JALCBJ010000219.1 GCA_028066595.1 Thermoanaerobaculia bacterium
CTCCCGAGCGGCCTGGAGATCCGCCGGACGCTGGATCCCGGCTCGGCGGAAGTCGAGTCCGAAGGCGTATATCTAGGAGCGCCCAACACGGAACCCGTTCACTCGGTGAACCTCTCCTTCGACAAGGCCGGTCGACTCGGCGAGTCAACGAGCCAGATCAGTTCGGCTTCGGGTGGGCCGAACGGTAGCTTCAGCTCCTGGACGAAGTCCGCCCAGCCGAGGGTCACGAAACTCGAGAATTTTCTGCCGAACACCCCGTGGCCTTCCAAAGTGACAGAGGAGGCCGACGGGAAGAGCATCAAGAGTGGTCTCGAATACAACGAGCAGGGGCAGACCATCCAAACCTCCGAACCCGAGGATGCCGGCCGAACGACGGACTACAACATATTGGGCTGGCCGCTTCGAATCTGTCGCAAGAACCTCGGTACGCCGGTCTGTACCGAGCTCGAGTACGACAAGACAGGTCGGGTGGTGAGGCAGAAATCACCGTTCGGCGTCATGGGAAGCGGCCAAGTCACCACGACCACGTTGTCCTACGACTCGCTGGGTAGCCTCGTTCGTTCGGTCATCACGGTGCAGCCCACGGCAAGCCAGTTGACCGAATCCTGGGAATACGATGCGAGCGGGCGCCTGAAGAGGGTCGATCGCACCGGAGCCCATGCGGTGGAGCTGGAGTACGACGGGGCGGGCCGCCTACAGCTCGAGAGAACCGTAGGGAGCTCGTGGGGAACTCTCGAGACGACGTTCACTTACGACGGGGATGGCCGGCTTCTCACGACGACCGACGCGAGGTCCAACGTCTGGAGCACCGAGTACGACGGATTTGGGCGCCCGATGCTGCAGAAAGATCCGCTCGGCGGGTTCGTCATGACGGAGTACGACGACAATCACCGACCGACGCGCATCACCGAATGCAACCCGGAAGGCGAGTTGCTCGGTCAGACCACCACAGAGCATGATGCTCGCGGTCTACTGAAGAAGCGGATCACCGTCACCAGTGTCGTCGAGGGCGCGGTGGCCGAAACGGCCGTCGAGGAGTTCGACTACTACGGGGACGGCCAGCCGGCGTGGTGGATGGGCCCGTCGGGCGAAGCTGTGGTGTGGGAGTACGACGGTTTCGGCCGGTTGAAGAGTCAGCTCCAGCTCCTGTCCGACGGGCCGGATAGTTACCACACGGAATACTGGACGGAATACGAGGTCGACGACCGCGGGAGGGTATCGGTGGAGCGGCGAAAGCTGCTGAATACCTACGGCCTGGATGTTCCGAGCGAGTTCGTGGTCGATCGCGAGTACGATCCGCTGGATCGGATGACCGTCGAGCGCAATCCTTCCCTGGGAGCAACTCGATTCGTATACGATCAGCAAGGCAACGTTGCAGAAACCATTCGTCCGGACCAATCGGTGGTCGTCACGGAGTACGACTCGCTGGGCCGTGCGATCAAGGTGACCCGCCCGAACGGCATCGAGATGACCTATACGCACACACAGACGGGAGCCGGTCGCGAGGTCTTGATGATGGACCGGAAGGGCAACTCCACGGTGTGGAAGGTGGACGGTTCGGGCTGGTTGACGCAGATCGTGTACCCCGACGGCACGTCGGAAGGTCTCGAATACGACACGGTGGGGAATGCGACGAAGCGGACGCGCCGCGACGGAACGGTGTTGGACTACAGTTTCGACTCCCTGAACCGGCTCGACTCGATCAAGGAAGGCGAGCAGGTTCTCGAGTCGTATACCTACGATGCGGAAAACGCCACGAGAAGCGTGTCCGCGAGCCGCGGCGCGACGTTGACGACGGTGCACCAGGACGCACGGGGGCTTCCCACGCTGGTGAAGTCCGATGTGGGAACGATCGCGACGAATACATTCGACGTGACGTCGGTGTACACGCCGAGCGGCGACGCGAGATCGACCGCCTATCCGTCGTTGCCGAGTGTGCAGCGGACGTTCGACTCCCTGGGTCAGGTGGGGGAGGTGTCGGTGGACACGACGCCGCTGGCGCTCTACGAGCGGCTGACTCCCTCCACCGTCGGCCGGAGATTCAGTCTCACGGCCCCAACGGTGACCTGGACGCCGGACAACTCAGGGCGGCCGATGGAGGTCTCGGTGGACGCCGGACTCGAGACGGTCTATGCGGAAGACCTGGAATGGTTCCCGAGCGGCCTTCTGGAGAGCCGTACCCTGACCGAAGGGGAGGAGTCGCGGCAGATCAACTGGCAGTACGACTCCGCGCGTCGTCTGCGTACGGAAACGTCGGAGTACCCCGCAGCCTTGCTCGAGACGGTTCTGGGCACGAGCCAGACGTTCCAGCACGACGAGGCGGAGAACCTCACCGGGCATACCTATGCTTCGGCCTGTGGGGACGTGGACCGCAGCTTTTCCATCGGCACGGGCAATCAGCTCAGCGGCGCGTCCTTCGACTGGGACCTCAACGGCAATCTGACGAGCAAGGGCGATCTCAGCCTGTCCTACGACCACGGCGACCGACTGACCAAAGTCGAGGACGACGGTGTGACCGTCGCTGAGTACCAGTACGACGCACTGGGCCGGCGAGTGCTCCGCACCGTGGACGGTGTCCACTACGCCACGGTGTGGGACGGCTGGCGCCCCATTGAGGAATACCGTTTCAGCCTGGGGCAGTGGTTCCTGACCCATCGTCAGTTCCACGGTGACCGGCTGGACGAAGTCGTGCATCTCGAGATCATGGACGGCGGAGTACCGACCACCTACTGGCCGATCTACGACACCTCCGGCAACCTGACGGTCCTGCTGGACGGGGATCACGAGCCCGTAGAGAAGTACTTCTACACACCCTTCGGTGAGCGCTGGGTGTGGAGTCGGGGCGAAGCACCCCGTGTGGAGCAGGTGCGCCTGACCGGCGATGCGGTGCTGATCGAGCTGTCGGAGCAGGTACATGCGTCCG
>JALCBJ010000069.1:0-4810 GCA_028066595.1 Thermoanaerobaculia bacterium
CCGGTACGCCCTCATTAGGCGGCTCGAAAACGGGGGTTGCCGGCCGGGCCTCTAGGTTCAGTCTTGATCCCGTCCAGAAGCTGCCTAACGGGAGTGGCGCCGGGTCGAGCACAGCCGAGACTGTCTGAGCTGAGCGACGTCACCGAGCTCTGGAAACCAGGGTCAAACGGGGACTTGCAAGACTGGGACAACGCCGAGGCGAGTTTCGAAGGCTGCGCGCAGAACGGTGCAACGACCCGATGCCATCTAGTCTAGGTACGCCTCACCCTCCGACCAGCTCTGACGCAAGTCGAAATAGCGGTCGAGCTCGAGCGGGTCGAGCAGCCGTTCAGCATAGACACCCGAATCCGTCGCCAATTGCAGCACGGCCCGCTCTAGCGTTTCTTCGCTGATCTCGCCGGCCGCGGCCCTCTGCTCGAGCAGTCGACGAGCCCTGCCTTCTTCGACCAATCTTTCGAACAGAATTCGAGTCTTCTCGACGTCTCCCTCGGTCACCGCCTGGAGCTCGTCGAGCATGCGTTGAGCGGTCTCCTCGGGCCCCAAGGCGCGAAGTGCGGCTTGCTGCTCCTTGATCTCCCTACGGCCCCGAGGACGATTCTGCGCCTCAGCGAACTCTGGCCCTTCCGCCACAGAGTCACCAGCGGGAGCCGAGACGGTGCCTTCGGGATCTGGCTCCGTCTCGAGACGCTGAAGGCGGATCTGCTGCCACACGACCACAGCCAGCAACGCGGTGACCAGAAGCCACAGTCCGACTCGCCTGTGGCGTGTCTCCGAGGGTGAATCATCTGGTGTCGGTTCCATGGGAGCCGGCAAATTCTAGCAACCCGGGCCGCCCGCCCGGCAGCGCGACGGATGGTACGATCCGCTGCCCCCTCCACCCGAAGAGATCCCTCATGCTTCCAGACGCTTCGCCCAATCGCCGGCATTCAGAGGAACGCAAAGTGGGCCTGGTCCAGATCCTCGGACTCTTCGTGATCCTGGCTTTCGCGGCCTGGATTCGCTTGGCCGGCCTCGAGACCCTCGACACCCGCGGTGACGAGGTGGAGCTGGTGCTGATGATCCAGGACGGCCAGCAGCCGTGGCCTTACCTGGTGGAGCATTTTCGCGACTTCGGCTTCACCCGTCAGCTGCCATTGCCGCGTGTGTTGACCACCGCCGTCGTCCAGTGGTCCGGCCTCGAGGCCACCGCCGTCAACGTGCGCCTCCCCTTCGTCTGGGCGGGCGTGCTGTCGGCCCTGGCCTTGTTCTGGCTCGGCTTCGAGCTCGCCGGAACTCGCCTTGCCCTCGTACTGGCACTCTTGGCGGCGACCAACCCGTTTTCCGTGTATTGGTCGAAGACGGCGCATATCTACGCCTTTCCCTTGCTCTTCGTTTCGGCGACACTGGCCGCGACAGTCCGCCTGGTCCGGCAGCTCGAAACCAACGGCCGCGTTGGCTGGCGCACCGCGACGGTTGCGACGGCCTGCGGCGTCGCGGCATGCGCGTCTCACATGACCGCCTGGCCAGCGGTGGCTCTCTGCTGGTTGGTGCCACTCGGCTTGTGGTTGCGCCGAACCGGCTTCTCCGAGCTCCGCACCGCGTTCGAGCGACGCGAGACTTGGGTGCTCCTGGCGGGACCAGCTGTTTGTGCCCTGTTCGTGGCTCCCTGGGCATGGAAGTTCCTCGCCGCACTCTTCGCCCAGCGCTTCGACCCCGTGTGGAGCGAACCCCAGACGACAGACCTCTACAGCCTGTTCAGCATGTGGCGGCTGCCGTTCACCTACAGCTTCGGGACAGGCTGGCGGGGCCTGCTCAGCCTCGGCCTGCCTTTGGCCGCCTTCGCGCTGCCCGTGACGCGACCGCTGCGGGGCCGTCGCGTGCTGGCACTGGGTGCCGGTGTCGTGGTGCTCTTCGTCGCCATCACCTTGGCCTCGGCGTCGGGTTTCTTCGCGCTGCGCTACTACTCAGCTCTATGGCCTCTGTGGCTGGCGCTGACGGGCTGTGGACTCTTGGCGGTGATCGATGCCTGCATCGCGCGACGCGCTCCCGCCTGGGGTGTCTGGGGCATCTGCCTGGTAATCCTCGGCCTTGCGCTGGCGCCACCACTGCGGGCGCTGATCGAACTGCGCGGCAATCCGGTCGAGTACTCGCGCATCGCAGAAACCCTCGACGAGCATCTCGCCGACGGCGCTCCCGCGCTGGTCAACGGTATGAACGTGGTGCGCATCGAGATGCGGTCCTACATGCCCGAAAAGGCCGTGCCCACCTTCACCGTGCCCGACGTCGGGCTGGCCATGTGGCGAGGCAATGACTGGCGCGGTAGCGCCGAGCGCTTCCTAAGCCGCTTCTCCGACGCCGCCCTCGTGCAGCAGGGCAAGAACTACTACGATCATCCAGAAATCGGTCCGTGGGACTGGCCGGATCGGCATTTCCACCAGACCCTCGAGCTGCGCAACGAGCCGGCGCTCCTCCTCCGGCGACTCGATCTCGGTGCCAGCGAGGACTTCTACACCAATCGCTGCGTCACGACGATTCGTTTCAACCGTCCCGAGGATCTGCTCGAGCAGGCGCGTCGAGAGGGCCGACCGGTGGCGCTGCTCTGGGGTGAGGGTTGGCAGTACGGCAAGAGTCTCAATCTCCAGGACTGGCGAATCCTCGAAGGTCGCGCCACCCTGCACCTCCATAACCTGACCGATAGCTATCGGCGGGTCCGCATCGACCTGGAAGCCACGACCAACAACGGCGTCAAGCGCATCAAGGCTCATCGACACACTCGAGACTTCGAGGTCGGAGAGCCTCAGCTTTGGCAGGTCTCGTGGGTCGCACGCCCCGGGCTCAACGTGATCGAGCTGACCGACGAGCTATGGTCTATCGGTCAGGTCCAGCTTCTCGTCTCCAAGGTCGAGGTCGATGCCGGCGGCTGACTCGCGGGACACGGCTCGGCTGCTGGAGGTGAGCTTCTTCGTACCGTGCTTGAACGAGGAAGACAATATCGGGCCGACGCTCGAGACGCTGGTAGAGGTGGCCAGAGACCTTGATCTCAGTTTCGAGATCCTGGTCTTCGACGACGCCTCCACTGACGACACGGCGGCACGGGTTCGCGCCTTCCAGCAGCGGACACCCGACGCCGCTGTGCGGCTGTTCGAGAACGAACGCACGATGGGCCTCGGTTTCAACTACGTCGAGGGCGCGTTCCAAGGTCGAGGAACGTTCTATATGCTGGTCAATGGCGACCACGCTGAGTCCCGTCAGGCCCTGGAGACGATCCTCGAACGACGCGGCGAGGCCGACATGATCGTGCCCTACTTCGACGAGCGCGACGTCCGCGGCGTTCGGCGGCGGGCGATCTCGCGAGCCTTCACCTGGATCGTCAACCGGGTGGGCGGATTCCGTCTCCACTATTACAACGGCCCGGTCCTGCACCGCCGCGAGCTGGTCACGCGCTGGCATCCGGACTCCCAGGGTTATGCCTACCAGGCGGAGCTGGTGACCACCCTGTTGCGTCTCGGCAAGACGGTCCGCGAGGTCCAGATCGCGAATCAGGACCGGGAGAGCGGCGTCTCCAAGGCTTTCACAGTACAAAACGTTCTGTCGGTGGGACATAGCCTGCTGCAGATTGCTCTCCGACGCCTGCGCGCCTGGCTTTTCCATCGATGAGCGCCGACCAGCCCACCGGCTCGCCGGGACGCCGGATCCTGGTGGTGCTGCTCGCCGGCGCGGGAGATGCACTGATGAGCACGCCCTTCCTCGTCGAGCTCGAGCGGGCGGAGCCCGACGCCCGAGTCGAGGTCTTGGTGATGCAGCGCGGCACCAGCCGCCCGATGCTCGAGGCGCTGCCGGCGGTGGACGAGGTGTTGTTCTACGACTTCCAGGTCGAAGGCGCGGTGCGCTCGTTCTTCTTCTGCCTCGGCCTGCGTTCTCGGCGCTACGACGTGTCGATCACGCCGATGCCGCACAACCGCTTCATCTACAACTTCATCACCTTCCTGATCGGCGCCCGCGAGCGTTGGGGTTTCCGCTACCTCAGTCGCGGCAACCTGGGAAGTGTCCTGCTGAGCCGGCGCCTGAAGGAACGCCGGGATCTGCACCTGGTGGAGAACAACCTCCGCTTGATCACCGAAGCGATGGACCGACCGCTTTCCGATGAGTCGCCGGTCCTGCATCTGGAGCCCGGCAACGACTCGCAGGAGCGCGCCCAGACCTGGCTCGCCGAGCATAGCTTGGACGACAAGAAGCTGATCGGCGTCCATCCTGGCTCCGGTGCCACCAAGAACCTGTGGTTGAAGCGATTTCCGCCGGAGCGTTGGGTACAAGTGATCGACGAGCTGTGCTCCACCGCCCCGCGAATCGGGGTCGTTCTCCTGGGCGGGCCCGAGGAGGAGAAGCTCTGCCACGAGCTGGGCGACGCGGTCTCCACCTCAGGTGCGGTGGTCTCGGCGGCGGGTCTCCCTCTCCTGGACACCGCGGCACTCATTTCCAGGATGAGCTGCCTGGCAGCCTCCGACACGCTGATGACCCACGTCGGCGCGGCCATGGGGACGCCGGTCGTGTCGATCCACGGACCGACGCCGGCCACCTCTACAGCGCCGTGGGCGACCCGTTTCGAGATCGTGCGGGCCGGGCTACCGTGCAGCCCTTGCTATATCTACTCGGCGCGCGGAATCCGCTGCCGCAACCCGCGAAAGATGGCCTGTATCGAAGATATCCAACCCCGCCAAGTCGTCGAGGCGATCCTCCGTCTCGCGACCTGATACCGCGAGCCGGGCGATGCCGTCGCGCCGGACTCCGCGCGACCTTCGAAACTCGCATCGGCGGTTCCGAGATCCCGTAC
>JALCBJ010000069.1:4910-12762 GCA_028066595.1 Thermoanaerobaculia bacterium
CTTGCTACCTCGTTCAGCTCAGACAGTCTCGGCCGTGCTCGTTCCCGCGCGACTCGCGCCTGGATCGTTGGTGTCGTCCCGCCGGACTCCGCGCGACCTTCGAAACTCGCATCGGCGGTTCCGAGATCCCGTACGAACCCGCCTTACGAAGCCCTCTCCAGGCTTGCTACCTCGTTCAGCTCAGACAGTCTCGGCCGTGCTCGTTCCCGCGCGACTCCCGTCCGGATCGTTGGTGACGTCCCGCCGGCTGCAAGAGACTCTCGGGAGGATCTATCCTCCGCGAACGACTCCGAGCCGCTCCATCTCGGCGGCTGCGTCGTCGAGCACGGCGGGTGACGGATCGACCGAGCGCAGCCAGTCGCGGTAGGCGGCCACGCTGTCGGCCGGCGTGCGGGTCGGGCGCCAGCCCAATTGGTGGAGAGCGGTGCAGTCCGAGACGGCATGCCGGGTGTCGCCGAAGCGAAAGCGGCCAGAGGGCTCGAGGGTGCCCTGTCGGTCGAAGGCGCGCTGTACGAGATCGGCGAATTCGAGCACGGTGTAGGCCCGCTCGCCGCCGACGTTGAAGACGCCGCCGATGGCACGCTCGTCTTCCAGTACCAGCAGATTGGCCTGCACCACATCTTCTATGTCGACGAAGTCGCGGCGCTGCAAACCGTCCTCGTAGATGGTGATCGGCCGGTCGAAGTGACTCGCCAGACAGAAGATGCGGCAAGCACCGGAGTACGCGTTGGTGAAACTCTGGCGCGGTCCCTGAACGATGGAATAGCGCATCGCGACGGCGGGGATGCCGTAGCGCGGCGCCAGGTCGAGGACGAGGCGTTCCTGGGTCCATTTGCTGAGGCCGTACGGGTTCTGAGGCCGGCTGACGATCTCCGGCGTGGGCAATGCGGTAGCCGGTCGTCCCATGGCGTCGCTGATCTCCCATCGCCCCTCGGCGAGGTGGTCTCTGGACCGGGAGCTGGGGACGAAGTCCTGGCCGTCGCCGTCACGGTAGCTACCCTCCCCCGCCACTGCCTGGGACGATGCCACCACCAGGCGCCGGAGCTCCTGCCGCCGCTCGACGAGCAGCTCGAAGAGCAGCGCGGTACCGCTAGCGTTGACGTCGAAGAACGTAGAAAAGTCCGGCAGGTAGTCCTGGTAGGCGGCGAGATGGAAGATCGCGTCTACCCCTTCGAGCGCCCGGTTCAGGACCGCCCGGTCGCGGACGTCGCCGTGGATCAGCTCGGCGTCATCGTGGAGCCACGGCGGGCGAACAGGCCGCATGTGTACCGGCGGACGCAGGGCGTCGAGAACTCGCACTTCGTGACCGGCGGCCATCAGCGCGTCGGCGGTGTGGGAGCCGATGAATCCGGCGCCACCCGTGATCAGGCAGCGCATCAGATATTTCGGTACGGTCGGCGTGGCATCAGGCGACACACCTTGAGCAATTCGGCGATGCCGTCGTCCAGCGAATAGGACGGACGCCAACCCAACGACTCGATCTTGTCGTTGCTTACCAGGTAGTCCCGCTTGTCGGGATCCCGACCGGTCACCGACTCCAAGATCTTCAGCCGCGGAACTTGCCGGCGAATCCGCTCCGCCAGTTCCAGCTTCGTCAAGTTGGCGTCGGAGAGACCGACGTTGAAAGTCTGCCCCTCCATGCTTTCGAAGTTCTCCAGCCCAAAAAGAAAGGCGCGGGCGATGTCGCGAACGTGGATGAAGTTGCGCTGGAAGCCCGACTCGAAGAGAACCAGAACGCCCTCCCGATGCGCCTGCTCGACAAAGTCGTTGACCAGCAGATCGAAGCGCATTCTGGGACTGGCACCGAAGGCGGTCGCGAGCCGAAACGCCAATCCGTTGCCGGACTCGAGCACCAGGCCTTCGGCTTCCACTTTGGTCCGGCCATACAGCGAGATCGGCGCAAAGGGAGTCTCTTCGGTGCACACCGCATCCGGATGGGACCCATAGCCGCTGTTGGTGTTGGCGAAGAGGACGCGTTGTTCGGGACGGCGCAGCTCGAGGAGCGTGCGGATGGCGTCGAGGTTGACAGAGGTCGCGCGATCCGGGTCGACGTCGCAGGCGGGAGCACCGACCAAGGCCGCCAGTGGGATGACGGCATCGGCCTGCTCCAGTGACGGACCCAGGACGTCGGGGTTCCTTGCATCGCCCTGTAGGAAGTCGAAACGCGGGTGGTGAGCGAGGGAGAGCAGGGAATCTTGCTGGAACGACAGATCATCGAGCACCGTCACGGCATGGCCCTGTTCCAAGGCCATGCCCGTGAGTACGGAGCCGATGTAGCCGGCACCGCCGGTGATCAGGAGGCGCATGAGGGTTCCTCTCCGTGGAGTCTCGCGACGCGCTTTCGGTGGCGATAGAGGCGAATGCAATGCCGCCAATACTGCAGCAGAATCCAGGGTGTCTGCTTGCTCACACCGTGGGTACGCTTTTCGAAAATGATCGGGATCTCGACCCATGGAGCTGGCGCCGCGCGGACCACGACCTCGAGAACGATCTTCCAACCGATCGGATCGAGCTCGAGGGTTTCGTAGAGATCGCGACGCACGGCCATGAAGCCGCTGGTTGGATCGCGGAGATCGGTGAGGCCGCGAGCGAAGAAGGCCGCGAAGCGTGACTTGAGCCGGCTGAACAGTGGCCACTCACGAAATCCACCGCCCTCCGCGTGGCGACTGCCGACCGCGATCGCAAACTCTCCACTGCCCACCGCGTCGACGAGCTTCGGTATCGCAGACACCGGATGGCTGCCGTCGGCATCGAGCACGACCAGAACGTCGGCACGCGAGGCGTCGAAGCCCTCGATGACCGCCGTCGCCAAGCCCCGGCGGTCCTGCCGCTCGATCAGGCGCACAGCGTAAGACTGCGCCAGATCACGCGCCACATCCGGCGTTCCATCGGTGGATCCGTCATCGACCACGATGACTTCCGGCTGGTACCCCCGAGGTTCGAGCTCCTCGAAAAGTGCCGGCACGAGACGCGCTAGACTCTCCGCTTCCAGGAACGTCGGGACTACGATGGAGAGACTGGGATGCATGAAATGGATGACGCGTTCAGGGCGGTCGAGTCTAGCAATCCCGACCCGCGCGCCGCGGCTGCCGCCTGTAGAAAGGCGACGGTGCGTCGATCTGCGACGATGACTCTGCGCCACCTGGCTTCGATGTGTCTCGGCTCCACCCTTTTCCTGATTAGCGCTACGGCCCTCCAGGCCGATTCCGAACTCCGCAGAGCCACTCATGTCGACCAGGAAGTGGCGGCCGTGGTCGAGGCCAGCCGACTACTCCTGATGGAGGCCTGGGAAGAATCCGGAGGATTCGGTGGACATAGCGGCTCGGCCATGGAAGCAAGCCAGATCGATCTGGATGTGTCCTCGCTCCAGGACCGTGCGGCCGAGCGGCTGGTCGGCGGAATCGAGGCACCGGCACACACAGCTCTCCTGGGATTCATGGCGTCCAGTGCCGGCGAGAAATATGCCTGGCTACGCCGCGAACTGGCCACCGACAGCGGCCAGAAGTACTTTCAGCGCCATGGGCGCATCATCCAGGAGCGAGTACCGCAGGAGAGACTCGCCGTGCTCGAATCGGTCGACCAGGCTCTCGGAGCCAGCACACTGCAACGGACAATCGCCGGCGAGATGGTCGATCTCGTCGGCCTCGGGGCGGCCCAGATCGCGGGCCTCACCGGTGAGCCCGCCGAATGGGACGCCCCTGAAGCCGAAATTTCCGCCCGCCTCCAAGACCTCGCCGCCCAGCGCGCCTTCCTCCGTCTCACCTATGGTCTCAATCGCATGGACGAAGCCGAGCTCGCCGCGCTCCTCGCCTGGGCCGAATCACCCGCCGGACAGGCCTTCCACGCTGCGCGTCATGACGCGCTCCTCGGCGTCGTCACCGAAGTCCGTGAGCGCTTCGTCGAAGCCCAGCAGAGGATGATCGATCAGGAGCTCGAGGAGTATCGACGGGAAGACGAGGAAGACGAGGAAGACGAGGAAGACGAGGAAGACGAGGAAGACGAGGAAGACCCAGAAGACGACGAGGAGGGCTGAGGCCGAGCGCAGACCGACGCGTCGACACGATCCCCAGACGATCTAGACGAAAGTCGCGCCGGGTCGAGCACGGCCGAGACTGTCTGAGCTGAAGAACGTCCAAAGCCCCGGGGAACCCTCCATCAAACAAACTCCCACGGGACCACAGCAACGCCGAGGCGAGTTTCGAGGCCGCGCGCAGACCGGTGCGACGGCACTGACGGTCCACCGGCCGACCAGCGAGATGGACGCTTCGTCTGACGCCCGGGTCACCGGCGCCTCGCGAGCTAAACTCGCCACCATGACGAACCATCGGCGACACGACCCGATCTGGAGAGACGTCACGTGATCATCACCCGTGCCCCGTTGCGTCTGAGCCTTTTCGGTGGCGGCAGCGACTATCCCGAATTCTTCGATCACGACCGGGGCGCCGTGCTGTCGACCGCCATCGACCGCCACTGTTTCGTCACCGCGAATTCCTTCCCGAGCCACCTCTTCGACTATTCGATCCGCCTTTCCTACCGCGAGGTCGAGCTGGTTCGGAAACGTGACGAGATCCAACACCGGGTCTTCAAGTCGTGCCTCGAAAAATGCGGTATCGAGGCCGACGTCGAGCTACACACCATGGCGGACCTACCCGCCTTTACCGGCCTGGGCTCGTCGTCGTCGTTCACCGTCGCGCTGCTGCACGCGCTGCGCGCCTACCAGGGACGCTACCTGTCTCCCCTCGAGCTGGCCTACGAGGCCATCGAGGTCGAGCGTGGGCTGCTGGGCGACACGGTCGGCTGCCAGGATCAAGTGTTGGCCGCAGTCGGCGGACTGCGGCGCGTCGAGTTCCGCCGGGTCGACGATATTTTCGCCGAGAACCTGTGCGTCTCACCCCAACGCAAGCTCGAGCTCCAATCTCATCTGGTGATGGTCTACACCGCACTCCAGCGACCGGCTTCTCCACTCGAACGCAGCAAGCTCGACCGCGTCGAGGCCAACCGCGACGCCCTGCGTCGGATGGTGGCGATGGTAGACGAGGCGGCAGATCTCCTGCTCGGCAGCGATCCGATCGAGGGAATCGGCGAGCTGCTGGACGAGAGTTGGCGACTGAAGCGTAGCCTCGCCTCCGGTGTGTCGAACGACGCCATGAACGACATGTACCAGCGGGGACGCGACGCGGGCGCTCTCGGCGGCAAGATCCTGGGCGCCGGCGGCGGCGGTTTCTTCCTCTTTTTCGTGCCGCCGGAGCGTCGGGACGACGTGATCGCAGCCTTTCCCGAGCACGAAGTCTTGCACCCGCAAATCGACCGTCCAGGCTCCGAGGTGCTTTTCGCCTCGCCGACCGCCGGCAGCTGAACATGCCCACGATCGAGAATTCAGCCGAGATCCCCGGACTCATCGTCGTCACACCCGATGTCTTCGAGGACCACCGCGGCCAATACGTCGAGACTTGGAACGCGCGCGACTGGGATCTTCGAGACGAGACCGGCGAACCTCTCCGCTTCGTCGAAGACGACCTTTCCTGCTCGAGCGCTGGCGTCCTCCGCGGCTTGCACGGCGACGATCGCACCTGGAAGCTGATTCACTGCGTCGCCGGCAGGATCCGCTTCGTGGTCGTCGACATGCGGCGCTCGTCGCCGGCCTTCCGCCACTGGCAAGCCTTCGAGCTCGACGACCGAAGCCGGCAGCAGGTGCTGGTACCGGCCGGCTGCGCCAACGGCCACTACGCGCATACCGACTGCATCTTCGGCTACAAACAGTCCGCCTACTATCAGGGCCAGGGCGCCCAGTTCACATTGCGCTGGAACGATCCGTCGCTGGACATCCCGTGGCCGACAGACGCACCTGTACTGTCGGACCGCGACGCCGCCGCGCCCGATCTGCCACCTGTCGGCGGCGGGGTACCGTGAGGATCGGCTCATGAGAATGGCGTGATGAAGATCCTCGTCACGGGCGGCAGCGGCTTCCTAGGCCGGCACCTGATTCCGTTCCTCGAAGCCAAGGGCCGCGAGGTCGTCGCCCCCGGATCCCAACGATGCGATCTGCGGCGCCCCGACGCCCTCGACGCGCTGGCCGACGAAGAATTCGATCAGATCTTCCACCTGGCGGCCTGGACCCGAGCCGGTACCTTCTGCAGCCAGCGCCCGGGCGAACAGTGGTTGCGCAACGAGCGCATCAACCTTCACCTGCTCGACTTCTGGCGACGCCATCAGCCTGAGGCCACTCTCGTCGCTTTCGGCACCAGCGTCGCCTACGAGCCGACGGAAGGCCAGCTGCGCGAAGAGGACTACCTTGGTGGCGAGCCGGCGGAGGACTACCTGGGATACGCCAGCGCCAAGCGCTCGCTGCTCGCTGGTCTGCGCAGCCTGGCGCGCCAGTTCGACCTGACCTACACCTACCTGATCCCTTCGACGCTCTACGGTCCGGGATACCACCTCGACGGTCGTCCCCTGCACTTCGTCTACGACATCGCTCGCAAGATCGTCATCGGCCAGCGCGACGGCAGCTCGGTGCGCCTGTGGGGCGACGGGACGCAGCGTCGAGAGCTGGTCTACATCGACGACGCGGTTCGCTGGATCGTTCGTCTCGCTGACCTGGCGTCGGGAGAGGTGATCAACCTGGGACAGGGAGGCGATCAGTCCATCCGCGACGTCGCTCGCGCGCTGTGCTCAGCCACCGGCTATGATTTCGCGCGCATCGAGTTCGATGCCGACGCCTTCGTCGGCGCGCGCAGCAAGGTCCTAGCCACCGAGCGCCTAGACGAGATCTGGCCCGACCGGCCGCGCACACCACTCGACCAAGGCCTCGAGGCCACCGCGCGCTGGGTGGAAGAGAACCTCGATCACCTCATGCCGCCGCCGAATCCGACTCGAGAGAAAGAGAGAGACGGTTGATGCCATCGAGACACTCCATCCACCGGCGAGACGCATTGCAGACCGGTCACAAACGACTCCTCGCCCCGATCCTGTGTGCCGCGCTGACGATGACCATCGCCGCGACGGCGGCCGCGAGTGAGCCGGCCCGACGCCTGATCGAGATGACCGCTCTGGCCCACGAGGTCGCCTTCGACATCGAGCAGAACCGGCGCCAGATCGTCGAACAGTGCCGGGCGTCGGAGTGGTGCGGCGTCCATGGACTGGAAGTACTCGAAGCGGTGGAGCGAGCCGACCAGCGGCTGCAGCTCGGCTCCATCGCGATACCCCGGGTAGCCGAGATCTTCGAGCACCTCGATCTCGAAACGGTCCAGACGATCGTCGAGTTCTACCAGTCACCTCTCGGGCGGAAGGTCGTCGAGCTGGAGACGGCGGCCCGCACGCAAGCGGTGCTCGACGATGTGGCCGCCAACGGCGAGGAGATCTACCTACGACAGAGCGACGAGCGGCACGCCCTGCTCGAATCCGTCGACTCGATCTCCGACACTCGCGCCTTGCAGCGCCAGCTCGACCGCTACGCCGGTCGCGTCGTCGACTGGGTAGCAGAGCAGGCCCAATCCAGCGGCCAGGCGCCCGTGGAGCCCGTAGGGACCAAGGGAGATCGCTACCTCGGCGTCTATCAATGGCTCTGCCTCACCTACGAACCTCTCGACGACCAGGAGCTCCAGGCTTACGTCGACTTCCTCGACTCCAAAGGCGGCTCGAATTGGGTCAACGCCCGGCAGGAGGTCCGCAGAGCCGCGGCGAAAGAAACAGCCCGGCCGATCCTGCAGCAGCTGATCGAACGGCTTGGCAAGTGAACGCACCTGCGCGATACCTGCGGCCCGCCTGATTGGTGCGCCGTCGCGCCGGGTTCCGCGCGGCTTTCGAGCTCGCATCGGCTCAGACAGTCTCGGCCGTGCTCGATCCGGCGCGACTC
>JALCBJ010000069.1:12862-36167 GCA_028066595.1 Thermoanaerobaculia bacterium
CCACTGACTCCTCTGGATCGTCGCGCCGGGCTCCGCGCGGCCTTCGAAACTCGCCTCAGCGCCGAGGAGCAAGCCTAGGAACTCGCTAGATGATGGGTTGTCGAGCTTCCCGACGTTGTTCGGCTCAGACAGTCTCGGCCGTGCTCGATCCGGCGCGACTCCCACTGACTCCTCTGGATCGTCGCGCCGGGCTCCGCGCGGCCTTCGAAACTCGCCCAGCGCCGAGGAGCAAGCCACGGGCTGCTAGAAGTCGAAGTTCGCCCAGGGGTGGTCTGCGCCGGCCACTGCGGAAAGGTCGCCGACGCTGTTGACGACGAGAATCGGCCCGAACGCGTTGCCCGGCTGAATGTTCCAGTTGGTCACGTTGCCAGCAGTGCTGTTGTTGACGAGCAGATTGCTGACGCCTATGACCGCGATGCCGGCCGTGTCGTTGTCCGTACTCTGATTGCCTTTGGCAAAGCTGCCGCTCGAAAAAAGACGCAGGCCGTTCTTGGTGTTCTCGTGAATCTTGTTCTCGAGGACTTGACTGTTGCCTCCGTGGACGACAATGCCGTCTCCATCGTTCAGACTGGCGATGCAGCTGCGAATGAGGCTGTTACCTTCGAGGTCAAAGCCGTTGGACTTGTTGTCGTAGGCGGTGCTCTCTACCACCTGGCCATGGAGCGCAATGTCGAATCCCATCCCGGAATTGTCGGTGGAGACACTCCCTGCGACCAGGCTGCCGGTGCCGACCTCGAAGCCATCATTTGCGTTGTCGAACGCGGCGCTGTTGACCACCGTGCAACCCGTGCCGGTCTTGACTCCGTTGTCGCCATTCTGGCCCACCGTCACGCGATGGAAGACGCTGGCGTCGCTCGCCTCGATACCGTCGAAACCATTGCTGAACGACGTCACCCGGGTGAGCAACGTATTGACGGCGCCCCGCAAGCCGTCGCCATCGTTCTGGCCCACGTGGAGATCCCGAAAGATCGAAAAGGCGGCGGTGCTGGCGTCGATGCCATCGCCGTTCCAGCCCACCAGGCCACCGTTGTAGACCTTGAGATTGGTCTGGTTGCCGAGCACCGCAATGCCGTCGTTGCTGGTGACGCCAGAGATCTTGCCGCCGTAGAGCGTGTACCCGTTCATGTCGAGGGTGACGTCGTCGGAGTCGATGGTGATGCCGTCGCCGGCCGACGTATTCGACAGATTGCCGATCAAGTAGTAGAGCCCGGGCTGGTCGAGAGTGATCGGCAGGTTGGTGATCAGGATGCCGGGCTGCAGGCGATTGAAGTCGACCTCGAAGCGATTGCTCGTGGCGGCCTCCACGATCTCCAGAATCTTGGGATCGACGGTACCCGAGGGTCCGGTACCCACCGGCGCCTCGTCACCCGACCAACCAAAACCGCTATAGAGCGGCTGGGACTCACCCAAACCGTTCGTCAGTCCTGAAAGATCGACAGCGATCACATTCCCGGCCTCGGTGATCTCAAGAGTCGTACCGCTCAGCACCGCGGAAGCGATGAACTCATTCGTCGGGTCGGTGTCGAGATCATTGATGCCGTCGATCGGTCCCAGGTCGACGGTCAGGGTTCCGGCGGAATCGGTCAACGACAGAATCGTATTGCTCAACGTGAGGGAGGTATTCGCGTCGTCGAGAGCCGACAGCACGAGCGGCAGCGTGCCACCACCGTCGGTCAGTTCGAGCTGCGCGTTGCCGCTGTCGAAGGTGAAAGACGTGTTGAGCAACGGCGTGGCGTCGAGGATATTCGTCAGACCGCCCTCGACGACCTCCACGACCGTATTGCCGTTGGTGAGGTAGATATCGGTGATCAGCTCATTCGCGGGGTCCGCGTCGGCGTCCACCGTCCCGTCTTGCAGGAACGACAGATCGACCGCCAGGGTACCGCCGGCATCGGTCAACTGGAGATTCGTACCGCTCAGCCCGAACGCCGTGTTGAGCTCGTTCGTCGGGTCGACGTCGGCGTCGCCTTCGAGCGCCGAGATGTCCACCGACAAGGTGCCGGCACCATCTGTCAGCGACACCGACGTGCCATCGAAGCTCAACGCCGAATTCTGCAAGACGGTGACGTCCACCGCGTTGGTCAGACCACCTTCCACGATCTCCAGCGTGTCGTTGCCGTTCGTCAGGTAGACCTCGGTGATCAGCTCATTGGCGGGGTCCGCATCGGCGTCGTCTGTGCCGTCGAGCAGTGGCGAGAGATCGAGCGCAAGAACGCCACCCGCATCGACCAGCTGAAGGTTCGTGCCGCTGAGGCCGAACGACATGTTGAGCTCGTTCGTCGGATCCGGGTCGGCGTCGTTCTCCAGCGCCGAAATATCCACCGAAAGTGTGCCGCCACCGTCCGTCAGCGACACCGACGTGCCGTCGAAACCGAGCGACGTGTTCTGCAGCGGGGTCACGTCCACCAAATTGGTCGAGCCAGCTTCGATGATCGCCAGGGAATCGTTGCCGTTGGTCAGGTACAGGTCGGTGATCAGCTCATTCGCGGGATTCGCATCCGCGTCGTCGACCGGGAACGCCGACAGGTCGGCCGTCAGCGTACCCCCCGCGTCGGTCAGGTTCAGATCGCTGCCGCTCAACGCAAAGGCAGTATTCAGCTCGTTGGTTGGATCCGGATCGGCATCGTCTTCGAGCGCCGAGATGTCAACCGACAGCGTGCCGCCGCCGTCCGTCACCGTGAACGATGTTCCGTCGAAACCGAGCGACGTGTTCTGCAGCGGGGTCACGTCGATCAGGTTGCTCGAGCCACCCTCGATGATGGCCAACGCATCGTTGGCGTTCGTCAGATAGAGATCGCTGATCAACTCCGCCGCCGGATCGGTGTCGGCATCGTCCACGGGGAAACCGGACAGGTCGGCGGTCAGCGTGCCGCCTGCGTCGGTCAGCTCCAGATCCGTGCCGCTCAAGACCAACGACGTGTTCAGCTCGTTCGTCGGATCGGCGTCGGCGTCGTCTTCGAGCGCCGAGATGTCGACGGACAGGGTGCCGCCACCGTCGGTCAACGACAGAGACGTGCCGTCGAAGCCGAGGGCAGAGTTCTGCAGGGCGGTGACGTCGACCCCGTTGGTCAGCCCGCCTTCGACGATCTCCAACGTATCGTTGGAGTTGGTCAGGTAGAGATCGCTGATCAGCTCATTGGCGGGATCGGCGTCGGCGTCGTCTACCGAGAGGCCCGAGATGTCGGCGCTCAGCGTGCCGCCGACGTCTGTCAACTCCAAATCCGATCCGCTCAGAACAAAGGACGTGTTCAGCTCGTTGGTCGGGTCCGCGTCGGCGTCGTTCTCCAGAGAAGAGATATCCACCGACAGCGTGCCGCCACCGTCCGTCAGCGACACCGATGTGCCGTCGAAGGCAAGCGACGCGTTCTGCAACGGCGTGACATCCACCGCATTGGTCAGCCCGCCTTCGACGATCTCCAACGTATCGTTGGAGTTGGTCAGGTAGAGATCGCTGATCAGCTCGTTCGTCGGGTCCGGGTCGGCATCGTCCACCGGCAAGGCGGACAGATCGGCCACCAGAGTTCCCCCTGCGTCGGTGATCGAGAGATCCGTACCGCTGAAGCCGAGGGAGGTGTTGAGCTCGTTGGTGGGATCGGCGTCCGGGTCGACGACGCCGTCCTGGAGCGGCGACAGGTCGGCCACCAGCGTTCCGCCGCCGTCGGTCAGCTCCAGGTCGGTGCCGTCGAGCACCAGTGCGGAGTTGAGCAGGGCCGTCAGGTCGGCCATATTGGTCACCTGCCCACCCTCGATCAGGACCAAGAGATTGCTGACCAGCGCAGCGCTGGAGATCAGCTCGTTCGTCGGATCCGGATCCGCGTCGTCGACGCCGTCGGGGATGGTCGACAGGTCGACTGTCAGGGTGCCACCGGCGTCGGTGACCTGGAGGTCCGTGCCGGATAGCGTGAGCCCGGTGTTCAGCTCGTTGGCCGGATCCAGATCGGCATCACCACCCGTGATCGCGGACAGATCCTGGCTCCAGACGACGGAGCCCTCGGTGATTCGCAGCACCGTCCCGTCCAGCTCGACATCCTGTATGGCCAGGTCGAAAGCGTCCTCGCCATCGACCGTGTCGGCATCGTCGGCCTCGAGAGAGAACACAGCCCCGGGCGCCTGGGTCACGGGCTGCCGAGGATCGATCACCAGAAACGGGTCGACGGAGCCGGCGTCCTTGACGCGAATCTCCAACCAGACCGGCACTCCGTCCCAGACGTTGCCGAAGTCTAGTTCGACGTCGAAGCGACCTTGCACGACGGAGACGCTCGCCAATGGGACGGTCGGCCCCACCTGTGCGCCGGCCACCGGGTCGGTGAAGAGCGCGAACTCCATGTCCAGCGGTCCGCTGAACACCTCGCCCATCACCAGCAGCTCACCCTGATAGGTGAATGCCGTGGGCGCTGCCAGCGCGGATGCAGGCCCGAACAGCAAGAGCGCCATGGTCAGCGCCACCACGAGTGCCGAAAACCACGTCACGCCGCGGCCGTGCAGACGCAGGGCCGTGCGCGGACATGTCGAATGGCAGGTGGTGATGGCGAACATGGTCAGAGGCGGTCTCGTCAGAAGCTGAAGTTGGCCCAAGGGTGGGAAGCGGCGGCATTGTTGGTCAGATTGCCGATGCCGGCGACATCGACGATCGGGCCGAACGCGCAGTTGGGGTCGATACCGAAGTTCGTCATGTTTCCATGCGCCGTGTTGCGCACGATGAAACTGCCGCTGGAAGTCGCGAGCAGGCCGGTCCGGCCGTTGCCAGTGACCTGGTTGCCCTCGGCGTGGCAATCGGTGGACGAAATCCGGATCCCTTCGAACGTATTGCCGTGAAACTTGCTGTCGGTGATCCAGGAGTTGGCGAAGGTGCGCACGCCATGACCCTGGTTCTCGCTCGAGATACAGCTGCGCAGAATGCAGGCCGAGGCCATGTCGAAGCCGTTGGAGACGTTGTCGTAGGCGGTGGACTCCACCGCCTGGCCTCCCAGCGCAACATCGAATCCGAAGACCCCATTGTCGGAGGCTGCGCAGTTCTTCACGACACCGCCAGCAGCGATATCGAAGCCGTCGACGCGGTTGTCGTAGGAGGCGCTGTCGACGACCACGCTACCCTCGCTGACCTGGATGCCGTTGTCGTCATTCTGGCCCGCGGTGCAGTTGAAGATGATCGAGCCGTCATCCCCCTCGATGCCATCTAAACCGTTGCTGAATGCCGTCACCCGTTCCATGACGCCGTTGAAGTCGGTGACCAGGCCGTCGCCCTCGTTGTTGGAAACGTGTAGATCCTTGTAGATCGAGAAGTCGGCGTTCAAGGCGTTGATTCCGTCGCCGCCCCAGCCGACCACGCTGCCGTTGTAGATTTTGATGTTCGTCTGGGAGCCCAAGACGACGATGCCATCGTCGCTGTTGATGCCGGTGAAGATCTCGCCGTAGAGGGTGTAGCCATTCATGTCGATCGTCACATTGTCGGTATCGATGACGATGCCGTCGGCGTTGTTGACCGTATTCGACAGGTTGCCGACCAGGTAGTAGTGACCCGGCTCGTTGACGGTGATCGGCAGACCCGTGATCCGCGTGCCGGGAACGATGTGACCGAAATCGACCTCGAAGACATTGCTGGTCGCGTCTTCGGTGATGCGCAGAACATTGTCACCCGCAGAGAAATTCGACAGGTCGGCGCCGGAGCTGCCCTGCCAGCCGAGCTCTGAGTAGAGCGCGGCGGATCCGGCCTTGTCGAGCGCTGAAAGGTCACGCACCAAGATCCCACTCGGATCGGAAAGCCCAGTGTCGGGAAGCCCGGCGCCGGGCACCACGCTGGCTGAGGCGGCGGCTCGAAGCGCGGCCAAATCGCTCCCTGCCGTGCCACCGCCCGGGACTCGAGACGACAGGTCCCGACGCAGCGTACCCGCAGGTCCAGGCGGATAGCTAGCCCGGGTTCGTGCTGCCGCGTTCCGACCTGGTGACGGCATGGTACGAAGGGACAGCTCGCCAACCGCCGACCGAAAGAGCTGCCGTCGGGGTTTGAGCGCTTCGAAGGGACCCAACTCGCCTGCCTTCAGAACGTGGACCTCGAGCCACAGCTCGCCGGCGTGGGTGATCGGGCCGAACCGGACGTCGACGGTGAAGGAATCATCATCGTCGACCGACACGCCCTCGGCCATGTACGGCTCCGCCACCGCACGTCCGCCCTCGGCGGCATCGTAGACAGTAAACATCACGTCGAGACGGCCATCGACCGACGAGCCCCCCAGGCGGATCTCGCCGCGATACGGGAAGCCGTACGCGTCGGGTACGGCCGCCAGCCAACCGCAGAACACCGCGACCAAGCCCAGAGCGAGCGCTCGGTGGCTGCCCGCGAGGGCTCGGCCTGGGCCGTCAAGAAGGGTTCGCTGTGCTGGGGCTGACATACGTACGCCTGGTGTTCCTGTCGTGTTTCGTGCTGTCGCTTGGGTGTGAGGGAGGTGGGGCTCAGAACTCGAAGTTCGCCCAGGGGTGATCGGCGCCGGCGACACCGGAGATATCACCTGCGCCGGTGACGTCGATGATCGGCCCAAAAGTGCAGTTCGGGTTGATGTTGTAGTTGGTCAGGTTGCCCGCGGAAGTATTTCCCAGGACAAGGCTACCGCTGGAGGTCAAGGCGATGCCCGTCTGGTCGTTGTCGGTGACCTGGTTTCCCCGGACGTGGGCGTCGGTAGATGAGATCCGAATCCCATCGAGGTCGTTCTCGTGAAACTTGTTTTCGAGTACGAACGTGTTGGCGAAGGTTCGGACTCCATGGCCGTTGTTCAACGCGCCGATACAGCTGCGAATGATTCCGGCACTTGCCATATCGAAGCCGTTGGAGATGTTGTCGTAGGCAGAACTCTCCACGACCTGACCGCCGAGTGCGACATCGAAGCCAAACACCCCGTTGTCGGTGGCCACGCACGTGTTGATCACTCCGCCCGCACCGACATCGAATCCGTCGGTCTCGTTGTCGAAGGAGGCGCTGTTGGCCACCAGGCTGCCTTCGCTGAGCTGGATGCCGTTGTCGCCGTTCTGGCCAGCCGTGCCTCGGTGGATCACACTGCCGTCGTCTCCCTCGATGCCGTCTAAGCCGTTGCTGTAGGCGGTGATGCGAGTCATCAGGCAGTTGAAGTCGGTGACCAGTCCGTCGCCGTCGTTGTCGCCAGCAAAAAGATCGCGAAAGATCGAGAAGTCGGCGTTGAGGGCGTTGATGCCGTCACCGTCCCAGCCCCGGACGCCGCCGTTGTAGATCTTGATGTTGGTTTGGGACCCCAAAATGACGATGCCGTCGTCGCTGTTGACGCCGGTGTACTTGCCGCCGAAGAGCGTAAAGCCATTGAGGTCGATCGTGACGTTGTCGGAGTCGATCGTGATGCCGTCTGCATTGTTGACACTGTGGCTCAGGTTGCCGATCAGATAGTAGGTACCGGGTTGGTTGATGGTGATCGGGATATTGGTGATCATGATGCCGGGCCGCAGACGGTTGAAGTCGACCTCGAAACGATTGCTGCTGGCCGCCTCCACGAGGTCGAGAATCTTGCGGTCGGAGCCGCCCGAGGAGCCCGTGCCCACTGGCCCCTCGGCGCCGACCCAGCCAAACCCGCTATAGAGATCGACGCTGTTGGTGCTGGCATCGAGCGCCGACAGGTCGGCGACCACCAGATTGCCGGATTCGGAGATCTCGAGGCTCGTGCCGTTGAGCACGGCCGAGGTGATCAGCTCGCTGGTCGGATCCGTGTCGAGGTCGCTGGAACCGTCGACGGCACCCAGGTCGACCATCAACGTGCCTGTTGGATCGCTCAAAGACAGAATCGTGTTGCTCAGGCTGAGTGCGGTGTTGAGGTCGTTGAGTGACGACAGATCCACCGTCAGCACGCCGCCGCCGTCGGTGAGGTCCACCTCAACTCCGTCGAACGTGAGGGACGCGTTCTGCAACGGCGTCACGTCGAGGGTGTTGGTGAGACCACCTTCCACCACGGTCAAGGTGTCGCTACCGTTGGTCAGGAAGAGCGCCATGATCAGCTCATTCGCGGGGTCGGCATCGGCATCGGCGGTGCCGTCGTGGAGCGTCGAAAGGTCCACCGTCAGGGTTCCGCCGGCGTCGGTCAGCGACAGATCCGTACCACTGAGACCAAGGGCGGTATTCCTCTCGTTGGTCGGGTCCGCGTCCGCATCGTCTTCTAGCGCCGAGATGTCCACCGACAGCGTGCCGCCGCCATCGGTCAGCGATACCGACGTGCCGTCGAACGTCAACGACGAGTTCTGCAGTGCCGTCACGTCCGCCGAGTTGGTGAGTCCACCCTCCACGATCTCCAGCGTGTCGTTCCCATTGGTCAAATAGAGGTCGGTGATCAGCTCGTTCGTTGGGTCGGCGTCGGCATCGTCGGTGCCGTCTTGGAGGATCGATAGATCGACGGTCAACGTCCCGCCAGCGTCGGCGAGTTGGAGATTCGTCCCGCTGAGGGTCAGCGAGGTATTCAGCTCATTGACCGGATCGGCGTCGGCGTCGTCGCCGAGGCCCGAGATGTCGGCCGACAGCGTGCCGCCGCCGTCTACCAACGACACCGACGTGCCGTCGAACGTCAACGACGTATTTTGCAGCGCCGTCACATCAGCGGAGTTGGTCAAGCCGCCCTCGACGATCTCCAACGTGTCGTTGCCGTTGGTGAGGTAGAGGTCGGTGATCAGCTCATTCGTCGGGTCAGCGTCGGCGTCGTCCACTGGCAGCGCCGACAGGTCGGCCACCAGTGTGCCGCCGGCGTCGGTCAGCAGGGCGTTGGTCCCGTCGAAGGTGAGTGACGTATTCAACTCGTTGGCCGGGTCGGCGTCGGCATCGTCAGCGAGGCCCGAAATGTCCACCGACAGCGTGCCGCCGCCGTCTACCAACGACACCGACGTGCCGTCGAACGCCAACGACGTATTTTGCAGCGCCGTCACATCGGCCGAGTTGGTCAAGCCTCCCTCGACGATCTCCAACGCGTCATTGCCGTTGGTGAGGTAGATGTCGGTGATCAGTTCGTTCGTCGGATCGGGGTCCGCGTCGTCCAGCGGCAAGGCCGATAGGTCGGCGGCGAGGGTTCCGCCCGCGTCGGTCAGCTCCAAGTCGCTGCCGCTCAGCACGAAGGACGTGTTCAGCTCATTGGCCGGACTCGGGTCGGCATCATCTTCGAGCGCCGAGATGTCCACCGACAGCGTGCCGCCACCGTCGGTCAGCGATACCGACGTGCCGTCGAAACTCAGCGACGCGTTCTGCAAAGCCGTCACGTCTGCGGAGTTGGTGAGTCCACCCTCCAAGATCTCCAGCGTGGCGTTCGAATTCGTCAGATACAGGTCGGTGATCAGCTCGTTCGTCGGATCGGCGTCCCCGTCGTCGATCGGGAACGACGACAGATCCGCGGCAAGAGTGCCGCCTGCGTCGGTCAGCTCCAGGTCGGTACCGCTGAGCACCAGGGACGTATTCAGCTCGTTGGCCGGGCTCGGGTCGGCATCGTCTTCGAGCGCTGAGATGTCCACCGACAACGTGCCGCCGCCGTCGGTCAGCGAAACGTACGTGCCGTCGAAGCTCAGCGCCGTGTTCTGCAGCGGCGTGGCGTCGAGAGAGTTGGTCAGGCCGCCCTCGACGATCTCCAGCGTGTCGTTGGCGTTGGTCAGATACAGGTCGGTGATCAGCTCGTTCGTCGGATCGGCGTCCCCGTCGTCGATCGGGAACGACGACAGATCCGCGGTCAAGGTGCCTCCCGCGTCCGACAACGCCACGTTGGTACCGTCGAACGAGAGTGAGGTATTGAGCTCGTTCGTCGGATCTGCGTCGGCGTCGTCGACGCCGTCCTGGAGCGGCGACAGATCCACCGTCAGGGTGCCACCGCCGTCGGTCAGCTCCAAGTCGGTGCCGTCGAGCTCCAGCGTGGCGTTTGCCAGACTCGAAAGGTCGATTTGATTGGTGAGCTGTCCGCCTTCCACCAACTCCAGTACATTGCTGAGTAACACTCCACTGGTGATCAGCTCGTTGGTGGGATCGGGATCGGCGTCGTCCATTCCGTCCTGGATTGGCGACAGGTCTACCGTCAGGGTGCCGCCCGCGTCGGTCAGCTCGAGGTCGGTGCCCGACAGGGCGAGGCCGGTGTTCAACTCATTGGTCGGGTCCATGTCGACGTCGCCGCCTGTGAGGCTCGACAGGTCCTGAGTGAAGACGACGAATCCTTCCGTGATCTCGAGCACCGTACCGACCAGCTGGACGTTCTGGATCGCCAGGTCCGACGCATCCTCGCCGTCGACGGTGTCGGCCCCTGCGGATTCGAGAGAGAAGATGGCGCCCGGCACCGAGCCCACCGGTTGGCGGGGATCGAGCACCTCATAGGGCCCTTGGGAACCGGCGTCTTTGATGCGAATCTCCAGCCACCGAGGGCTGCCGTCGAAAACCAGACCGAAGTCGAGCTCGACTTCGAAAAGACCAGCGGCGAAAACCACGTCGTCGACGGTCACCGTCGGCCCCACCTGGGAACCGGCGACGGCGGAATCGTAGAGTACGAACTGAAGATCGCGCAGTCCGTCAAAGGGCGTTCCGCCGACCAGCAACTCGCCTTGGTAGGTAAACGACGGAGCCTGCCCTGCCGCCGGACCAGCGACGCACCACACGAGTACGACAGCGAGCGCCAAGCGAATCGCGTCACCGACCGGCGTCCGCAAGCCGGTTTGCCGACGTTGGCTGCTCAGAGGTCTAGCCTCGCCTGGGGTCGCACGGCTCATCTCAGAATTCGAGGTTGGCCCACGGGTGCTCGGCTCCCGCAATGGCGCTGAGGTCGCCAGCGTTTAATACTGTGAGGATCGGTCCGAACGTGCTGCTTGAGAGGATGTTGTAGTTGGTGACGTTCCCGGACGCCATGTTGCGCACGATCAGACAGCCGGACGAAGTCACGGCAAGGCCTGTCTGGTCGTTGTCTGTAATGAAGTTGCCCTCGACGTGGACATCGGTAGACGAAATGCGGATGCCGTCCAGGTCGTTTTCATGGACTTGGTTGTCGGTGATCCACGAGTTGGCAAAGGTCCGGACACCGTGTCCGTTGTTGAGGCTGGAGACGCAACTTCGCAGGATACAAGCCGAGGCCATGTCGAAACCGTTGGACATGTTGTCGTAGGCAGTGCTCTCCACCGCCTGGCCGCCGAGCGCGATGTCGAAACCGTAGATCGCATTGTCGGTGGCGACACAATTCTGCACCAAACCTCCGGCGGCGATGTCGAAGCCATCGGAAGCATTGTCGAAGGCGGCACTGTCGACGACCACACTTCCTTCACTCAGCTGGATGCCGTTGTCGCCGTTCTGACCGGCAGTACAGTCGTAGAACACCGAGCCGTCATCGCCCTCGATTCCGTCGATGCCGTTGCTGAAGGCGGCCACACGCTCGATGAGACAGTTGAAATCGGTCACCAGGCCGTCGCCGTTGTTCTGCCCGGCGTAGAGATCCCGGAAGATCGAGAAGTCGGCGTTGAGGGCATTGATGCCGTCACCATGCCAGCCTGACACACCCCCGTTGTAGATCTTGATGTTGGTATGGGATCCCAACACGACGATCCCATCGTCGCTGTTGACGCCGGTGAAGATCCCGCCGAAGAGGCTGAAGCCGTTCAGATCGATCGTCACGTCATTGGTGTCGACGATGATGCCGTCGGCATTGGAGGTGGAATGCGACAGGTTGTGGATCAGATAGTAGTGACCCGGCTGGCTGATGGTGAACGGTATGTTGGTGATCAGGGTGCCAGGGCGGATGCGGTTGAAGTCGACCTCGAAGACGTTCGACGTCGCCTGTTCGGTAATGCGCAGCACCTTGCTCAGATTGTCGACGTTGGTGGGGGTCGACACCGGATCGGACGAACCCTGCCAGCCGAAGTTGGAGTAAAGAGGCGCCGAGACATTGGGCGCCAGGGCCGCCAGGTCGACACCGGTCACCAGACCGCCTTCGGTGATCTCCAGAATCGTCCCGGTCAACGTGGCGGCGGTGATCAGCTCGTTGGTCGGATCCGTGTCGAGGTCCGACGAGCCGTCGAGCGACGAGAGGTCGGCCATCAAAGTGCCGCCCGCGTCGGTCACCTGCAGCGTCGTGCCCGAAAGAGCCAGGCCAGTGTTGGGATCGTCGAGGACCGAGATGTCCGCCGACAGTGTGCCGCCGCCGTCGATCACGGCCAACGACGTACCGTCGAACGCCAGCGTCGTATTCTGAAGCGAAGCCACGTCGAGGGTATTCGTCAGGCCGCCCTCGACGACCTCCAGCAGACCGTTGGTCACCGCCAACGAAGAAATCAGCTCGTTGGTGGGGTCCGCATCCGCGTCCGCCGTGCCGTCGGCCGCGCTGGCGAGATCGGCGGTCAAGGTGCCACCGGCGTCGGTGATCTCTAGGGTCGTGACCGAAACCGTCATCCCGGTGTTGAGCTCGTTGGTCGGGTCGGCATCCGCATCGTCCCCGAGGGCAGAGATGTCTACCGACAGCGTGCCGCCGTCGTCTGTCACGCTCAGCGACGTGCCATCAAACCCGAGCGACGCATTCTGCAGAGCGGCCAGGCTCGTGAGATTGGTCAGGTTGCCTTCGACGACTTCTAGGTCGGCACCATTGGTCAGCCCGGCCGAGGTGATCAGCTCGTTCGTCGGATCCACGTCGGCGTCTGCCGTGCCGTCCTGGAGCGACGCGAGATCGGCGGTCAAGGTACCGCCCGCGTCGGTCACTTCCACCGTCGTGCCCGACAGAGCCAGGCCGGTGTTCAGCTCGTTCGTCGGATCTGCGTCGGCATCGTCTTCGAGGGCTGAGATGTCCACCGACAGCGTGCCACCGCCATCCGTCACGCTCAGCGACGTGCCGTCGAAGTTCAGCGACGTATTCTGCAGCGCTGCGACGCTGCCACTCGCAGTCGTACCCCCTTCCACGATATCGAGCTGACCGTTGCCGTTGGTCAGGAAGGCCGCCTCGATCAGCTCGTTCGTCGGATCTGCATCCGCGTCGTTCACCGACAGCGAGGCCAGGTCGGTGGTCAGGGTGCCACCCGCATCGGTGATCTCGAGATCGGTACCGCTGAAGGCGATGCCGGTATTCAGCTCATTGGTCGGATCCGCGTCCGCATCGTCGCCCAGCGCCGAAATATCAGCTGACAGCGTGCCGCCGCCGTCCGTCACGCTCAACGATGTGCCGTCGAAGCCGATCGCAGAATTCTGTAGCGCCGCGACGCTGCCACTGGCGGTGACGCCGCCTTCCACGATGTCGAGCTGGGCGTTGCCATTGGTCAAGAACCCAGCGTCGATCAGCTCGTTCGTCGGATCCGCGTCGGCATCGTCCACCGGCAACGCCGAAATATCAGCCGACAGGGTGCCGCCAGCGTCGGTCACTTCCACCGTCGTGCCGCTGAACGAAAGACCGGTATTGAGCTCGTTCGTTGGATCCGTGTCCGCGTCGTCGCCGAGCGACGAGATGTCGGCCGACACTGTACCGCCGCCGTCCGTCACGCTCAGCGACGTGCCGTCGAAACTCAAGGAAGAGTTTTGCAGCGCAACAACGCTGGCACTGTTGGTCAGGCCACCTTCCACCAGATCCAGCTGGCCGTTGCCGTTGGTCAGGTACGCCGCCTCGATCAACTCGTTGGTGGGATCGGCGTCGGCGTCGTCCAGCGGCAACGCGGACAGGTCGGCGGACAAGGTGCCGCCCGCATCGGTGACCTCCACCGTCGTACCACTGAACGTGAGGCCCGTGTTGAGCTCATTCGTCGGGTCCGGATCCGCGTCGTCGCCCAGCGACGAGATGTCGGCCGACAGAGTGCCGCCGCCATCCGTCACGTTCAGCGACGTGCCGTCGAAGTTCAGCGACGTATTCTGCAGAGCCGTGACACTGACGCTGTTGGTCAAGCCGGCTTCCACCAGGTCCAGCTGGCTGTTGCCATTGGTCAGATGGGCAGCTCCGATCAACTCGTTCGCCGGATCCGCGTCGGCATCGTCCACCGACAGGATCGACAGATCGGCGGTCAACGTGCCCCCGGCATCGGTGACCTCCAGTGTCGAACCACTCAGCGCGGTACCGGTGTTGAGCTCGTTCGTCGGGTCCGGGTCGGCGTCGGTGACGCCGTCTTGGATCGCCGCCAGGTCGACGGAGAGAGTACCGCCGCCATCGGTGACCCGCAGGACGGTACCGTCGAGTAGCAGTCCCGAGTTGAGCAGCGCCGAGACGTCGACCAAGTTGGTCAGCGTGCCGTTCTCGATCAGTTCGAGCAACGCGCCGGCCAGGGCAACGCTGGTCAGCGTCTCGTTGGAAGGGTCGGCGTCCGCATCGACGACTCCGTCCTGAAGCGGTGCCAGATCCGCGCTGACAATGCCGCCGGCATCCGTGATCTGGACCTCGGTGCCCACCAGATCCGCCGCCGTATTCAACTCATTCGTCGGGTCCATGTCGGCGTCGCCGGCCACCAGCGACGCCAAGTCCTCGGTGAAGGTCACGCCCCCTTCGGTGATGCGCAACTCGGTGCCCACCAATTCCAGGTCTTGGATCTGTAGATCGATGGCGTCGGCACCGTCGACCTGGTCGGTGTCACCCGTGGTCGACGCGTAGCTGGCCTCGGGTGCCGAGCCCAAGGGCTTTCGCGGGCTCAGAATCTCGAAGGGTCCCAAGTCGCCTGCTTCGATGACCTGGATCTCGAGCCACATCGGGCTACCGTCGAAGACGGGCCCGAAGTCGAGTTGCACCGTGAACAGACCCTCGCGAACCTCGACGTTCTCGAGTAGGACTGAGCCTACCGCTGCACCGCCAACCTCGGCGTCGTAGAGCACGAACATGAAATCGAACTCGCCGTCTCCGAGTGAGCCATCCACCAGGATTTCGCCCTGATACGTGATCTCTGCCTGCCCGTACAGCGTCTGGGCTAGGAGAAACACGACGGCCGCGCAGAGCAGCCTCAGCGACGAGCGCCGAGGCGTTCTTCCTGCGAGCGTCGGCGGATTCACCTCGCCCCCTGCTGAATCACCGTCCCCTGCTGCGCCGGCGTGTCAACCGCTCCCCGGTGATCCGGCGCTGAAAGGAGGACGGCTTGGCGCTGGATAGGACTTTCCGTGGCGACCGAGGCCTGGGCCGGTGCGAACGCGCCCACCGTGCCAGACCAGGCAGAGGTGTCGCCCGACTCGAAGCCGTCGGAAAAGATGCCGATATTGCCCTGCGTCGACCAGAAACCGCCCGTCAAGTAGTAGCTGCCAGCGGCCGCGACACCGACGTCGGGCTGACCGATGGAACCACGCACCACGACGTTGTCGGGGGAACGCTCGGTAGAACCGCCTGCGTCGAGAGTCGACCGGGTGATTTCGAACTTGCCCCCCGACTGAGCCGTCGTCGACGAAGTCCAAATCAGTCCGCCGACGACGCAAACCGCCAAACGGAGCGTGAACCACACATTTCGCCGCGTCATGGGTTGACCTCGAAGTTCATCGACGGAGGTACAAGAGGGAAATGCCAGCGAGCATCGCAACGAGAACGAACAAGCCCCACTCGCCCAACATCGGAATGGCGAGCACGACGCCGAAGCTGACCTCGGCCGAGGCCGTATTGTTGGCGAGTGCCGGATCGGGAACCGGTGACGTGACATCGGCAACATTGATCGCCGTCCCCACATCACCGCCCGGCGGCATGAAATCGACCAGACACGAAATGCCGGCACCGGCGTCGAGCGCCGCGATGTTCCAGGTCAGGATGCCACCGACCGGTGGCCCCGCGCCACAGTCGTCTCCCGCCCAAACCAGGGGCGGAGGAACCGCATCGGTGACTTCGATGTCGAAGGCGGTCGAGGAACCCAGGTTGAAGACCTCCAGCAGACAGTCGGCGGAGCTGCCAGGACACGTTTTGCTCAGGCTGAGATCGCTCTGCTGGACGCACGATGTGCACTCGGCTCCGAGGGGCGGATCGTGGATCAAGCGCCAGCTCACCAAGGTCCCGAGATCGCCCGCAATGTCGTCGCTTACCGTCAGGGTCCAGGTGCCCTGAGACGATTCGCCGTCGAACGCAGACAGCGCCGCTACCGGCAGTACTGGCCCCGTGACCCAAGGTTCCGACGACGACGCGGAGCAGATGAGTTCGGGATCGACCACGGCCGAGTCAGAAAAGGTCACGCGGACGTCGTTGTTGGCGCAGCCCAGCGGGTCGGAGGGCACGCCGGGACGGTCGAGAAGCACGATCTCCGTGGCCGCAGGCGAGCGCAGCCGAATCGTCAGATCACCCACCCAGGTGTGTTCGATATCGACCTCGACCTGGAGACCACCGAGAATCACGTCGGTGTCGATCACCAGCGTACTCTCGACGCCGGCCGGCACACCGTCGGGAACGGGCTGCGGCACGTCTGGAGCCTGGGAGGCGCCCACCAGTCCCGAGATGGGTATGTCGAAACTACCTTGGTCCGAAGTCACCGCTAGCGTCAGGCCAAGGGTCTGGGCACAAAGGTCGCCGTTGACGATGAAGCGCAGCGGCGACAGGCTCGACGCCGTAGCTCCGGCTACGAGGTCGGGCCAAGAGGCCTGATCGGCGATCAGCGCGACGGCAGGGTTGGCCGAGGACAGAGTGCCCGTGATCGACGTGAAGTCCGTCCCGCTGGCGCGCAGCTGTAGATCGAGGAGAATCTCCTCGTCCGGCTCCCAAACACCGTTCTCATTCGCCGGCTCGGCACAACTGTCGACGCTTGTCGACCCGTCGAACGACAAGAAGGCACCGACACTGAAGGCGAGATTGTCGATCGCCTCAGCCTCGTTGATCGTGGACGTGAGCACCAGCCGCGTGATCGGTGACGGCGACGACACGCCCCAGAAGTCACCGAGCGCCGAGGAAGCGGCGGTATCCGAGCCCAGCAGCACGTCACCGGGACCATAGACGTCCACCGCCAGAGAATCGGCCGGACCGGGCAGGTTGATCAGGTCGAGACCGACCGCCTCGACCGGATCGGGAAAGGAAATCTGCAGGCTGTCGGCGAGCGTGTTGGCAGCCAAGACTTTGGAGTCGTTGCCGAAGGCGCCGTCACCGACCAATAGGAGCCCATCGACAAGGTTGGGACCCGGCACGTCTTCCACCACGAATCCGTCGAGAAGCGCTCCGGGCGCGAAGCAAACGCCGTCGCCCGAGGAATCCAACGGCGCAGGACAAACGATGGAGACCCCACCACCCACCGCTCCGCTCTCGAAATCCTCGACGGGAAGACCCGGGAACGCGAGCTCGAAGCTGGGCCGGTCTGGATACGTGGTGAGTACACCGAGTTGGGGACCGTCCACCTCTCCGCTCGGAGCTTCGTCTTTGGTCGCGTTGCCACCCTGGAACAGAGTGGGTTCGGCCGCGGAATTCTGGGCCCAGACACAAAGCGCGAGCAGGCCCGCGAGATGCCGGTACTTGGGCGTGAGATTGAGAGAAAAAGCCACGGAGAGACGAGTCCTGGTTCGCCTTGAGCGACGACACAACAAGGGTTCCTAGTTGGTACCACAAACCGGCGGCAACAACAACGACAACGGCCTTCTCCGAGAAGGCGCCGCGCCGGTTTTCCTCGCCCGAAACAACAGTCAGGCGTCGTCTCGCCGGGGCCTTCGCAGCACCATGGCCCACGCGTCGCGAAGTTCGGCATGCAGAGACCCGACGGTTCGATCTAGGAACCACAGAATCCGCTCCGCCCAACGCAACCCCGGCTGCTCGAATCCATAGTGACCGAGCATCCATGTCTGGTGATGCACCTTCTCCACCTGCCAGCCGGCCCGTCGGCCCAGTTTCTCGATCTCGGCCGCGGCGTAGAGACGTATGTGGCCGAAGGTCTCCGGCGCAAAATCAGTCTCCACCGGCAAGTCGAAGGGGCTGCGGCCCAGCAGCAGCAACAGCCGATACTGCAGTGCCAGGAGATTCGGCGAGGTGATCACCATTCGACCGCCGGGGCGCAACAAGCGGCGGACCTCGACCAGCAGCGGGAACACCGCGGTACTCGGCAGATGTTCGAGAACCTCGGAAAAAGTCACGAGATCGAAGCTAGCGTCCGCGAGGGGTAGCGGCAGCGAGGTCAACGACGCGGCCACCACGCGGCAGCGCGCTTCCTCCAGCATGCGGCGGTACTCGGCGGAGCCGAGGTAGCGACGTCTGGGATGCTCGACCGCAGTCCACTGCGCTCGAGGCAGCAGCTCGGCCATAGGGCGCACCAGCTCACCGTGGCCGACTCCGAGCTCGAGCATCGAAACCGGCCCGTCCCCGGCAGGCATCGCGTCCGCCAGCAGGCGATGAATGAGCAGCAGGCGCCGATTGCCGGGTGCCTGGGTGGCGCGCAGTCGGGCGTCGCTCGCGGGCGCCTCGGAAAAGCGTCTTCGGACGTCGAACGTGGCGCGGTCGATGACCTCGAGAGGAGAACCGGCGGGCGGTTTCACGTGCCGTCACCGGAGGACATGCTGCGGATCATGAACTCGCGGAACTTGTAGTCGCCGGCCAGTAGACCGAGCTGCGGATCGGTCGCGATCAAAGCGAAGAGCTGCTCCCGGCCAAATGCCTGGTTGAGGATCGCCAGGGTCTGAATCAGACCTTGCTGATCGTTGAGTGCGAACTGGAAGCTCGCTCGCGCTATCAGCGATGCCGGAGCGTTGAGCCCTTGACGCGCTTGCGCATTGACCAGGTCGGTGAGCAGATCGGGACGCAAGTCGTCGGCCGCCAGACGCACCGCGGTATCCAGAACGTCAGGTGGCAGATCTGGCGTTTGGGTCAACTTCTGCAGCACTCCGCGGGCAGGTTCGGGAAGCAGAAGCTGCCGATAGGACTCGACGAGTTCGGTCAGGGCGCGGGCATCTGGCCGGTCCGGCCGGTATGCGACCAGCGCCCGGCTCAGGCGCGCCACCGCCCGTGCCAACTCAGGCTGTCCAATCTCTGACATCGCATCCGTACGACCTAGAGCAGAAAGCAGCTCCTGCGGGACATCGTTCAAACGGTCGCCGCTCCGGATGCGCTCGAGCAGCGGATCGAGGGCAACACGCTCCTCGGCCAGCTGATCGAAGAGGCCGTGCAGCTCGGAGCGATCCTGCCCCCAGACGCGTCCCAGATCGACCACTTCGCGGGCCGCCTCGATCTCACCGATATCAGCCAGCCTTCGACCCAGCTCGCGCCGCAACTCTTCGCTCTCGTCGCCCCAGCCCGCGCGGATCTTTTGAAACGCGAACAGAAGCCGGAGGACAGCTCGCCGATGGGCGCCACCTTCGTCGAGCGCCATCTGACCCACAACCGCAGCCACCGATTCCTCTTCGAGGGTACGGTAGTTGGCCAGCAACCGGCGCAGAGTCACTGGATTTCCATAGCCGGCCTTGCCGCCTCGAAGATCCTCGACCAGATCGACGACCACGGAGCCGGTCGCTTCCTGATACGTCTCCAGCAGCGTCTTGAGAACCGGCGAGCTCACCGGCCGAATCAGCAGCTGCGCGTGCTGCGATGCGCGCGATTGGCGGCTGCGCAGGGCTTGGCGGTACCTTTCCGCAACCTCGTCGACCACCGGGTGTTCGGGCAAGCCCTCGAGAGTGCCTGCGGCCTCTTCGAAACGTCCGCGGCTATAGAGCAGGTCCGCCAGCGACGCGCTCGTAGCCAAGTCTGCGGGCACCAGCTCCAGAGCCTGACGATAGGCCAGCTCTGCTTCGTCGAAGAGCTGGCGGCTGCGATAGACGTCGCCGCCGAGGCGGCGGAGGGAGCCGAATGGCAGTCGAGCCTCGGAGTCGCCGAGAAAGTCGTCGTCCGAGAGCAATTCCGCCACAGTTCGGCGCCAGTAGCTGCGGTCGATCTCGATCGTTGCCGGGTCGAGGTCCGCCACGGGTTCTGGCGCAAGCTGGTACACCGGCCCTTGGGGAATCACGTGAGGGAGTGCCCAGGACATGATCCGGCTCTCCTCGATGAAGAAGGAGTGCTCGGCCTTGTTGGCGTGGAAGATCCACGCCGCGGTCGCCTCGGTGATCGCACGTAGGTCGATCTCGGCTCCGACTTGGCGCACGATCTCGCGCAGCTGGTCGTCGTCGGGCAGAACCAGGGGCTTCTCTGGGTACTGCTCGTCCCGTCCGAGCCAGCGGCCGAACCCGCCGGGCTGGGGCCTGTCGTCACCGTAGTGATCGCGGATGTAGTAGTGGTAGAAGCGCGCCGGTAGCTGGGGTTGGGTGATGAGGTAAAGGTCTCGACGATCGAAGTCCGGCTCGTATCGATGACGCGCCGGCTCGAAGCTTTCCCCGAGGATCATCCATGTCGAAACGAAACGACCCGCGTCGGAACCGCCGAAGAGCACACTCCCGGGCGGAAGCTGCGACAGCATGTCGACACCATAGCGGCGAGCAAAGTCGTGGCCGCGCTGGCTGCAGGAGTCCAGGTTGTGGCCGAAGGCCAGTACCGGAAGGCCCGCAACGACGACCAGTCCTACGGCGCCGGCCGATCGAGAGCGGTCCACCAGCCACTGCCACGTCGCCGCTACGCCGATTCCGACCAGTAGCGTGACAAAAAGGAACGAGTAGCCGAGGTAGGGCATCTGCAATCGCCAGTCGAGCCACGCTAGCCCCCCGGCATCGACCTCGGCCGACGTTGCGGCCTGCAGGATGGCCGACAGGAAGACACCGGCGCCTAGAACCACGATCCATGGTCCAGCGCGGCGTCGTTCCGGCCACAGCCTCCAGAGAGCGACGCCCAGAAAGAGCCAGACGAGCGGCGTGAAACTGGCGTGCAAAGAGTCGCGGTAGTTACGAAGGTAGAGCCCGAACGTCTTGCGACCGTCCCAGGTGCGCTTGCCGGGTAAAGTCTGCGCCTCGCCGGTCCCGACCACCCGTCCCACCGTATCCTGAAGCTGCGACGACAGTGGGCTCTGATAGGGCGTCCGATTGACTGAATAGAAGAAGCCGTCGGCGGTCTGCGTGTAGCCCCAATTCATCGGAGGATTGGTCGACGAAGCGACGGGCAAGTACGCGTAGGGCAACAGACCGAGCGCCACCACCGGCAGGATCGCGAGCCCGGTTTTCCAAGCTTGTAGTCGATGGCGCAGAAGCACCACCGAAACGAAGAGCGCTACTGCCAGCTGAGCCGAGCGCATCGCAGTCTCTTGCATCGACGCCTCGGCGGAGAGTGAGCCGAAAGCGATGTACACCACCGCTCCTGCGCCAGCACAATAGGCGGAGAGTTCGAGGGCCGTTCGCCGCTGGATCAGGAAGGCGACGAGCAACGGCAACGGCGCCAACGCCAGCACCAAGTGATGGTTGGTCAGCCCGACCGAGAGCACGAAAACCGCGACGAGGAAACCGTACCTCCATTCGGGATCGAGCAGCCAGCGGTAGAGCACGAGTAGGAGAATCGCTACCAGCAGGACGTGCAGCGTATAGACCTCGGCGATGACCGCCTGGCTCCAGACCGACGTGGTGAATGCGAAACAGAGTGAAAGGCAGAGCGCGATGACCTGGGCGGGCCTCCGCGAGACACCGCCCCGGCGGCTGCCGTGGCTCAGCAGTCCTGCTAGAAGACCGGTCGCCAGTGCCGCGCAAACGCCCGAAAACAGATTCACCTCCCAGGCGGAATGCCCGAGTGGCAGGAGTGTGAAGAGCCAGGCGAGAACACTCCAGAGTGGATAGCCGGTGGGATGAGGGACGCCGAAACCGGTGGCCGCCATGACCAGCTCGCCCGAGTCGAGAAATGTGATCGACGGCGCCGCGGTGAAAAAGAAGACGACTTGAGCGATCCCAGCGGCCAACAGCCCGACCCGTTGGTCCTCGGCTTCGAGCGGCGCCAGCCAGCGGCGTTCATGCCGCGGCCGATTCGGTGTGGCCATCTCGATGGCCTCCGGCCCCGAGATCGAACCCGACTCGGTCAATCGTCCCTCTGACTCGCTGGGGCAGCGGAGTCCGACGTCTCGGCCCCATCTCCTGTCTCGCCTGACTCGGGCTGCTCCATCGATGCCGGTGCCGGACGTCTCACACGGCTCAACAGAACGCTGACGACCATCGCCGCAAGGAGGAAAAAGGCGAGATTGGAGCGAAAGCGCAGCACGCTGACCTCGGCCTCGAGGGCGTCGATCCGCTCTCCGCTACGGATCGCCTGACGGCGCAGCTCGCTGGCCGCGACCATGGCGACGCTCGCTACGTCGGTGGCCGTGACCGGCGAAGCCACTCCATAGGCACGCCGGAAGCTCTGTTCATCGACCAAGAAGTGCGGCTTGCCAGGCTCTTGGCGGTCCGAGATGACGATGCGGGCGATCTCCAGGCGCCGGAGGAGGTCGGCATCCGACTCGGGCGGCGCCAGCATCTCTTGCTCGGCGGCCACGGCGGAGATCTGAAGCTGGGATCGCATCACTTGCCATTCGCTGCGGCCAACGTCTTCGCCAACGCGACGAAAACGGATCTCCAAATAACGCCGCGGCAGCTGGAAAATCTCCGCGCCGAAATCGAGCTGTGTCTGGACGAGTCCGTCCACCACGGGCAGCCCGTCGAGTGCTACCAACGGGCCGACCTGCCGAGCCTGGCTTGCGTCTGGGTGGTCGAAGATCCGAAACTCGAGATCGAAGGGCACCGCGACGCCGCCTGTCTCCACGGTGGCACCGTCTACGGTCAACACGCCGCTATACGCGAAAGCGGACGGGACCTGGCGTTCTTGGCCCGCTTGGTTCTGAGGGTCTTGGGCGAGGGAGGCCCCCGCCGGGAGCGACCAGACAGCGCACCAAACTGCCACCAGTTTGCAGAAGCGGACGGCCGGGACACAGGCGGCATTCCGAGTCATAACTAGTCGTCGATTCATCGAGTGGTTCCGTCGGGGAAACCAACGGGGTCGGTGCTAGTCGCCCTGGATCGTCGCGTGACGAGAGCGGATCTGGGCTGCCTCTCAATACGGTTGCGCGTCCGCCTCGTTGGGCGGCAGTGTAGCCAGTCTCAACCGCTTGCGCAATCGACAAAGACACCGCGGCGAGCCAACGGGGAGCTCACAGCCCGCGACCTCTGGACCGCGAGTTCTAGACGACAGCCATACATCAGGATCGTTTGCCGCAGCCATTCGCTGCGAGACTCATTAACTGTTGAGACCAAAAAACTTGCGCTTGTGGAGCATCTCTGTGCGAGATCGAACTCTTCGCCCTCCGGCCTCTAGAAGATGGCCGCTCCGGTGGAAAGGGAATGGATCACGTCAGGCTGCCTGCAGCTCCCGCTGCGCTGGGTATTGATGGAGAGCGGCCCAGAGGAATCCTGCGAGCTCGCGGGCCACGGCGACGACCGCCTTCTGCGTGGGTTTGCCATTCGCCAGGACGAGTCGGTGGAAGCGTCGGTATAGGCGCCGCTGGGCCTTGTCGGCGATGGCGATGATCT
>JALCBJ010000220.1 GCA_028066595.1 Thermoanaerobaculia bacterium
GGTTGGGCCGAAAACACCGATAGAGGCTGATGTAGAAGGTCCGATCTGCCTCTAGGCGGGATGGATTGGGTATTCGGTCCGCTGTGTGTGCCGCGCGGTCGCGACCGAGACCGGCAGGCAGATCGTAGGCCGACGACTTGGCAGAACGGCCTGGGTTCGGTGCCGAGTCGCCGAACCACGGGGCCGATTTCGGCGTAACCTAAGATAGGACGTAAAACGACGCGAGCTCAGATGATGTCAGATCCAATCCAACTTCCGACAGTCCGGCCCGCGACCGGGTCTGGGTACTATTCTGTAGTTCTCCGCAACAGGCCAGCCGGTTGGTTGTGGCTAATGTCCATGGCGTTAGTCATTTCAGCTTGTGGTACAGCGGATCTCGGCTACATGACGCCCACCGAGATCGTCAACACGCTCGAGGCCCGGGGCGTCGACACGGAAGATGTGGTGCTGCCCTATGGGCTGAGTCCGGAGATGCGCGATTGGGCTCGGACCTCGGCGCCGAGGGGTGTGAAGGACATCGAGAAGCTCGCGCGACTGCGCGACCAGCTGCTCGACAAGGACCAGATGTCTCTCGAATACTCGTGGGGCTATACGGGTACTGCGGTAGAGGTGTTCCGTGAGCGCAAGGCGAATTGCCTCGCATTCACCTATCTCTTCGTCGGAATGGCGCGCGAGGTAGGGGTGTCGGTCCACTTCCTGGCGGTCGACAACGTAGAGAGTTTCCGCCGTCAAGGAAACCTGGTGGTGGTCTCGGACCACGTAGCGGTCGGATTCGGCGACGGCGGCCAGCGCAAGATCTTCGACTTTTCGCAAGAGCCAGAGGACGATCCACGCTTCGTACGCAAGATCTCGGACCTCACCGCGATCGCCATGTTCCACTCGAACAAGGGTGCAGAGGCCTTGCAGGTGGGCAAGCAGGACGAAGCGGTGAGATGGCTACGGACCGCCGTGGGGATCGATCCGGGTCTGGCCAGCGCCTGGGTGAACTTCGGAGTGGCGTTGCGTCGGGGTGGCCAGGTCGAAGATGCCGAGATGGCATACAAGCGTGCGCTGGAACGCGATCCGTCGTTGGATTCCGCCTACCAGAACCTGGCATCTTTGCTGCGCAACGAAGGCCGCATCGTCGAAGCCATCGCCTATGAGCAGGCCTTGGCCAAGACACCGACGCGCAATCCCTACACCTTTCTCTCCCTGGGCGACATCAGTCTCGCCAACGGACGTCCGGCCGACGCCGAACGCTTCTACCGCCGCGCCGTGCAGCTCAACGACAACGACCCAGAGGTGTTCGCCGCCTTGGGGCAGTTGGCGATGGCCAACGGTGACGATCGACTGGCCCGCCGCATGCTGAAGCGTGCTCGGAAGAGCGTGCCGGATGCGTGGGATCAGCGATCCGGACGTCTGGAACGATTGGAGAGTGCCCTGCGCATCGACAGCTGATCACGGGCCTCGGTTCGGAGCTCCACCGGGATCTCCTGGGCGTGCTTTTGACCCGGATAGCCAGGCGACGATGTCGAATGAGTGGGCGCTTCGTCAGGCGCGTCCCAGAATGGCTGCCAGCGTTTCGATGCCCCGAAGGGTCACCGACGGATCTGCGGCCGTGAAGCAAAGGCGAGCGTGGTCGGGATAAGGACCAAAGCTGGGTCCCGGCGCCAGCAACAGCCCCTGGTCAGCGCATCGCTCCAGGAGTCGTTCCAGCGGTTCCTTTCGCTCGTTCAGGTAGTCGGCTAGGTCGAGAAACAAGAACGTGCCGCCCTCGGGGCGATTCTCCTGGAGCAACTCGGCCGCGGTATCGCCGAGTGAACGGTATCGACTGGAAGCTTCGCGGACCCACCGGTCACCTGCCGGACCGAGGGCGTGGAGCGCTGCAATCTGTGCAGCGGTCGGCGTGGAGTAGAAGGTGTGCGTGGCGACTTTCGTCATCGCCTGAATCAGGTCTTCGCTCGCGACGACGTAACCGCAACGGTTGCCCGCCATGCCGTAGGCCTTGGAGAAGGAGTGGAACGACAGGGTACGTTCTGGTGCGAGGGACTTAGATATACGTGCTTGCCCTGATACACGTAGTCTTCGTAGACCTCGTCGGAGAGGATCCAAAGATCCGAGCGGCGAGCCCAATCCACCAACGCCTCGAGCTGATCGCGAGGGATCACGCGTCCGGTCGGGTTTGGAGCGGAAAGACCTCGCCTTCGAAGTTGCGGACACGTTCCGCCAGCTTGCTGTAAACCGAGCTGCCGACGCCATCGAGGGTCGGGGAGACGAACGGGTGTCTTGGCATCTCGCGATGGTATGCCATCGCGGATGCGATCGGTGTTCTGCGCTGCCGTGGGGCGATCGCGCCCGATCTCCGGGAAAGCCTGCCGAACCGCGGATTAGAATGTCGATACCAGATCAGTCAGTCGGGTAGCGAACAAACCGAAGCAGGAGGTCCATATGGGCGAGAAGAAGCCGCAGTCGTTGGCAAACCACCGCAAGTTCGTACCGCTGTACCACTTCGCTTTGACCGGCGTCCTCGTGATCTATCTCGGCTGGCAGGGCTGGCGCCTGATTCAGAGTTTCAGCGCCGAGTCGGTGATGGGGGTGCTGATGGCTCTGACCTTCATCGGCATGCTGATCTATGCGCGGATCTTTGCGCTGCAGGCCCAGGACCGCGTGATCCGTTTGGAAGAACAGCTACGCATGGAGCGGCTGCTACCAGACGAACTCAAGGCCAGGGTGCCGGAGATTCGCCGCCGCCAATACGTCGCTCTGCGATTTGCCGACGATGCCGAGCTGGCGGATCGGGTGCGCGAAGCGATCGACGAGAAGCTCTCAGAAGGTGAGATCAAGAAGCGCATCGGAACGTGGAGGCCGGACTACCATCGCCTCTAGGGCGCTTTTCGAAGGTTCCCGTCCGCTTGTTGGGGTCTTCGAGGTCCTGAG
>JALCBJ010000007.1:0-75218 GCA_028066595.1 Thermoanaerobaculia bacterium
CTAGTCCTGGGTGGGTGCCTCGGTCGGTAGCCACTGTTCCAGTTTTTCGGCCAGCTCCTCGAGACGGAACGGTTTGGACAGGAAGTCGTCCATTCCCGCCTCGAGGCACTTTTCTCGTTCGCCGACCAGGGCGTGGGCTGTCACCGCGATGATCGGCAGTCGGGGACCGGCCGCCGAGGCTTCCTGTCGGCGGATGAGGCGCGCTACGTCGTATCCTTCGATATCCGGCATGCGACAGTCGAGCAGCAGGAGATCCACGTCACCGTTCTTCACTGCCTCCAGCGCGGCTTCCCCCCCCGCGACCACACGCACTTCGTGACCGAGTCCTTCCACCTGGCCGCTGATCACGAGACGGTTCACCGGGTCGTCGTCGGCGATCAAGATACGGGAGCTCTTGGGCCGTCCGGTGGGAACGGCTGACGACGACGGCGGACCTGACCCGTCCTCGAGCTCGATTCCCTCCACCGGCACCTCGAACCAGAACGTCGATCCGGCACCCACCTCGCTGTCGGCGCCGATGTGGCCACCTAGAAGCTCCACCAGCTTGCGGCTGATGGCCAGGCCGAGCCCCGCACCCTCGAACTTCTGAGCCGGGTCGGCACGGTAGAACGCTTCGAAGAGCGCGGGGATGGCCTCGCGGTCGACTCCCATGCCGCTGTCACGCACCGCGAAGCGCAGCCAGAGGACCCGTTCCTTGCTCTTCTCGCGGGTCGGCAAGACCTCCAGACAGACACTGCCTCGGGACGTGAACTTGATCGCGTTGGCTACCAGGTTGATCAGAACCTGGCGAAGGCGCGCCGGATCTGCACGAACGGCGGAGGGGAGGCCGGGGTCCAATCGCAACTCGAGCTGCAGTCCCTTGTCCTCGGCCCGGGGAGTCAGGAGATCGGCCACGTCGTGGGCCAGGGCCGCCGGCTCGAACTCGTCGGGGTGCAGCTCTAGCTTGCCGGCCTCGATTTTCGAGAAATCCAACACGTCGTCGACGATGTCGAGCAACGACACCGCCGCCGAGTGGACGGTCTTCGCCCAGTGTTCGGTATCGAGCTTGGAGCGGTCTACGCTGCGGCTGAGAAGCAGCTCGGTCATTCCGAGGATGGCGGTCATCGGGGTGCGGATTTCGTGGCTCACGTTGGCCAAGAACTCACCCTTGGCACGGTTCGCCGCTTCGGCCGCGTCGCGCGCCGCGGCCAGCTCTTGCGTGCGTTCGCGGACTCGAACCTCCAGCTCCTGGCGTAGCGTGTCGAGCTCGGCAAAAAGTCGAGTGAATCGATCGGACAGTGCGACGGCCATGGACAGCACCAGGGCGAGGAAACCCCAATGGGAAAGGGACGGAGCCTGCCACAAGCCCCGTCCGACGGCGATGTCGTGAAGAAAGGTCACCGCTGCCACCGTGCCTCCGAAGAGCATCATCTTGGCCTGGCGGTCGCCTCGCAGAGCGCCGCGGAGGATCAAGATCGGCACCAAGAGCAGCAGTGGCAACGTCCACAACTCCCAACCGCGTACGACCGCAAGCTCGAACGCCAGACCTGGAGTCAACAGCGCGGCGACTGCGAAGACGGCGTGGCTCAGCTGATAGAGACGCACCCAAAGTCCCCAGGTGAGTCCGAGAAACGGCCACAGGAACTGAAGTGCCAGTGCCGGCAGGAGAAAACGGGCCACGTACTCGGCCTGCTTGAGTTGCTCGAAGTCGAAGGGGAGCTCGAAACGCCACTGGCTGGTGAGAAAGACGAAGGCTGCCTGGCAGAAGGTGAAGGCTGCGAAGGCGAGGTGATCGCGACGTTGAGAACGGCGCCGGAACACCACCAGCTGGTAGAAGCCGAGCGCTACGAAGACGGCGGCGAGTACCAGGGCAGTGATCTGGTCGCGAAACTCGTCGCGCAACAGGGCTCCATAGAGGCCTAGCTCGGGTGCCCGTGTGAGGCCTCCGAGACGGGTACCGGCGGCCGGGTCTCGATAGACCTGGATCGCTAGGGTTACCTCGCCGTCGTCTGAGATCGCGGTGGGTGGTATTGCGACGATCAGATGCTTGTCGTAGGCGATGGACGCATCGGGCGGCAGAGCGCCGCCGCCGCCGAGCTCCTGACCACCTGCATAGACTCGCCATGCGGTAAAGACCTGCCGTAGCCGAACTCCGAAGGGCTCCCCCGACCCCAGAAGGTGGGGTGGAACCTGGATCGTCTTGCGGTACCACCCATAGTGGATGAACGGATGGCCGAGATCCCCCCAGGCTCCGGGAACCTCGAGATCCGGCCATTGGGAATCGTCCCAGTCCGGCTCTGCGAAGCTGCGGTCGTCGCCAGTACGGAAACGCCAAGGGCCATCGAGAACGAGGATTTCGTCCTCGGAGGAGTTGGGCGTGGCGGATGCTGGACTCGTGCCGGAGAACAGCACAACCAAGAGCCCGAGCCAAGAAAGTCTGGATAGCGACAAGAACCAAGTGTAACAAATCTCCGACGGCACCCGTTGGGTAGATGAACGCGGAGAAAGTGCCACTTCCCCTCGTTCGAACGGCATTTCCGCTCCGCATTCTTCTCCCGACCCAAGTCTCGAAATCTTCACTCGACCGGAGTCACAACATGAACCTCACAGCCCACGATCGCCACCGTCAGGACCACCGCCGCGACCCGCTCCGCTCGCGTCTCGCGCTCCTTTTCTGTGTCGCCGCGCTGCTGTTTTTTGCCGGTTCGGTCGGCGCGGATCCGTGGATCCACATCCAGGTCGAAGAAGGGCGCAACGGCGATCGTGTCAGCGTCAATCTGCCCGTAAGTCTGATGAGAGCTGCGGTCAACATGATCCCCAACGATGTCCATGCGGATATCGAGCTCGAATTCGACGATGTCGATCTCGACTGGCACGAGCTACGCACCTTCTGGGACGAGGTACGCAGAGCCCCGGAAATGACCTTCGTCACCGTCGAGACCCGCGACGAGAACATCGCTGTCCGCAAGGAAGGCGACATGATCGTCATCCGTACGCTGGAACGTAGCGAGTACGGAACCGAGATCAACATGCAGATGCCGGCCGAGGTCATCGATGCCCTGCTCTCGGGTCCCGAAGGTCGCTTCGACTTCGCCGCTGCGCTCGATGCTCTGGTGGATCATGCCCCCGGCCAATTGATGACGGTCCGCGATGGCGACGATCGCGTTCGGATTTGGATCGATGACAATCCGGAAGCGCACGGCGACTGAGCCGGCCATCGCTCTGAAACAGAAATCGCCACCAAGAATCGAGGCATGCCATGACCCCCACTGCCCGACCGCGCGACTCGCGTCCTGCTCGTCGCACGTCTCCTCTCATGCGCTTCTTCGTGATCGGGCTGATTCTCTTGATGGCGCCGATCATCGCCCTGGGAGCCACGGTCGCCGCGACGGGGGTGGCCACGGTTCGGGTGGCCGAATCAGGCCCGGATGGCGTCGATCTTTGGATTCCCGTTCCTGCTCTCCTGTTCGACGTCGCGGTCGCCACCGTGCCGAGGCTGATGCCCGAGTACGAGTTGGAGCAAGCCCGTCGCGAGATCGAGCCCTACCTGCCGATGTTGCGAGATCTGGCAGAGGTGGTGGAGGACTTGCCATCTGCGACCCTCGTGCAGGTCGAGAGCCGGAGGGAGCGGGTGCGCATCGCCAAGGAAGGGCGTAATTTCGAGATCCTGGTCGAGAGCGACGACGCCGATGTCCGGGTTACCGTACCGGCGCGGCTCTTCGGTAGGACTCTCGACATCTTCGGCTGACGAGCCAGACTCACGTCACCTTGGTTCACAGATGTACTTCTGAGCAGGGCGACCCGGGGCGGTTCTCGCGGGTCCGGGTCGCCCGTCTTTTTCCTCTCGCACAAGAGTCGCCTGGCGGAGCTTGCCTACAGAAGTGGATTCACTTGCGCTGCTCGAGCTTGCGAATCAGATCCTGATCTTCCAAGTGATCCGCCAGGGTTAGCGCCTCTACGAGATCGACACGGTTGGTGGCATCTCCCATCGATGCAGGCTCCAGACCGTACCTTGCGCCCCGACGTGGCTGTGCCAGGGAAGTCAGGCTTGCGCGGATCATGCGATTGCGATTCACGAGGTTCTTGAAGGACTCGCCCCGCTGGTGAGCGAACGCGAGCACCTGTAGGAGGCGCCGACGACGAGACCCGTGTGTGGGGATCGTCGACGCCTCGCCAATCGTGGCGGCAGGCTACTCCCCGAGCAAGTGGGTTTGGAGAAAGAGCGCCGCCGACTCCATCATGTAGTCGCGGTTGCTCTTCTTGCGGAAGCCGTGGCCTTCATCCAGTGCCAGCAGGTACCAGACGTCGCCACCGTTACTGCGGATGACGTCTACCATCTGCTCGCTCTCGGAGGCTGGCACGCGCGGGTCGTTCTGGCCTTGGATGACGAACAGAGGCGTGGTGATCTCGGCAGCTCGCGTGGTGGGCGAGATCCTGGTGAGGAACTCGTTCATCTTCGGGTCGCGCTCGTCGCCGTATTCTGCGCGCCGCAGGTCGCGACGGTAATCCTGGGTGTTCTTCAGGAACGTGACGAAGTTCGAGATGCCCACGATGTCGACACCGGCGCGCAGCCGATCGTCGTAGTGTACGAGCGAGGCGAGAACCATATAGCCGCCATAGGAGCCACCGTAGACCGCGACGCGCTTCTCGTCCAACTTCGGCTGGGTGGCGATCCAGTCGAGCAACGCACCGATGTCTTTCACCGAGTCTTCGCGCAAATAGCCATTGTCGAGCTTCAGGTAGCTCTTGCCGTAGCCGCTGGAGCCACGCACGTTGGGTGCGATCACGGCGACACCCAACTCGCTCGCGAGGAACTGCGTGCCGCTGTTGAACGTGGGCCGCTCTTGACCCTCGGGTCCACCGTGGATGTCCAGGATGACAGGAAACGGACCCTCTCCCTCGGGCTGGTAGACGAAGGCCGGAATGGTACGAGGGCTACCGTCGACCTCGTCGAACGTCGGATACCGGATCAGCCGCGGCTCGACGAGTGACTCGGTGTCCAGGCCGCCGACCTCGCTGTAGGTCCAGCGGCTGACCTCGCCCGCGCCCAGGTCGAGCACGTAGACATCGCTCACCGAAGTCGGCGTGTTCAGTGTCAAGCCGAGCTGCCCGGTCGGGCCGAACTCCAGACCGAAGACGGCACCGAGAGGCAGGTCGGGAATCGAGAGCCGTGTGTCACTCGTGGTGTCCATGACGTAGAGGCGGCTGAAGCCCTCCTCGTTCACCGTGAACGCCAGGCGCTTGCCGTCGTCCGAAAGCTCCAATCCTTCGACGTCCCAGTCGATGTCGGCGGTGAGGATCACTGTCTCGCCGGTCTCGAGATTGCGCCGCCGCAGCCGCTTGAACTCACTGCTTTCGTCGGAGACGTAGTAGATCGAATCACCGCTGGCGTCGAACAGCGCGCCGCCGTAGGCGACCTTCTCGTCGCTCTGGTGCAGAGACGTCAGCTCGCCGCTGGCCACGTCGAGCAGATAGGGATAGGATTCGTTCGCCGAGATGTATCGGCCCACCAGCAGGCGTTCGTCGTCCGGCGACCAGTCGGTCGGGAACCAAACGCCTTCTTTCTCGAGGGCCGCGCTCGACGTACCCTTTGCGACGTCCATCACGTGGATGTCCCAATCGCGACCGTTGCGCTTGGTGGTGAAGTAGGCGAATCGATCGCCGGTCTTCGACCAGAGCTGGCCGCCGTTGCGAGATGAGCCGTCGGTGAGCATCTGAGCCTGGCCGGTCGCGAGATCGAAATGGAAGATCTGGAAGAACTCCGAGCCGCCGACATCGCGCGAGAACAGCAGCGAGTTGCGCTTCGCATCAGGGCCCACCGCGGCGCCGCCCACCGGCTCGTCGAAGAACGTGATCTGACGGCGGGCGCCGCCCGGCATCTCGACGACGTGCAGCTGACTCGTCTCGCCGAAACGGGTCGAGATCAGCAGGCCCTTACCGTCGGGCATCCAGCCCTGGAGCGAGGCGGCGCGCGTGTTCTGGAACTGCTGGAGGCGTTCGGTCAAGTCTTGGGGGATCTCGGGGATCCCTTGGATGCGCAGATTTCCACGTTCGACGGTTTCGACGTCGGCCGCAGCGACTTGTGAGGCTGTACCTGCAACCAGTAGCAGGGTCAGAAGGGAGGAGAGGAAACAGAGCTTCTTCTTCATGTCGGGTCCTTCGGATCGGGTTGGGATTCGGATGAGTTAGGGAGTCTTTATCGGTGGCGCGGGGCGCCGTGGCAGCGTTCGAGGATCTCGTTCGATCGTTTCCATCAGCACTTCGATGGCCTTTTCCAGCTGCGCGTCGATGCCTTGGACCAGGCCGGCAGGGTCGTTGTCGATCTCGATGTCGGGCTCCACGCCCCAGCCTTCGATGATCCATTGGCCGTCGCGGCCGCCGGAGCCCGACTCGGGCACGCTGACGCCTCCGCCATCGATCAGGTCATAGCTACCATAGATTCCCACGACGCCGCCCCAGGAACGCTTGCCGATGAGGGGGCCGAGTTCATAATCCCTGAATTGCCACGCGAACTGATCCCCGTCCGAGGCCGTGTCTTCGTCGAGCAACGCCACCAGGTGACCGAGGCGCGCAGAGGTCGGGATCGGTTCTGCACCATCGCGGTGACGCTCCCAGTCGATCATCCGAATATCATCTCGCAAGCGATCGATGATCATGGGCGAGACGTTGCCGCCGCCGTTGTTGCGGACATCGATGACCAGCCCTTCTTTGTACCGCTGGCCGTAGTACCACTTGATCCACTCGCGGATGCCGGAGCCGCCCATGTCCGGAATGTGGATGTATCCGGCTCGTCCGTTGCTGGCTTCCTCGACCCGCTTCCGGTTGGCCTCGATCCATTCGAGGTAGATCAGATCGTCCTCACTGCGAATACCCCGGACGACCACGTCGCGAGAGCCTTCCAGGGTGGGTCGGTCATTCACGGTCAGCTCGACGAAGGCACGATCGGCGTATCGCAAGATGCGCCAGGGGTTGTCATCTGCGGTCAGCTCTTCGCCGTCGATGGCGAGCAGATAGTCGCCCTCCGACACGTCCACCCCGACCTCGGTGAGCGGCGAGCGATAGTTGTCTTCGGCGTTGTCTCCCCGGAAGATGCGGGCGATTCTCAGACGGTCATCGTCACCTGCCTCGAAGCGGGCTCCGAGCAACGCGCCTCGGGGCCGGTCGGGCAGCGGGATGTCGCCACCCACGACGTAGGCATGCGACACACTGAGCTCGGCGATCATCTCGCTGATCAGATAATTGAGGTCCGACCGATGACCGACGTGCGCGAGGAGTGGCTCGTACTGTTCACGCAGCGCCGGCCAGTCGTAGCCGTGCAGGTTCGGAACGTAGAAGAAGTCGCGGAAATAGCGCCAAGCGTCGTCGAACATCTGTGCCCACTCCTCCTCGGGCACGACCGTGGTCACCAGGCCGCTGGTCGACAGCGTGGCTTCCTCCTTGCCGGACGAGATGTCCCAGACCGTCATTTTCGGACCTTGGCGAACCAGTAGCTTGGTGCCGTCGGGCGACAGATCGGCGCCGGAGATCCCTGAAGCCAGACTGGACGATTCCCGCTTCTCCAAGTCGAAGGCGACGATCTCAGGTGCCACGTCGGATCCGCGGCCGTAGTAGAAGGCACCACCGCGGAAGGCCAGGAGCTTCCCCTGGGCGGCGACGATGCCGAAGTAGTTGTCGGCCTCCATGGGCACGCGAACCACACGCTCGGACAGGCCTTGGTAGTGGATCTCGACCGCGTCACCGTCTGATTCGCTGTCCTCGTTCTGTTTCGGTTCTTCGTCGCCCTTTTCGTCGTTCCCGTCCTTCTCGGAATCTGTTGCGTCCGCGTCTTGGGTCGAGGCCTCGACCTCGTCGCTTCGCGGTGGGAACGGGTGAGCGACGTCGTCTCGTAGAGCCATGGCGTAGACGAACGTCTCGCGGTCGACGACGTAGTTCCACTCCAACGAACCGATTTGAGGCTGGAACATGCGGTCGGAGACGAAATAGAGGTAGTCCCCGTCGGAGCCGAAGGTCGGTGAGTACTCGTTCCATAGGTCGGAGGTCACACGACGTAGCTCACCGGTCTCGCGGTCCCATAGGTGGAGCGAAGTCTGGTCGTTGCCGTCGGCGAGGGTCAGGGCCAGGTGGCGCGAGTCAGGCGACCAGCTGTACTCGAGTCCGAATTTGCTGCGGTCGTCTGCGACCTCGGACACCTCGCCCGTTGCCGCCGCGACCACGAAGAGGGTGGCAGTTGCGTCGCGATAGGCGATCCAGCGGCTGTCCGGCGACCAGGACAGGCCGGAGATTCGGCCCTGGCTGTCGCGGGTCAGCTGACGTGCTTCGCCGCGCCCGGCATCTTCGCGAAGCCAGATCTCTTGCTCGCCCGTCTGGTCGGACACATAGGCGAGGTAGCCGCCGTCCGGCGACCACGCCGGGCTCTGTTCGTACACCCCGGAGGTGCGGGTCAGATTGCGCGTAGGCCCGTGCTCCTTGGGCACAGAGAAGAGCTCTCCACGAGCCACTATCACGGCCCGCTGGCCTTCGGGCGCGAGGGCCAAGCCCTGGATGTCGTCGCTGACGTCCTTGCGTACCGGCCTCCGCGGCAGGGCGTCGGTGGGCACCACCACGTCCAGCTTGCGAGACGTTTCGGTCGCCAACTCGAGAACGTGAAGCTCGCCCGCCAGCTCGTAGACGATCCTGCGTCCCGCATGGTCGGCGCTAGGCCAGCGCACGTCCCAGGTCTCGTTGTGGGTCAGCCGACGTAGGTCGCCACCGTTCGGGTCCGCCGAGTAGAGCTCCAGCTTGCCGCTCCGATCGGACGAGAAGAAGATGCGGTCGCCGATCCACATGGGGTCGCGTTCGGTCCGCGGATGATCGGTGATTCGACGTGCCGTGCCTGCCTCCAGATCGAAGACGTAGAGATTCTGCGCCCAGCCACCCTCGTAGCGTTTCCAATGGCGGAAATCGCGTCCGAGGGGTGAGAAAACGACTTGGCGGCCGTCGGGGGAGAGGGCACCGGCCCCCGAGCTCACCATGGGAAGGGCGGTGGGTAAGCCGCCCTGCATCGGTACCAAGTGCAATCTACCTTCACCGATGTCCCAGGTGTCGCGGAAGCTGCGGAAGAGAACCGAGGCACCGTCGGCCGACCATCCCATCACCTGATGGTCGTAGCCCCAGCGAGGTGGCAAGGGTCCGAGCGCAGGGTAGAACGTCAGCTGCCGGGGTTCGCCACCGGCCGTGGGCACCACATAGACCTGTTCGTCGCCTTCGTACTGGCCGGTGAATGCGACGTGGTGTCCGTCGGGAGAGAACTTCGGAAAGAGCTCGACGCCCGCATGGCTCGTCAGACGTCGTGCTGTGCCGCCCTGGTCGCTCGCCAACCATAGGTCGCCGGCGTAGGTGAAGACCACCTGGTTGCCGTGTAGATCTGGAAAGCGCAGGAGCTTGGTGGCACCCTGGGTTTCGGCGGTCGCTGCAAGGGGCATTAGGAACAGCGAGGCGAGGGACAGGATCGAGACGGTCGCGAGACGGTTCATCGGGTTTCCTCGGTCTGGTTTTGCCCGGCAGCTACGGAGGATCTGTCGGATACGACCCGACGCTGCGGAGGGCTGGGCACAACTCCACCTTTGCGGCCTGAGCCGCCTCGCGTAGTACGCGGAACAGCGAGCGAGGTTTGGCCACCGGCTGGTGCTCGGTCTTGTTATCCTTCGCTTCCGAATCCGATTCCGTCCGAACACTGTGGGGATCCCATGAGCCAGACTCCTGATTTTGAGCATGAGCGCCACCGCGAGGCGTACGAACGGGTGGCCGAGTATCTCGACGAGCTGTTCGAAGACGCGCTCGAGGACCAGGGCCACTTCTACGTTCGATATGGCTCCACGGTGCTCGAGATCGCGATCGAGCCCTACGGGCCCGACGAGTCCAGTGTCATCATCATGTCCTACTGCGTGCAGGGTGCAGAGGTCGACGAGGATCTCCGAACCGGTTTGCTCGAGCTGAACCACGACCTACCGTTCGGCGCCTTCTCCATCGTCGGCAGCGACATCTTTTTCTCCCATGCACTCTTCGGCCGCACTCTGCAGCGCACCAACCTCCTGGGAGCTATCGCGGCTGTGGCCGAGACCTCAGATCGCTACGACGATCTGATCGCGGAGAAGTACGGTGGCGAGCGAGCCCTCGACCGTATTCAACATACGGGCGGGCGGGAAGGGCGCAAGCGCTCGACGAACTAGCAGCCCGCGGTGCCACGGGCTGCTAGAGCGAGGGATCCCGGAAGGGCTCGGCCCATTCACCGCGTTCGATGAGCACGGTAGCCGATCCGTGGGAGCATTCCGTGGCCGTGATGGTGACCTCGGGGCTACCGAACATGATGTCGGTGTGAATGGCGGATTGATTGGCCCCACAAGCATCGAGCTCGGCTTGGCTCAGGCCCTCGCCGCCGCGGAGCCCGCTGGAATACGCCTGTCCGAGCGCTGCGTGCGCCCACGCGTTCTCGTCGAAGAGAGTGTGTTCGAAGAACAGGCCGCTCTCGGCGATGGGAGAGTCGTTGCCGACCAGCGCGAACTCGCCGAGGTACCTGGCGCCTTCGTCGGTGTCGACCCAGCGACCGAAGCCGTCGGCGCCGCGTCCCGCTTCGAAATGCGTCATGCGTCCCGCCTCGAAGTGCATCACCAGATCTTCCACCAGGACCCCGCTCTTGGTACGGAACGGCATGGTGGCGGCCAGGGATCCGCGGGTGCGCCGGCGATCGGGCGTCGTGAAGTTCTCCTCGCTCGGCACGTTGGCGTTGAAACTGCGACCATCGGCGGTCACCTTCGAGCCGCCCAACCATCGTGCTTTCTCGGACAGACCGACCCGCAGGTCGGTGCCCGGACCCCTGACATGGAGTTCGCGAATGCCCAGGGCATCGAGCCGAGCTCGCCGTCCGTGTAGTCGTCGGTCTTTGGCGGCCAGGTAGTCGACCGAATCGTCGCGATCTGCAGCGGTGAAGCGAAAGATGCAGCGCCACAACCGATCGAGCGCTGTGTCGCCTTCTAGGTCCGGAAAGACCCGCGCTGCCCAGCCCGGCGTGGCTCCGGCCGCCACCACCCAAGGGCAGAGCGAACGGTTGATGCCGTGATTCGAGAACGTCTTGCCTTTGAGGCTCGCCGCTCGGGAATACACGGCATGGCGCTCCGGGTGGCTTTCCGCCAGCGCCGGTAGCAGCCGGGGTTCCTCTTCGCCCCGTAGGGAGATTAGTGCCGCACGCGATACCAGTGCCCGGTTCAGCCAGGCGGTTTCCTCTGTGTGCTGCGTCTCCAGGCGCTCCAGCTGACTGCGGCGGATCATCTGCGCGATGGCGCGGGGATCGACGAACCGCAGATCTACGTGACCGGCGCCGGCGTCATAGGCCGCCTCGGCCACGCGAAGCGCCAACTCGCGGTGAGCCACCTCGGCGTGGAGGAAGACTTCCTGACCCGCGCGGAGATCCACGCCGTGGCGTACGAGGATCTCGGCGTATCGGTCGAGGCGGCTTTCGAAATCGGGATTGTGGGTTGGGCTCATGACGGATCAGGGGTGGGTTCGAACGAGATCGGGGCTTCGCGGAGCGGTCGAAGGCTAGCAGACCTGAGGGATGTGGCTAAGTGCCCTGGAACGCTGGGCTTTTCAGGCGTGCAAGGTTTCGATATGCTGACGCAGATTTAGTCTGCGACTCGAGGTGCGGCTTTCGAGCCACGGCATCGAGGGAATCGAAACGACCGAGCGACACCGCGCAGGAGAGTTCGTTGCCTCCGACTCTGAATGCCTTGCTCAAGACGATGGTGGAACAGGGTGGGTCCGATCTTCACGTGACCACCAACACGCCGCCACAGATTCGTGTCGACGGCAAGCTCCGTCCTCTCAACATGCCGCCGCTGACGCCGACGGACACGAAACAGATCGCTTATTCCATCCTGACGGACATTCAGAAGCACCGGCTGGAAGAAGATCTGGAGCTCGACTTCTCCTTCGGCATCAAGGGTTTGGCTCGTTTTCGGGGCAATATCTTTCACCAGCGAGGCGCCGTTGCGGCGGTGTTCCGAACGATCCCCTATGAGATCCGCACGTTCCGCGAGCTGGGTTTGCCCCAGGTGTTGGAGAAGATCTGCGAGAAACCGCGAGGCCTTGTTCTCGTCACGGGCCCGACCGGCTCGGGTAAGTCCACGACGCTGGCGGCGATGATCGACAAGATCAACCGCGAGCGCAATGAGCACATCCTCACTATCGAGGACCCCGTCGAGTACATTCACCAACACCAGAGTTGTCTGGTGAATCAGCGGGAGTTGCACGCCGATACGAAGGGCTTCGCGCCGGCGCTACGCGCTGCACTGCGCCAAGATCCCGACGTCGTGTTGATCGGTGAGATGCGCGATCTCGAGACCGTCGAATCGGCCCTGCGTATCGCCGAGACCGGCCATTTGACCTTCGCGACGTTGCACACCAATTCCGCCGCCCAGACCATCAACCGCATCATCGACGTGTTTCCGGCCCACCAGCAGTCCCAGGTTCGGGCACAGCTGTCTCTGGTTCTCGAAGGTATCGCGTGTCAGGCGTTGCTTCCGAAGGTGAACGGCAAGGGGCGCGCGTTGGCGATGGAGATCCTGGTGCCCAACAGCGGTATCCGCAACTTGATCCGTGAGGACAAGATTCACCAGATCTACGGCATGATGCAGACCGGACAGTCGAAGTACGGCATGCAGACCTTCAACCAGAGCTTGGCGGATCTCTACTTCCGCCGGCTGATCACTTTGCAGGCAGCGATCAACCGTTCGTCTATGCCAGATGAGCTCCAAGACATGATTCAACGTGGCCCGCAGTCGCTCAACCCGGGCGTTTCGCAGGGTGGTCCACCGTCGGCAGCCCGAAGATAGACGGCATCCGAAGAGAGATAGAGAGCTAGGAGACAAGCCATGCCGAATTTCGTCTACAAAGGTCGTGACGCGAGTGGGGCCCTGCAGGAGGGCGTTCTCGCCGCCGATTCCCGCGACGCAGCCGCGGCTGTCCTGCGCAAGCGCAACATCACCGTCACCAATTTGCGGGAGAGAGAACGACGGATCCCGCTCCTGCCGAAGATCGGTGGCGGCGTGCCGTCGAAGAAGCTGTCGATCTTCACACGCCAGTTCTCGGTGATGCTCGACGCCGGTTTGCCGCTGGTGCAATGTCTGGAGATCCTCGGCGGCCAGGAAGATCACAGAATCTTCAAGCAGATCATCGACAGCGTACGGACCGACGTGGAGAGTGGTACGTCCTTGGCTGATGCCATGAGCCGCCATCCGGCGGCCTTCGACAACCTTTACGTCAACATGATCGCCGCGGGCGAAGCGGGCGGTATCCTCGACATCATTCTCCAGCGCCTGTCGACGTACATCGAAAAGACAGTGAAGCTGAAGAACCAGGTCAAGAGTGCGCTGATGTACCCGATTGCGGTCATCGTCATCGCCATCGGCGTGGTTGCGATCATCCTGATCAAGGTGATTCCAGTCTTCGCTCAGATGTTCGCGTCCATGGGCGCACAGCTTCCATGGCTGACACGGCAGGTGGTGGCCGCCAGCGACCTGATGCAGAGCTACGGCGGCTGGATGCTCTTCGTCTTGATCACAGTCTTCGTCGCATTGCAGCAATACCACAAGACCTACACCGGAGCCCGGGTCATCGACCGGTTCATGTTGAGGATACCGGTACTCGGTATGTTGTTGCGCAAGATTGCCATCGCCCGCTTCTGCCGCACCTTGGCCACGCTCACCGCTTCGGGTGTCGCGATCCTCGAAGGTCTCGAGATCACGGCCAAGACTTCGGGCAATTCGATCATCGAAGACGGCATCATGAAGGTCCGCGCGGCTGTCGAGGAAGGCAAGACAATCAGTGGACCACTGTCCGAGACCAAGGTGTTCCCGGCGATGGTGTGCCAGATGATCGGCGTCGGTGAGCAGACCGGTGCCCTGGACACCATGTTGTCGAAGATCGCCGACTTCTACGAGGACGAAGTGGATACGGCGGTCAACGGCTTGATGAAGTTGTTGGAGCCGGTCATGATCGTCATCCTCGGTGTGATCATCGGAACCATCGTCATCGCGATGTACCTGCCGATGTTCACCATCCTGCAGATGATCTGAGCCGGCGAACGTCTTCGCAGCCTCCCATCTCGTCTCGCGTCGCGGGATAGAGTGAGCAGATGGAGGATCTCAACCGCAAGCTGACGTGGCTGATGGCCACGCGCCTGATGGTGATCCTCAGCGTGGTCTTCGGGATACTCCTCTACAACCCGGGGGAGGTGGGAATCCCGTCTTGGTTTCCGGGCTTCTTGACCTGGCTGATTCCTCAGAGCCTGGTCGATCCCGTTGACCTTCGGCCGCAGCCGTCCGAGACCACCCTGATGGTGCAGTTTCTGATCGGCGCCACGTGCTTGTTGACACTCGTCTATGCGAGTCTGTTGCGGGTGTTGGCTGATCGTTCGCGAACCCATGTGGCGGTCCAGCTCGCGGGCGATCTGTTGATGATCACGCTGGTGGTCTACAAGTTCGGTAGCTCTACGGCCATCCTGTCGATCCTCTACTTTGTAGTGGTTGCAGTGGCCGCGTTCATGCTCCGTGGGCGCGCGCCTTGGATCACTGCGGGCTGGGCTTACATCCTCTATGCCCTCGTTCTGGTGGCACATCAAAGTGGCGACTTTCGATCGTTCTGGAGAGACGACGGCATCTTCTCGTCCGCGCCTGCGATCGACCGGTCCGAAGGGATCGCCTCGGAGTCGACGTTCTTCGAAGTACTCTCGAGATGGTTGCAGCCGCCGCCGCTGGAGACGGTGTCCAGCGTACCGCTGTATTACAACCTTCTGGTGCATCTGTTCGGCTTCGTCACGGTAGCGTTCTATTCTGGCTATCTGGCCAGCAATCCGGAGTTGGAGCGAGAGCTCCAGGAGCAAACGGAGAGTCTGGCCTCGCTCCGCACCTTCCACCGCGATGTGGTGCAGTCCATCTCCAGCGGGCTGGTGGTGACGGATTTGGAGGGAACGACCCTGTCGGTCAATCGTTCCGGCGAGAGGATCCTGGGCTTGACCGAAGGTGAGTCGGCCGGCGGGCACGTGTCAGAAACAGGTCTGTTTTCGAGACCCGGGTGGGATCGTCTGGCGGAGAGGAGTAGCGCCGGCCTGCTACGAGCCGAAACCACGGTCGACCGGGCAGGTGATGTGCTTCACATCGGGTTTACCTTGTCCCCGCTTCGGGAGGGCGACGGGACCCACCGTGGCTACATTCTCATTTTCCAAGACCTCACGGACTGGCGAGAGCTGGAGGAGCGGGTGCGACTGCAGGACCGGATGGCTGCCTTGGGCCAGATGGCGGCAGGTTTGGCCCACGAAGTGGGTAATCCCCTCGCGGCGATCTCCGGATCGACTCAGATGCTGGCGCGCCGCCTCAATACCTCCCCAGCGGAGGCCAAGCTGCTCGAGATCACCATCAAGGAAAGCCAGCGATTAGATCGTACGGTCAAGAGCTTCCTGCAGTTCGCAAAGCCGAGAGACCGTCATCCGGAGACCTTCGACATCGCGGCCTTGTTGGTCGAAGACACTGCCTTGCTCCGCAACAGCTCCGATATCCGAGACGATCATCGAATCGAGCTCGATCTGGAGCCCGACTCCGCAGAAGTGGTCGCCGACATCGACCAGATAGGGCAGCTCTACTGGAATCTGGCGCGCAACGCCATCCAGGCGATGCCCGAGGGTGGAACCCTGACCGTTCGGGGACGCCTCCAGGAGACGAAGTACCACCTGGAGGTCGTGGACACCGGCCGTGGCATGAGCGAAGAAGAGAAAGCCAAGCTCTTCCAACCGTTCAAGAGCTTCTTCGACAGTGGTCTGGGGTTGGGAATGGCGATTTGCTATCGCATCGTGCAGGAGCACGGTGGCCAGATCCGGGTCGAGAGCGAGCCTGGGCAGGGAACGACCATTCATGTCATCCTGCCCCGTGACGGAATCGAAGAAGGGCCGGAGAGCGCTGCCGGTACGGAGTCGTTCGGCTCGGATTCGACCTCCGACTCCGGCTCCGCCGAGCAACCCGATCCTTTCGACGACGAACCGACCGATACGACCACGGTGACGTTCCTGGGGCGGGCAGGGAGCGGTGGAAGGCGCGGGCATCGAACCGACGATCCAACTACAGAGGAGTTCACCCGGTGAGTCAGCGTCTGCTCTTGGTAGATGACGAACAGAGCATGCTCGAGTTTCTCAAGGTGTTGTTCGAGGAAGAGGGCTATGACGTGACGTCGGCCAATTCGGTAGGCGAAGCGCGAGAGCGGCTGAGCGGCTCGAGCTTCGACCTGGTGCTTTCCGACATATTGATGCCGGACGGCAACGGTCTCGACCTGCTGCGGGAGATCAAGGAGGAGTCTGCCGAGACGGCGGTGATCATGATGACCGCCTACACCTCGACCAAGTCCGCGATCGAGGCCATGAAGCTCGGGGCGTTCAACTACATCTCGAAGCCTTTCGACGTCGATGAGCTGAAGCTGGTTGCGCGGAGCGCCCTCGACGCCTCGGGTTTGCAGACCGAGAACGTATACCTTCGGCGGGAGCTCGAGGAGCGATATCAGTTCGGCAACATCGTCGGCCGTAGCCCGCGAATGCGCGAGATCTTTTCGATGGTCGAGCGGGTTGCCCAGACCACCTCCACTGTACTGCTGCGAGGTGAGAGCGGAACCGGGAAAGAGTTGATCGCTCGGGCGATCCATTTCACCGGCCCGCGCAAGGAGCAGCGGTTCTTGTCTATCAATTGCGGTGCTTTGCCGGAAGAGCTGCTCGAAAGTGAGCTCTTCGGACACGAGAAGGGTGCATTCACCGGTGCACATCGCGAAAAGAAGGGTCTCTTTCAGGAGGCGGATGGGGGTACGCTGATGCTCGACGAGATCGGCGAGATGAGCACCAGCATGCAGGTGAAGCTATTACGAGCCCTGCAGGACAAGAAGATCCGCCGGGTAGGCGGTCATATCGAGGAACCTTTCGACGCCCGCATCGTCGCCGCTACCAATCAAGATCTGGAAAAGCTCATCGACGAGGGTACGTTCCGGGACGACCTGTACTACCGCATCAACGTCATTCCCATCGCCCTGCCGGCGCTGCGTCACAGGCGGGAGGACATCCCGCTGCTCGTGGAGCATTTCCTCAGCCACTTTGCCGGCGAGATGGGCCAAGGCCGGCGCGAGATCTCCGTCGAGGCCATGCAAGCCCTGGAAAACTATGACTGGCCTGGAAACGTGCGGGAACTCGAGAACACCGTGGAACGGGCGCTGGCGCTGTCGACCCGCGAGCGGATCGGACTGGTCGATCTACCCGCGCGGATCGCGGGTGCTGCAGAACCGCAGGGAGGCTCCGCACGGCTGCCTGCGGACGGAATCGACCTGGAGGCCTATCTGGACGAGATCCGCCAACAGATGATGGCCCAGGCTTTGGAACGCTGTGGCGGAGTTCAAACTCAGGCAGCAGAGCTCCTGGGAATGTCGTTCCGCTCGTTCCGCTACTACGCCAAGAAGGTAGGCCTGACGGGTTCGCCGGACGACGTCACGGTGGCGCCAGCGGCCAGCTCCAAGGGCTGAGCCTTGCCACCGCGGCCCAGCGCCACCACCAGAAGAACCAACAGCGTCGGCACCAGATGGAACAGGAGTCGCGAGGCGCTGGTGAGCAGCAGCAGCTCGAGATCCACGGGTGTAGTCAGGTAGACACCGATGTAGACGAAAAGCTGGCCGCTGAGAAGAATCGCCGGCCAGCGGGTGTCTTGGCGTAAGCAAAGCCAAGGTAAAGCCGCCACGCAGAGAGGAAGCCCATGCCAGGCTCGCTCCCACGCGGCATGCAGTATTCCTTGGGCCACCACGGGTAGCCTGCCCAGGTCGAGGGAACCTGCATTGCTCGGTTGGAACAGTCCGTACCGTTGATTCCAGAATGCCCAGAGGCCGATGAGAAGGGCAGGCAGCAGCCCCGCACGAAGACCAGCGGTGAGGAACCGCCGTGCTCCGCGCTCACGGGGATGGGGTGCAAGGCGACGGAGACACCACAGGACGATCAAGATCGCGGCGAAGACCGATCCCTCGAATTTGATCTGTGAGGCGAGCCCTGCCGCTATGGCCACTCTCGCGTCGGCCCAGAGGTAGCCTTCTCGTAGCTCCTCCTGCGAGGCCGATAGCGCCAACGCGCCCAACGTGATCGCACAGGCGAAGGGAAGGTCGGCACCCGCCGCTTGCCGGAAGCCGGTGCCGAACATGGTCACGCTCCACGCTGCCGTCAGCCATGACGCTTCCGCGATCCAGCGGCCTTTTTCGTTCGTGGGCTCGACGACTCGAAATGCTAGGGCCCGAAGCGCCGCCCACCAGATGGCCGCAAAGAGCAAAGTTACGGCTCCGCCAAGACGCGGTGTCACCGACTGGCCCATGGCCAGGGCCAGCGACGCCGTCAGATTGGGCAACAGGAGCGGGTAGTCGGGATGGATGTGGGTGTTCCACGGCTGGCTCAGAAAGCCGATGTCTACTCCCTGGGCCAACGCGAAGCGTTGAGCCTTCGGACCCCAATGGAAGGCCCAGTCCGGATGAACGTTCCATCCCTGCCAGGTGGCCAACGCCAGGGCGCCGAAGCCCGCGAGCCCGATTCCCAGTACGAGCATCGGGAAGGAGATCCACGAAGACCCGAGGTGAGTCCGCTTCGACCAGGCTCGCGCCAACTGCGCAACGACGGCCACAGTCGCTGCGAGCCAGAGCGCCAGGACGGTAGGGCGGCTCCACGACATGCCGATCGTGCTGGCCATCCAGAGCGAGACGTGCAGGGCCAACAGTGTGGCGGCCGCTGTAAACCAGGGCTCTGGTCTCACGGCGAGAGCTCGAGCCGAGGTATGTGTCCTGAGAGCACGAGACGAGCCTCGGCGAGGTTGTCCATCGCGCCGTCCGGGGACCAGATCAGGTCGTGCTCTGGTAGGAGGTAGGCGAGCCAGAGGTACTGATACCAGGCCTCGCCTACCAAGGAGGCGTCGGTGACGACGGCGATCGTGCCCAGGTCATCCAGCGGCAGCCGCTGCAGCTCCAGTGAGAGATTCTCGACGTGGTGTGTGTGGGGAGTCCACAGCACCGGTGCTGTGGCAGGCCATGGGTCAGCGAGGTGATATTGGAGTGCCCTCCAGGGTTCGCGCAGACCTTGGACCACGGTCCAGGTCAGCAGCAGCGCGATCAGACCGTGACGCAGCCTGCGTCCCACGACCTCGTCAGTCGACGGCGGAGGAGCTGGTCGACGTGGAGCGATCCGACGAGGCGGTCCCGGCAGAGTCCTTGGAAGCGGCCTTGCTTGCCGAGGCATCCGCGCTCTTGTCCTGGCCGTTCCCGGAACCTGCGGTGGTTTCCGACCCGGGGGAGGGCCCGGACTCGCCGTTACCTTTCTCCTTGCCACCGTTGCCCGCGTAGTCCGTGACGTACCAGCCTGAGCCCTTGAACTGTACGGCTGGCGCCGAGATCAGCTTCCTCAGCTCGCCACCACACTCGCTACATACTGTGAGCGGTGGATCGGACATCTTCTGGAATTCTTCGGAGCGGCGACCACAGGCGCGGCATTGGTACTCGTAAATCGGCATGTGCTCTCTTCAGCCTCCACCCTTGTCCAACTTGATCTTGACTTGGCCTGTTCGCTCTGCATCGACGCGCTCGATCAGGTGGAGGACGTAGAACGCATAGAGAAGGCGCGCGTTTTCGGAGGCGCTATAAGGGCCTTCGGTGCAGATGTCGACCAGGGTCCGCTGGCCGTCGACCAACCTCAATAGCTCGTATTCTTCTTGATCGAGTGCGATCTCGATCAGATCCTCCGTGCCATAGGTCGGACGGAAGACCGTGGTCTTCTTTCCCAGGCGGTTCACCAACAGTCTGGCATCCTGCACTTTCTTGATGCCACGAACGATGGTTTGTCGGACGGGCAGGTGGATCCGGATCATCACCGGATCCTGAAACTCGCCGATCTTGAACGAGACGTCGCCCTGCTGCCAGGAGAAGACGCTCCAGACGATCCCTTCCATCTGACCACGGATGGCCTCGTACAGTTGTTCCGGCGACAGCAGTCCGCTTTCGATCAGCAGTGCCCCGTGGCGTTTGGCGGTGGCGGCGCGTTCCCTCATCGTCTCGGTCAGCTCGTCGCGAGTCAGCTGACCCTTGCGATAGAGATGGGCTCCGAGCCGGTCACTGCGATCCGTCGACGTGGCGTGGAAGATCGTTCCCTCGCGCACGTGGATCTGCTTGACGATCCCCTCGTGGCTGAGCTCGATCAGCCCCGGCACCTTGTGCCGATAGATCGTCCAGAACATCTCGGGGATCGAGGTCTCTTCGAGAGTGGCCTGGTATTCGAATTGGTTTGTGCTCATCGAAGGCTCGGCCCGAATCGGATCGCAACAACGGCGAGAATGCTTGAGGTCAACGATGTTTCGGCCGAGCCGCGCGGCCGATAGGATCGGCGTGAAACCGGCGGGATCCCGAACGCATCGTGCTCCGCCGTAGCGCGACAGTATAGCACCGGCAACGGTAGAGCTCACTGTTTCAATGGACTCCCCACACCTCCAGAAGGAATGAAATGCTGTCTCCCGAGGCTGCCTGGAACCTGATCGAAGAGCGCTTGCCAGACCGCGAGGATTGTCTCGGACGGAGCGAGAAGGTACACCGCTCCGAAGCCGTAGGGAGGGTGCTGGCGTCCTCGGTGCGGGCGACCGTCGACGTTCCCATGGCCGACGTGTCTGCCATGGACGGTTACGCCCTGTCGGGCGGCCTTGCCGAAGGTGCGGCTCCTGTCGTCGGTACCGCGGCGGCGGGCCGACCCGTTGACATCGAGCTGGCACCGGGAGAGGCAGCGAAGATCATGACCGGCGCCGTCGTTCCTCCCGGGACGGATCGCGTGGTGCCCGTCGAACAAACCCGCGATACCGGCGCACAGGATTCCGTTCGGATATCGAAGGATGTCGAAACGGGTGCGCACATCCGACTTCGAGGCGAGGTGGTGAGGACCGGTGACCGACTGATGGCCGCCGGGAGCCTTCTGACGTCTGGTGCCATATCGACCCTGGCGTCCCACGGCATTTCGGAAGTGGACGTGGTGCAGGCGCCGACAGTGGCCACGGTCACTACCGGCGACGAAGTCGTGCCACCAGAGACGGTACCTGGCCCGGGCCAGCTTCGAGACTCCAACGGTCCGTTCCTCCTTGCCGCAGGACGCAACCTGGTACCGAGTCTCACGTTCCGACATCTCGGTACGGCCATCGACGAGCATGGCGATCTGGAAGATCGCATCCGGTCTGGGCTGGGCAACGACGTGCTCCTGCTCACCGGCGGTGTCTCGATGGGTGACTTCGACTACGTCGGCGAGATTCTGGATCGGTTGGGCTGCTCCCTGTTGTTTCACAAGGTGGCGATCCAACCCGGCAAGCCACTGTTGGTCGCGACATACGCCATGGGTTCCAGACGGCCGACATGGATCTTCGGTCTTCCGGGCAATCCTGCGTCGGTGATGGTTACCTACTGGCTCTTTGTTCGACCCGTATTGCGCCGCTTGCTCGGCCACGTCGATGAGCTATGGCACGGTTCTTTGTCGGCCGAGCTGGCAGCCGATCTACGGGGCTCCAAGGGTCGCGACCGCTTCCTGCCCGCGGCGCTCGATTTCCGGGATGGCAAGATCTATGCGACGCCCAGACCGCCTGTCGGCTCCCACGACGCCGGCGCGTATGGCAGGGGCAACGCCTTGCTGCGCATCCGACCGAACCAACCTCCGGCGACAGCGGGCGCGCCGTGTGAGGTTCTGTTGGTCGACTAGAGCGACCCGACACCCGGCGCTGCTGCTACTTGGTGCCGAAGATACGGTCGCCAGCGTCGCCCAGGCCCGGCAGAATATATCCCTTGTCATTGAGGCGCTCGTCGACGGCGCAGGTGTAGACGGGCACGCCAGGATGATGGGTATGGAACTCTGAGAGTCCTTCGGGCGCGGCGAGGATACACGCGAATTTGATCGATCTGGGGCTGCGCTTCCTGACCATGTCCGTGGCTGCCACCGCGGTATGGCCGGTCGCCAACATGGGGTCGAGGATGAGGACCTCTCGGTCCGCCAGGTTCTCTGGGAGCTTGCAGAAATACTCGATGGCTTCCAGCGTCTCGTGGTCGCGGTAGAGACCGATGTGTCCCACCCGTGCCGACGGCACGATGTCGAGCATGCCGTCGAGCAGTCCCATGCCCGCGCGCATCACCGCGACCAGAACCACTTTCTTGCCTTCGATCACGGGTGCGTCCATCTCTTGGAGCGGTGTTTCGATGCGACGGTAGGTCACCGGCATATCGCGGGTGATTTCGTAGGCCAAGAGCAAGCTGACCTCGCGAACCAGGTCACGAAACCCGCGGGTCGTGCGCTCCTTCATCCTCATCTGGGTCAGCTTGTGCTGCACCAGAGGGTGGTCGACGACGTGGACACTTCCGGCCGAAGTCCGGGCCTGATTCTGAGACATCCATGGCTCCTGGAGCACGTTCGTAGGTCGGCGCGACGGCGGGGTCGCGTGCTAGAGTTCTGATCCCTCGCCGTGCGAATTTACAGCACGGCGACACGGCAGCGCTTCTCGATCGCGACATCTACTCACGCTTCTCAATCCAGGCATCGGCCGCCACTCAGGGAGACTTCAATCCATGTCCGAGGAAACCACACTGATCGGCAAAGGTATCCGAATCGAAGGTGAAATCACCGGCAAGGCCCCTATCGAGGTTTGGGGTGAGATCGAAGGGACCGCGGGTACCGAGGGCGAGTTCTCCGTGCGCGAAGGAGGCAAGGTCAAAGGCGAAGTGGCGGCCCGGAGCGTCATCATCGAAGGTGAGGTCGAGGGCCAAGTGACGGCCGAGCAGAAGATCGAGCTGCGGGCGACTTGCAAGGTGAACGGTCAGCTGACGACGAAGAACCTCGCCATCGCGGACGGCGCGTTTTTCGAAGGCCAAGTGAAGATGACTGGAGGTGGACAGTAGCGCCGCCGAGACGGCCGGCCTACTGGAGGCGGACAGTAGCGCCGCCGAGACGGCCGGCCTACTGGGGGCGGACAGTAACGGCGCCGAGACGGCCTGTTGGGGGGTTGGCGTGACTACTGGAGGTCTGGGTTAGGCCGTGTCAACGGCCGATTGCGGCTTCAATCCCCTTCCTCCACCATCTGATAGGTCTCGAAGTCCTGAGATAGGAGGGCAGTGGCCTCTTCGGCTCGATCCGAAGGCACTTCGACCTTCAGCTCGCCTTTGTGGTCGGTGAAGATCGGCTGCATGGGTTGGGCAGGAAACAGATCCACGATCGACGATCCTTCTAGGGAATAGGGGATCTCGGCGCCGTCGAGGATCGACTTGACGATCGGCACCATATCGGGATCCGACGTCTCGAAAACCGTCACTAACTGGATGTCTGGATGTTCGCGATCATCGCTCATCGAGTCTCCTTCGGGTGGTGGTTCTGAGGCACCAACCCATGGTACCGCGAGCTCCGGGCGAACGATCCCGGCCGAGGATCAGGGCTCGTCGTCTTGGAAGGTCTCGGGAGGAGGGCAAGTGCAAATGAGGTTGCGATCACCCCAGGCGTTGTCGATCCGAGCGACGTAGGGCCAGAACTTGTACTCCGCCTGCCACGGCGCCGGAAACGCAGCTTGGTGGCGAGAGTAGGAGCGATTCCAGGATTCGGCCGTCACAGTATCGACGGTGTGGGGGGCATTGCGCAGAGGACTGGATTCCGCGTCGAGCGTACCGTTCTCGATGTCGGCGATCTCGCGTCGGATCGAGATCATGGCGTCGCAGAAGCGGTCGAGCTCGGCCTTCGATTCCGACTCGGTGGGCTCGATCATCAGCGTACCTGCCACCGGAAACGACATGGTCGGCGCGTGAAAGCCGTAGTCCATGAGCCGCTTCGCAACGTCTTCCGCCTCGATGGCGGCACTCTTCTTGAACGGGCGCAGGTCGAGGATGAACTCGTGAGCCGAGCGCCCTTTCTCACCTCGATAGAGAACGTCGTAGTGAGTCTCGAGGCGACGCGCCATGTAGTTGGCGTTCAGGATCGCTACCTGCGACGCCTTGGTCAGGCCTCGCGGACCCATGAGTGCGATGTAGACCCACGAGATTGGGAGAATCGAGGCGCTGCCCCACGGCGCCGCGGATACGGCACCCATGGATTTCTGCGCACCCAAGTCGACCACCGGATGGTCGGGTAGGTGGGGAGCCAGCTCGGCCGTACAGCAGATCGGTCCCATGCCCGGGCCGCCTCCACCGTGGGGGATGCAGAAGGTCTTGTGTAGGTTCAGGTGGCAAACGTCCGCGCCGTAGTCACCTGGCCGACACAGCCCGACCTGGGCATTCATGTTGGCCCCGTCGAGGTACACACGGCCGCCGTGCTGGTGAACGATGTCGCAGATCTCACGGATCCTCGTCTCGAAGACGCCGTGAGTGGATGGATAGGTCACCATCAATGCAGCCACTCTCTCCGAGTACTTCTCCGCCTTGGCCCGGAGGTCGTTCACGTCGACGTTGCCGTTTTCGTCGCACTGTACGATCACGACCTTCATCCCGGCCATCACTGCAGACGCGGGATTGGTGCCGTGGGCCGAGATCGGGATCAGACAAACATCCCGCTCGAAGGCGTTGTTCGCCTGGTGAAACGCACGGATGGTCATCAGACCCGCGTATTCTCCTTGGGCACCGGCGTTGGGCTGGAGCGAGGCGGCATCGAATCCGGTGATGGAGGCGAGCCAAGCTTCGAGGGTGCGAAACAGCTCGCGGTAGCCCTCGGTCTGATCGGCAGGTGCGAAGGGATGGATCTGACCGAACTCCGGCCAGGTTACCGGGATCATCTCGCTCGTCGCGTTGAGTTTCATGGTGCACGAGCCGAGGGGGATCATCGACGTGGTCAGCGACAGATCACGCGACTCCAGGCGTTTCAGATACCGCAGCATTTCGTGTTCCGTGTGGAAGGCGTGGAACACCTCGTGGTCCATGTAGCTGGAATTGCGGCCGTGGGGACCCGGCAGTGTCAGCCCGTCGGACTCGATCTGTGCGGCCTGTTCGAAAACGCTGGCTTCGCTGGCTTCCGGGCCGCCGCCAAACGCTCTCAGGAGCTGAACGATGTCCCGTACCTCGGTGGTCTCGTCGAGGGACAGGCCGATCCGATGATCCGGCAGCGGGCGCAGGTTGTAGCCCGCCTCGAGAGCACGGGCGATCACGTCTTCAGCGTCGCCTGTCGGGCGGATCGCCAGGGTATCGAAGAAGCCGGCGTCGCCGCCAGCGACCTCGTGTCCAGCACGGCGCAGCCCAGACGCCAGCGTCCGAGTCAGAGCATGCACACGGCGAGCGATGGCGCGCAATCCATCGGGGCCATGGTAAACGCCGTAGCAACCCGCCATGATGGCGAGGAGAACCTGGGCTGTACAGATGTTCGACGTGGCCTTCTCGCGCCGGATGTGCTGCTCGCGGGTCTGCATCGCCATGCGCAGCGCCCTCTCGCCCCGCGCGTCTTTCGACACGCCGATGATGCGTCCGGGGATCTGGCGTTTGAATGTTTCCTCGGTAGAGAGGAAGGCCGCGTGAGGACCTCCGAAGCCAAGGGGTACACCGAATCGTTGGGCCGAACCGATGGCGACGTGAGCGCCGAGCTCGCCCGGCGGCGTCAGGAGCGTGAGCGCCAGGAGGTCGGTCGCCATCGCGATCGTGACCTTTCGCTGGCGCGCCGAAACGATGAGCTCCCGCCAGTCTTCGATACGGCCCTCGGTGTCGGGATACTGGATGAGAATTCCGAAGAGTGCCTCGTCGTCCAGGTCGGTATCGCGAGGATCCTCAACCACGAGCTCGATCCCGGCTCCGTCGGCGCGGGTCTTCAATACGGCGAGGGTTTGAGGGTGGCACGAGGCGGCGGCCACGAAGCGGTTGCGTTTCCCACGAGCAGCGGCGTGGGCCATGTGCATCGCCTCGGCGGCGGCCGTACCTTCGTCGAGCAAGGAGGCGTTGGCTACCGGAAGTCCCGTCAGGTCGGAGACCATTGTCTGGAAGTTCAGCAGCGCCTCCAGCCTGCCCTGGGAGATCTCCGCCTGGTAGGGGGTGTACTGCGTGTACCAACCAGGATTCTCGAGGATGTTGCGCTGGATCACCCCTGGCACGTGACAGCCGTAGTAGCCCATGCCGATCATCGACGTCTTGATCTGATTGCGGCGCGCGATTTCTTGCAGACGGCCCAGCAACTCCTGTTCACCGAGTGATCGGTGCTCGTCGTCGAGCCCTTCGAGGGTCAGAGGCTCCGACATGCGGATGGAGTCGGGGACAGTCTGCGACACGAGAGCGTCGAGCGTTTCGACTCCCACCACCTCGAGCATGGCGGCGATATCGTCATCCGTGGGGAGATGACGTCGGACGAAGGTGTCGGTGGGGTCGAGCGGCGACGGGAGGAAAGGCGACTGGGCGCGATCGGTCATCGAGCGGTATTCCCTGGGGAGATGGTGAGCTGGGGCGAAGGGTCGTGGCAAACAGACGAGTGGACACGGAGCGGTGGCAATGCAGGTACCGTGCTGGGCTCGCGGAACTCGCGCCGATGTTACTTCAGCGCGGTTCCGGAAGCGATGCCGAGCACTGGTCGCCGGTTCGACCGGCTACCGGCACCAGCGGGGTGGAGCTTCGTCCGAGTCGTTCGACTCGCTTTCGAAAGCCACCACGGTCTCGTTCGCGATGCGCAGCCGGAAGTCGCCGGCCCACTCGGTACCGCCGCAGCAGTAGAGCATGGCGCCGTCACGGGTCCGATCGGGCGGGCCTAGCAGAGTTTGGGCTTCGCGGATCGTCGTTCCAGGAGGTAGCAGGTCGTACCTGCGGATCGTGTTTCCTTGCGCGAGACAGCTGTGGGAGCGTGCGTAGCGGAAGAGCTCGAATACTCTCGAACGCGCTACCTCGGGTGCCAGCCGATATAGCAACAGGAGAGCCGTCCCGTCGTTTCGGGCCGCCAGCGTGTCGACTTCGCTCGGGTCGAGCTCGACGGCGTTTTCCAAGGGCTGGCCTGTCAAAGTCTCGATGGCTCGGCTGAAGGCGTGGTAACCGCGATGATTGTGCTCGGAGAAGAGAAGCGGCGTAGAAGTCTCCCAGCCGTAGGTGTCCTGGGCGAGCAGAAGCTGCCGCCGTAGCTCAGGCAGGATCTGATCCTCGCCAAGCCATGCGAGTAGAACCGCTGCCAGGCGAGAACCTCGGGTCTCCAGATCGTCGACCAGACGTTCGACCACCTGAACGCGATGTTGGGTCAGAAACTGGAGATCCTCCGCGCCGAAGGCCGAGTGAAGGGATTCGGCTTGGGTGGGGTCGATTTCGAAGATACCGGGTCCACGGTCGAGATCCTGGGCGGCGGGCGACACCTCGAGTAGATAGTCCAGCCTCTCCTCGGTGGAGAACGCTTTGGGTGCTCGCGAGTAAGCCAACTGGTACAGGCTCGGGTCGATGCCATGCCGGAGAGGTGCCTGGACCCTTGCGGCGGCCAGGATTCGTTTGGATGTCTCCTTGGTCGGAACCAAGGAGTCGAGGGCTGCGGCGATCGAGTAGAGGCCGAATTCCTCATCCGCCGAGTGCTGCCCTCGCTGGAGCGCTGCTTCGAGCTCGAAACGAAGTTCCGCCAGCTGGAGCTCGGCGGATGCCCACGCCACTTCCGAGACCAAGGCCGGTTCGTCGAGCTCCAATAGCCTGGGGAACCGTCGCAGTGCAACGTCTCTGGGTAACACCTTCAGAACCTGGCGGGCACGAGCCCAGAAACCGAGTGGTAGGTGCTCGCGGTTCCTCTGCGCGAGAATCCAATCGACACCTTCGTCCCCCTGAGCAGCCAGCTCGCTCGCCGCGGCGCTCCAAACGTCGTAGTCGTCGGACAGAAAGGCATCCACCGTCTTGTCGGAGACGTCCGCCAGGCACCAAGACGGCCATGCCATACACAACAGTGCGATAGTCCATCGGATCAAGGACCGCGAGAGTCTCATCCGAAAACGATACACCGAAGCCCCTACAGGGTCGATCTCTGAGGAGCAGACGTGGATGGGGGTCATGAAGCTGGGTCGGAATGACTCCCCAAGACGCGAAAAGGGCGGAGCAGGTGACCTCTCCGCCCTTCGCTGGTATCGCTCTGAGTCAGATCAGAAGCGGAAACCCATCTTCGCGTACCAGAAACCGCCGTTGAAACCGAACGGCGTGTATTGGCTATAGCGGTTGCCCACGCCAGCTGCGGCGTTGGGATTCTCGTCGGGGTAGGTGTTGAAGACGTTCTGGCCACCGACCGTGAACGTGATGTGCTTGTTCCAGGTGTAGCTGCCCTCGACGTCGAACAGATACTCGCCGCCGTAGGTCTCGCCGTCCTCCGAATCGAACCAGCCATCGTAGTAGCTGAGACGGGCCAGGAAGTTCCAGCTCTCGCCCACTTTGTGGTTGACGCCGAAGTTCCAACGCGTTTCCGGCAGCGCCTCTTGCAGCTCGCGAATACGCGTCTGATCGAGGGTCTCCGGGTTGAATTTCGTCACGTCGGTCTCGGTGTGATTGAAGATGACGCTGAACGTCGTGTTGCCGCCGAGGCTGTAGGGAGCGAAGGTAGCGACAACGTCGATGCCGTCGGTCTCGGTGTCGAAATCGTTGGTGAAGAAGCGGAAGTTCTGTAGGTTCCCGGCGCTGGTGACGCCTTCCGCCAGCAGCTGCTCCACCTCGGCGGGCGTCAGCTCGAAATTCTGCGTTACCGCCAGCCGGTCCTTCAGCTCGATGCGGAAGAGATCCACCGTCAGGCTGAACGGACCATTGTCGAACACCGTGCCGATTGCGTAGTTGATCGACCGCTCGGGCTCCAACGGCTCACCACCGCGTAGCTGGGCGACGCGGGAGCTCGAGGGGATGGTGCCGTTGTTCACGAGCTCCATCTGCACCAAGTCGAACTCCGTCGACACGTTGAATGCGTTCGACTGACCCGGAGTCGGTGCGCGGAAACCGCTCGACAAGCTGCCGCGCAGGGCAAAGGTGTCGGTGAACTTGTAGCGACCCGAGAGCTTGCCGTTGATCGTGGTGCCGAAGTCTTCGAAGTCTTCGAAACGGACTGCAGCACCGATGTCCCAGTTGTCGCCGAAGAGCTCGAGGTCACCGTAGAGGGCGAAGTTCGAGCGGCTCCACTCACCGGCTGCGATCGGGCCGAAACCCGGGAAGCCGTTCGACGCGGCCGAGAAGCCTTGCTCTGCCAAGGCGCCGATCTGATACGACTCGAGCTGGCCGAGGCCGATCTCGAAGGTCTCTTCGCGCCATTCGATACCGCCTGCCAGATTGGCGAAGTCCTTGAAAACGTAGGAGACGTCGAAGTTGAAGCTCAGATCCTCTTGTCTATAGAGACCCGGGTCGAAGGTAGTCGGCGTATCGGGTCCGAGGGACGCATTCACCGTGTTCGTGATGAAGAAATCCACCTCGTTGGTGCCGTAGGAGCCGCTCAGGTCCCAGAAGATGCCACCGTCGGAGGCTCCCTTGACACCGAAGACGAGGGAGGTGTCTTCCACGTCGCCACCGAATTGTGGAGTGAAACCACCCGGGAAGAGTTCCTGGAACGAGAAGCAATTCGGGTTGGACAGGACCTGGCCCAGTGCGGTCGGATCGGGCACGTTGTTGACGATGTTGACCACCGGACAACCGGCGGACCCATCGAGGATTCCGTCCTGCGCATCGAGCAGATCGCCGATCAGCAAGGTTTGGCCACCGTCACCACTGAACACCGCGCTGCGTGTGTTGGGATTGCGAAAATAGAATCCGCCGGTGACACTCTTGCTGGCGTAGTTGGTGTGAGCATAGATCTGCTTGTTACTCTGGGTGGTGAAACCAAAGTTGCCCCAGAACTTGAAGTCATCCGCGATTTCCGGCGAACCCCAGATCTGCGCCGGGTTGGCGACGGCGGTGTTGCCTGCAGCGATCAACCCGGCCGCGTCGTCACGCTGTACGCTTCGGCTCGTCGGGTCGGTCTCGCCGTACTCGAAGCTGAGGTTGGCGAACCCGGTCTCGCCCAGCGGTAGGCCGACGTTGCCGGACACCTTGGTGGCGCCGCCGTCGCCGTCCTGATACTCACCGGTCTGAATCTCGAACGCGTAGCCTTCGCGATCGTCCTTCAGCAGGAAGTTGAGCACACCGGCGATAGCGTCGGATCCGTACTGTGCGGATGCGCCGTCGCGCAGAACCTCCACTTGCCGCAGCGCGATGCCGGGAATAGTGGAGATGTCAGGACCCTGGGCGCCGTCGGCGACGCCGTTACCCAGCCAGTAGATGACCGCGGCGCGATGCCGGCGTTTGCCGTTGATCAGCACCAGGGTGTGATCGGGTGCGAGGTTACGTAGGTTGGCAGGCCTGACCACCGTGGCCGCATCGCTGATGGGCTGCGAGTTTACGTTGTACGACGGAACGACGTTGCGCAACTGGTTGCTGAGGTCCGTGTCGCCCTGGCCGACGAGATCCTCGGTGGAGATGACATCGATCGGCACCATCGACTGCGTGACCGAGCGGGGACGAGCACGGCTACCGGTGACGACGATCTCCTCGGAGAAGGCATGTTCTTCAGCTGGCTGCTCGACGCTCTGGGCATCGGCTTCGTCGTCCCCCTCGGTTTCCTCGTCCTGCGCAGTAAGGATGGCAGGCGTCGCCAAGAGAAGCAGCAAAGCCGCAAGGTAAATGAAGAGTCTCGGTAGATAGCGTTCCGCAGACATGATCGAAGTCTCCTCGTAGGCCAGGTGGAGGGTGATTCCGCAATTGGCGGAGTGCCCTAGGACCAGGAGAGAACCAGGGTCCGGGCTGCCTAGATATAGATCAGCTGATCTTGCCGGCAAGCTAGCAGGATGGCGGGTGGCCGTCAATGGAATCCTTACGGTTTCTTCTTCGTTTTCTTATCCAAGAAACCGTTTTTCGTCCAAGGAATTGTATTCCTTCACCCGGAACCGGCAACACCAAGCGCTACTCCGGTAGGTCGTATCCGCCCCAGAGGAGTGCCGTGGCCAGGATCCCGGCCACCACCAGGCGATACCAGGCGAACGGTGCGAGTCCGCGTCGGTTGAGAAAGGCCACGAACCATCGCACGGCCAGGGCCGCCGAGACGGTCGCCGCCGCGAACCCGATCAGAAAAGATGACAGGCCGAATTGACTCAGCATGTCGGCCCCTCCGGTGAGCAGCTTGTATCCGGTGGCCGCCGACAGCGTGACGAGCCCGAGGAGGAAACTGAATTCGGCTGCAGCTACCGCGCTCAGGCCGCACAGAAGGGCCGCGACGATCGTCATCATCGAGCGGCTGGTTCCCGGCCACATTGCGACGCATTGGGCAAGACCGATGAGGAGCGCGTGCCGCCAGGTGAGATCGGATAGGCCGAGCTTCGGGTCTGCACCGCGTCTCTGCCATGCCACCACAGCCAGCATCACCAGACCTCCCACGAACAGGGCCCAGGCTACCGGCCACGGACCGTTCAAGCGCTGCTCGATATGTTCGTCGAGAAGCGGCCCGAGAACAGCTGCCGGGGCGAAGGCGAGCCCGATGAGGATCGCGAGTCGTCGCCCCGACGCGTCGCGACCCACCACGCCCGCCATCATCTGCAGCAAGCGGCTTCGATAGAGCCAGACGACCGCGAGGATGGCTCCACCTTGGATAGCGATTTCGAATGTGAAGGCAGCAGCCCAGCGGTCGGGATCGTTGGCGAACCCGAGGAGCCAGGCTGTGAGTATCAGATGACCGGTGGAGCTGATCGGCAGGTACTCGGTGATTCCTTCCACCAGACCGAGAATCAGAGCCTCCCACCAGCTCATGACGTGGCGTGGCCGAACGAGTACGGTGGGATCGACATGGGCGGCTATCTTACGCTCGTCGCCGAGAACCGTGTGCCTGGGGATCTCGGCCTGCTACAGTCCGGCCGTCATGGTGGACACCAAAGAGCGGAAGCAGGTCACGATCCACACCGACGGCGGTGCCAGTGGCAATCCTGGGCCCGGTGGCTGGGGCGCCGTGCTCGAGTGGGGAGATCACCGGAAGGAGCTATCGGGCGGGTTCCGCTTGACCACCAACAATCGTATGGAGCTGACCGCCGCGATCCGGGCTCTCGAGGCGTTGAAACAGCCATGTGACGTCACACTCTTCTCCGATTCTCAGTACGTCGTGAACGGCATGACCAAAGGGTGGGCTCGCAACTGGCGTGCGAAGGGTTGGATGCGCAACAAGAAGGAGCCTGCCGTCAACCCCGATCTGTGGGCGAAGCTACTCGATCTCGACGATCGGCACGACGTGCGTTGGAAATGGTTGCGTGGTCACGCCGGTCACGAAGAGAACGAACGAGCCGACCGGCTCGCCGTGACCGCGGCCAAGGGTCGAGATTTGCCGCCCGACGTGGAGTACGAGGCCTCGAAAAGCCAGCGGTCCTGATCGGTCTCCTGATCAGATCCCCGAGATCTCGACCCGCATGATCTCGTCGTCGCTGTGATCGATCATGGCGAACAGCAGCGAACGACCATCGCTCGAGCGTGAGATCGATCGACCCAGGTACGGTATCTGTTTCGGCGGCGTGAAGACGACCCGGGGATCGGAAGTGCCGAGCTCGAGGTAGGAGATCGTCGTCGGGCTACGCGTCACGAGCCAGAGTCCTCGTTCGTCGACGAGCCAGTTACCCCAGTCCGACAAGCCCAGCCGTCCACGTAGGACGACCTCGGGCTCTCCGCCGGAGATCGGGACTCGCCAGATACCGGGCTCGTCGAGCTTGACGTAGTACAGATAGCTTCCGTCGGGCGATTCTTGGGCGAGGAAACCGCCACCGTTCGTCACCTGTTGGGCGGAGCCACCGTGCGTGGGCATCCGCCACACCTCCCACATGCCACCGCCGCGATCCGATCCGAAGTAGATCGACTCACCATCGCGCGAGAAGGTCGGATTGCGTTCCTCGGACGGCTCCGTGGTCCATCGAACCGGCCGGCGGCTGTCGGCCGCGACGGTCCAGAGATCCGAGTGGCCGTGAACCGAAGCGTCGTACGCCAGAAGCTCTCCGTCGGGAGACCAGGAAGGTGAACCGGGGAGAGGCCCTTTCAGGTCGGTGTGGCGCAACAACTCTTCGCCTGTGGGGGCGCCGGTCCACAACTCGAGGGAACCCGTGCGATCGGACAGAAAGGCGAGACGAGCTCCGTCGGGAGACCAGACCGGTTGGCGCTCGCTACGGGTCGACGCAACCCGACGGCCGGGTTCTCCGTCGAGCTGTCCTTCAGTATCGAGCGGAACCTCCCAGAGGTCGACGGAGTCGCGAAAGGTGCGGTAGATCAGCCGGTCCGTGTTCCGCGCGACGCTCGGCTGGGTCACCCATGCGTCGTGAATCGGAACCGGGTGCGGCGAGCCCCCGTCGACAGACACGCGCCAAAGGGCGAACCGACCATCGCGGTTGGAAGAGAAGAGAACCGACGAACCATCGCGGCTCCATTCCACGCCGCGGACCTGGCCCCAGGCGTCGTCCGTCAGCTGGCGCTCCACATCTCCGTCGACCGTAGCGATCAGCACGTCGTGACGCGATGGCGAGACGACGCGGGTGAAGGCGACCCAACGTCCGTCGGGAGAGAAACGAGGCGACCGGTCGCCCGTGATGCCCTGCGGCGGGTTGGTGAGCCCTCGCGCCTTGCCCGTTTCGACGTCCAGAAGGAAGAGAGCCGGCACCTCGTGCTCTTCGTCGACTCCACTGGTGACGAGCGTGCGCCCATCGGGCGACCAGTGCAACGAGTGCATCCCTTCGATGCAGTCCCCGAGGCGGTCGGCTTCGCCACCCACCGCCGGCATGCGGAACACTCCGCAACTGCCTTCCTGCTGCGAGAAACGTGCGAACGCGACGTGCTGTCCGTCGGCGGACCAGGCCGGAGCACGCTCGAACGCCGGATCCTCGGTCAAGCGTACGGGTCCGTCGCCGCCCGTCTGTTGGATCCAGATGTCGAAGCCCGACTGGTCCGGGCCGAGCCAGGCGAACACGAGACGTTCTCCGTCCGGAGACAGAGAAGGCTCGAATTGATTTCCGATCAGTGTGGATTCTGGGAGTACGTCGGAGATCTGCAGGGGCACGTGACGCGGCTGCAGAGCGAACCTCGTCACCGAGGCGAGGAGCGCCAGGCCTAGCACGGTCGCGCCGAGCAGGAGCCAGCGTCGGGTCGGTGAGCTCGGCGGGGTGTCGTCCGCCGACCGAGCCGGCTCCGGGCCGGCTCGGGTAAGTCTCAGGTCCGGTGGGGTTGCGGCCTCGGAATCGAGCCAGCCCACTTCGGCCATCAGTCGATATCCGGACTTCGAAATCGTTTCGAGGTAGGTGGGGTTTCGCCGGTCGTCGCCCAACGCTTTACGCAGACGGGATATCGCCTGGGAAACCGTGTTGTCAGTCACGAATGCGCCGTGCCACACCGACTGGAGCAGATCCTCCTTGCTGACCACCTGTCCGGATCGGGAGGCGAGGTAGACGATCAAGTCGATCAATCGGGGATCGACGGTCTTCTCTTCGTCGTCGGACACGAAGCGATGGCGCTGCGGCTCGATACGCCACCTACCGAGGCGGAAACCATCGCGGCGGAGCGCATCTGCGAGGTCGGAGGGACCTGCGGTAGCCCTTTGCATCGCTGCCAGATCGCCCGACGGGAGTCCAGTCATCGGCCTGTCACTCCTTTTTCAGACCCCGGTCAGTACTTCGTTTCGGGACTTGACTCAGTCTGGATCCGCCTTTGACCGACCGAGGTGAAGGGCGACCACCGATCATGCAAGGAGGATAGCAGGATGAGAAAAACCTTCCTCGACGCAGCCGGCCTCGCATTCGCTGTGGCACTCGTTTTCGGCGCTTGTGCTCAAGGAAACGAGCCCGAATTCCATCCCGAGAAGGAAGCGATGCGCGATGCGAGAAGCTGGCCGGCAACGTTTCCGGGTCAAGTGGAACTGCAGAACTTTCAACCCTTTCGAGCCGTCTACGATCGAAAGTACACCCAGAGTTCCGGACCCGGCAAGGGGCAGCCACGCCAGGATCGGGTCGTCGTCAGCGCAGAGCGCATCGGCTGGGACGGTCGTGAGGGTGTGGCGATCCACGTGCTCGATTCAGCGGCCGCCGAGCATGCCGACACCAACGCCAGAACCCTCACGATGATCTTCGCGCTCGACGATCTGAGTCTTCTCTTCGAGACGGGACCCGTGCCCGGCAAAGCCAAGGACTACTACTTCGGTCGTCCTGAGAACGATCACGTGTACGTCAGCCAGGTGATGACCCTGGAGCAGGAGCTGAAGCCGCAGAAGATTCCCACGGATCGAGCTGGATTCGGGCCTGGCGCGTGGGCGATGGCATCGATGGATTTGGCGGTCGGGACCAAGATCCGACTCGATCCCTACTACAGCCCGCAGGCCAACCCGATTTCGCAGACGAATTACGGCCACGTGATCGAGAAGCGGACGATCACCGATGGTTCCAACGGCTCCCACGAGGCTTGGGTTCTGGAAACCAGTGGTTGGTATGGGCCGTCGAGCCCCAAGGTTCTCCGTCTTCTGCTCAAAGATCAGCCGCCGTATCTTCTCGGCATCGAGACCTTCCATCACGATACCGGGGAAGCCAAGCCGTTCCTCTGGCTTCGTGACGTCCACACCTGGTCCCGCTGAAGGGCAAAGCTCTCGCCACAGACATGAGGAAGAGGCCTTTATTCGTTTTGGCGGGTGGCGTGGTCGTCCTGGCCATGGCGCTCGCCGCCCATTCCCTGGACCGCTGGGCCGACCCGGGTGCCGGCTACGAGACTCCCGACCTCGGCCCCCTCGCGCCCGGTGAAGTGCGGTGGGGCAACAAGGGTTACATCGAGTATCTCGTCGGCGACCTGCCGCTGATCCTGAGCGCGCCCCATGGCGGAACCCTGTCCCCGCACGAGATCCCAAATCGGACCCGCGGGTACGGAATAGGAGATGCCCATACCGAGGAGCTCACCCGTCTGGTCGCTGATGCTCTCCGCGATCTCACGGGAAGACCGCCGCACATGGTGATCAGCCGCCTTGCACGGAGAAAGCTCGATCCGAATCGTGAGCCCGTGGAAGCCGCCAACGGCGATCCCATCGCGGAACAGGCCTGGCTCGAGTACCACGGGTTCATCGACGTCGCGAAGCAGCAGGTGACAGAGTCCTGGGGCGCCGGCTTGTACCTCGACATTCACGGGCACGGGCATCGCACACCGTGGATCGAGTTGGGGTACCTGCTGGTGACCAAGGTTCTGAACAGCTCGGACCGGAAACTCGACAACCCGTGGATCCGGTCCCGAATGTCTCTACGAGCTCTGGCTGCCTCTACTTCGGCGCCCCTTTCGGAGCTGGTCCGCGGCTCGACGAGCCTGGGTGCAATGCTCGAGCGCCGCGGCTACCGTACGGTTCCCAGCCCGGGCGACCCGGGACCTGGTCGGGCCGACTACTTCAACGGTGGATACAGCACTCTGCGGCATGGCTCGTACCACGACGGGACGGTGAGCAGTATCCAGCTCGAGCATCCGACTCGTGGGGTTCTCGACACCGAGGACAACCGTCAGCGCTATGCCCGACAGCTGGCAGGGATCCTGGTCGAGTACATGGAGATCCACTATGGTTTCACGCTTTCGCGAGCCGGCACTCCGAATGCGGGAACTCGAGTCCGTTGATCGACCGGGAAGTCGACCCAGTCGAGCCCGAAGCGCTGGACCCATTCAGCCGAGATAGAGTCGCGGAATGATGGGTCTTGGCTTCGCCCTGATGATTGCTGTTCTGCTTTCCGCGGAAGAAGGCGCACCGGTCGATGTATTCGGTGAGCTCGACGGGACCTGGGAGGGCACGTTCGTCGGCTACGACCTGGAGGGAATCGAGCAATACCGTATCCAGGTCCGGCAGGTCTACCGCACGGTGGACGACGAGACCCAGGTCGTGCAGATCGAAGACCGAATGGCCGATGGCGCGGTAGTCCGCGGCGAGGGCGCGAACGTCGCTCGACGATTGCCGGACGGGTCGCTCGAGCTGCTCTGCCGCGTCGAGAAATCCAACGGCGATCGCGTGGAGCACCGCGGGCGTCTCGTGTCGGGGCCCGATGGGCGCAAGGAGATCGTCTGGTACAGCCGGGAATCGAAACGGCGGGAGATGTTCCGTGAATGGGTGCACCACGACGCCGAGGGGCCGGTCTATGCGATCGAAGGTGTAGGCCAGTACGGAGAGACTACGGTCGTCATGAGCGGCCGCTATCGCAAGATCGACTGATCGAGCTCCCGGGACGGGAACCCGATCGTGTGCCATCCGCTCAGTTCACGGTCACCGACCAGGCCGTCGTGTTCCCCGACTCGAAGCCGTCGGAGAAAATACTGCAGCTCGAGTTGTCGCCGCCGCATACGCCACAACTGTCGGTTTGGCTGAAGTCGAGTCCGGTGCTGAAGGTGCACGTGAAGGACTCACCGAGGTCCACGTCGATCGTCCCGGTTTCGTTTCCGGGGTCGACCAAAGTCTCACCGCTCGGATCGTTGCAGACGATGTCCCAGACCGACCAGCATGCGGGTAGCGTTTGAGTGACTTGGTAGATACCCGGGGACAGGTTGGAAAACAGTCGATGGGTCGACCAGGTCGGATCGGGATCTTCGTCCAATGTGAAAGACCCGAAGTCCCCTCCGAAATCTACGTCGGTCGTGTCGTCGGGATCCACGTCGAGGGCGATCGTGACGTTGTGGGCAGGGACATCGGTTTCATCGACGGCGGTGACCCGGGTGGTACCCGTGGTAGCGCCGTTCATTCCATCCAGCTGGCCGCCAGGCGCACCAACGAACTCGATTTCGTACTCGATATCGAAAAAGCTGTCGATCCGAAACGTACCGTCGCCGAGGTCGGTGAGTGTCGTGTGGCCCGGACTCGGCATGGCGTGGCTCGTACCCGCGCGAATGGACAGCTGGCTGAAGTCCGGGTCGCCGAAAATCTGCCCCTTGAGGTGGAAGATGTCGGTGTCGAACGATTGTGGCGGGGGCGAACCTGCGCCCTCCGTCAGCGGGGCAACGGGCTGCCGCGGGCCTGAGTGGGTCTCCACCGCAACCGGGATCTGGATTTGCCTTTTCAAGCCAACCAGTGTTCCGGTTCCTGTGGCGTCCAGGCTGAGGGTGGATTGAAACGTCTCGACCTCGCCTCCGAGGTTGCCGCCCGGCTGGCCGCAGGGAATCGCATCGCAAACGAAGAACCAGTACGTGGGCTCCATCTCGATCGAGGATCCGGGGGGTAGGCCTTCGAGAATCTGATGTCGATCTTCGAGCGCGAGGTAACTGCTGCTCTCGGCCGGCAAGGTGACCGTACCGGTGCCATCGTCGGCTTCGACCGCCTCGTTCTCTCCTTGCCGAGCGGCGAGTGTCACCTCGGCTGTCGTAGTACCTCCAAGTCCTTCCAGAGCACCGCCGACGGCTCCGGTGAACGTGATCCGGTACTCGACGTCGAAGAAGCTGTCGACCCGGTAACTACCATTGCCGAGATCCTCGAGAAGAGTGAACCCTCGTGAGGGAAGGCCTTGGTTCTGGCCGGCGGAAATCGTCAGATGCGAAAAATCAGGATCGCCCGGGGGAAGAGAGCCGGACAGCGAGATGAGTTGGTGAATGAATGCCTGGACGGCTTGGCCGGGGGTTCGGGGCGCGGAATCGGTCAGGATCGAGGTCAGTGGCACGGCTGTGATCCCGCTGAGTCCGGCGAGGGCGCCACCGGGAGCGCCAATGAACGTGATCTCGTAGTGGATGTCGAAGAAACTATCGACATCGAACGTCCCGCCGGGGAGAGAGGTCAGGATGGTGTGGCCAAAGCTCGGAGGTAGGAGCGGATTCGCGCCGCGGCCCCCGAGGATCTGAAGCTGTGCGAAGTCGGGGTCGCCGGGCGCCAGGGCGCCTTGCAAGATGAACATTTCGGTGTCGAAGTTCTGAACCGGATCGCCGGGCGTTCGTGGCGCCGTGTGGGTTTCGACGGACGTATCGAGCCACAGAATCCTCCGAAAACCGTTCAGGTCGCCCGTGCCGACCAACTGGAAGGCGAGCTTGGCGTCGAATACCTCCCGCTCCCCGCCGAGCCCGCCGCCGGGCTCCACGATGCAGGGCCCAGTCGAGTTCGTCCCTTGGCAATGGAATGCCTGGTGGATCGGCGTGAGCTCGATGGTCGTGCCCGGTGGCAAGCCGTCGATGATCTTGTAGACCTCTTGTGGGTTCGTGAAGCCCACGTTGCTCTGGCGGATATTCGATGGTTCCGAATCCGTCGTCCTCGACTTCACACGGATCCGTCAGGTCAATGGCCGCGGCGTTGCCGGCAAGCAGTAGACCGCATAGGCTCAGGATGAGCATCAGCCCGGTCAGGAAGACCCGAACAGAAAACTCGGTCTGGCGCAGTTACACAGGTCGGCGGTGAATCAAGGATGCGACGGCAGGCGCCGGCTCGGCGTCCACGGTGCTCCAGCCTCCTCGAAGTCCGATTCGAGACCTGGCAGTGTGGTGCCGAGCAGCTGTTCGACGTCCTCGAGGAACGCGGCGAACTCCGAAGCGGCGATCTCCAGGTTGCGGCGGTGGGTCGCAGTGGGTGCCTGGCGCGTGTCCCAATGGCCGCCGGCCACCTGGCCGACGCGGCCGAGGATCGATGGTGTGGTCGGCTCGTTCCAGCGCCAGCGAAGCCGGTCACCCGTCAAACGCGTGCGCAACGACACCAGATCCGCTTCGAGAGCGCCTACCCGTTCGAACAGACTGTCCGGAGCCGTGGGTGTTTCTGCCAACGCCGCACGTAGGTGTCGCAGGCGTTCGGACGTCCGCCGTAGCTCGGCGCTCGCTCCTTGGACCCGGCGCAGGAGCTCGGCCGTTTCCTGCTGGAATGCCGCGACCGCTTCGAAGTCCGGCGTCGGTAGGGAAGTCCCCGGCACTGCCTTGACCTCGAACTCCTGCGGATCGTCCAGAGGCTCGATCTGGCCGCCGACGACCACTGCGAGCTCGGCTCGGTAGCGACCAGGCGCCACCAGCGGACCGCGGGGATCGCTGGCCCAGGGCGGCCGGAAGCCGGGGGAGGTCAGGTCCACCGGATTGGGTGGCGGGCGTCGCAGGTCCCAAGCCACTCGATGGATCCCAGCCTTCGCCGGTCCTTCGAGGCGGCGCACCGCGACACCGTCGGCGTCGCGGATGGTGACGAGCACTTTGGCCGCGATCTCGAGCTCTTCGTCGGCGAGACGCTCCCAGCCCGGGAAGGGCACGTCTTCGCCATCGTCGCGAAGCTCCTGCTCACCTTCGCGCCGCGCTTCCCGTGCCGTTTGCCGCGACGTTTTCAGGTAGTAGGTGACAACCGCTCCGAACGGCGGGTTGTCTGCCGTGAAGGCATCGCTTCCCAAGGAGGGCTGGCCCGCCGCCTGCATGGGCTCCGACGGCACGTACCACCAAGCGTCGCGCACGGGAAAGAGGTGGGCATCGGCGTCGAGGGCGCCGGAGGCCATATCCCGTAGCGGCGCGTAGTCATCGAGCACGTAGAAACCGCGGCCGAACGTGGCGCCTACCAGGTCGTCGTCGCGCCGTTGCAGGGCCAGATCGCGGAAGGCGATGGTGGGCACACCACCGGCTAGCTTCACCCAGCTGCGGCCACGGTCGGCGGTGAAGAAGACACCGAACTCAGTGCCAGCGAAGAGGAGGTCCGCCACGACGTGGTCCTGGACCATGGACCATACGACGTGACCGGTGGGCAGGCCCGTGGTGTCGGCCTTGCCCGCGATCGGGCGCCAGGTCCGCCCGCGGTCGCGGCTCTCGAAAACGAGGGGGCGGAAGTCTCCGGTCTTGTGCGCGTCGTAAGCGGCGAAGACCGTGTTGGGGTCGTGCAGCGAAGCCACGACGTCGTTGACGAACGCTGTATCGGGTACACCCTGCGGAGTGCCGGCACGGCGCCAGGTCGCGCCGCCGTCCTCGCTTACCTGGATCAGGCCGTCGTCGGTGCCGGCGTAGAGCAGCCCTTCCACGAGCGGCGACTCCGAGATCGCCGTCAGGGTGGCGTACCAGGACATGGCACCGTTGTCGTACAGCGAGTCGACGCTCCACACCCGGTCCAGCATTTCGAGCTCGTAGCGGTTGCGGCCGCGGGTCAGGTCCTCGCTGACTGGGCGCCAGGAATTGCCCCGATCGTCGCTCCGCCACAAACGTTGGGAGCCGAAGTAGAGCCGCCCGGCTGCGTGGGGGCTGGTGATCAGAGGCGCGTCCCAATTCCAACGCTCCGGCGGATCTCCCGGTGCCGGCTGAGGCTGGATGTCGAGGGCCTCCTCGCTCAGCCGGTCGTAGCGGTAGAGGCGTCCCACCTGCCACTGGAGATACATCACGTGGGGGAGCTCCGGATCGAAGGCACATGCGTAGCCATCGGCCCCCAAGGGAACGTACCAATCTCGGTTGCGCACGCCTTCGACATTGGTGGTGCGCGACGGGCCGAAGAGCGTGCCCAGGTCCTGGGCACCGCCGAGGATGTTGTAGAACGGCTCAGCGTTGTCCACGGCCAACTTGTAGAACTGGGAGATCGGCAGGTTGGGGAACTGGCGCCACGTGGCGCCGTGATCGAAGGTCTCGTAGAGGCTGGCGTCGCTGCCGGCCAGCAGGTGGTCTGGATCCTCGGGATCGATCACCAGGGCGTGGTTGTCGCTGTGCTTCTGCCGACCGTCGCCCAGGATTTCGAAGGTGGCGCCGCCGTCTCGGGTCACGTGCAGGAAGACATCCATCTGGTAGACCCGATCGACGTCGTGAGGCGAGGCGACGATCTCTTGGTAGTAGTGCGGGCCGGTGCCGTTCGAGATATAGGAGTTCCGCTTCTGCCAGCTGCCTCCGGCATCGGTGGAGCGGTAGAAGCCGCGTTCCTCTTCGGACGCCTCGATGGTGGCGTAGAGCACGTCGGGATCGGCCGGCGACAGCGCGAGGCCGATCTTGCCCATATCGCCCGATGGCAGGCCAACGCTCAGCCGCTGCCACGTGCGGCCGCCGTCCTCCGATTTGTGGACGCCGGACCCCGGCCCGCCTGCCAGATGCGACCAGACGTGCCGGCGTCGCTGGTAGGTGGCGGCATAGAGCACGTCCGGGTTCCGGGGATCCATCTCCAGATCGGTGACGCCGGTGTCGTCGTCGATCTCGAGAAGCCGTTCCCAGGAGGCGCCGCCGTCCGTGGTCTTGAACAGCCCGCGCTCGCCTCCGGACGCCCAAAGCGGCCCTTCCGCCGCGACATAGACCACATCGCCGTCCCGAGGATCCACCACGATGTCGCCGATGTGCTCGGACTGCTCGAGACCCATGTGTTGCCAGGTTTGGCCGCCATCGGCACTCTTGTAGACGCCGTCGCCCCAGCCCACGTGACGGCCGCTCACGTTCTCGCCGGTACCCACCCAGACGACGTCCGGCCGGGTCGGATCGAGGGTCACGCAGCCTACCGAGTACGACGGCTGGTCGTCGAAGAGCGGTGTCCAGGTGACGCCTGCATTCTCCGTCTTCCAGACCCCGCCGGAGCCGACCGCCAGGTACCAGGTGGAGCGACGCCGCGAATCGATGGCGATGTCGGCGATGCGGCCACCCATCAGGGCGGGGCCGACGGAACGCAGTGCCAGGCCGCGCAAAGTCTCCTCGTTCAACTTCGATGCGCCATCCGCAGGCTCTCGAGCACTGACATCGGCGGGTAGGAGGGGCAGCAGGACGAGACAGGTCAGAGCGATGACCAGGGCACGGGGCACGGCGTTCTCCTTTGCTCGGTTTCGGTGCCGCAGAGCCTATAGGATCTTTGGTGGCCTCGCGTGGCCGGCGCTCCGAGCGAAGTGCCTACTCTTTGGGTAGGACTTCCCGCCACTGGCGACCGTCCCAGGCCCAGAGGTCGCCGAGCGCTCCTCGCTGTCGGTCTCTGCCTCCATGTAGCAGGACTCGTCCGGTGCTCGGGTCGAATGTCATGGCCGCCATGCCCCTCGGCTCCGGACCTGAATCCGAGACTCGTTTCCAACCGGTGCCGTCCCACTCCCACGTGTCGCCATAGACGATCTCCGGATCCCTCTGTTTGCCACCGAACAAGACGATCCGCTGCCTCGCTGAGTCGGTCACCATCATGTGGTTGTTGCGCGCCGGAGGCCCCGTCACTTCGAGCCTGGACCAACGCGTACCGTCCCATTCCCAGGTGTCGCCGAACGACTTTCCGTCGGCGAAACCGCCGAACATCAGCACGGTCTCGCGCACCGGATCGTAGGCCATCTGCGCTCGCGAGCGGATCTCTGGCCATTTACTGTCCGGGGCGGAGGAGCGCCAGCTCGCTTCGTGCCACTCCCAAACGTTCGAGTCGCTGCCCGATCCGGAGAACAGGACCACCGCCTCCCGCTTCGGGTCGTAGGCGACCGCAGGAGAATGTCGGGCGCCGGGACCTTCCCGGGCGAGCACGGTCCACTTGGTCCCGTCCCAGGCCCACGTCGTGTTGTCGGCCAGTGCTCGGCCCTCGACTCCTCCGAACAACAGCGTACGGGTCGAGGATGGGTCGAACAGCATCGCGAAGCTGCTGCGGCCGCCGATCGACGGATGGTCGTGGTGGGTCCAGGACTCGCCGTCCCATTCCCACGTCCCGGAGAAGAAAGCGACTTCGTCGCCGTTGCCACCTTGGAGCACGATCCGTTCTCTCGCGACGTCGAACACCATGCGGTGATGATGCCGTGGCTCGGGATCTCGTGCCGAAGCTGCGAGAACGAAGCCGAGCGTACAGATCAGGGGCCAAACGACTCGAAGGGTGAACCGGTTCATGACGGAAGATGCCTCAGATTCACACGCCGGTGAGCGCCGCTGTTGGATCCACGACGGGGTCGGAAGGCACGGTCGACTCGGCCTGGCGTCGTTCCGAACTCCCGTCGGAAGGCCTCGGTGAAATGACTCTGGTGGGAGAAGCCGAGATCGAGTGCCAGGTCGGCCAGGTGTGTCTCGGTCTTTTCGAGCCGGAAGAGTCCTTCGCGCAGTCGCAGACTCCGCCGGTAGCCGTGGATGGTCTGACCCGTGTAGCGTTTGAAGGTGCGGCAGAGGTGAAAGACCGATGCATCGACTTCAGCGGCCACCTCCGCCAGTGAGAGAGAGTCCTCATGGCGACCGGAAAGGAGCTCCTGGACCGCTTCGACCTGAGCTCGAGACCGATCGGAACGTCGGGCTGGGATCCTCGGCGCTGCGTAGGCCGTCGTCACCACCTCCTCGAGGATCTCCAACGCCGTTTCGAGGACGCTGTCCTCGTCCGGTTCGGGATCCCTGGCGCAACGTGCCACCAAGAGGCGCTGTTTGAGGAAGGTGCGGGCATGTACAGGGCCCACCCGATGGCTCAACGGTTGCTCCGGCTCGGCGGCGGGGTCGAATCGGGCCAAGGCCGCCAACAGATATTCGGCGCCGAAGAGAAACACGTTCGACACGTCACCTGCCGGATGCAGGCTGCGGCGTTGGTAGACATCACCGTCGTTGTAGAGCACGGCGACGTTTGGATCGGCCAACGTCGCGGCGAGGCCGCGATGGCGGATCTCTACCGGTACCTCGGGAAAGGCGACGTTGTGGCCATCGACGATCTGATTCTCGCGCTGCCAGCGCCGATGCCCGGTAGGGCAGCGAAAACGGCAGATGGACAATCCCTGGTGCTGAAAGAGGATCCGCTGTACGTCCGTGTTGGCCATCCCGCATCGGGTACGGAACGGCACGGGTCGGGTTTCCGGCCAGAATGACGGGTCGAGGTCTCGACTGCGCAAGATCTCGATAGACCCAGGGAGAAGCGACTCCTAGTGTCGGAGACCAACGATCTTCGACCCGAGGAGAAAGGCATGAATCCAGGAATCCGTCTCGCGACGCTGCTGACGACAGTCGGCATGGCCGTCGCCCCATCGGCTCATCCTGTTCCGCCAAGAAGACCTGGCCCATACCGCCCTCCCCAAGGAGCTCGATCAGCCGATACGGCCCGATGGACTCCGGACGTGGCGCAGAGTCCGCGATCGACGGGCGGGCGAGGAAGTCGTCATCTTTCGCTGCAGCCTGCTCGAGGCGATCGCGTACATTGTCGGCCAGGTCGGGGTCGGCGGCCGCGAGGATCCTCTCCCGATCCGCCGGATCGGCATCGAGCACTTGCAGGAGCAGCTCGAATCGTCGTTTGTCGAGGGCTTCCGCGTCGTCTCGCGAGGTGCTCATGCGGTCGCCTCACCAAGCGCTAGACGGCCAAACCAACGCAGCCGGCGAGGTGCATCGCACGTTCGCGGAATGCACTCTTGTTCGGCTGGCAGCTCGCCGGAGTGCCGGCGGGAGAACAGGTGGGGCACATGTCCAGGCGGCGTCGGCATGTAGGGGCAGCTCCGAAGTGTCCTTGCGAGAGGCCACTGTACCGAAGTCACGGTCCGGAGACGATCTCGTCAATACGAGCCTGTGCGGCAACTTCTCGGCTGCATCGGCCTTGTCGGGTGGTTTGACCTGCTATTCGCAGGTTGATCGAACCGCCTTCCTCTAAACATCCCACAGGAACGTTCGTATAGTCCTCTTGTCATCCCAAAGGAGAGATCTCGAATATGACGGAAACACGATCGCCCAATCTTCAACCCATGACGCCGAGCTGATCCGCCATGTCGATATTGCGCGTGATCGTGGCTCGAGTTCGAGGGTTTTTGCGCCCAGATGACCTGGACCTGGACTTCCAACGAGAGCTGGAATCCCACCTCGACATGTCGACGGCAGACAAGATCCGACAGGGCATGCCGCCGGCAGAAGCGCGGCGCAGGGCCAGGATCGAGCTCGGGGGCCTGACTGCCCTGCCCTCAGCCATCGAGATGGGCTGGGGGGCGGTACGGAAGGGAGTACTCGGCCCGGGCTTCGCGGCGGACCAATACGTGACGGCAAGGCTTGAAGTCGACCGCGAGTTGATCGCTCTCGGCGAGGCTGCGGAAGATAGGCGTCCCTTCGCTTCCCACCTTGGAGCTCTCCAGGACGACGTGGTTCGCCGGCTGCAAGCCGAACCCGGCGTTCTGGGAGTGACACTCTCGGCCGCAGAGCCGGGTAACGGATCCTGGGCGACGATCGAGCTCGAAGGGATCCGCCAGGAGAACGAGAGTATCTTTGCGTCCGACAACAGGGTCCGCGTCAATCACGTGGATGAGTCTTTCTTCGATGTCTTCGAGATACCAATCCTGACGGGCCGCGGCTTCGAGGCGGGTGATTTCGCGTTGGGCGGAGCCCCGCTGATCGTCAGCGAGACCATCGCGCGATCGCTTCTGGACGAAGGCAACCCCTTGGGTCGTCGGGTCCGCTATTCGAACCATCTCGAGGAAGGTCCGTCGGAAGCCCTGGAGCAGGCGAGTTGGTACGAGATCGTCGGAGTCGTGGCCGACCGCCCAGCCAACGAGAACCATGGCACTGTCTATCATCCGATGCGGTCTGGACAGATCCGCCCGACGGCCGTATCTGTGCGCCTGGGAATAGAACCCCACGGCTTCGCCGATCGCCTGCGGTTGATCATCTCCGCGGAATCCCCGGTCTCGAGGATCGAGGAGGTCATGACCCTCGATCAGATCTATCAACAGAGGCAATTCGGAAACAACATGGGAGCGCTATCGCTGGCGCTAGTGACGCTCAGCGTTCTTCTCCTGTCGGCGGCTGGCATCTATGCTCTGATGGCTTTCACGATCAGCCAACGGCGACGGGAGATCGGAATCCGCTCGGCCCTCGGAGCGCAGCCGAGTCGCGTCCTGCTGGCCATTTTCCGGCGGGCGATCGGACAGATCGGTGGGGGCGTGGTCGCCGGTGCCCTGGTGGCCCTCCTCATCGACTATCACCTGCCGGTAGAACAGATGGGCGGGTGGAATGTGCCAGGAGTCGTTCCGGGTGCAGCGGCGTTCATGTTGATCATCGGAGCGCTGGCTACCACCGGACCTGCACGCCGCGGGCTCCGGGTCGATTCGCTCGAGGAGCTACGGGAAGGCTGAGACGCAACCTGGTGGCTCCGCATCGAGGAGTGGCAGGAGCTGCGCGGAGAGTGGTTTCTCGAGTGCCTTCGCTTCGGGCCGAGGTTCGGTCACGCCGCCAGCTCACCGCTCAACCAGATGCGGGCCGCCTCCCAGTCGCGGGCGGCAGTAGCTCGGGAGATCTCGGCGACCTCGGCGGCTTCGTCGAGCGTCAATCCACCGAAGAACCGCAACTCGACGAGCTGGGCGGGCCGGGGAGCGACCTTGGCGAAGCGCTCGAGGGCACGGTGCAGGTCGAGTACGTCGACCTGCGACTCCGGTGTGACCCCGGAGTCCGTGTGCAATGTGACTCGATCTTCGGGACCGATTCGTTTCTGCGCTAGCTGGCGGCGGGCGTGGTCTACCAAGACGCGCCGCATCACCTGGGATGCCAAAGCGAAGAAATGCACTCGGTCTAACGCCTCGACCTGGCTGCCGAAGAGTCGCAGAAAGGCCTCGTGCACGAGCTCGGTCGGCTGCAACGTGTGATGGGCTCTCTCTCGTCGCAAATGGTTGGCCGCCAGGCCACGGAGCTCTTGGTACACAAGGGGCAGGAGCTCTTCTTCCGCCCGTTCTTCGCCGGAACGCCAACGGGAGAAGAGTCGGGTTACGTGTCCGGGAGAGCTGCTGGTCATGTCATCTGATTCGTAGGCCGCCGCGGCTACGGATCACTGTACCCGAGCCATCGGGCCATGACGACTCGTCGCATGGACTTTCGCTCGTCAGCCCGCCTGGCTTCAGGCTGGGACGAGTATCCTCAGGTACGAGTCGTTGTAACGCGTCAGATCGCTTCGGTCGAGGCTTCGGGCGGGAGCCTTCCCGAACGGAATTCGGCCAGTCGTCGTGTGGCGTCTCGCGTAGCGATACCTGTATCGCCGTACGCCTCGCGCAGACGCTCGAGAGACCGCTCCAACAGAACCACAGGATCCGGGGCGGCCTGCCGAACGGCGGCACAATCCGAGCAGCCAGCCAGGGCCAAGCCGAGGATGCTCTCGACGAAGGCGATGCGCCGATGACTCGGCGGGAACTTTTCACTGTAGAGCTCGATGGCTCTCCAGGCACTGTCCGCAGCTTCCTCATACCTACCCAGGTCAGTCAACACGTCTCCGTGTTGAGCAAGATGGGGAGCCAGGCGCCAGTCTCCCTCGCCGTAGGTTTCGGTCAGCTGCTGAACACTCTCGGAGATCATGGCTTCGGCCGTTGGAGAGTCACCCTGTCGCTTCGTGATGTCGGCGAGGGTCATGCGCGCACTGGCCACCCGTTCGTGGGTCTCCCCGAATCGTTGTGTCGTGGACTCTAGAGCTCGCCTGGCGAGCTGCCGAGCTTCATCGAAGCGATGGAGCTCGACCAGCAGACCGGCCAAATTCAGCTCGACGAAGGCGTAGCGGGGATGGTCCTCACCCAGAGCCTGGCCGATGGCTCGCAGAGCACCCCGGTAGGAACGTTCCGCCTTCTCCGTAGCGCCCCGGTTGCGCTGCACTCCTGCGAGCACGGCCCGCGTGTTGCCCACCTCCGGGTGTTCCTCTCCCCAGATCTGTCGCATGACGCCCAACGACTCGGCGAGGGTCACCTCCGCTTCGTCGTACAGACCCATCTCGTTACACAGGGCACCCAGGTTGTTGAGACTCGCCGCCGTCGCCGGATGGACGTCGCCATGGTATTTGCGCTGTCCCTCCAGGACCGTACGGTGCGCTTCGAGTGATTCGTCGAACCTCCCCGCTTCGTAGAGGATCACCGCCATGTCGCTGGCTCGTTCGAGGACTATCGGATGGCTCTCCTCGTAGAGTGCGCGCGCTGCGTCCAAGGCCTCCCGGCCTACCGTGAGGGCCGATTCGTAGTCTTCTCGGTAAAAGTGGACGTGAGCCAGCGTCGCGAGGTCGGTCGCCAGGTGGGCGTCTTCGGCTGCTCCGGCGCGGTGGATCGCCAGAGCTTGGAGCGCCAGTTCCAGCGCGGGCTGCAGCTTCCCGGCCTTCGCCTCGATCTCCGCCAGCTGGCGAGTGGCGGCACCGGCCTCGGCCGAGTCTTCGCCGTGCAGCTTCCGGACGGTTCCCAAGGCCTTCGATGCGGCTTCGCGGGCCTCGTCCAGCCGGCCTTCGGCAATGCGGAGTCGGGCTACCTCGGTCAGGATATGGGCTTCGTTCCCGGTGCCCGACCAACCGACTTCGTCTTGGATCGCCATCGCCCGGTCGAGGCTCTCCCTCGCCTGATCGGCCAAGCCGAGGTTGAGAAACGCGCCACCTACGACGCCGTGGAGATGAGCTCGTAGGTCCGGCTCCTGCCCGAGCTCGTTGTCGATCCGCTCCGCGCGGTGCTCGAGGAGCGATTGGACCGTCGTGTCCTCTCCTTGAAGCGCTTGGGGATCCGGGCGGATCGACTCGGCCAAGAACGATACGACCCGCTCTGCACGCTGCCGCTGCCGGTTCGCCTCGTCGCGCTCCTGCGCGAGTCGGTGCGACTGCTTCCAGAGTGCCGCGGTCGCGCCGACGACCAGCAATGTCAGCAACAAGGAGTTGGTGACCGCCACGCGGTGGCGGCGAAGAAACTTGCCCCAGCGGTATCGGCGGGTCGCCGGCCGAGCGCGAATCGGCAGACCTTCCAGGTGGCGACAGATGTCTTCGGCCATCTCTTCTACCGAGCGATAGCGTCGGGCCGGGTCGGCCTCCAGCGCGTGGAGGATGATGGCGTCGAGGTCGCCCTGAAGCCGATGGCGCAGGGCGGGAATCGAGTCCTGTCGGACCTCGGCGCGATAGCCGACCTCTTCCTCGGATTCTTCGGAGCTGGACTGCCAGAGCGAGCTGGGCCTGGGCGGTGTCGAGCTGCGCAGAAGCTCGAGTCGCACCGGCCAGGGAACGTCCGACGAGCCCCAGGGCTTTCTGCCGGTCGACAACTCGAAGAGCAGCACGCCGAGGGAGTACACGTCGCTCGACGTGGTCATGCGCTCCCCGGCGAGGTGCTCCGGGCTGGCGTATTCGGGTGTCAGGATCTTCTGTTCGGGGCCGGTTCGAGCGGCTCCCGAGACGGGGCTCAGAATCTTGGCGATGCCGAAGTCCAGGAGCTTGGCGTGGCCCTCTGCGTCCACCAGAATGTTTCCGGGCTTGAGATCGCGATGAATGATTAGCTGGGCGTGGGCGTGACGCACCGCGTCGCAGACCTCCAGGAACAAATGTAGACGCTGGTCGATGGACCAACGTTCCTGGTCGCAGTACGAAGTCAGTGGCTCGCCGTGGATGTACTCCATGACCAGAAAAGGCAGCCCGTCATCCGTTTCTCCCGCATCCAGAAGTCGGGCAATGGTGGGGTGTTGAAGGCTCGCCAACACCTGTTTCTCGATGCGAAATCGTCGCTGGAGATCCTCGCGGTCGACGTCCAGGTCCGCCAGCAGCTCCCGGCGTAGCACCTTGATCGCTACCTGCTGCCGATATTCCTCGTCGATCCGTTCGCCGAGGTAGACACGGCTGGTACCGCCGGAGCCGATCTCGGCCACGGCTCGATAGCGCTGGCCGAAACCAGGCAGCGTCGGCGTTTCGCCGTCGAGCCGCACATCGTGAGCCTCGGCGATCGGTTCCAGGAACGGTTCGGGTTCTCGATCTCGATCCAGAAGGTCCCTGGCGATCTCCCGAACCTCGGGCGACGCATCGGCTTCTTCGAGGAAGGCGTTTCGTTCGTCTTCGCAGACGTCTAGAGCGCGCTCGAAGAGGGATTGGGCTTGTCGCTCGAGGTCGGAGCGGGATCCCGCGTCTTCCATTCAGGCGGTCAGCTCGCGGTGTAGCCAAGAGCGAGCGAATCGCCATCGACGCACGACGGTGGCGCGGGCCATTCCCAACACGAGGCCGCAATCTTCGAGGCTGAGCCCTCCGAAGAAGTGCAGCTTCACGACCTCCACGGCCGAGGCGTCGATCCCCGCCAGCCGAGACAGGGCTTGGTCTACGGCCAGGACGTCGACCGACGTGCCGGACTCGCAGCTCAGATCGCGTTCGAAGTCCACACGCTGCCAGTGGCCTCCACGTTTGAGGCGTCGACGATGACGTGCATGGTCGAGCACGATCCGTCGACACAGGCGTGCGGCCACCGCCAACAAATGGCGGCGGTCCTGCCAAGAAACATCCCGCTGGTCGGCCAGCTTGAGGTAAAGGTCTTGGGCCAGATCCGATGGGCGGCATGAGATGCCCGAGCCAGGCAGCATCGCTCGCCGCGCCAGCTGCTGGAGGTCCGGGTAGATCCGGGCCATGAGCTGTTCGCCTGCGTCGGCCGAGCCGCGGTTCCAGGCTCGGATCAGGGAAGTGGTGTCGCTGGCCTCGTGCATCGAATCCGCTCGTCGGCGCAACGAGTGATTCAAACGAATATGACTCTCCCCGTTGCCCGATGTCGCGTTGAAGTATATGCGGCCCCTCGTCAGCAGACCCTGGTCGGCTGACACACGGGAAGGTCGTGCCACGTCGAATGGACGAGACCCTCGGGCCACGCTGCTCTGCCGGCGGAGTCAACAGAGAAGTCCTGTCCTCCGTCGATCCTCTCAGCGCTCTCACCGGAACTTCGGGACGCCGGCGAGAGCGGTCCAGGCCCAGGAGTCATCATGCGTCGCACCAAATCGCCGAGTGATTTCTTTTTCCTTGCCATCCTCTCTTTGGGACTCGCTGCCGTCGTGCCGATGTCGCTTTCCGCCCAGGCCGTGCCGCAGGGTGCGGAGTTTCCGGTCAACAACGAGACGACCGGCAATCAGGACTGGCCGCGTGTTTCCGCGGATGGCGATGGCAACTTCGTCGTCGTGTGGCAATCGGCCAGCGACGATGTCGACACCGCCGGAACCAGCGTGCACGGGCGTCGCTACGATTCCTCGGGGACGGCCCTCGGCACCCAGTTCCTCGTCAATACCTACACCACGTACAGCCAGTCGTTCCCCGACGTCGAATCGACCACGGACGGTCGCTTCGTGGTGGTCTTTCAAGGTGGATACAACCCCGGGGACTACAACGAGATCTTTGCCCGTCGCTTCGATACCACTGGCACCGCCGTCGGTAACGAGATGCAGGTCAATACCATCGCCACTGCCGATCAGAGCCGCTCCGTCGTGGCCATGGATTCCTCCGGTGGCTTCGCAGTGGCCTGGACGCGGGACTGCTGCCCCCCAGGAGGAGACGCGAGCGCCAAGTCGGTGGCGTTTCAGCGATTCTCGTCTGCAGGTGTCGCCATCGGTGGCGAGTTGCAAACGAATACGTTCACTACCGGCAGCCAACAGTTCCCCGATCTGGTGATCGAGCCGGATGGAGACTTCCAGGTGGTGTGGACCAGTGACGGACCGACGCCGGGAGACTCGAGCTTCTCCAGCTCCCATCGCCGGCTTTTCGATTCGTCGGGTAGCGCCGTCGGAGCGGAGATCCAGATCAACACCTATACGACGGGAAGTCAGGCCGGTCCTGAGATCGCGCGCGACGCACAAGGGAACTTCGTGGTGGTCTGGATCGGTAGCTCGTCGCCTGGCAACGACAACAGCATTTTCAGCATCCAGGCCCGGCGCTACGCGAGCGATGGCACAGCGCTCACCGACGACTTCCAGGTCAATACGATCACCACCAACAATCAGAACAATCCGGCCGTGGACATGGCAGCCGACGGGACCTTCGTCGTGGTGTGGCACTCCAACGCCGTCGACACGACGACCGGCATCACCGGCAGGTTGTTCGACTCTTCCGGTAGCGCCGTCGGCACCGAATTCGAAATCAACACCTACACAACAGGCCAACAAGCGTTCCCAGACGTCGCGATCGCCGAGGACGGTAGCTCTTTCGTGGTGGTTTGGGAGTCTGCCACTGTCGATGGCTCCGGCGACGGCATCCGGGCTCGCCGATTCGTGCCCGATAGTGATCAAGACGGCGTGGGCGACGGTGACGACCTATGTCCGGGTTTCGACGACACTGCGGACAACGACGCCGACGGTACGCCGGACGATTGCGACATCTGCGCCGGCTCGGACGATTCGGTGGACTCGGACAGCGACGGTGTTCCGGACGGCTGTGACGTGTGCGCGGGGTTCGACGACTCGGTGGATTCCGACAGTGACGGCGTTCCCGATGGCTGTGACATGTGTGCCGGCTCGGACGACTCGGTGGACTCGGACAGCGACGGCGTCCCGGACGGTTGCGACATCTGTGCTGGCTCGGACGATTCGGTGGACTCGGACAGCGACGGTGTTCCGGACGGCTGCGACGTCTGCGCGGGGTTCGACGACTCGGTCGACTCGGATAGTGACGGCGTTCCGGACGGCTGTGATGTCTGTGCTGGTTTCGACGACTCGGTGGACTCGGACGTCGACACCATTCCCGACGGCTGCGACGTCTGTCCCGGATTCAGCGACTTACTGGACAGCGACTTCGACGGTGTCCCCGATGGCTGCGACATCTGCGCGGGTTCGGATGACGCGATCGATTCGGACAGCGATGGTGTTCCTGATGGATGCGACCAATGTCCGGGAAGCGACGACTCTCTAGACGACGATGGCGATGGTGTTCCCGATGGCTGTGACGTCTGTCAGGGTGACGATGCAACGGGCGACGACGACGGTGACGGCCTGTGTGCCGATACAGATTGCGACGACACCGATCCGACGAACGCTTGCGCTGTGATCTTCACCGATGGCTTCGAGTCGGGAAATACGACGCAGTGGAGCTCGACAGTGCAGTGATTGCCGGCGCTGGTCAGCCTGGCCCGTATCGCACCAGGTACCCGCCCACTTCGACGTCGACCGAGGCACGCAACCGTTCTCCGGGTGCAATCGTAGAGCAGCGCTGCCGTCACGGTCACGACGCCAGCTTGTCTAGCTGGTCCCGCGCGATGGTGACGATCCATGGATAGCGGGCGACGGCAGGGTCTGCGATCAGTCGCTGGAGCACCTCGCGTGCGTGATCGGTTTCTTCTGCCAAGTGCAGCATGCGACCGAGTACGAGCTGCGCGAGCAAGTTCGGTCTCGATGCGTCCATACCGGCTTGTGGCGAGGCGAGAGCGATGAGTTTCTGGCGCGCCAGCGAGGGCCGACCCATCCGCGACTCGAGACGCGCGCTGAGCCTTGCAGCATGCAAGTGCACACTACGTGTATCGTGCCTCACGACCTGGTCGATGACCTCGGCCAGGATCCGATCCGCCTCCCCGAGACGGGCGGGATCTCGCAAGGCAATATCGGCCAACAGCAGGTGGAATCTGATCGCGGCGGTGCTTCCTGAAGCCAGGGGATAATTCTCGATGAGGTCGCGAACAATCGCCTCGGCTTCCGCGTATCGCTCGAGTCTGGTCAGCAGGCGCACTTGGCCCCCTCGCATCAAATCGCGGTCGAGGCCAGTGACGATGGGCAACTGCAACTGGCGGAGCTGACGGTCCAAGGCTTCTTGGTATTGGCCGGCCATTACCAAACGATCCTGATCGGCAGCCAGGGCGAATCGCAGATGACGGATGTCGCCGCTCGATTCAGCGATGGTCAGTGTCTCGCGCACCATCCGGTCGGCCGTCTCCAAGTCGTCCCGTCGTCGGGCCACGATCGCTGCCGTGTGAAGGTTGAGCACCAGGACATCGCGGCAACCACATCGTCGGGCAGCCGCGATGGATTCCTCGTGTCGCAGCCAGCTGGCCTCGCGCTGGCCGAGATGCATGAGTATGCGGGCGTGGTTACCGATCATGCCGGCCAGTAGGCGAAGATTGCCAGACGCCTCGGCCGCCTTCACCGCGTCGGCGAAGGTCACTTCCGCCTCCTCTACGCGTTCGCCGTTCCAGTGCAGGAGCCCATCCAGATTCAGAATCTCGGTCGCTGCCTGCCAGTCGTGGTGGGCATCGACAAGCTCCTTGGCCCGCTCGATCTGTTCGAGGACGACGGGCCGCACGGTCGCATCGTCGATCTTGGTGCGGGCGAGCCGGAGCAGCATGCGGGCCTCGAGTATCGGATCATCCCGCTCTTGGATCGCGACGAGAGCCTCCTCGTGGGACAGCGGCAAGATCGCTTGCGGCGTTCTGCGGTCGGAGAGCTCGAGCGTGATTCGGGCCAGGCCGTAGCGGTCGCCGAGTCGCTCGAATTCCGCGCGCGCGGCGGCCAAACGTTGATCGGCCTCCGCCCCATGCCCCATGCGGAACAGAGCCTCGGCTTCGATCAGACCGGCCTCGGCTGCCAGGTGCACGGCCCCCGTTGCTTCGGCTGCCTGACGTGCGCGCGCCGCTGCCTGCCGTTGGAGTGGCAGGTCGGCGCGTGCGCGCGCCGCGCGCGCCAACACCAGATCGAAGCTTGGCCGCGTCTCGCCATTCCGGTGCGCGGAAGCCTCTTCCAGTAGCGTGATCGCTTCGAGCGGTTTTCCGACCTGGCTGAGCACTGTAGCGAGACGCTCGACATCACCAGATCGTTCGGGAAAGAGGGTCACCAAGGCGCGGAAGATCTCTTCGGCTCGTTGCCAGTCACGGGTGATCTCCCGGTAGTGGCCCTCGACCCGCAAGCGGAGCTCCCGCGGACCCGTGGCGACCGCGGCCATCGCATCTTCGAGGATGATCCGTGCCCGGTTGCGATCGCCGTAGAGGGCCCACAGCTCCGCGCGGGCGATGGCGATCAACGGACTGCCAGGCTCTTCCGCGTCGGCTGCGTCGAGGGCGCTCAATGCAGCCTCGTGCCGCCATTGTTCGAGCGCCTCGAGGCCTTGCTCGTAGTGTGCACGGGCTACAGAGCTCTTCGGCGCGCCGGTCTCGAGCTCGGCCGAAGTGGTGAAACGCCCCGAACCAACAGCGATCGTCAGGAGTGCGACACCGACCATACCGGCGGCCCACCGGCGGCCGGACGATCTCGGTGCCATGGCTGCTAGCAGCTCGCCAGCGCTGGCAAAACGCTCGTCTGGGGACGGATCCAGACCGCGTCGAAGAGCGGCGGCCACGCGCCTGCGGACGGGCCGCAACGACTTGGCTGCGCCTGGTGGTCCGCCGCGGAGCAGTTGATGTGCGAGCACCGCCAGGGCGTAGCAATCGGAGGCCGGAGTCGGTCGGGCCCGCGAATCAACCAGCTCGGGCGCTAGAAAGAGCGGCGTGCCGCCCGTCCAAGGACGTTCCGTGCCGTCGGTCTGTTGCGCCAGACCGAAATCCATGATGACCGCCCGTTCAGCCTCACCGTCCGGCACGATCATGACATTGCTGGCCGAGAGATCACCGTGGACGACTCCGGCGGCGTGCGCGGTATCGAGCCCTTCAGCGATCTGACGGAGCAGGTTGATCGCTCTCGGGGTCGACAGCGGCTGTCCGCGCGAAAGGTGAGCAGCCAAGGTTTCCCCGCGCAAGAGCTCCATCGACACGACCAGGATTGTGCTCTTCGCACGACCCCAGGCGGCGGTCTCGGCGCGGTGCTGGAAGAGGTCGAAGGTCCGGCAGACATTGCGATGGGTAACCTGGCGCGCGAGCTGGACTTCATGGCGAAGGGCATCGATGCGGTTGCTCTCGTGGACGCGAGCCGGGTAGATCACTTTCAACGCCACGGCCGTGCCGAGCGCCAGGTCTTCGGCTTCGAATACCTGCCCCATGCCGCCGCGACCGAGAATGCGAACGACCCGAAAGCGATCCGCGATGTGCTCACCCTCGCCGAGCATCGGGCGGTCTTGGACCCGGGCGGCTTGCGTTCCGACGACCGAGGTGGTTTTCATGCCCGGGTCATCGGCGGGCCCGATCGAAAGATCGCTTCTTTTCGCCGCCGTCAGGCGTGACCATGTCGAGCCGCCGCAGGCGGCCTTCGAAACCGCTTCTTGAAACGCCTAGCAAGCGTGCTGCGGGCGCCTTACGGCCACCGGTACGTGCCAGCGCTTCCCGGATCAATGCGCGTTCCAAGCGCTCTACGGCCGCGTTCAGGTCGAGATCGTCGAGGTGGGCAGCGCTCAGTGGCAACGGCTGAGACTGAGCTTCGCCCACGAAGCGCGAAAGGCAACTTTCGTCGATGACGGCGCCGGTGCCACGCACCGCGCTGGTGCGCGCTGCGCGTCCAACTTCGTGCTCGAGCTCGCGTACGTTGCCTGGCCACGCGTAGCCTTCGAGGCGCGCCAGGGCGCCTGCGGTGACACCGCACACCCGAATGCCATCGGTTTCCCTCAAGCGGCGCAAGAAGTGTTCGACCAGACCCGGGATGTCGGCCTTACGTCGACGTAACGGCGGCACCTCGATCAAGCAACCTGCGAGGCGGAAGAAGAGATCCTTCCGTAACGGCGCGTCCTCGCCCAAGGCCTGTAGGCTGACATTGGTCGCCGCGATCACCCTTACGTCCACCGGGCGCGGCGGTGCCCCCACGGGTTGGATCTCTCGCTCCTGAAGGGCGCGGAGCAGCTTCGCTTGCAGGCCCGTGGCGAGCTCGCCGACCTCGTCGAGGAAGAGCGTTCCGCCCTCGGCTCGTGCGAATTGACCCTCCCGCTGAGACACACCTGTGGCCACCCCACGGCCGATGCCGAACATCTCCGCTTCCAGGAGCTCTGCCGGCAACGCCGCGCAATTGATCGCCACGAAAGGGCCGGCCGCGCGCGGCGAGCTGGCATGGATGATCCTGGCGACCAACTCCTTGCCCACGCCGGTTTCGCCATGAATGAACACGGGCATCGACCCGTTCGCGGCAGCCGCCATCTCGGATTCGAGGGTCCGCATGGGCTGCGACGTCGAGGCATGGTATGTCGCCGGCACCACGAGCTCCGGCGAGGCCGGTCGCGACGCTGCCCCGGCGTGATCCGCGGTCTTCGATGGTGTAGAGCCCTCAACGCAGCGGGCGATCATGCGGGTAGCGGTGCGGGCGAACGCCGGTGGCAGCCCGGCACCAGCCTCCTTGTCCCACAAGACCAGACCGCAGCGTGCCGAGGCGGATATCTGCGACACGTATACCGTGGTCCGGTGGACGGAATCAGCAAGGACCGAAGCGTCGGCGATGCCGAAGACGTCCTCGGTCAGGCTCGCCGCGAACGACGCCTTCGTCGGCACCGGGCCGAGCGCTCCACGACTGGCGAGGACAACGGGCTCTTGGTCTGCGGTCCATAGAACGGCAGCGACCCCTGCCATGGGAACCGTCTGCGCAACCGCGTCGAGCACCTCACCAACGGTCTCGATCGGGCCGGACCAATGGCAGCGCGCCAACAAACCCTCGACAGCGACCAGTGTCGTGGCCTCGTTCGAAGCGACCGGTTCGATATGGGTGGTCGGGGCGCCCATAGGGTCCGCCGTCGGCGTGGGCTGGGCCGGCGGATCGACGCGGATGGCCAATTGCGACCCGGGGTCGGTGAGGACGGTCAGCTCGAGGCGGATCGGTCCGAACTGGATCGTGGCACCTGCGGGAATCGGGGCGCGCTCTACCGCCTCATCGTCGACGAATGTACCGTTGGTGCTACCGCAGTCTTCGACGATCAAGCTGCCGTCAGTGGCGATCAAACGTGCGTGTTGGCGGGATACGCCGGAAACCGGCAGATGCACCTCGCTGGCACCTGAGCTGCCGACCCGATGTTCACCGAAGGCGAGATGAAACACTACAGGCCGGCCGTCGACCTCGCCATCGAGTCGATAGGCTTGGGCTACGTTGTTCGCGGCCATGGCGAGCGGGTCCGTGGTTTCCTGAGGATGGTGCGAAGCTGGTGTCCGACTGCGGCCGAAACCAAAGGACGCCTATGCAGCCACCGGGGCACCGCCGACAACCGCAACGGCACCCGTCCGGATCCGACCGGCCAGCCCGCAAGGGTTGCACCCGACGTCCGTCGGCAGCGCGACCCTAGCTTCGTACTCCCTGGTTTTCCCTTCTCCAACGCACACTTCTCGAGCCTTTGGCCCGCATGTGACGCGAAGGCGAACAACGCTGCTCGACATCATTCGATGATGTCACGGAACCGTCATCTACTGCCATGCTGCGGGCAATACATGACCGTCAGTCCGCAGGCATGGGAGTCCGCTACGGTAGCCATGACCTTGGCTCGACCAGCGGGCCTTCGCCGCCGCGCCGGCGTCCGCTCCGCGTCGTCGGTCCGACGATTCGAGCTGCATTCCATCGCACCAAACACACTCTGGCGAAGGTCGTCGAACACCGTATCGACGACGAACGCGGCCGGCCAGGTGGCGCTGGTCCGACCGGCCTAGCCCTCCGCCATGGGCCCTCGTGCGCTGCCGTCATCACAGTGCCCGGCGGCCGGTCAGGCGGTGACCGCTCGCCGGGCACCTGACGCCTCGCGGACACCCGAACGGACTGGCCGTAGGTCGCGGGCCGCTCCGTCCGGGAACGCGTAAGCCGTTCATTTCTCGATGGTTACGAGGCGCAGGCTCGGGCTGTTGCCACACACGGGTCCGGTTGGCACCGCCCGTGCTATGGGCCTGGGAACACCGGCCCAGGGTCCCTGATGAACAAGCGGCCAGGGGGGCGGAGGCTGCACCAGGTAGCCGCTGTGTTCAGCCGGGCAATGCGGCTCTCGAGAACGTTCGATTCTCAGCGAAGAAGGAACAGAGGATGGCCAAGATGAGACTGTCAGATCTACGAGTTTTCGGCGGGTCGTCATAGATGTCCAACCGAAACCGGCTTGTCGGGATCTTGCTCCCATTGATCGCACTCGCCCTGGGACCGGGAGCGGTCCGGTCTCAGGATCTTGGCAGCGGCGAGCTGCTGATCGCGGGCACTCGCTTGGTGGTGTCGCCGGCTGAGCAGACCGTACCCTTCGAGACCCCGACTCTGATCGAAACGTCTCTCGAAGGCTATGACGTTGGCCTTGGGATCTTGCCGCCCAATCTACGGGTAGTCGGCGAATTCACGGGGCCGGAGATAAACGGCGTACTGCGCCTCGAGACGCAGCCCAACGAGCCGTTCCGCATACCGCGTCTGCGGCTCAAGGGTACCTACATCCTCCAAGACATCCGCCTGGAGCAAGACGGAGAGTTGCTTGCTTACGCCGAGCCGAGGGAGGCCACGGTGCAGGTGACCCGGATCCTCGTCACCTCGGTCAGTGCCCAGGCGATGACCGAGGACGAGATGCGGAGTTACGGGGTGGTGGTAGGCGACGGCAGCTACCAGGCGTTCAACCTGACCTTCGGCTTCGGGCTTCGGAACGGCGAGCTGACCCACTACACCTTGCCCGTCGTCTACCGCCTCTATGGGACCGACGCAGAAGATGGCTTCGCGGAGCCGCAGCTATCCATCCCCGCCTTCGAGAGCGATTCACGAACCACCACGTCTCGGTTCGTCGCTCCTCGGCTGGCGCCGTTCAAGATCGACCTGGAACCGGAAGTCCGCGAACAGGTCCAGGTGCCCAAGGGAGGCTGTGACTTCAAACAGACGCCGTGCCGGAAGGACGATCCGCCCGCGCCGCCGATGGTCGGCGTGATCATGTTCCCCACCGACGTCAGCCTGCTGCATCAATTCTTCTCCGTGGTCCTGATGGTGCAGAACGGGGCTCCCGAGGGCGACGCTCTGACTGTCCGAGACCTGACCGCGAAGGCCCGTCTGCCCTCCGGCCTGCGCGCCGCGGAGACCGAGCCGCCGACGCCCCTCGGCGTGCCCGTGCCGGTGCGCGCTCCGGGACCCGACGGCGAGGTCGGCACCTCGGACGACCTGCGCCTTCTGGTCGCCCAGGCCACCGGCGAGGCCGAGTTCCTGGTCGAGGGCTTGCGTGAAGGGTCGCATATCGTCGAGTTCGACATGCAGGGTGTGCTCGAAGGCATGCCCGGCGGACCTCGGCCGATCACCGGCAAGGCCAAGGGAGCCGTCTTGGTGCGCGATCCGACCCTCGCCGTTTCCCTGGCGCATCCGGAAGTTGTCCGGGCCCACGAGCCCTATTCGCTCTTCGTTACGTTGAGCAACCTCGGCAACGCACCGGTCAACGGCATCGACTTCAATCTGCGCGCTTCAGGACTGGCCGGCGTGCAGCTCGCCGAAGGGCAGGGGCCAACGGAGAGTGTCGGCTCTCTCCTCCCAGGCGAAGCGGCGACCGTGGAATTCGCGTTGGTGCCGCAGCTCACCGGCCGTGTCATCGCCTCCTCGGCGAAGTCCGGTAGCGCGTTGCAGCCGAGCTTCGATTTCGACGTCGGCATCTCGAACGGCGTGCCTCTCTCGCCCCTGAGCCTGGCGATGCCGAAGATCATCGACGAGTTGCCTGCGGCGTTCAGGACCGAGGCCATCGGCCTCTTGGGGCTGGGTCATAGCCTGTCCACGGCGACGCCAGGCGTGGCGCCCGAGGCGCCGCGCGTCACCCGCCAGACGATCCACGAACGGGTCTACCAGTTGGTGCAGGCCGCGCGCCATCTCGCCCTCGGCGACAACGAATTCGATGCCCTGTCGGTGCTGGCAGCAGAATGGCTCGGCAGCCGCGACGAAACCTGGGAGTGGGATCGAATGCGCCGGAGTACGGATCGCGGCCTCGCCGTGACCGTCGAGCTGGCGGAGGTATTCGCCCAGAAATCCACCGTCGAGGCCTTCGAGCGCATCGCGACGCTCACCAGCTACCTGGACCCGCAGCTCGTCGCCGCCTACGGAGCTGGCGTTCGCCTCGAGATGCAGAGCCGCACCAGCGGCAAACAGAGTGACGACGGTGCCGCCGCCCGGGAGCTGCCGTTCGTCGACCTCTACCCGCTGGATGACGGCGTCGTGGCGATGGCGACGACGCCGGAGGAAGGCGGATACCGGGCGATCGTGCGCCGCGACCATGGGGGCAGCTTCGGCCTCAAGGTCCTGTTGCCGGCCTTCGACAATGGCGCCATGAAGGTGCTCTCGTGGTCTTCGGTGACTCTCGGCGCCGGGGCGGAGGCCTGGGTCGATTTCGATGCGGTCGAGGAAAGCCTGGTGCTCGAGATCGACGACGACGGCGACGGCACGGCAGACCGCTCGCTGCCCGCTCTGACCTCGACTCTCTTGCCTCGTCCCTTCGAGGTCATCTCTGCGATCCAGAACCATGTCATCGACCCCTCGGGACACGTGATCGAAGTGCTCTTCAGCTCCGAGGTCGATCTCGAGAGCATCGTGCCGCGGGACGCGGCTCGTTTCACCATCCCTGGCAAGGTCTCCAACGGTGGCATCACCCCCGTCGAGCAAGACATCGGTAGCAATGCGTCGGGTCAGATCTATATCGACAATCCCTTCGAGGGACTGTTCAACCCACGGGTGGTGAGGGTGGTCTTCGACAACCCGATCAGTCCGCTGGTCGATCCATCGGAAAACCTCTTGACGGTTTCGGATATCCAGGACGTGCTGGGCCGGCGGCTGGTGGGGCAGACCGTGCCGGTGATACTCACCGTCGATCAGCCGGGCATCCGGGTGGAGGGGCAGGTCATCGATCCCTACGGTCAGCCTCTTCCCTATGCCGAGGTTGGGCTGTGGCAATGGGACCGCAGCGGTATCGAGGGCCTGACCGTCGAGTGCCGCAAACACAGGACAGCCGCCGTGCGCGCCGACGGAGAAGGCCGATTCGAATTCGACTATGTGCGCGAGACCGACTGTTCCGCCCGCTTCGAGCTGAAGGCGGCCTCCTCCGTCGGCCCGCACCAGGGCACGGCGGTGGGGAAGGTCCGTCTCGTGGGCTCGACCCAAGAGCTGGATGTCGTCATGGTGGGTCGTGGCATCGTCAGCGGTCGGGTGCTCTACGACGACGGCACGGTGCCGAGCGGGCTCCAGGTCTTCGCCCACAACCCGGTCTTCGACGCCGGCCGCCGAGCTTGGGTCGACGACGCGGGCAACTACCGCATGGCCGAGGTGGCGGTCGGCACCGTCACTCTGTGGGCGCAGGACGACCGAGGTAACCGGGTCTTCCAGACCATCGAGGTGCCGACCGCGGGCGCGGAGGTGAAACGCGACCTGGTCATGCTCCGAAGGCCAGACGCGGCCACGGCGCGTCTCTCGGGGCGCGCCACGGATTTCGCAACCGGCGAGCCCGAGTTGAACGCATACATCGCACTCTATGTGGATGGTGCGCGAGTGAACGTCGCGCGTACGGACGCCGATGGACTCTTCGATTTCGGCGTCGTACCCACCGGCGTGGCAGAGGTCGAAGCCTTCGACGGCACCACCGGCCGGCGCGGCACCCAGTTCTTCTTCGAGCTCGATCCTGACGAGGTGGAATACATCGAGCTGCAATTGCGCGACGACCGCGGCACGGTCGAAGGCTTCGTGCGTCATCGCCTCGTCGACGGTACGGTGGTGCCGGTGGCTGGAGCGGTCGTGTGGGCCGAAGGCACGCCGTTCAACACCATCACCGACGACCAGGGGTACTACGCGCTCGAAGACGTCTTTCCCGGCAGACGTCGGATCAAGGCGGCGAACCTCGAGGCCAACGAGGTCATCGAGGTATTCGCCACGGTTTCCGCAGGGGTGACCCAGAGCGCCGACCTGTACTTCGAAGACGAGTTCGAGGTCCAGGGTGGGCTCTACGGCACGGTGCGCGATGCCGACGGCGAGGTCGTCGAAGGCGCCACCATCCACCTCGCCGGCGGTTATTTGTCCACCAACTGGCACCACGAAGCCCGTACCGACGAAGACGGGCGTTTCTACATCGCCAACCTCGAGCCCGGCGTCTACGGCGTCCATGCCATGAAAGGCACCCGCGGTGGCATCACCTTTGCCGAAATTCGTTTCCCGGGCGACTCCGACGACGTCACGGTCCGCCTGCTGAGCGGCAAGATCCGCGGCCGCACCTTCGTGCGCGACGACCAGGGGTATGTCCAGGGCGTGAAGTCGACGATCACCTACCGTCACGTCGAAGTGGTGCAGCAGTGGGGAGTGGTGGCGGTGGCGCCAGACTTCAGCTACACCGAGACCGATGGCGACGGATACTTCGAGATCGACGCTCTGCATGGTCCTTATGAGATCTATGCCTACAACCCGTTCCAGGACACCGGCTATCGGAAGGTCAAGGGCTCCCTCGGGCCGATCGGGCCGAATCACCAGATCGAATTCAAGCAGAACGGCTCGATCTCTGGCGTCGTCTGGCTCGAAGACGGGGAGACGCCAGCGGTCGGCGCCACGGTCAAGCTGCGGGGCGGCGCCTTCAATGACTACGACCTCGAGACCGACGAAGAGGGCCGCTTCACCTTCGAGCTGGTGCCGCCGGGCAGGTATCGCGTCACGGCTGTCTTGGATCAGGGAGTGCTCTTCCGCGAGGAGAGGGTCTATGCGGAGATGCGGCGCCACGGCGCCGAGATGGATATCGAGATCAGATTACAGGCCCAGGGTCGGGTCGAGGGCTCTGTGGTCGACGCCGATGGCGCCTTTGTGCCCGGCGCAGTGGTCGAGCTTCGGGAGCGCGGATACCCGTGGCGACGTATCGTGCACAACGCGGACGCCGACGGTCAGTACTCGTTCGACAATATTTTCGAGGGCGAGGTCACCTTGCGCGCCAAGGCGCCGGAGCTGGGTGGGCTGGCGGGTCATGAATGCGCGGAGATCAGCTTCGAGGGCGAGCTGGTCAACGTCGAGATCCAGCTCGAAGGGACCGGCGACCTGCGCGGCCAGGTGATCCACCCGGGTACCGGCGCCGGCGTGCCGAACGCTCGCGTCGCCCTGTACCGCGACGGCGGCCCCTTTATCGATTCCACCAACACCGACAGTGACGGATTCTTCGAGATCCGCGCGATCAAGCTGCGTTCCTATCACCTACGCGTCTTCGACCCGTCTACCGGCCGCCGCGGCCGCAGTGGGACCTTTGCCATCGACCAGCACGGCCAGGAGGTCGAGCAGGACGTGGTGCTCGAGGTTCGCGGCGTGGTCCAGGGCCATCTCTACGACCCCGATGCCGGAAACCAGGGCGTCCCGGGCGCCACCCTACAGCTCCACAGCAGGGGCATCCGCTGGTTCAAGACCTACTCATCCACCGGCATCGACGGCGAATACAGCTTCGAGGGCATCCCCGAAGGGGACTTCAATGTCACCACGTACGGTGAGCGGCGACGCGCCTCCGGTGAGGGGCGTATCGAAGAAGAGGACCAGGTCTTCGAGCTCGATCTCTATCTCGAGCGCCAGAGTCGTCTTTTCGGGCGCATCCTGGGACCGCGGCGCTTCGAAGGCGACCCGGGGGAGCTCTTCGAGAACGTCAACACCACGGTCTACGAGTACGGTGGCCTGGCCGGCGCCACCACCGACAATCCCTTCGACTTCGACGGCTTGCTTCCGCGCCACCCGATGACCCTGGTGGCCCGCGAGATCAACGGCAGCCATCAGGCCAAGTACGAGTTCCGGCTGGACAGGGGAGAGGATCGAGAGAAAGACATCCGCATGCGCGCGATCGGCTCCGCGCGGATCCACGCCCTGAGCAGCACCGGCGAGCCTGTGCCGGGGGTGCAGGTGAGGGTCAAGAACAGCTACACCTTGAGGTCCGGCGCCGCCAGCAACGACCGTCACGGCCTGTCGCACAAGATCTTCGAGGCCAGCACCGGTGAGGACAACGAAGTGATCTTCCCGGGCATCCGCCAAGGATTCGTCGAGGCACGCATCGAAGATCCCCTGACCGGCCTCAAGGGACGCAAGGTCCGTCTCCTCGAGTGGGACGGCGAAGAGCTCCTGGTCGAAGTGCGCCTACAACAGAACGGCTGGGTCCGTGGTCAGGTCTTGCTCTCGGACGGTGTCACCCCGGCGGCCTTCGCCATCGTCGCTCTCGACGCCCCGGGCCGGTCCTGGCAGCTCGAAGAGGCCGACGAGGAAGGGCGGTTCGAGTTCGAGGCCGTGCCCCTGGGCGACTACATCTTGATCGCTCAGCAAGTCGACGGTCCGGGCACCTACGAGCTGCGGTCGAATCTGGCGGTAGACCAGGAAATCGACGACCACACTCTGGTGCTCGACGACGAGGATCCCTACGTACTGTCGGTCGATCCTCCCTTCGGCAGCCGTGATACGGCGCGCGATCTCGATGTGGTGGTGACCTTCAGCGAGCCGATCCGCAGCTGCGGTTCTTGCAATCAGGTCTACCTGCAGCGCATCTCGACTTCGGAGAAGCCGTCGGTACAGCGGATCTGGTCAGAGGACCGTACGGTCCTCACCCTGCGGCCGACCTTGCCGCTGCGCAACCACACCGGCTACAAGCTGGTGGTCGGCACGAGCCTCGCCGACATGGCCCGGAGGAACCTCGCCTGGCGGGTGGTGTCGAGCTTCTATACCGAAGACACCGTACCGCCGAAGGTGATCGACGTCCGTCCGAAGAACGGCGCCGTGCAGGTGCCTGTGGCCTCGAGCCTAGAGGTCACCTTCTCGGAGCCGGTGGCCCTCGATTCGCTCTCCGGAGCCTTCCAGGTGATCGACACCACGGCTTCCCAGACCCTGACCGTGACCACTCTCACAGCCCTCGACGACCGGCGAGTGATCCTGACGCCTGTGGGTGACTTCTCCACCGACCGGTTGATCGAGGTACGCGTCCAGGGACCGGCGGACGCCTCAGGTAACGTCATGACGACGCCCTTCGTGTGGTCCTTTTGGACCCCCGATGCTACGCCGCCGGAGATCGAGTGGACCTCGCCGGCCGAGGGACAGGTCTTCACTGCCGGCGAGAAGATCCAGGTCAGCGCCGAGATCACCGACAACCGTGGTGTCGGCGAGGTGGTCTACAGCCTCGGCGACTGGACCCGCGTGCTGACCAGTCCGCCGTTCACATGGCAGATCCCGGCGCCGGTGGTGGAAGAGGCGGGCCCGGTGCCGATCTCGGTGCACGTGACCGACATCTTTGGCAACGTTGCGGTCGACACGCGTGAGGTATTTGTCGAGCCCCTGGACAACGCCTCACCTCCGGGCCTCGCCGTCGGCTGCCCGGTGGACGGCGACCTGGTAGCGCCCGGAGTGGCCCAACCGGTGACCTTCTCGGTCCATGACGACATGGCGGTGGAAAGCGCCTGGCTTCTCATCGACGGTCTGCGGGTCGACCGGGAGACCCCCGTCGATGACAGCACCGCCGACATCGAGCTGTCGTGGACGCCGCCCGAGGACGCGGTGCCCGGACAGGTCTTCCAGGCGTCACTCGAAACCCGGGACTTCGCCGGCAACATCACATCGGTGCCGCTGGTCTTCGCGGTGCCGGAAAGTGAGCTGCTGATCGGCGACCAGGAGCTCCCGGAGAGCGGCGCCGTGGCGTTGGCCGCCGGCCACTTCACCCTGGCGCAGTCGGTGGGCACAGGGGAGCTGACGCTGCTCCATGGCGCGACCCTCACCGCTACCGACGGAGCGGCGCTGCAAGCCGCCGGCTTGCGCCAGCAATGCGGTTCCGTGGCGCGGCTGGATCGAACCGAGGTCTCCGGTGCCGTGACCGTCGAGCGCGGCGCGGTGCTCGGGCCGCGGCGGTTGCGGACCCTCTCTCTGCAAGCGGCCGAGGTGACGATCGAAGAAGGCGCCGAGGTCGATGGCCGCAAGCAGGGCTATCACGGCCAGCACAGCGGTACGCCCTGGACTCCTGCGGGCCGCGCGAAGCCCTCCGTAGGCGACGGCGCCGCCCACGGCGGGTACGGTGTGACCCGGTTCGGCAACTCCGCGGTGGCTCCAGGCGAGTCCTTCGACAGCGTCTACGTGCCGACCATGCACGGCGCGGGCGGCGCCGAGAGCGCGACCACCCACGAGGTGGCGGGCGGCGATGGTGGTGGCGTCGTGATCATCGAAGCGACGGGCACCCTGCGTCTCAACGGCACGGTCGACGTCCGTGGTGCCGACGGCAGGGGCTCGCCGAGAAGCGGTGCCGGCGCCGGCGGCACCGTGCGTCTTCTCGCCCAACGTCTCGAGGGCGCCGGCTCCGTTCTCGCCTCCGGTGGCGACAACACCTGCGGCGTAGGCGGCGGTGGCCGGGTTGCGATCCATGCCCCCGAGCTCTCCTTCGATCCGGCCTCCCAGGTGACGAACCAGGGCGGGATCGACGCATGCGATAACGGCTCGTCCGGATCGGTCGTCGCTGGGCCTGGCACGACCCTGGTCGAGACCGCAGGCTCGGTGTACGGCACGCTGCTCGTCGCAGGCGGCGACTGGCCGGCGGAAGTCAAGGAGGCAGGGCACGCGTCGCTGACCCCCCTCGGTGAGCTCGATGTCGTGGCGACTCAGATCCAGGGTCCGGACCTGTGGCTCTTCACCTCCGCGCAACACCTCGAGGCCTGGCTCGGGGCCTTCGCCAGCTTGCGGGACCCTGTCGGCCAGGAGCTCGGCACGTTCAGGGTGCTCGAAGTCGATCAGGACCGCTTGTTGCTCGGCGGTGCCTCGGGTGTCTCGGGTGACATCGCCAGTGTAGGCGGCGTCTACCGCTTCGACCGACTCGAGGTAAGAAACGCCTACCTGCTAGCCGACGACCCGGTGCAGGTCGACCATGTCACCGCCGCCGGCAGGGTGCTCGTCAACAGCGACTTCGAGGCCGCCTCGTTCATTGTGGCTCCGTCGGCGGAGGTGCTGCTGCGCGGCACGCTCACTGCGCACACCCTCGACATCGGCGAGGGCGCGTCGCTGACACCGGACAAGAGACCGGATCTGCGACTCGAGGTCGCCGGCTTGATGACCGTGGGAGAGGGCGCCGTCTTGGCCGCCAACGGCCGCGGCCATCGGCCGGGCGATCCCGACAGCGGTCTGCGCGGCTACGCGCCGTCGGGCGTGTTGGGTTCGCGGGACGGCGGCAGCCACGGCGGCCTGGGCCATTCTGGAAACGACCCGGGCGAGGTCTACGGCAGCGTGTATGCGCCGAGCTATTCCGGCGGCGGCGGCGGCAGCTACACGACGCAACACGGTGCACTGAAGTCGGGAGGACATGGCGGCGGAAGGGTGGAGATCAGCGCCGGTGAGTTGGTGCTGGACGGCACGGTCCGCGCCAATGGGTACACCGGCGGCTCGGGCGACCGCGGCGGCGCCGGCGGCACGGTGGTCATCGCGACGGCCCAGCTCTCGGGCTCGGGCCTGCTCGAAGCCCGAGGTGCCGGGGCGCCTGCCAGCGGCGGCGGCGGCGGCCGTATCGCGCTCTACGCAGATGAGATCTCCGGTTTCGATCCAGCAACCCAGGCCTCGGTCCGAGGTGGTGAAGCGGGCAGTGGCAGCTTTGCTTCGCTGCTGGCCCGTGGCGGAGCTGGCACTGTCTTCGTCCGCACCCAGGACTCCATCTACGGCGACCTCTACGTCGATGCCCGGGAGACTTCGGGGCTGCCGGTGGGCCTGACGCCACTGCCCGTGCTCGGCTCCTGGACGATCGCATCGGTCGAAGCCGACGCGCATCATCCGGCGGACGCCTGGGTCGAGCCCACGGCCGCCGGCGCCGTCTTCGACCTCGGCGTCGAGGGTATGTGGGCGCGTGTCGGCGGCGCGGAGTATCGCGTGCTCGCCGAGGCCGGAGATCGCAGGCGTATTCTCCTCGAAGGGGCCTCAGGCGCCCTCGCGGCGGGTCAGACCCTGAGCGGTCTTTATCGTTTCGATGTGCTGACGGTGGCCGGTGGCGCCCGATTGGAGATCGCAGACGCCCTCGACGCGGGCCAGGTGATCTCTACCGATGGCTGGCTGGGTGTGCCCGAGATCGAGCTCGGTCGCCTCGACGTTCCGGTGGGAGCGGTCTTCGAGGTCGACGCCGCGATCCATGCCGAGGAGGTGGTCGTGGCCGGCACTCTGCGCGGAGAGAGTGGGCTCAGCCTGCTGGCTATCGATGCCGACCGGGTGGTGGTCGAAAGCGGCGGCTCGATCGACCAGAGCGGTCGCGGCCACGGCCACGGGGTCGACAGCACGGGTCTGCGCGGCAAGGCACCCACAGAGGTCCAAGGATCGATGTGGGGCGGCAGCCACGGCGGCTTCGGCCATGGCGGGGCCGATCACGGCGAGACCTTCGGCAGTGTCTACCGGCCACACTTCAGTGGCGGTGGCGGCGGTAGCTTCTATGTTCCGCTCAACACCGGCCTATTCTATGGCGGGCGCGGCGGTGGCGTGATCGAGATCCGAGCCACCGAAGCCGTGGTCGACGGTGAGATCCGGGCTGACGGCAACTCCGGGCACGGCGAGCGCGGCGGCGCCGGCGGCAGTGTCCTGCTGGAGGTCGATCGCCTGCTCGGTGCGGGCGGCATCTACGCCCGCGGCGCCGACGGTGACCACAGCGGTGGTGGCGGCGGGCGGGTGGCCCTCCTCGCCGGCGAGCTCCTCGGCTTCGACCCAGAGGCCCAGACCTCCGTGGTCGGCGGCGAGGGCGAAGGAAGCTTCCCAGGTGTCGGCGCGGGACGAGGTGGCTCCGGCACGGTCTATGTGCACTCCCTCACCTCGACCTACGGTGAGCTCCACATCGACGCCGGCACCGCCACCGACGTTTCGGTCGGCGATACGGCGCTGCCCAGCTTCGGCAACTGGACGGTCGGTGTCGCCGAGTTCGACGGCGCGAATCCAGCCGACCTGTGGATCGAGCCCCAGGACCCCGACACGCGAGTGGATCTCGGCGTCGAAGGTATGTGGGCGCGGGTGAGCGGCCTCGACTACCGTGTCCTCGCCGAATCGGGTGACCGGCGTCGCGTCCTGCTCGCCGGAGCCGCTGCCTCGGTCTCCGTCGGCGACACAGTCGAAGGCGTGTACAAATTCGATCGGGTGACCCTGCGTGGCCCGGCTCGGGTGCTCGGCGCCGACGAGGTCGAAGCAGCAACGGTCGAGACCTACGACCAGGCGGTGCTCGACACGCCGTTGGACCTGGCGACGCTGACCGTCGCCACCGGGGCCGTCCTCGTGGCGAAGCAGCCGGTCCGTGCCGACGTCCTGACCATTCAAGGTGGCGCCCAGGTACGCGCGGTCCGCGGCGTGCCCACGGTGCTCGACGTCGGCCAGTTGATCGTCGAGCCCGGCGGCTTGATCAACGCCGACGGTATGGGCTATCTAGGGAGCGCGGGCGGCGATCGCGAGCGCGGCCACGCGCCCGATGGCATCAGCGGCTCGCTGGGCGGCGGTGCACATGCCGGCGACGGCGAGGGCAGTGGCGACAAGAGCTACGGCAGCGCCTACCGGCCGCGCTTCGGCGGCGCCGGCGGCGCAGCTGTCATCCGTCAGCTGAACTCTGATCTGAAGGGCGGCGACGGTGGCGGCGTCATCGACATCTTCGCCGACAGCGTCCAGCTCGATGGCGTGATCCGGGCCAACGGCCAGCCGGGCTACCATGCCGAGCGCGGCGGCGCGGGCGGCTCGATCCACGTCGAGGCGGGCGCTCTAGCCGGATCAGGGAGCCTCCAGGCGCGCGGCGCCGAGGCAGAGGAAGACGGTGGGGGAGGCCGCATCGCGCTCCTCGTCGACAGCTTGTCGATCGATGTCGACCAGCAGGTCTTTGCCGACAGCGTGGGCGTCGGCGGCGCAGGCACGGTCTTCGTCCGCCGTGCAGACTCGACCTGGGGTGATCTCTACGTCGATGCGCGCGCCGACGGCGCCACCGTCGGCTGGACTCGCCTCTCGCGCATCGAGGAGAACGAGGTGGCGAACGTCGAGATCGATGCTGAGAACAGCGACGATCTGTGGGTCGATATTGTGGACTCCGGAGCCGATCCGAGCCTCGGCGTCGAAGGCATGTGGGCTCTGATCCAGGGCGCTGAGTACAGGGTCCTGGCCGAAGCCGAGCGTGGCCGTTTCCTGCTCGAAGGGGCCGCGGGCCTGGTGCAGGCCGGTGCCGTGATCGAAGGCTTTTACCGTTTCGACAATGTCTTCCTCCGCAACGGCGGCCGTCTCTCGAGCCGCGACGCGATCGACGCAGGGGCCTGGCACGTGGACTCCGGTACCGAGCTCACCGTCGGCGAGCTCGGACCGGGCCACGCCAATTGCGGCAGCGGCAACCTTCTCCTGAATCCGGGTGGCGACGAGCCCGAGGTTTCCGGCCCAGACGGCCGTATCCCACATTGGATCCAGGTCTCCGGAGACTGGACCGACGGCGATCCGGGGTGGAGCGCGGGTTATCCCCAAGACGGTCCCGACTACCTGTGGCCGGGCGAAGTCTCGAGCGGTGAGCTCTACCAGGACATCGATCTCATGCCGTGGTCCGCGGAGATCGATCACGGTCTGGGACGCGGCTTCTTCGCCGGTTCTCTGCTCAGTCCCGGTAATGATCCGGCGCGGTTCATCGTCGAGTACCGCAACGAGGCCGGCGAGGTCGTGGAGACTTTCGACACCGGCGAGCGGTTGGCCGACTTCTGGTCTCGCGAGACAGACTACCGTCAGCTGCCCATGGGTATCCGGTCGGCGCGGGTGCGCCTCATCGCCCGTCGTGTGCCGCCTTTCTCCCATCTCTCCGCGGCTTTCGACGCCATGAGGTTCCACTTGCTGCCTGCTCCGTCTCTGGCACTGACGGGCGATACCGCCATCGCGGAGACCGCCGGGCAAGCCACCTACCAGCTGACCCTCGCCTGTGAGCGGCCGTTGCCGGTGGCGGTCAGCTACCAGACGGCTACTGTCACCTCCCAGGAGGGCGCAGACTACGCGCCGGTCTCGGGTGTACTCACCTTCGAGCCCGGTGAGACCGCGAAGACCCTCGCCGTGGACATCCACGATGATTCCTTGGCCGAAGGCAACGAACGCTTCGAATTGCAAGCCGCGTCAGGCGATGTCGAGCTCCTGACGCCCGTGCTGACGACCGTGATCGTCGACGACGAGCTCGGTGGCTTGACTGTCGAGCTGGCGGACATCTTTACCGGCGACGGTCTCTATCCCGGCGCCGAGGTGGGCTATTCCGCCTCGGTGAGCTACAGCGGCGCGGGCCTCGCCAACGCCCGGATCATCGGCCAGCTCGACGGCGAGTTGAGCATCGTGCCGGCGTCGGTGAGCACCAGTGCCGGGACGGTGACGTCGACCACTCCCCTGACCGTGGACCTTGGCGATCTGGTGTCCGGGAGTGAGATCACGATCACGTTCACCGCACGCCTCGACAGCTATCCGACGGCCGGTGCTGCGGCCGCGCAGCTGGCGCTTGCCGCCGATGGCATCCAGGACGTGCTCTCGGACGATCCTGCGACCGTGGAGATGGGCGATGCGACCCTGACGCCGATCTCACCGGCGCCCGCCAATGTCGAGCTGAGCGTCGCGGACACCGTCGAAGGCCGGCAGGTCACTCTCACTGGCACCTTCACGGATCCCACCGCCGGGGACACCTTCACGGCCACGGTCGATTGGGGCGACGGCAGCGGGCCCGAGAACGTCGATCTGACCGCGGAGGCCGCGGGAGGTAGCTTCTCGGTGGCCCATGTCTACGCTGACAACGGCTCTTATCCGGCTCAGATCTGCGTCACCGACGCCGCCGGCGGGGAAGCCTGTGGCATCACCCAGATCGACGTCGAGAATGCCGAGCCGCAGCTGGGTCTAATCGATCTCCAGAACTGGACCGTCGAGACCTTTGCCAGCACCAATCTCTCGCCGCCGTCTTGGAACTTCTCGACTGACGGCACCCGGGTCCACCAGACGGCCAACAACGAGGCGTCGGTGGTCTACTCGGACTTCCCGGCTCACGGCCCCCGGATCAAGGGGCAGATGCGCTTCGAAAGCGACGACGACTATGTGGGCTACGTGGTGGGATTCGAGCCTGGGGACACGTCGAATCCCGACGCCGACTATCTTCTGGTGACCTGGAAGGGCAAGAGCGAAGGCAACAATCCCCTGGGCTTGCGCGTCTACCGGATCCGCGGTGTTCCGACCAACTTCTGGCGCCTGGATCTCGACGGTGCGGCAGAGCTGCTGGCCACCGCCTCGACCCTCGGCGGCAGCAAATGGACGGAGAACAAGAACTACCGCGTGGAGATCGAGTCCACCGCCAACCACTTCCGCCTGTGGATCAATGACGGCCTGGAGCTCGACGTGGCAGCGCCGGTGGGTGACTCCTTGCCGAGCGGCCGCGTCGGCTTCTACTGCCACTCCCAGTCCTCTGCCAAGTTCCACGAGTGGAGCTTCGAGGCGGCCACATCGCCGGCGGACCATGCCGTGGCGCCATTCCGCCAGATGTGGAAATTCGACGACTGGACGGCGGAGAACGTCAGCTCGAATACCTCCCTGCCGCCGTGCGCCTGGGAAGTCTCCAGTGAAGGCAGGGTGGTGAAGCAGTTCGAGAACTGTCGCACGGGGGTCTTTCTCAGTCCGACGGACCTTCGCTTCACCCGCATCACGGGTGTGTGGACCTTCCTCGGTGATGACGATCGGGCCGGCATGGTGTTCGGATACAGGCCTGGGGACGCCGGCGATCCTGACGCCGACTACCTGGTCCTGTCATGGAGGAAGGTCGCCAGCGGGAATAGCCCCCGCGGCTTGCACCTGTACCGCATCCGTGGGCAGTTCGCCGGTTTCAGCGGCGCGAACGTCGAGCTCTTGGCCGAAGGTCTCACGCTCAGTGACGTGGGCTGGACCAAGGACCGGCGGTATCGGTGGACAGTGAGGTACGAGCCCCAGCGGTTCCGGCTATGGATCGACGGCGAGTTGGAGCTCGACTTCGACGCCGGCAGCGATCCCTTCCGCGACGGTCGCTTCGGCTTGATGGCCTCGGCCCAGGAAGGCCTGATGTTCTACCACCTCGAACGTTACGGCCTCGACCTCACGGAGGGCGAGACGAGTCCGCCAATCGTTGCCGGCTTCGGCGATTCAGGTGTGCTCGATTCCCACACCGCGACTGTCGACTGGGGAGATGGAACGACACCAGCTGCCGCCAACGTGACCCAGGGCGCGGGCTTTGGCCATATTTCCGCCGCCGCCCGGACTTTCTCGGACAACCTACTTCTCGGAGGCGAGGTTTGCCTCACCGACGACGACGCTGGGGTTCGCTGCTCCGAGCTGCCGATCCGCGTCGCCAACGTGGCGCCGGCTGTCGATGCCGGCGATCCGCTGGCTGGCGATGTCGGATCCGATGTCGCCCTCAGCGCCGCGACCTTCACTGACCCGGGCACCGCCGACACCCACACCGCGACCGTGGACTGGGGTGACGGTGCCATGGAGGCCGTCACCGTCGGCCAGGGCGCAGGCAGCGGCACCCTCGACGCCGCCCATGCCTACGCCGATCCGGGCACGTACGCTGTGACCATCTGCGTCGCCGACGACGATGGCGGGATGAGCTGCGATGGTGTCACCGCGACGATCGCCAGCACCTTGGCCCTACAGGCCTCCGTCGGCGCTGCCCAAGAAGGCGAGGCCGCATTCCTCTCCGGCAGCTATGGCGGTGCCGGTGCTGTCCAGTCGCTGACCGTCGACTGGGGCGACGGCACGGCGATCGAGGACGGGACGTACGACGCTGTCATCGGCTCGATCAGCGGCCAGCACACCTACGTCGACGAGGGCGACTACCTGGTCAGAGTGTGCTTGCTCGAGACGGGCGACATCGAGACCTGCGTGGAGACCACCGCGGCGATCGTCAATGCGGCGCCGGTGGTGGACGCCGG
>JALCBJ010000007.1:75318-135435 GCA_028066595.1 Thermoanaerobaculia bacterium
CCTGCGTGGAGACCACCGCGGCGATCGTCAATGCGGCGCCGGTGGTGGACGCCGGGCTCGATCTCGGAGGTCGGGCCGGGGAGCCTATGGCCCTCAGCGGTGCTTCGTTCACCGACGCCGGCCTCGATGACGTGCACACCGCGACGGTCGATTGGGGCGATGGCTCGGTCGTCGAGTCCGCCTTGGTGACCCAGGTGGCTGGTGGTGGTGACTTGGATGCCTCCCATGTCTATGGCGAAGGCGGCACTTTCACCGCGACCGTCTGTGTCGCGGACGGCGTGGACACGACATGTGCCGACCTGACAGTGACACTCGAGAACTCCGCGCCCAGGCTCGGCATGGTCGACTTCACGGAGTGGACCGCGGAGACGTTCTCCCACTTGACTACAACAAGCACGTCGCCACCGGTCTGGCAATCCGTGCCGGACGGTTCGCGGGTCGAGCAGGTGGTGAACAACTACCCGGGCGTTTTCTACAGCGATCACGGTGGGCTCGGGCTGCGCTGGCGCGGTCGGATGCGCATGACGGACGACGATTCGGTGGGGTTCGTGGTCGGTTTCGAACCGGGTGATGCGACCGACAACCAGGCGGATTTCCTGTTGATCACGTGGAAAGAAACCACCGTCGGCAGCCTGTCGTGGCTGAAGGGACTGCGCCTCTACCGTGTGCGCGGAGTGCCTTCCAACCTGCAGGATGTCGACAGTGCGCCCGAGGCCGAGCTCCTGGCATTGGGCAGTGTGTACGGCGACACCGGCTACGGCCAGAACCGCGACTACGTGATGGAAGTGGAAGTCACCGAGCTGCGGGCTCGCCTGTGGATCGACGGCGTGCTCGAGCTCGATGTCGCCGCGGATCCCGCGGATCCCTTCGCTGGCGGTCGTTTCGGCCTCTACAGCTACGCCCAGGACAGTGTCCTCTTCCGAGAGTTCGCCCGGTTGCCTCTGTTGGATCAAACCGCCGGTACGGTATCGGCGCCGACCATCGAGATGGTCGATCTGACGACCTTCACAGGTGAGCACCTGCCCTCGAGCTCGACTCTCGGCACCTGCGTATGGAATGTCGCCGGCCCTGCCAGCGTGCGCCAGGACGCCAACTGCAAGCCAGGGGTCTTCTACAGCGCCGAAGACGTGGCTGCCGCGAGGATCAGCGGAGTCATGACCCTGCTCGGCGACGACGACGCGGCCGGCTTCATCTTCGGCTACCAACCCCAGGCGTCGGCCGGGCCGGACGACCGCTACCTACTCGCCATGTGGCGTGGCAGCGGCGATACCGGACTCAAGCTCTTCCGTCCGCTGGTGACCGCTTCGCCCGTTTCAGAGCCGCCCCTCGCCACCGCTCTGACCCTCGGCTCCACGGCCTGGTCTGCCAATGTCGACTATCACGTCACTACGGAGGTCCGACCGGACCGAATGCGCCTCTGGGTCGATGGCGTGCTCGAGTTCGATGTCGACGCTGGCAGCGAGACGTTCGAGCCGGGACGGTGGGGCTTCTACAACAGCGCCCAGGCCGGTGTGCGCTGGCGCACCTATGACGTCTCCGCGGAGCTTGCGGTGACCGGTGGCACTTCGCCGACCGTGGCGCTGGCTATGGGCGACGCCGACGTGCTCGACACTCACACCGCCACCGTGGACTGGGGGGACGGTAGCGGGCCGGAGCCCGGATGGGTCGGCGAAACCGGCGGCGTCGGGGTGATCACCCTCGATCCGCACGTGTTCAGCTCCGATGGCGTCGTGGTACCCGAAGTCTGCGTCGAGGATGACAAGGGCGGGACCACCTGCTTGGAGGTGCCGGTGAACGTCACCGGATCCGGCAGCAGCGGCAGCAGCACCCAGGCTGCGCCCGCGGGGGAGACCGAGGTCCCTCCCGCAGAGCAGCCCGCGAAGGAAGAGGACGGGCCGGTCCTTGAGCTGTTTCTCACCGCCTCGCTGGGCGATTTCGACGGCGATGGCCTGGCCTCGAGAGGCGAGTCCGTGGACTTCACCCTGACCGTCGTCAATGCGGGAGACGAGGCCGCAAGATCGGTGTCGGCGATCAGTCCGCTGGCAGCGGCCGTGGCCCTGGAGACCGGCAGCCCGCTGGCCGATCGCGGGGCTGTGACGGTCGAGGGAGATGCCATCGTCTTCGAGCCCGGCGACCTGCTGCCGGGGGAGAGCGCGACCCTCACCTATCGGGTGACACTGGTCGATCCACCGCTCCTCGGTGACCTGATCCATCGGGCGGTGGCCAGCGCCGTGGGACTAGGCGTGACTCTCTCCGACGATCCGGCGACCCCCGCGGACGGAGATGCCACCCGCTTGCCCGTGGCCAACTCGGCGAGCTCCGACCTGCGCGGCACTGCCGACTCCCGTCGTCTACCGGGAGTCGGTGACTCCGGGAGCCGCAGCTAGAAGAGATGTCATGGACCGCGATCTCGAGGATCGGGTCGATAGAGATAACGCCGCCCAAGGGCGGCGACTGAAGGGAATGCTGATCATGATTCGGGAATATCTGTTGCTCTTGACTGCCACCTTGTCGCTCGTCCCAGGTGCCGTGCCGGCGCTCGCACAGCCGGGGTTCTCGGGCCTCGAGCCGGCAGCAGACGCGCTTCTGGGCGCGGGTGAGGGCACCCTGACCGGCACGGTCACCGGCGCCGACTCACTTACCATCGACGGCAGCGCGGTCCCCCTCGACGCCGGTGGAGGGTTTAGCTACGCCTTTGACCTCGAGGAAGGTCAGCAGGTCCTGCAACTGGTCGCCGAGGGCGTGGATGGGCAGACCGCCCTCCTCCACGCCCTCACTGTCGACACCCTCGCCCCCGCGCTCTCCGTCACCGCGCCCTCGGCGCCGGTGGTAGCCGCATCGCCCCTCACCGTCGCCGGCTCCGTTCAGGAGGCCCACCTGGCTTCGATCACCGTCGCGGGCGTTGTTGCGACCGTGCAGGCCAGCGCCTGGTCGGCCCAAGTGGACCTGGCCGAGGGCCCCCAGACCCTCACCGTGCGCGCCGAAGACACCCTCGGACATGTCTCGATCCTCCAGGTCCCCCTCGTGCTCGACTCCGAGCCCCCTACGATCACCGTCACCGAGAACGGCGCGCCCTTCGCCGGTGGCCTCTTCGCCCGCCCCGTCACGCCGGTCATCTCGTTCTCCGACGCCACCGAGCTGATCCCCGAGAACCGACTCGACGGCAACCTCTACGTCTCCGGCACTCCGATCACCGCCGAGGGACCCCATACCCTCGTCGCCACCGCCACCGACGCCGCCGGCTGGACCACCGCGGTGACATTCGACTTCGAGCTCGACTTGACGCCGCCGACCCTCGGTGCGGTGACGCCAGGCTCCGGCACAATCCTGGCCGCCTCCGAGGTGATGCTCACCCTGGACGCCCCCGGAGCCACCCTGGCCAGGGTCGGCAGCGTCTCGGTCTCCGGATCGAGCCCCTTCTCCCTCGGACCCGTGCCCCTTGTCGAGGGCGTGAACGACTTGCTCGTCGAGGTCTTCGATGCCGCCGGCCACCGGGCCCAGCGCACCCACCGCCTGAGCCGCGACACCACCGCCCCAGAGCTCCAGATCGGCACGCCGTCGGACGGGGACGTGGTCTCGTCCTCGCTTGTGCGCGTCGCCGGCACGGCCTCGGACGCCCGGCTCCTCGAGGTCCTCGTCGGCGGTCAGCCGGCGAATCTCCTCGGCACCACCTTCGAGGCTCTGGATGTGCCCTTGATGGACGGCGCCAACGTGATCGAGGTCCTCGCCACCGACTCGGTGGGCAACCAGACCTCGCGCCAGGTCACGGTCACCCTCGACCAGGCCGCACCCACCTTCACCGTCACCGCCAACGGCGCGCCCTTGGTGAGCGGATCGACCTTCGCTGAGGACGTGACCCTCGCCGTCACCCTGGACGATCCGACTTCGACCCTCGAGGCCACCCTCGACGGCGCGCCATTCACCCCACCCGCTACGGTCAGCACCGACGGCGAGCACGAGCTCTCGGTCACCGTGCGCGACGTCGCGGACCTCGCTGCCTCCGCCCTCTATGTCTTCACCCTCGACCGCCAGCGACCGGCCTTCGGTGAGGTCGCGCCGACGGATGCGAGCGTGCAGGCAGCCGCCGAAGTGATTCTGACCGGTACGGTCACCGGCGCGGTGCTGCTCACCGTCGACGGGCAGCCGGCCAACCTCTTCGGTACGGATTTCTCGGCCGGCCCTTTCTCCCTCGCAGATGGCGAGCGGACCTTCACTCTTCTGGCGAGGGGCGCCAACGGCCTCGAGACCAGCCACCAGCACCGCATCGTGCGCGACACCGCGGCGCCGCCGATCGTCGTCTCTTCGCCTGCCGAGGGTGCTCTCACCGCGGCGCAGACCGTCGACGTCTCGGGCACCTGGAGCGAGCCCCACCCGCTGCGGGTGAGCGTGGGCGGGGTCGAGGCCATGCTCTCCGGCACCACCTTCCTGGCTCGCAGGGTCGCGCTCTCGGAAGGCGTCAACAGCCTTGAGGTGGTCGGCGAAGACGTGGCCGGCAACCAGGCCGAGTTGATCCGTCAGGTGATCTTGGATACCGAAGCGCCGGAGTTGGTGGTGAGCGATCCGGCCACGGATACCCAGACCCCGGAGTCGAGCTACTTGGTGCGCGGCACCGCGTCGGATCCGCATCTCGACCGGGTGGAGGTGGACGGCCGCCTGGCGAGCCTGGGAGGGGATGGAGCGTGGTCGGTGACGGTGCCGCTCGAAGAAGGCGCCAACGACCTGGTGGCCAGCGCCTTCGATGCGCTGGGGCATCGCACCGACGTGTCGCTAACACTGTTTCGGGACAGCCAGGCGCCATCGGTGCAGATCACCGTCCCCGAGGAGGAGGTGTCGATCAATGCTAGCGAGCTCGAAGTACGCGGCGCGGTCGATAACGAGCCGGGGGTGTCTGTGAAGGTGAACGGCCTGGCGGCCTTCGTGGACCAGGGCACCTGGTCGGTGACAGTGCCCCTGGCGCCTGGGGAGAACGTGCTCACCGCGCGCGCCGCGGACGCCCAGGGCAATGAGGGCGTGCACACGCTCGTGGTGACCCGGGACGAAACTGCGCCGCGCTTCGTGGCCGAGGAGCCCGCCGCGGGCGCCCTCGCCCTGCCCCTGGGCACGGTCTTCCGCTTCGATTTCACCGAGCCCCTGGCTGTGCCCGAGAGCGGCGCCCTGAGCCTGGTGGCCGCGGGCCAGCCGGTGGCCTTCGAGGCGGCGGTATCCGGACTCAGCCTGGTCGTGACGCCGACAGCGCTTCTGCCCCCGGGCGCACCTGTCGTGCTCACGCTCACCGCCGGCCTCACCGACGAGGCGGGCAATGCCCTCGAGAGCGTGCCGGAGCCCTTCGCGTGGACCACCTCGGACACCTCGGCGCCCGCGGCCCCGAGTGTCGATCCCTTGCCGCCGTCTCATCTCTGTGCGCCGTCGGTGACCCTGCTCGGCACCACCGAGCCCGCAGCCATCATCGAGGTCAGCGGCGGCGCGGCGATCGCAAGGGCGCGGGCCGAGGAGGACGGCTCCTTCGTGCTCGTCTCCGACCTGCGTCCGGACCGGCTCAACCGCCTCGAGCTCACCGCACTTGACAGCGAAGGCGACCGCTCGCCAGCCACCGTACTCGAGGTAGTGCAGGACTGCCGCGGACCCGGAGTGCAGGACGCATCGCTTTCGGGCGACACCCTCACTCTTCTCTTCGACGAGGTCGTCGAGCCCACGTCGCTCGCCGGCGCCGTCCAGCTCACCGACGGCGGGGGAGCCGTGGGTCTCAGCGAGGTCACCGATGGCGCTGCTGCCACTCTGACCCTGACACGAACCCTGACAGGCGCCGCCGTGCTCGAGGTCAAGACCTCCGTGCGCGACCTGGCGGGCAACGCCCTCCTCTTCCCCTACGTCGAGGTGTTCGGCCAGGCCGCCGGTGACAGTTTCTTCTCGGGCACCGTGCTCGACGCCTCGACCGGCCGGCCTCTCGAGGGCGCCTGGGTGCGGGTGACCGCCACCGGCGGCCAGGTCCTGGCCGAGCCCGTGCCGCAGCAGACCACCGCCGCCGATGGCCGGGTGCTCCTCACCCTGCCCGCCGGTACCCATGACGTGACCTTCGCCCGCGAGGGCTACGCGCCCGTCTTCCGCACCCTCACCACCCAGGCTGGCGAGGGCACCCAGGTCTTCGATCCACGCCTGCAGCCGGCTTCCACGGCCACCACCGTCGGTGCCACTGGCGGCGAGGTCGAGGATGCCACCCGCACAGACGGCGCCCGACTCGAGATCCCGGCCGGCGTCCTCGCCGGGCCGACCTCCCTCGCCATCACCACCCTGGACGAGCAGGCCCTGCCTGCGCTCTTACCGTACGGCTGGTCACCCCGCGGCGGCGCCTGGCTCGACTCTGCGGGCGAGTTGCTCGCCCCGGCGGTCCTACGCCTGCCGGTCACCTCCCCCGACGGCACCGTGCTCGACGTGGTGCAGCTCGACCTCGCGACCCTGCAATGGACCGTGGTGGCACAGCCGGCTGCCTCTGAGGGCATGGTGAGCCTCGGCATCCCAGCCCAAGACGCTGGCGTCTCCGCTTGGGTGGTGGTCGAAGCCGACAGGGGCGTCACGGCGCCGCCCGCGGCGGTCTTCGACCAGGTGCTCGGCTCGGCCCCGGCCCCGGCCGCCGGAGTGGTCGACTCGGCGTCGATCACCTTCGACCCCAGCACCGTGCTGGCCACCCAGCGTTCGCGGGCGAGGGTCGAATACACCCTGGACGCCGACGCGCCGTCGGGCGTGCCGCTGACCCTGTGGATCGAGGAGCGGCTGACGCTCCTGGGCGGCGCCGAGCATGTGTCCGCTCCTTATCCGGCGGATCTGATCCTCTACCGAGATCCCGCGGAGGAACCGGCCTCGCATTTCTGGCTCGAGCCGTCGGAAGCGGCGCGCCAGGAGCCGGTGGACGTGGGCTCGGAGGTGGTGACCGTGCGCGCCTACGGCGACGAGACTGTGCGCGGCGACGTGCTCGGGCCGGACGGGGGCAGCGTCTCGAACCTCGAGGGTGACCGCGTCGAGCTGCCGGCGGGAGCTCTGACCGAGCCGGCGGCCGTGATCCTCCAGCGGCGAGCAGTGAGCGATCTGCCGCTGCCGGCGCCGCGAGGCGGCACCCTCGACGGCGTGATCGACCTCGACCTCGGACCGGCGACGCTCAATGTGCCCGCCAGCCTGGTCTTCGCTCTCGACCCGGCGCCTGGAGCGGGTACCGAGGGTCTGCTGCTGGAGGTCCTGCAGCTCGAGGGTAGCTGGCGCTACCGGGCGGTGGCGGCGCTCGAGCCGTCTACCGAGGGCTGGTCGACCGGAGTGATCGACCCTGCCGACCTACCGTGGCCGGGTCTGCGCGAGAGCGGTCTCTACGCGATCGTGCGCCTCACGGCCCCCCACGGCTACCTGCGCGGCGAGGTGGTGGACAGCGGCGGCGCGCCCGCCGAGGGCATCGTGGTGGACAGCCCCGATGTCGATTGGCTGGCGATCACCGCCGTCACGGGCTCGTATGTGCTGCCCCTGCCCCAGGACGGCGCCAGCCACGAGGTGCGCTTCGAGGACCCGGCGACCGGCGACGGTATCCTGGTGACGGTGCCGGTGGACGGCGCGCGGATCGACCTCGATCCGGCGCTCCAGGCCGTGGGTCCCTACGTGCTCGAGATCACCCCGGCGGACGGCGCCACCGAGGTGCCTCTCGGTCAGGAGCCGACCGTGCGCTTCTCCGAGCCCGTGGTGCGTTCGAGTCTGGAGGGCGAGGTGCAGCTGCTGCTGGCCGGCGAGCCGGTGGAGATCGACCTCCACCACCAAAGCGATCTGGTGCGCCTGGTGCCCAGGGCCAGCCTGCTGCCGGATACGGACTACCAGATCCGCGCCGGATCCGGCGTGCTCGACCTCGCCGGTCACAGTCTGGCGGGCGCGCTGATGACTAGCTTCCGCACCCAGGAAGATCCGACTGCGAGCTCCGGGAACCTCGACCCCGCCCGGGTGCGCCTGCGCGCCCCAGGCGTGGACGGTCAGGCGACAGTGATCGGCCTCGCGGGCGCCGTGCCGGGCACGTCCCTGGTCTACGTCGAGAACCTGACGAGCTTCACCTCGACCGTGTCGGTGACCGCGGCGCAGGACGGTAGTTTCACGATCCTGGTGCCTGCCAGCGTGGGCGATCGCCTGCTCCTACATGTGGTGATCGAGGGCGGCTCGGAAGACCTGATGGTTCTCGGCCCGTTCCTCTCGGAAGACGAGAAGTCGGCGCTCGTGGGCCCCGAGGGCGCCCGTTTCACCAGCGCCGACGGACTGACCGTGCTCGTCGATGAGGGCACCTTCGAGGCGCCCACGTGGGTGCGCCTCGAGCCCCGTGTGATCGCCGACGGGCCGCTCGCCAGCGCGCCGGAGTTCGAGGCCCTGATCGACTTCGATATCGACTTCGGCGGCGCCGAGGCCCAGAAGCCGCTAAAGGTCCGCCTGCCGGTGGCCTCGGGCCAGCCCACGGTTGGCGACTACCAGCTCCACCGCTTCGTCGAGGTCCTGGGCCAGAGGGGCTTCATGCTCCACGCCTTCCTGCGCCTCGAGGACGGTCACCTCACCGACGAGCCGGAGAAAGCCCACAAAGCAGCGGTCTCCCGGCCGCCCACGATCGAATCGTCGGTCTATCCCCCGCCACCACGCCAGCGCGCCTGGCCTTACGAGCAAGCGAAGGACCTTGCCGAGGCGCCGAACAGGGTCTTCAGCGTGCCCGACGCCTGGGAGAAGAGTGCGGGGCCGCTGCCGCTGTCCGCTCCGATCCACTCCCCCGAGAAGTCCGGCGACGCGCCGCCCACCAGTCCGAATGAGCTGACGGTCGGCCTTGGCCAGCCTGGCCACTACCGGGCGGTGCGTGCCCAGATCGATCTCGCCTACCTGGCCTACCCGGCGATCCGCCCGGACCTGGCAGCCTGGAACGCGGCCTTCGAGCCGCCGATGATCTCGTGGCTGCCCCAGGGCGTCTGGGAGCGTGGCCCGCGCTACCTGCTCCTGCCCACCCCACGAGCGGCCTCCGCCTCGAGCACCGCCCAGGCCAAGTCGGCCAAGTCGGGCACCGACGCCCAGGTCACCGTCGCCGACACGGCCACCGGCTTCATCCTCTTCGAGGAGACCCGCGCGGCACCCGAAGAGTTGCTAGACATCGCGGGTATCGACGACTATCCCGACTCCACCCAGCCCACCTTGGTGGCGGCCGGTCCGTTCCTGGTGCGCAACGTGCAGACCGGCTTCGAGGGGACCCGCGAGGTCGCTCAGGGCATCCAGGCGACGGTGAACGGTGCCTCCATCACCATCACCGGCGAGGCCGGCGCCGCCGACCCAGACGTTGGAGCGGTGCTCTGGGACTACCAGGCCGGCCAGCGGCTCGCGGCTGCAACGACCGCGGCCACGGGCGCTTTCGCCCTCGAGGCCACCGGCTTCGAAGTCGGCCGGCCCCTGCTCTTGGCCCTCGGCGCGGTGGTTGGGCCGTTCGACGCGCCACACCTGGAGTTCAGTGAGGCGATCGTCCCTCCTCGGGAGGATCCCGAGGAAGGTCCCGAGGAGGAGGTGCTCGCGCCCGGCATCACCGTGATCGAAGTCGTGGACGGCAATCCGCGCGCCAGCACCGTGACCGCCAAGGTCTCGGGTGGCGGCGAGCTGGTACGCCTCCACGCCCCCTCGGGCTGGCGTGCCGGCGACTACCGGCTGCGCCTAGGTCCGGGCCTCGCGGACGCCAAGGGCAACCCCTGGCAAGGCAGCTTCGAGCTCGACTTCCGGGTGGCCCAGTCTTCCTCCGTGGGCACCTACGAGCTGCCCAGGACGGCGGACCTGGCCCGCTTCGGTCAGCTCCTCCTGGTCGCCGCCTCGGAACGGGGCCTGCAGATCCTCGACGTCAGCCATCCGCGGGTGCCGCGGCCCTACCTCGGCGTCGAGCGTGGCTTCGTGCTCAGTGGAGCGGCGTCGGTGCGCGGAGTCGAGGTCGATGCCCACGGTTTCGTCTACTTCGTGGGCGGCGGCGAGTCGACCTTTGGTGTGCTGAAAGTCCTCGATCTGCTCGCCCTCGACCCGGCCGCGGTGACCGACGCCGCGAGTGCCGACGCCGCATTCGCCGCCGCCCAACGCCTCTCGATCCCGATCTCAAACCCGGTCACCACGGGCCACGATCTACTGCCGGAAGGTCTGCCTCGACGCGTGGCGATCGCCAGTCGAGATACTCAGTTTGACTGGATCGCGGGAGGCGCCGGTCCGGACGGGGTGACGATCACGAAGGGTGGCGAGACCGACGCGCTGCTCGGCGACTTCCGGTGGACCATCACCGGCACGGGCACGCCCGGACGACCCGTCACCCTGCGTAACGAGAGCCGTGGCCGCATGGCTCGCGTCATGGTTGAGGCCGACGGCTCCTTCACGCTCCAGGTGGACGCGGGCGAGGGCGATCATCTGCGGCTGCTGGCCAACACGATGTCGGTGACCTATGTGAGCATTGACGGCGCCTTCGACTCCAGCCGGCACATCGCCGGCCTGGCCGCGGTGGATGTGGGAGCGGCCTGGGAGCAGGACGTGGTCAGTCCACATGTCGCCGCCGAACTCGTCCAGTGGATCGCCGGAGCCTCGGCCTCCGTCCCCGACTGTGATCCCTTCCGCCCCAGCGTCGACCGTACGCCTAAAGACGTGGCCGTCCTGCTCGACGACGACGGGGCGATCAAAGTCGCGACTTTGATTCCCGGTTTCGGCGTCCGAATGCTGAACGGCTCCTCCAGCCTGCCTTTCGCCCTCGTCCGGCGCTCGGCGACCGACGCTTGCGCCTCGGTCGCCGAGCAGGGTGGCCGCGTGTTCCTCGCGGGCATGACTGCGGTGGCCGACTACCCGATGGAGGTCGCCGGCGTCACCGAGAAGCGGGACTACGTGCTAGTCAGCCACCTCGATGGCTACGTCCTGATCTTCGACGTCACCGACCCGCACAACGTGGATCGAGTCGGCCAGATCCCGATCGGCCCACCGGGCGTCAAGGTGCCGATCTCGGGTCTCGAGGTCGACCGTCGTTCGCGCCGCATCTACGTCACGGCGTTCGGCAACGGCGTCTATGTGTTGGACTTCGACCGCCTGCACTCGATCGCGCCGAACCAGCCCGTGCTGCGGCTGGACGCCGACGGGGACGGCGTCGACGACCGGGTGCTCGAGCACATCGAGATCGCGGGCGAGCTGGCCACCAGCATCGCCGCGGTGCCCGAGCTCGGCTTGGTGTGGGCGGGAGGGCGTGAGCATGGCATCACCGGCTTGCTCCAGTCCGCGCCCGAGATGCACGTGGTCGCCGACGGTCCGCTACGCCGGCTCCGCGGCGTGGCACCCTTCGGCGTGCCGACCAGCGATTCGGGTGAAGAACCTGGCGTTGTCCGGCTTCTCGCTGCTCTGCCCGGTCTTGGGGACTCTGCGTCCTCGGCGGCGAGCCAGGGCGCCACGGTCCGTGTCGACCTGATCAGCACGGTGCCTGAAGGCGAGGAGATCGACGGCGTGGCGACGGGCAGCTTGCCTGCGGGCACGCCGCCCACCTCCTACCGCGACGACGAGGCCCTCGAGCTGCGACGCCTGGCCGATCGGCCCTACGAGAACGGCTACCGCACCTACCTCTCCGAGCCCGTGGTGCTGATCGCCGACCTGCGGGCATCGATCGCCTACCAGAGGAGCGAAGACGAGCTGGACGAGGAGCTGTGCCGACGCTGCGATCAGCTCGCCGAGGGCGTTTACGCCACGGTGCCGCCGGCGAGCGGGCGCAAGAAAGAGCTGCTCTCCGGCTATCGGTTGCGCGCCCGCTTCGCCGCCGCCAATCCCGGGCTCACCGACTTCTACCAGGACCTGCCCATCCTGCGCCTCGGCGCCAACCTCGGCAGCGTGCCCTGGGATCTGAGCCCGTCTCCCACCCAGGAACCGGCCAACAATCCCAGTCTCGGCTTCGGCGAGGTCGCACCGGGTACCCTCCTGCACTCGGGAGAGTACAGCCACTCCGTCACCGACCTCGACATGCCCGCTCTCGGTATCCCCTTCGTCTTCACCCGGACGTACCGCAACCAGACAGTGGGGGAGGGGCCCCTCGGCCCAGGCTGGGACTTCGTCTACAGGCAGCGGCTGCGGGAACTGCCGGACGGAGATCTCGACTACTTCGATGGTCGCGGCCGTCGCGAGACGTTTCGGCTGGTCGCGGACGGTGAGGCTGGACGTCGGTACCGATCGCCTGCTGGGAACTTCCTTCACCTCGTCCGGACCGCTCAGGGCTTCACGATCTATGACCGTGCAGGCGCGCGACGCCTCTTCGACACCCACGGACGCCTGAGGTCTTTTCTCGATACCTCCAAGATCAACGGCGACACCGGCAGCGAGATGGTCTTCGAATACGATTCGCACTCGCGACTCTCGAGTCTGTCAGTGTCAGGGCGTCGGTTCGCCCTGAGCTACCGGGACGATGGCAGCCTCGAGACCTTGAAGGACGATACCGGAAGAGAGGTCTCCTTCGAATTCGACGGTGAGGGCCGGTTACAAGCCGTGTATTCCCCGGAGCTGAAGCTGGCGAGTGATAGCAGCATGCTCCGGCTCCGCACGTCCTATACCTACGAGTCTACGGGCAGCACCTGGTCGCAGCAGGTTAACCGCCGCGACAACCTGCTGACGATCACGGATCCCAGGCTAGAGACCTGGCTGGAACTGCAGTACCTGGCAGGAGAAGATGGCAAGGGTCACCGACTGGAACGCCAGAAATGGGGCGGCAGTTTGCTCTTCTTCGAATACCTGCCTGAAGAAGAGAAAGTCGTGGTGCGTGATCGGCGAGACAACGAGTTCACCTTCACTCACGATGGATTCGGGCATCTCCTCAACTATCGAAGGCCGGCCACCACGGACAGCGAGGGTGTAACGACTGGCGGCGAGTCGACCGCGAAGTGGGAGCTCGGACCCTACGGCAAGACCCACGGCCTGGTGAGCGTCTTCACGACGCCTAGGGGGCAACGTACCAAGATGACCTACGCCAAGGAAGCACCGAGCGATGCAGAAAGCACAGAGCTCTCGGCCTTGTCGGTTCCAAACCTCGGGCGCGTCGAGATCGAGCCTGCCTCGGTGCCTCCGATGGGCCTAGCCAGCACCGATCCTCGCTGCTTCGCCGCGGACACCGTCCACAACGGCACGGCTTCGCCAATGACCTGGACCTATTCCGGCCACCATCCAAGGACCCAACTACCCGCGGTTGTGACAGGGCCGCGATCCCAGCGACATCATGGCTTCGATGGAGAGTCGGGGACGGATCGCGGTTTCCTGGTCGACTGGTTTACGGAAGTCACTCGCTCAGACGAGACGACTCAAGAAATCGAGGCCATGTTGGCGCGCGATGAACTGGGTCGGGTCACCGAGGAAATCCGAGCCCGCACCGAAGGTGGACCGGTAGTCCGGAAGACCAGCTATTTCGGGGATTCGTCACTTCCCAGCTCGATTCGCGTTCTGCCGGATGCGGATCCGATCGAGACCCGCCTGCACTACGACGGTATCGATGTTTCGGACTCCCGCGGTTTCCTCGTCCGGATCGAGGAGCCTATGGGCGGGAGTAGCACCTATGAAGTCAACGCTCTCGGCTGGGTGCTGCGCGCCTGTCGGGACGTGACAGGTGAGAACCGCTGCACCTCCTACGCCTACGATGAGCTGGGCCAGCTGGTAGAAGAAAAGAACCTGGGACCGAGCGGCGAGACCGTGCTCGAGACGAACATCGACTATGGCGCCCTGGGGGAAGTGAGGACACTCACAGTCCTCGCAGACGGAGTGGAGATCGTGGAAGAACGTGACTATGACGAGAACCTGAACCTCGTCTCGGTCGACCGAACGGGATCCGCGCCGGTGAGCTTCGAGTACGATGAGCGCAATCAACGGATCCGTCAGGTGGAGCTTGGCGGCTCAGATGAACAGGTCGACACACGCTATTCCTACGATTCCGAGGGGCGCGTAACGCAGATCGTGCAGAAGCTCGAAACCGGACCCGATCGCGTCTGGTCGACCCGCTATGACGGCTTCGGCCGGCCGTACCTGGAGCTGGGACCGATCGGACACTACCGGCTGACGTCCTACGATGATGGCGGTCATCCCGAGACCGTGAGTCATTGCTCGGCCTCCGGAGAGCTTCTCTCTCGCAAGAGCTTTACCTGGGACGAGGCAGGTCGCTTGATCGCCGAGACCGACCTCCTTTTCGAAGACGACCAGGATCCGGGTCGATCCCTGCGAACGCTGACCGACTATGACGAGCAGGGGCAGGTGACGCGCGTGGTAGACCCCCGCGGTGACGTCACCGTCTTTACCTATGACGGCGCCCAGCGCCTGATTTCCATGCGGGTGGGAATCAACGCGGAGGATTACCGGGAAGACTACGTGCTCGACGATCGAGGCCGGACGTCGATCCTGAGCCGGCACTACCCACCCTCGGCCGACGGTAACCCACCGTTTCTCCGCACTGCGTATTCTTACGACGGCCTTGATCAGCTCGTGCAAGAGATCGACGGCCACGGCCAAGTGACCGAACGGTCCTACGATGCTCTGGGCCGCCTGGTCAGCGAGATCCGTCCTGAGGGGCAGATTCGCAGCTGGAGCTACGACGGCCTCGGACGCCTGCTGCGCTTCACTGAGCCGAACGATCTGGAGACCACCTGGCACTACCAAGACGACATCGACACCACGACGGTGCGTATGACCGATGCCCTGGGCCAGAAGACGAATTTCCTTTACGATGGCCTTGGTCGGCTGAGCTCGTTGACCTATCCCGATGGCACCGAGGCTACCTATGGCTATGACGAAGCCGGCATGCTCGAGAGCATCGGCCAAGCCGACGGATCGGAGGTGACCCAGGGCTACGACGCCGCCAATCGGCTGATCCAGCGCACGGTGACCGGCCCAGCGGGCGCGGTCACCACGAGCTACTCCTATGACGGCTTGGATCGCATGAACAGCGTCACCCGAGGCGGTGTGTCGACTCACCAGCACTACGACTCGCTCTCACGGCTGATGTCCCGGGAGACGGCGGGCCACGCGGTTGCGTATCGATATGACGATCTAGGTCAGCCTACAAAGCTGACCTATCCGTCGGGTCAGTCGGTGGTCCAGTCGTTCGATGCTCTGTCCCAGCTCGAGCAGGTGACCTTCGGATCGGTGTCCGCCGATTTCACCTGGCTCGGGACGCTGCCACACGGGCTCAAGATCGGCAGCTTCGAGCAGAGCCGCCGCTACGACGACCGCGGCTTGCCAGTCCATAGCGAAGCCACGTTCGCTAGTGACCGGCGCATGGCCGAGGCGCTGGCCTGGGATGCCCGCGGCCTGCTCAGCTCGACCATCCGCCATGATCTGGAGGGCCTGCGATGGGAATGGGGTCTCGATGCAGCGGGCCGTCTTCTCACCGCCGAGCGCAGCTCCGGTGACGACGGAGGCCCCTCGTTCTCCTCGCCGGACTCCTATGTCTTCGACTACGACGAAGCGCAGAACCTCCTGGAGGTGACGAGGAGAGGCGGCCGCTGCCAAGCATCCACGACTCGGATGCCCCCTGACGACTCGGGGCGCCACCGCCCGGCTTCTGTGAGTGGAGAAGCCCTGGTCTGGGACGAGGGAGGCCGCCTGATCGGCAAGGGTCCCCTTAGCTTTACCTACGACGATCAGGACCAGCTCCTCGAAGTCCGAGAGGGCTCGAATATCCTGGCCAGCTATCGATATGATGCGTTGGGTCGGCGGATCAAGAAAACCGTAGAAGGTGTGACGTATCGAACCGTGTGGGATGGTTGGCGTCCGATCGAGGTCTACGAAGAAGGGGTTGCCGAGCCGCTGAGCCGGAGGATCTATGGTCGGGGCCTCGACGAGGTCGTCGGCCTCCAGCAGCGGCGTCGGGATCAAGCGTCTCTGTCGAGCTACACACCGATCTACGACACGGTGGGTAACCTGGTGGCGTTGCTCGACGGCAGCGGAGCGGTGCTCGAGCGCTACACCTACGCACCGTTCGGGGAACGCTTCGTATGGGCTGATTCGGAGCCGCCTGCCGTCGAGCAGATCCGCCTGGAAGACGGCCTCCTGGTCGTTGAGCTCTCTGAACCGGTGCGTGATGACCGCCTGTTGGCGGGCCTCGGTAGCCTGATCCAGCTCGAGAACCTGACCCAGGCGAAGATGCACCCGCTCTCGCGTACTTACCCGGTCACCGAAGGGCGACTCGCCCGGCGGCGCGTCGTCTTCTCCACGACCGAGGCGATCGACGGCGGAGATGACTTGCGCCTGACGATCGAGCCCGCGGCGCTGGTGGATTTCTTCGGCCACTCGGCAGCCGACTCGACCGACGTCGAAGTCACCTGGCAATCGTCCGGTCGAGAGATGCTGCTCGACTCCTCGGCTCCCGAGATCGAAGAGATCTGCCTGGTCGCCGGCAAGCTCGTCGTCGATTTTTCAGAAGCCGTGGACCCCGCATCGGTCGCCCAACGACTTCTCGTCGACCATGCGAGCATGACCTGGGTCGTCAGCGAAGACGGCTACACCGCCGAGCTTTCGTCTTCCCTGACCGAGGGGAGTCATACCCTCGATCTCGAGACAGGTGCGCTCGATCTGGCGGGAAAGCCCCTCGCCACCCAGGCTACCTTCCCATTCACGATGGACCCTGAAGGGCCTTCGCTGTCGATCTACGCCGCGCCTTATCCGGGAGAGCGAACCGACTCGACAGTCGGGGTCGAACTCGGATTCCATGGCTTGACCCACGATGGGGAAACCGGCTTCGTCTACGCCCGGCGTCGGTACCTGGATCCAGAGCTGGGACGCTTCACCACACCAGATCCACTCGGGTTCGTGGACGGCCCGAATCTGTATCAGTTCGCACTCAACAACCCCGTCTCCTTTTCGGACCCGATGGGCCTCGAGAGCGTGGGTATTATGCAGATGGTGCGTGATCAGCGCCTCTTGGACCCTTCGACCCGAGCTGAGGAGCTCGCTGATCGGGCGGCGTCGAAGGAAGATGTCCTACAAGTCCTGGGCAACCCCTACGTGCAAGGGAGCCTACAGGTCATTTGGGGGTGTACCGAGGCAGTGGCTGGTGGCACTGCTGTTTGGTCCGGTGCCGGAACCGTGCCGGGAGCCGTCATGCTGGCGCACGGCGGCGATATGTGCGTCACCGGACTCCGGACTTTGGCATCTGGCCAGACCAAGGAAACTCTCTTCGTCCAAGGTGTGACCGGCGGACTGGAACTTGCGGGTGTCGACCCGGCATATTCTGGCTTCATCGCCGCAGGCATTGATATCGCTGTTGGTGTTGGATCTTCGGTAGCTACTTTGAGGGCGTCTACGCGGGTTTCGTCTGAGGCATCTACCCGAGTAAGTATCAACTTATCCCGAGGACCGAATGCGATCCGTCAGCGAGTACTAGCGAACATTGCTGAGAGCTCTGCTGCGCGAGGTGCGTCGAACTTCACTGCCCATACAGCTCTAACCAATTTGTCCTCTGGGAACGCATATTCAGTCGCGTTCCGGACGAGGTTGCCGTCTAGTGCGTTTCCTGGACGTTCTCGCAGAATTCACTTTCAAGAATCAAACCGTCTGCTTCTAGAGGCCATGGATGCTAGATCTGAGCTAGATGCGATGATGGAGGCCTTGATCCCCAATCTCAGGGAGCAGCTAGTGCGGCCTCGATCAATATCACGTGAGCCTCCTTATGGCTGGACCTGGCATCACCATCTTGACGTTGGTTTCATGGAGTTGGTGCCACGAGTACAGCATACTCAGGGCGGTCCCGTGCAAGGGTTGCTGCATCCCAACGGACGTGGTGGTTTCTCGGCGTGGGGAAGGAACTAGGAGATGGGAACTCTCGGTCAACTGATGGAAAGGCTCGCTGATTTAGGTGACAGCCTTACGATCTACTCCGAATCCACCCCCAATCATGGCTCCGCTGCTGTCGTGGCGCTCGAACCCGAGGATGGAAGCCTTCCGAACGGTGCCGAGAATCTTCACTACTTGCTAGAAGTAGATCTGGCCAAGGAAGTAGCGGAGGTTTGGAGTGCATGGCGCAACGGCCAAAGACCCACAACGGAAGAACTATGTGAGGCGATCGTTTTCTATTCGAGGAACGATGCCTATCCGCCTGTATCCAACGGGAGTTAGATGAAATTGTCATCCACCACCTGCTCGACCCACTCCTGGGCAATCAGGTGAATCGCCTTGTCTTCTGCGATTCTCTTGTTCTCGCTCCACATCTTGAGTAGCTCGTCGGCCATGCCTTGGGGGAAGTCCATCTGGGCTTCGATGATTTCATGCCACGCACCAGGCCGTCCGTAAACTTTCTGAAGTTCAGTAGAGAGGCTGCGAATCTCGTTCTCGTGGCTCGCGTCCAGAGCATCAATAGCCCAAAGTACATACAACTCCAGTAAGCGGAGAAACGGCTTACCTTGATAGCGGGTCATAGCGGACCTGAACAGGCTCCCTGGCTCATCCCGCGCGCGCTGCTTCGCCCGCAGCGAGGAGCTGCTGGAATCGATTCTCGAGGATGAAGGGGTCGAGGAAGGCCTTGACGGCGGCCTTGTCGCCCTCGGGGAGCGTGTCGATCTGCGTGCCGCCGGCGGTGTCCTTGCGATATTCGAAGTCGAGGTAGTCGAGGGAGCAGTCTAAGACCCGAGCCATGCGAATCAGCGCGTCCGTGGAGGGGGCGTGCGAATTGCGGTCGTAGCCGGACCTCTGCTTCTGGTGGATCTTGATCTTCTTGGTGGTCTGTGTCTGAGACCAGCCGCGCCTGAGTCGCAATCTTCGGATGCGTTGGCCGAGGGTCATCTCTACCTCTCCTGCTCCATCGATCGCTCTTTCGTCGGGGCGAAACATCCCAGGGCACTCCCATTTGCTCCCGAGTGTGGCCCGAAAACGCCAGAGAATCAAGGTTCAGCAGCAGGAGAGCAGGAGAGCGGTGCCACACACCGTTTTGGGAAGAGCATTCAGCAGGAGAGCGGGAGAGCGGTGCCACACACCGTTTTGGGAAGAGCATTCTGCCGGTCGCGATGGAAGGACTCGAGTGGCTGAAACGGTGAACGAGAAGTCGGTTCCCATCCGATTCACCTCCAACCCACTCGGTTGTGGCTCGAGAGACCGTACGGTCGGTTCCATCCTATCCGACAGGCACAGTGATCCATCGCTCCCTCGGATGACGAAGCCGCCCTCGGCGAGATGTGGACAAGAGCCGGCGGAGCCCGATCAAGCAGGTGCCGAGTACGGCAGTCTGGCGGGGAAGCAGTCCGGTGGAAACGAAACGGATCGGACTCCCGCCTTCACTTGCTCCGTTGCGTACCGATACGCCGACAGGAACAGGCTGTGGGCCTCCCTCATCGTGGCCCGCATCGAGCTCGTTGCTGCATGAACCAGAGGAGGCGGGGACCTCTTCTGGCGTCCAGACGAGTAGTGCGGATGCCGCTGACACACCGACGTAGCCCCCGCCGGGGCGGTCTGGTGGCGCTGGTGCTGGGCTCGGGTCTCCCGCTCGATCTCGTGGACCATCTCGCGCACGAACCGACGCCACACCGCTTCGTCGAGATGTGCCCAGCACGGCAGCGGCTCGAGGTGGATCTCGTAGTCCGTTCCAAACTCGCTCGGGGTGACATCGTCTCCACGATTTCGCGCCCTCCAGTAGTTGGTCCGATGGATCCAGGCCCCCTGAATCGCTTGTCCGCTGCACAGCGCCTTCGCACTATGAACCCCAGGCCAGTCCCGCGGACTAAGTACGAGTCCTTCCTTGCTGCCATGCTGCAGGAGGTAGCGGAGCCGATCCTGCTGGGCGGCGGGTTCATCGGAGATGGGAATGCACTGGTACCTGCGCTCGAACATCGACCCAGACCAGCTGTGGAGTCGGCCCACCTTCTTCGACAGATTGCCGTTGAAGTGGCCCATGAATTGAGCCAGCTGTTGGCTGTTCTCGGGCGACAGTAGGAGATGGAAGTGCGTGCTCATGACGACCACGGCATGGAGGCGTACCGGGTAGAGCTCCATGGCTCGTCCCAGGCAGCCGACAAAGGTCCGGTTCAGCGCTCGGCTGGGTCGAAGCAGATAGCGACTGTGGGCTGTGCGAACGGTCACTTCCACCAGGCAGCCCGGTCTGGGGAGGTGTCTGGGTGGTCTTGCCATACTGTCTAGGACGAAGCCCGACGCACCGAACGCTCAGATCAATGATTCCAACCGACTCAGCCCAGCCCAGCTCAGAAGGGTGCCGGCTCAAAAGGTGCGTGGCACCCATCGGCTCAGCTCAGCTCAGCTCAGCTCAGCTCAGCTCAGAAGGGTGCGTGGCACCCATCGGCCAGCTCAAAAGGTGCGTGGCACCCATGGCCGCACCCATCGGCCATCGGCGATGACGACGGCGACGGCCTGTGCGCCGATACAGACTGCGACGACACCGATCCGACGAACGCCTGCGCTGTGATCTTCACGGATGACTTCGAGTCGGGAAATACGACGCAATGGAGCTCGACCGCGCAGTGATTGCCGGCGTCGGTCAGTCCGGCCCGTATCGCACCAGGTACCCGCGCATGTCGAGTTTCTTTCTCGCTTGCTCGGAGCTCATGTAGCGGATCTTGCCGTAGACGGGACGTTCCGGACCCCACGGACGGTCGTAGCGACCGAGCACCCAGAAGATGCCGGAGTATGAGTTGGGATTGCGGCCGTCGAGGGCGTATTTGTTGTTCAGCTCGATCATGACGGCGAGGGCGTCTCGGGGCGTCTCCGACCACTCGAAGATCTTCTTGCCCCAGAGCATTCGCAGGTAGTTGTGAATGCGGCCTTCGCGCACGAGCTCGCGTTGGGCTGCGTTCCACACGTCGTCGTGGGTTTGCGCGTGCTCGAACGTTTCGAGATCGTAGATCGCGTCGCGTTTGTCGCCGAGATGTGCCTCGATCGTTTCCCGCGCCCAACTGGCCAGCGACTCGTAGCGGTCGTAGCCGTCCTCCCGAAAGCACATGTTGTAGCCCAGTTCGCGCCAAGTCACGATCTCGTCGAGGAACGACTCCGCCGGCTCCGGGAGACCCCACCAGCCGACGCGCCGGCCCCGGAGTGGGCCTGACGTGAGCGCGGGATGCCATCGGTACCGTCCGGCCACGGCGCAGAGCACCTGATGAACTCCGACGTGGCCGAAGTGAAGGTGTGCGGATAGCTCCGAGCTGGCCCGATCGTCGAGATTGCGACGATCGTCGTCGTACCGGGCAAGGCGTTGGTCGAGGAAGCGTTCCAGTAGCTGCTGTCCCGCTGACTCGCCCCCGGAGAAGTCGTTCACCGGCGGTACCGAGTGGTTGATGGGCAGATCCGACAGGTCTGGAAGGCGATCCTTCGCAAGCGCCGGGGCTGAGTTGGTCCATCGGGACGTGATGGTCTTCGGGAAGCCGATGCATTCGGGAAGGTCGAGCTCAGTGAGCGGATCCTCACTCGGCATTTCGAGGAGATGCTCCGCGAGCACTTTTTGGAGATGGCGTCGCAGATCGACAGCCCGCAGGAAGGTCTTGTCTGGCTGACGTAGCGGTAGCAGGCCGTTGCCGTCCACTTGCTCCAGCCGGCACGTTTCGGCGAGTCGCTCACCGGCCGCCGCGACCATGCGAGGTAGGAAGAAGCACGGGAATTCGTCGGTGACGACGACGCAGGCGCGCGTCGCCAACGCCTCGAGCAGGCCGGCCCCTTCCCCAGCTGTCGTCTCCACGAAGGAGAAGTGAGGGACGCCGAGGCGATGCAGCCTGGCGGCGTTGTCGGCCATGCCCTCGAGCACGAAACGATGGAGGCGGTCGCTGGCCCATGGATAGCCACAGCGCAGCGCCTCCAACACGACGAGTGGCTTCCCGAGCTCCAGCGCGCGGTGGACAGCATGGTCCAGGGCGAAGTTCCAGCGCGTCCGGCGCTGCGTGATCATCCAGTAGAGGACGTATTCGCCGTCTTCGATGATCGGAGCGTCGTTGACTTGGGACAGGCGGAGGTGGGGTATTGCCATATCGATTGGCTTCGCGCGATGGAGGGCGGTAGATGTCAGCCTATCCAAGGCAGCAGGCAAGATGCCTGCGGTCCCAGCGGGTGCCCCTCGATGACATTGCCGAGCTCGCGCTCTGGATCCAAGGCAGCAGGCAGGATGCCTGCGGTCCCAGCAGGTGGCCCCTCGATGGAGGTGGCGTCTACCGATTCCTTGCCGATTTTCGAGGTCTGGATCGAAGGCAGCCGGCAAGATGCCGGCGGTCCCAGCAGGTGTTCGAACGATGGAGGTAGCCTTTTCCGACTTCGTTACCGACCTCGACCTCAGGGTCGGTAGGGGCAGGCAAGATGCCCCAGATCCCAGCAGGTGTCCGGGCGATGGAGACGGGAGGGCTCCCAGCGAAAGGGCGATCGAGGTGCTGCGGCTGATATCAGGCCGGTTCGGTCGGAATCACAGGGGCGGACCCAATGCGTATGGTCCGAAAGAGGGTGCGTGAATCGAGACGTTTCCTGCTGGGACCGCCGGCGTCTCGCCGGCTTCTGCCGAGTCAAGCATCTCCACGACGAAAGCGGTCCATTTGCCGCCGTTCCTTCTTCGACGGCCTGCCCATGCCTTTCTCCCGCACCGCGGGCGCCTTGCGCATGATCCGTTCGATGGGATCGAGCTGAGGCTTGGGCGGACTGACGTCCTCGTAGACGCGGGGCGCTTCCTTCTTGGGTAGGGTCTTGTCGCGCAGCTCCTTGACTACCAGGATGCGGCTCCAGTCGCCGTACTCCACCTCCACCCGGTCGTCCAGCTGCAGATTGCGATGGGCCTTGGCAGTCTGACCGTTCACCTTCACCCGCGACAGGCTGCAGGCGCGGGTCGCCTGGCTGCGGGTCTTGAAGGCCCGCGCCACCTGTAGCCATTTGTCCAACCGGATCCCCGACGCCATGGGATGATTACACCATGCTCGCAGCGACCCGCCGCCGGGTGATCCTGGTCCTTGCGTCCCTCCCTGTCCTGCTCATTTCGACCGCTCTCCTCTACATGGCGGCGATGCACGTCTTGGAAGGTCAGGACCGGAGTTTCTGGCTTGCCTTGGAATGGGCGGCAGAAACTCTCACCACGACGGGATACGGCCGTGATGCCGTTTGGAATCACCCACTGATGGTGATCCTCGTCGTTCTGATCCAGTTCGGTGGCGTTTTCCTCGTCTACGTCTTGGTGCCCCTGCTGCTGTTGCCGTACATCGAAGAACGATTCCGTGCTAGCCCGCCGCCGACGCTTACGGGAGGGGTTACGAACCACATCGTCATCTTCCGCTGGGGGCCGGCGGTCGAGACTCTTCTGGAAGAGCTGCTAGACGTCGCAGTACCGGTGGCGATCCTGGAACTGGACGAGGACGCCGCGCGTCAGGTCACCGACCTTCGGCGTGTCGACCGCAAGCGCTACAAGAAGGTGCACGTAGTGCTCGGTGCCGACGTGGTCGCCGTGCTCGACGGCGCTCGCCTCCAGCGAGCTCGCGCTATCGTCGCGAACGGCAGTGACGAAGAGAACGCCACACTTGCGTTGGTAGCGCGGGAACGGGGATTCACCGGCGAGATCGTGGCCATCGTGGACGAGCCCTACCACCGCAAGTCGGTCTCCTCCGCGGGAGCCGATGCTGTCTTCACTCCGCGACATGTGTTGGGGGGAGCCCTCGCGGTATGCGCCAGCCACAAAGTGCAACCACGGGTCGGCGGCATCCAGCAGCTAGGGCGCAACCTCCGGATCGGCGAGGTGCGCATCGACCCGCAATGTGAGCTGGCCGGTCAGACGCTACGAAGCGTCGATCTGGCGGCGTCTACCGGGGCTACGGTCATCGGCCAATGGGTGGAGGGCAAGCTGGACAGTCATCCGAAAGCCGACATGGTGCTACAGCCCCGCGGTATCTTGCTGGCGGTTGGGCAGCCTGAGAGTCTGGAGGAGCTCTCCCGCCGCGCCAGCGCTGGCGGGCGTCAACGTTCGGGAGGACACTTCGTCATCGCCGGCTACGGTGAGGTAGGGCGCAAAGTGGCGACGTTGCTGCGCGACGTTGGTGAAACGGTTCTCGTGATGGACGAGAATCCCGATCTAGGAGCCGACATCGTCGGCGACATCGCGGATCCCGAGACGATCGCAGCGCTCGATCTCGAGTCGGCTCGTGCCATCATTCTCGCCCTCGACTCGGACGGTGCGACGCTCTTCGCGACCTTGATCGTGCGGGGCGAGATGCGTGATCTGCCCGTCATCGCGCGGGTGAACCGCCCGACCAACATCGATCGCCTGCACCGCGCCGGTGCCGACTTTGCACTCTCTGTGTCTCAGGTTGCGGCACAGATTCTAGCCCACCGTCTGCTTCACCGAGCTTCCTTCGCCTTGGGCACCGAGCTTCATATCTTGGAGGTCGAGTCGGAGAAGCTGACCGGGCGTCTCCTGCACGAGTTGGCGATCCGTCGCCGCACTGGATGCTCCGTGGTGGCGATCGAGCGAGGCGACGAAGTGATCACCGAGCTGGGAGGTGACTTTGTGTTCCAATCGGGCGACCGCGTCTATGTCTGCGGCCACCGTGCCGATACGGATCGCTTTCATGGTCTCTACGCGGAATGACCGGTGCCCGTCTCGGAACAACTCCAGCTATCCCTTGCTGGTGCGTTTCGCCTTCTAGCGGGATTCTCTATGGCCCGACGGGCTTAGTTTCTTCTCCCTGAGCTCTCTACACCAATCGAAAGGTATCCATGCCCGAGTATCCCATCGTGCGCTTGAAGCGAGGGCGCGAGTCGTCCGTCGTCCGCCGCCATCCTTGGATCTTCTCCGGTGCCGTCGCCACCATCGAGGGTAGCGCCACCCGAGGCCAGACCGTCGACGTCGTGACCCACGACGGCCGACACCTGGGCCTTGGTGCAGTGTCGCCGCCGTCACAGATTCGCGTCCGCATGTGGACGATGGGTGAAAACGAACGAGATGTCGACGTCGACCAAGGTCTCTTTGCACGCCGTCTCGACGAGGCGCTAGAGCTCCGTGCGCCACTCCTCCGCGAGCCACGTGGAGGCTGCCGGCTCGTATATTCCGAGTCCGATCGCTTGCCCGGTGTGATCGTCGATCGCTACGCGGATGTGTTGGTCGTGCAATTCCTCTCCGAAGGTGCGGAACGTTGGCGGGACACCATCCTCGACGCCCTGGAGGAGCGCCTTGCTCCGGCGACCATCTGGGAACGATCCGATGCCGACGTACGAGCCAAGGAAGGTCTACGGTCTCGTACCGGCTTGGCTCGCGGGGAAGAGCCACCGGCGCTGTTGGAGATCGACGAGGGAGGCGTTACGTGGAAGGTCGACGTCCGGAGTGGCCACAAGACCGGCTTCTATCTCGATCAGCGCGAGAACCGGGCCGCGTTCGTCGATCATCTACGACGTCATGTGCTGCCGGACGCTCCACAAGCCCGGGTCCTGAACGCATTTGCCTACACCGGTGGCTTCGGCGTGCTGGCGCTGTCGGCGGGAGCGGGTGAGGTGGTGCAGGTGGAGGCATCGAAGGACTGCCTGCGGCTAGGTCGCGAGAACGTGGAAGCCAACGATCTCGATCGAGATCGGCTGGAGTCCGTGGAGGGCAACGTCTTCTCAGAGCTCCGGCGTTTCCGTTCCGAGGGCCGTCGCTTCGACGTCGTGGTGCTCGATCCGCCGAAGTTCGTCGAGCATCGCAAGCACGTCGACAGGGCGGCGCGTGGCTACAAGGACATCAATCTCTTGGCCTGTCAGCTGCTAGCTCCCGGCGGGACGTTGGTGACGTTCTCCTGCTCCGGCCTGCTGGAAACGGAGTTGTTCCAGAAGATCGTCGCCGATGCGGCCCTCGATGCCGGCCGCGAAGCGCGCGTCGTCCGACGGCTCTCCCAGAGTGAGGATCATCCGGTGCACCTGGCATTCCCAGAGGCGTCGTATTTGAAGGGTCTGATCTGCAGGCTCGTCTAGGTGCTCTCGGGGATCCAAGGCAGCAGGCAAGATGCCTGCGGTCCCAGCGGGTGTCGGCCAAGAGGAGCGGAGCTCCCAGCAATAGCCAACCGAGTTGGCGCGGCCGAGATCCGGTAGTTCGGTCGGAATCCGGACTGGCGAGCCGATGCGTGTCGTCCCGGACGATGTTGCGTGAATCGAGACCGTTTCCAGCTGGGACCGCCGGCGTCTCGCCGGCCTGTGCCTGTGAGGATGCCTGGACGGAACTGTTCCGTTCGCCGGTGTTCCTTTCTGGCCGAGCGCTGGCCTTGGCTCGGGTCGACCCGACTGACGGATGGTCGGTGGCGATATGCTGTACTCAACCAACCTTGGAGGTGGATGCCATGCGCACGAAGTGGAGCTTGTCCGTGCTCGTCCTTCTTTTGACCTTCGCTGGGGTCGCTACCGCTGCAGAGGAGACGGCGTTCGACGCCCAAGCAGCGTTCGATCGGCTGACCGAGCTGGCCGGTACCTGGACCGGAACCGCGGCCGGTGAAGGCAAGGCGGCTGAGGAATCCGAAGGCCAAGACATGAATGTCACCCATCGATTCCAGGTCTCGGCGAACGGCACCGTGGTGATGGAGACGATGAATCCCGGGACGGAGCACGAGATGATCAACATGTATCACCTCGACGGCGACGACCTGATGCTGACCCACTACTGTGCAGGCGGCAATCAGCCGCGGATGCGGATCGTGGCCGCGGAGAGCTCGCCCGACCATCTGGTCTTCGATTTCGATGGTGGAACGAACCTCGACCCGGCCGTCGACGGCCACATCCACGCGGCTCGTATCCAGCTGAAATCCGACGAGATTCACTCGGCCTGGATCTCTTACTACAACGGTGAGCAGGGTGGAAAGATGACCTTTTACCTGACTCGTGCGGAGTAGCCAGTTCGGCGCGACCCTGTTGCTATCGGCGTTGGTCGTGACTCCGCTCGGCGCGCAAGAGGGCCCGAGGACGCTACGTGTCGACTACCACCACACCGGTGGCCAAGGAGTCGAGATCTTCAGCCTCGACCGGGTGGTGATCGAGCCGCTGCCCTGGCCGGGTCATCCCGAAGGACGTCTCGACGACACCGGTTGGGGCGCCTACCGATTCCGCGTGTTCGATCCGAAGGGCACCGAGATCTACTCCTTGGGATTTGGTTCGATCTTCGACGAGTGGACCTCCACCGCGGAAGCCACGACTCGGCATCGCACGTTCCACGAATCGCTACGTTTTCCCGAGCCGGAAGGCGTGGTGACGGTCGTGGTGGAGAAGCGTGGCCTCGGCCACCAGCCGTTCGATGAGGTGTGGCGGACCGAGGTGGATCCGGCGGGCGTTTTCGTCGACACGTCCAACCCGCACCGGCTCGAAGCGATCGAGATCGACGTCCAGGGTCCTCCCACTTCGAAGGTCGACCTTCTTTTCCTGGGCGACGGCTACACGGCCGAAGAGTGCGTCTCCAAGTTCCAGCCCGCGTCCCGGGAGTTGGCCGAGGCGTTGTTCGCGCACGAGCCGTTCCGCTCGCGACGCAGCGACTTCAATATTTGGGGCCTATGCCCGCCTGCGAAGGAGTCTGGTGTATCGCGGCCGTCCACCGGTATCCATCGTCCTTCGCCGATTGGCGCGAGATATGACGCATTCGGATCCGAGCGCTACATCCTGACCTTCGAGAATCGCTCCTTTCGCGATGTCGCGGCGTGGGCTCCCTACGAATTCGTGGAGATCCTGGTGAACGGTGAGATCTACGGCGGCGGTGGCATCTTCAACCTCTACGCCACCGTGGCAGCACACAACGACTTCGCGGACTACATATTCGTCCATGAGTTCGGTCACCACTTCGCCGGCCTGGCCGACGAGTACTACACCTCGCCGGTTGCCTACGAGTCACCGGGTCAGGTCGACGAGCCCTGGATGGCCAACGTCACGGCCCTGTTCGACCCTGACAACCTGAAGTGGGGCGACCTGGTGGCGGAAGGGACACCGCTGCCGACGCCGTGGCCGAAAGCGGCGTACGAGGAGCATGCGCGTGACGTGCGGGAGCGCCGGCGCCAGATCCGGGCGGAGAACCGGCCGGAATCCGAGATGTCGGCGCTGTTCGCAGAGCAGCGTGAGTGGGAGATGAAGGTCTTCTCCGAAGCGGAACACTCAGAAACTGTGGGAGCCTTCCAAGGTGCCAACTACGACGCTGAGGCGTTCTTCCGCCCGGAGATCGACTGCGTCATGTTCTCGCGCAACCCGGTTCCGTTCTGCTCGGTCTGCTCTCGGACGATGGAGCGCGTGATCGATCGATACGCACCGCGTGACGCGAGATAGGCACTAGCAAGCCCGATGAAGCTCGACGTCGAGGGGCGCCGCCTGCGTTTGAACCCGCGGGATCCGGCGTTCTACCAGGACCCGTATCCGAGCTATGGGCGAATCCTCAAGGACTGTCCGGTGGTCTTCTGGGAGGAGTTCGAGCGCTGGTGCTTCTTCGGTCATCGGCAGGTCGACACGATTCTGCGCAGTCGCCGTTTCGGCCGCAGCATGGCGCAGATCGAGGGTGCCGTAACGAGAGAGCCGATCCTGGAGGTCGACCGCCACAGCCTTCTCGACATGGAGCCGCCGTCCCACACTCGGCTGCGCAGGTTGGTGCAGGGTGCGTTCATCGCAAGGCGGATCGAGGAGCTGAGGCCACGCATCGAGAGGCTCTGTCACGAGTTGATCGACCAGATCGAGAGACGGCACGAGGTGGACCTCTTGGCGACCTACGCCACACCGATTCCGGTGGTCGTCATCGCCGAGCTGCTGGGCGTGCCGACACAGATGAGCCAGCAGCTCCTCGATTGGTCCCACGCCATGGTGGCGGTCTACGAGCTGGGCCCGACGGACGAGCAGATCGTGGAAGCCCGGCGTTCGGCCGACGAGTTCGTCAGGTTTCTGCGTGGCTATGTCGAGCGCCGCCGCCGAGATCCGCGAGACGATCTCCTCTCCCAGCTGATTGCGGCCGAGGAGGACGGCGATCGGCTGACGGAAGACGAGCTCATCTCCACCTGCATTCTGCTGCTCAACGCAGGCCACGAGGCGACGGTCAACGTGATCGGAAACGGCGCGTTGGCACTTCTACGCCATCCCGACCAGCTGTCGAAGTGGCGGTCTCGTCCCGACTTGACGCGGTCAGCTGTCGAGGAACTGCTGCGCTACGACACACCGCTTCACGTCTTTCATCGCTGGGTGCTCGAAGATCAGGTTGTCCACGTTCCGTCGGGCGGCGAGCTGGAACTGCCGCAAGGAACGGAAGTGTCGTTGGTGTTGGGTGCTGCCAATCACGACCCGGCAGTGTTCCATGAGCCTGAATGTATCGATCTAGCCCGGAGCAAGAATCCCCACCTGTCATTCGGTGGAGGTCTGCACTACTGCCTGGGTGCGCCGCTCGCCAGGCTCGAGCTACAGATCGCAATACCGATCCTGCTCGAGCGCCTGCCGGCTCTGGAGCTGGATTCCTCGGCCGGCGAGCCGAGCTGGAAGAACACCTACCATTTCCGGGGCCTGGATGCTCTGTGGGTACGTCCGTAGACGGGAGATGGGCCGAGCACTAAGCGGTGAGTGCCCAGGCCACTCCGACGATCAATGGTGGCGTCGAAACGAGGACCGCGATCCATTGCCAGCGAATCCGTGATCTGGTCACCGACGGGCCCATCAGCTGTCGGCGTACCATCGGCCACGTAACGAACGCCAGTCCCAACGCTGCTCGGAGTAGCGCCCATTTGTCGCCGTCCTGTATGGCCGAGAGCAGAGGCTTGGCGCCGTCTCGAGAATATGTCAGGCGGTTGCGCGCACCCTCCAAGATAGCGAGATCCGTACTGCAGAGTCCGATCAAGAGAAGAAAGTAAGAACTCCAGAATGTCGCGGCCCATCGAGAACGTTCCACGGACAACCAGATGCCCGCTATCGGCGCCCAGACTTGGATCAACCGGACCGTTGCGACAAAGGTGGCTACGAATTTCAGCGGTGGAAGCGTTTCGTACCCGTCTTCGAAACCGTCCTCGCCGAACATCTCGATCACTTCGGAGAAATCCAATATCCCCCAAACCAGAAGTACGGCCTGAATCGCTAGGAAGACCAGGACCAAGCGTCCAGGGAGTTGCTTCGCGAAGCTCGCGGTGCCGTGGACTTCCTGCAAAGGAGGAGATGTTCGTTTCATCGGGTCTGCTCGAAGAGCCTACCAGCAGGAACTAACCCAGACTGTGAGGTGTACGAGTAGAGTGAGCCTCTAGCGATGAACAGCGACTCGAGTCTCTCCACCAACGAACGGCAAAGCAGTTCGAGATCGACGGGCACACGACCCGATGCGGCCCTGCTTTGGGGCAACGCCAAGATCATGGGCGGCCTGCTGGTGATGGCTTCGATCCTGTACCTCCTGACGTCGTCCAGTGATCTTCAACGGTTGTTGGAGCAGTTTGCCGATCCTCGTAGGTTGAATAGATCGGTGGACGAGATGCGGCCTCCTCAGCTCATCTTCGTAGTTTGCGGCTACCTCTATTTCGCGCTGTCTATCGCCTTCGCTCTCGAGTTCCTGAGCTGGTTCTATGAGCGGTACGACGCGCTGTCGAAGCTCGGCAGAGAGCGGGCCTATCCCAGTCGCTGGGCGGTCTTGGGATTCCTGGTGCCGTTTGCCAATTTGGTGCTCCCGCTGTCCATCGCCAAGGAGATCTGGACGAAGAGCGCCCATGACGGCGATGCGCGGGCCACGGTGGGCACGTCGAACCTTCTCTTGACGTGGATCGCGTGGATCATGTCTGGCGTGGTCTTCGCCTTGTCGTGGAATCTGCTGACCCTATCCAGGCACGGTGAGATCGCGTTCGGAGCCGTTGTTCTCCTGTCGCTGGCCATAGAGCTGGTAGCGGTTCGTTCGACCCGCCTCGCCATGGTAGAGATCGACCGCCGACAGCGTGTTTACTGGCAAGCCGTGGCGGCGAACGGTGAAGATCCTCCCGGTCGGCCTGCGTTGTTGCCACGCTGGTTCACTCCACGGCACGGTGTTCGCGTGTTCCTGTTCGCGATTCTCTTTCAGGAGGCGGTAATCGGCCTGGCCATATTGAAAGGTGTCGGTTCGTCTGCTGCGCTGCACTTTCTGGTCGGCCAGACGTCATTCTTGGTCGGCGCGCTGTTGGTTCTGCATCTAGTTCCGCGCACCGTCCGACGTCCGATCGGGGGAGTACCCACCCGCTGGGGGCTCGGAGAGATCCTCGGCCTCTCGGTGGGGTACGGGGTGGCCCTTCTGTGGCTACCCTTGAATACGTGGCTGGAACATCTGTTCGACTACGGCGAGGATACGGTATACGACAAGCTCCAGACCGAGATCAGTCTCTATGGTTTCCTTTTCACCGTAGTCATTGTCGCGCCGTTGATCGAGGAGTTCGCTTTTCGAGGCGTCATGCTGCAAGCGTTCCGCAGTCGATTCGGGCCGGTACTCTCCGTTGTCCTTTCTGCGCTCTTCTTCGCGGCGATTCACCCCTACCTTTTGCAGAAGGGGGTGACGTTCATCAGTGGTTGTCTGCTTGGAGCGCTGCGGATTGTTTCTGGCTCCCTGTGGCCTGCCATCGCGATGCACGCGATGAGCAATCTCGTGACCGTGATGGCGCCGAGAATGCTCGACCACACCCCGAACTACTACTCGGTTCTTGGCCTCGCCGTGATCGGCTCGAGTTTCGCCGCTCTCCAAGCCCGTATGCGAACCCACGGGTTCTCGAGAGACACGGATAGCTGAGGAGATCAGCTGATCGAGCCGACTGCTCCGTTGGATACGGAGACGATGGGGCCGTCTCAGTTGGGGTTTCGGATCGGAAGCTGAAAGTCAGGCACGACGCCGGACCAAGCGGAGAGCTCGCCGGACTCGAAGCCGTCGTGAAAGCCGGCTGGCTGTGCCTGTAGTCGGTACACCGTGTCGAAGCTCGAGACGTAGAGCTCGCCGTCCTCGCCTTCTCCCAACGTCAGCAGCGTCTCGCCTGTTTCCTGAACGAATTCGACGTTCCAATCGACGCCATCCCACGCTGCCACCCGCACGCGGCCGCTACAGAAGTCGACGAACACCAATCGGTCCGCCAAGCCCGGCGAGCGATGTCCGCGGTATCGCCGAACGCCGACGATGGCGCAGTCGTCGATGAATGGACAGTCTGCGACCGGCGCATGGCAGTAGGCCAGTGTCGGCGCCTCGAAATCAGACGGGGCGCAGCCGGGAGTGAAGCACTCGGGGCCCTCCATCTCGCTCCAGCCAAAGTTCAGACCCAACGAACCTTGCGGGATCGAGTTGACCTCTTCCCAACGTTCTTGGCCGGCGTCGCCGATCCATAGGTTGCCTTCTTCATCGAAGGACATGCGCCAAGGGTTGCGCAGCCCGAGTGCCCAGATCTCGTCGAGGACGTCCGGATCATCCACGAAGGGGTTGTCGGGTGGGACTGCGTATGGCTCGGTCCCGTCCGGATGAAGCCGTAGGATCTTGCCGTTGAGCAAGGTCCCGTCCTGACCGGTTTGAAACGGGTCTTCCTGGCCGCCGCCGTCGCCGGTGGACACGTAGAGCATGCCGTCGGGACCGAACTCCAGATCGTTGGCGTTGTGGTTCGAAGCCGGCTCTCGGATGCGCAACAGGATCTCCTCACGGACCTCCCCCAAGAGTGGCGATTGTGGAGAAACTCGCACGCGAGACAGCACGCTGTCTTTGGCGGGACCCAACTGGTCGCCGGTACGGGTATAGAGGAGGAAGGCCTCGTCGCGCTCGGGAAAGTCCGGGTGGAACGCGAACGCCGCGAAGCCTGACTCGCCACAGCACACGACCCGGTCGCTGATATCGAGGAGCGGCCGGTTCGCGAGCTTTCCCTCCTCGACCGTCCACAGTCGGCCTTCGGTGGTCGCCAGTACCAGCCTGCCGGAGCCGTCACCCAGGTGGCCGATGTCGACGGCTGCGAAGTCGGTGACGACCGGCACCAGATCGATGGCCGTCAGCTCTCCAGCCGTGGCCGACATCGTCGAGATCGTGGCAGCAGTGATCAGGAGCGCAGCGCGAAGCATGATGGCCATCATAGAAGGCGGTCAGGCGAGAGGTACTTCCGAGATCTGCCATTGTCTCTGTCTACTGATGCGGTCGCCTGGTACCACGACGAGGCTGTTAGTCTTTCCGGGATTTCTTTCCTTGACGACGCGTTCCGGTCACGGCAGATCATCCCGACACGAGACGTCTCCCAGGAGAAGCACATGAAGCGGCCTTGTTTGCACGGTCTTCTTTGCGGCATCGTTCTGACCTGCCTGGCAACTGGTGTGGCACCGGCCCAGGATCTGGACGGTGTGGAGTTCGGGCCGTCACCGGTCTTCAGGGTCAACGAGTCGACCCTTGGCAACCAGACCGAACCCGATCTCGGGATCGCTGCGGATGGCAGTGTCGTCGTGGTTTGGAACCACGCGGACCAGACCATCCGAGCACGGCGGCTCGATCCCCGGCTCCGTCCGGTCGGAAGCGAGTTCCAGGTCAGCTGGATCACCTATGGCAGCCGGCAGCCGAGTGTCTGTGTGGAGCCGGACGGCGATTTCGTCGCTGCATGGCGCCGCACCTCCTTCGACGACCGAATTCTGGTTCGGCGGACGGTCAATGGAACCCTGTCGCCGACCGGTGCGGACGAAGTCGCCAACTCGAACATGTCCTCAGACACGCGGCAAGATCCTGCTGTCGACTGCATCGGTGGCAGTCAGTTCGTCGTCGTCTGGCGAGGAAAGACGACCGACGACGACGACGCCATCGTAGGTCGTCGTTTCGTCGAGGGCGCGGCGCAGGACACCGAATTCAGGATCAACACCTATACCGCCGATCCCACGGACGATGCACCGGACGTGGGCATGGACCAGTTCGGCGACTTCGTGGTGGTGTGGGGTCAGACGGAGTTCGATTCCGATCCATCGCCGCCCTTCGCCGTTGCAGGGTCCGGCGTCGAGGGAGGTGCAGGAGCCTACGAAGGCGTTGCCATGCGTCGGTTCTCCTCCGACGGCACGGCCCTCGACGGGAGTCAGCTCCAGGTGTTCGCCCACGGCGGCGCGCTCTACAACATCAACATCGATCGTGAAGACGACGGTGAGTTCGTCGTGGTTTGGGAAGACAGTACGACCAACCCGGCGACCGCCAAACTCGAGCTCTTTTCTCCCCAAGGAATCGGCCTGGCGAGCAACGAGTTTGCTCCGTCGGGTAACTTCAGCGGCGACGTCACGGCCCTCGGCGTGTACGCGGGTCCCGACGATTCTTTCGTCGTTGCTACGACGACCCCCCAAGGCAATCAGTTCGAGTTTCAACGTCTCGAAGATCCGCTGGTCACCCACGGGACCCCTTGGAATTCGGCTGGTCCGAATGGTCGCGAGCTGTTCGCGATCGCCGGCCGACCCGACGGTAGTTTCGTCGTCGCCTGGAACGAGTATGTTGCGGGTCAAGGCCAGGACGTGAAGGTCCAGCAGTGGATCCCCGCCGTGATCTTCAGCGATGGCTTCGAATCGGGAAATACGTCGATGTGGTCGTCTTCGGCACCCTGACGGCTGGCACGACGCCGACCCTCAGAGCTCGTCAGACTTCTCGTTCGCTGGTCGCGGTGTGGATGTTCCTCGCCGTGGTGCCGGACGTCGCGGGCGGGGATCTGACGCTCGCCGAGCCGGCCGGCAGCTGGCTCGAAGGGCCACCTCTCTCCCTGTCCCGGCAGGAGATCGGTGTCGCGCAGCTAGACGGCAACGTTTGGGTTGCCGGCGGCCTGGTGTCCGGCTCGTTTCCGATGTCCACCGCCTCGGTGGAGATCCTGCCCTCTGGCACGGATACTTGGGTCGCGGGTCCCGACTTGCCCATGGCGCTCGATCATCTTTCGCTTGCGGCATTCGAAGGCCGGATCTGGGTCATGGGCGGCGAGACGTTTTCGGCACCGCAGGCTGGGGTTTGGTCTATCGCTCGCGGCGAATCGGAGTGGCGACCTGAGGCACCTTTGCCCAGAGCCCTCTCGGCCGGGGCCGCAGCGGTTGTGGGAGAACGACTCGTATTTGTGGGCGGCTTCGATACCGATCACCGTGCCTCGTCAGAGCTCTGGCGACTCGACGGGAACGGCGCGTCCTGGGAACGCATGGCCGACATGCCGACTCCGAGGGAGCATCTCGCGGCCGCGGTGCTCGGCGGCCGCCTCTACGTCGTCGGAGGCCGTAGCGAGACGGATTTCACCATCGGGGCGCTCGAGGAATGGAACCCTGAGACCGACGAGTGGACGGCTCTGGAGCCTCTGGCGCCACCACGGAGTGGCTTGGCAGCCGTCGCGCTCGACGGGCGGATCTGGGCACTCGGTGGCGAGATTCCCGGTGTCTTCCGGGATGTGGACGTCTACTCCCCGGGTTCCGGGAGCTGGACCGATGCACCCGATCTTCCGACACCACGACACGGTACGGTAGCGGTTTGGGTCGAAGGTCGCGTGGTGGTTCCGGCCGGAGGGTTGGTGGCCGGGTTCCTGCCGACGGAGAGAGTCGAGCTGTTTCTTCCCGAGTCCATCTTCCTCGACGGCTTCGAAACCGGCGACCTGCGTCTCTGGTCCGAGGTGGGCCTAGGTGCCCCTCGCTGAGGTCGCGATTCAGGGGCCTCCAGCGCTGCCACCTCGGCGTGCCCCTGCGAGATCCTGCGTACTCAGACAGCTGAAACAGGTACCAACTCTCCTAGGCTGGAGGCGCTTCGGGTGACGTTGTGGCCGCTCAGCCGCCCATCGCAGCGACGGCTCGGCTTGCCTTGATGGAGAGCTGCTGGTCGCCGTAGTAACCGTCCTGGTCGACGATGCGCTGAAAGAGCTCGCGGGCCTTATTCTCGCGGTGCAGCGCCAGGTGGGCGCGCCCGGCGACCCATAGACGGTAGCCGTCGCGCTCCTGAGCCCAGCTGCGGACGCTCCGATCGCGTGTCTCTCGCAGCAGATGGAGTGTCAACGAGGGCGCGAGGTCGGCCAGGATCTCGCCGAGCGGACGGTTCCACCAAGGAAAGTCCGAGAGTCCGCGCAGGTGGCCGGCGCACTGCTCCAGCCAGCGCTTCGCCAGATCTTCACGACCCGCGCGACGTGCAAGGGCGGCCGCGCGTAGCCGGTCGATAGCCGGGAGGCTCAGGCGATCGATCCAATGCGCTACGCCGGTGACCAGCTGGGGGTGGCGTTCGAGGCAGGGAAGGAGAGCAGCTAAGACGTGCGCGTCGACGCGGAGCGCCTCGTCGACGAGGGCGCCGGCCAGCTCGTCGGGCTCCATGTCGGGGAGAGCTTTGCGGAACGGTGAGCCGTCGGCGAGGAAGTCGAGATCACCGCGCAGGTCGTGGGGCCCGTCGTCATACCAGTTGGGGCAAACGAGAGGCGTCACCTTACCGCGGGTGGCGAGGGGTATGCCGAGAGCTTCGGCCAGGCCGGCTGCGTATTCGGCCATCATCTCGCGGAATCCCAGGGACGCATCGTGGGCATAGGGATAGAAGGCGATGAGCGCATCCTCGCCGGCAGTCGACTGACCCAACGCCATCAGACAGCGCGCCATGACCCGCCCCTCGACGTCGCGCCCGAAGACCACCTGCTTGTCGAGATCGACAGTGTTCGCCACCGCTGAGAAGAAGTTGAAATCCCAGGGCGATAAACAGGTGCCGAAGGGTGCACCCATGCGCAGGATCTGCAACGGATCGCGTTCGATGGTTAGAGTCAATGGCTGGCCGTTGGAACCTTCGAGAGTGCACCGGAAGTCTCCGTTGATCCACGGACCGAGGTCGACGCCGGACTCCGTCATGCGGCGCCGAAAACGGACGTTGTCCGGATGGTCGCGAAGATCCCAAGGTGGCGAACTGCAACGCCGGAGCAAGATCTCCAGACCGAAGCGTCGTGCCGCCTTGTCGTCGAGCGCCACCACCGCGTCGAGTAGGAGGATCGGGTCGGGTTCCAGGAGAACTTCGAACGAGTCCGGGACTTCACCCAAAAGCCGAACGGCCTGACGGCGCAGCGCTTCGCGGAGGCAATCGTCGAGGCGGGCTCGGAGGTCGGCCAACTTGGCGGCCCCCATGGCGCGACGCAGCCTGAGCCGAAGGCGGGCTAGCTTCCCTTCGGAGAGCACCTGGGGCTGCTCGATCCAGGCCAGGAGCTTGTCGCGACGAACCTCCAGCTCCCGCCGACTCGGGGCCTCTTCGCCATCCTCCGGATCGGTCTGGCCGATCTTCGCCTCGACTGCCGCCAGTTCCTGCTCCAGACTCGGCACGTCGCGTACCTGCCGAAGAAGGATCTTGCGTGCTGTTCGCTTCCCGTCGATGTCGCAGTCGGCGAGAGCGTGGAGGTCCGGGCGGAGCTGAGCTGGATAGGCCTCCACCCATGAGCGGTCGGTGGAGCCCAGCCACTCGGGCACCGCGCCGTCGTCGCGGTGGCCCAGCCTTTCAGCCAAGCGCAGCCGGCGCCCGAGGTCGACCAGCGCTCCCGGGTCGCAGTCGACCATCTCCACCGTGGCCCATGCTCGCCGCTGCCCGGGCGATCGCCCAGCCAGACAGCGGGCACCTGCCATCAACAGGGCCGGGGGCTCCGAATCCTTGAGTCGACCGAGCCGCAGGAGAATGCGCCCCAAGCTTGCGGCGTCGGGGGCGATGTCCACAGCTGTACCCAGCGGCCCGGCGAGGTCGGTATCCACCTGATCGAGAGAACATCCCTTCTCGAACGCCCAAGAGACTGCCTCACTTGCGGTATCGAAGTCGGCGCCGGAGAGACAGGTACAGAACACTAGGTCGCGCTTGGCGATGGGGATCTTCGAAAGGCCGACGCAAACGCGGGACATTTCGGCCGAGTCGAGGGCCGGCGGATCGGGCCACTCGAAGTAGTACTCGTCGGGCGTCCAGATCGGCAGATCGCCGCTGTAGCCCTCGTGGAAGAGCCGCTCCCAGGGCCCGAGGGCACTCTCACCCACCGACGCCACAAGACGCCGGAACGAGTCGATATGACTGGGGAGCCGAGGAGATAGATCGCGCTCGTCGAGCAGGCTGTACCAGTGGTTGACGAGGGCGATGCGGATGGGTTTCTCATCGAGACGCGCTGGTACCAGTTCGAGCGCCTTGCGTGTGGCTTTGATCAGCTCGGGTCGAGCCGATAGCTTTTCGAGTACATCGAGCATCTTGTCCACGACGAAGGTTGCGGGCATACGTCGCCATACGACCCCTTCGAGGCGTTGGCGCAGGCTCTCTTCTAGAGCCTTTAGCATCTTCACGGGATCCCTCAGTGTGCGCTCCAGCTGCTCGAAGTTCTGGAGCCGTCCGCGGATCGCTCCGACGTCGTGCCACCACGACGACCAGTCTTCGAACAAGTTGCCATCGAAGACGAGGCTCCATACCCGGGCCACCTCCCGACGCCTCGTGCGGTCCCAATCGGACCATTTGCGTAGGAAGTCGAGGAGCCTCGAGCGCGCGTGGGTCCGTCCGGGGGCCTTGACCTTGCTGTCGCGAGGGGGCTCGAGAAGCGTCTTCGTCGGCAGGATCGCCTTCACGTGTTGTGTTGCCACGTGAAACCGTGTCTCGACTTCGAGGTCAGGATGGCCGAGAGCCGCCAGCAACGCGCCCGCACCCCGCGTGCCTTCAGTGGCAGCCGATAGCAGATTCATGGCGGGAATCATGGCGTTGCAATCCATGCGCTCTTCGACGCCCGGGTCGAAGATGGCTTCGAGGGCCTGAGCATGGTCCGTCAACCAGCGGTTGGTCTTCCTACCCAGCCAGGGTGTGGTCCACAGGCTCCAGACCACGGCGTCGGTCAGCTCTACCATCCGCGGGTGGCGGCCGCGCAGGTCGTCGAGACCAGTCAGCGTCTTCGGCCGCGGCGGACAGATCGCCGACGGATCTTCGCCGTAGTGCACCATCCGGCCCGCTGCCTCGAGCTTGGCAGCGGCACAGGCAAGCCAGCGTTTCGGGTCGGGTACGGCGTGAGGCAGCGCCTCCTGCAGCTCGCCGCGAATCTCCAGCAACGCGCGGCTCGCCCGTCGCAGCTCGCGCTCACCCAGGACTTTCGGCTGCTCCGCGACACCCGGGGGCGACCACCACTGGAGCTTCCAGCTATCACCCTCACGAGTCATCTCCAACGGGAAGCCGACGAGCCAGCCCAGCGGCGCCTTCAGCAACATGCGGGTGCGGGCTACTTGCTTGGTCAGCCGCTGACGCTCGATGCGAGCCATGGCTCAGGCTCCATCGAGGATCACTACGATCTCCCCATGCTCGCGACTCCGTGCCAGATCGAGTGCCGTCAAGCCGTCGCCCGTAACAAGCGCTGGATCCGCGCCGGCTGCGAGAAGCAGGCCCACCACCTCGGAGTGGCCGAAGAACGCCGCCGCGTGCAGCGCCGTCCACCCGCTGGAGTCGACGGCGTTCACGTCCGCATCGGCTCGAAGCAAGAACGACACCGAGTCGGCGAACCCATGCTTCGCCGCCTCTCCGAGGGGCGTCGACCACGATTCGCTACCCTCCAGCGACAGCCGCAGATTTGGGCTCACGCCCTGCTCTTCCAGCAGGCGTCGGACCCAGATCGGGTCGTTCTCCACCGCGACCTGCATGGCCTGGGCCCGGTCTCCCCGTTCGAGGTGCCCCGCGATCCAGTTGCCGACATGGTCGGGTTCCTGAGACTCGTCACGCTCCGCCATGAGTCGGGCCATCGTCTCGTCCGCCCGGCGATCGCTCTCCGCTTCCAGCTTGCCGAGCAGATCGTTCATCACCTCGGGATGCAGGGTCAGGTAGATCGCCGCGCCAAGGCCGAGGGCCGTCGATCCCAGCATGAATAGGCGGCGCAGGAGTCGCTTGGGATCCGTCGTCTTTTGCTCGGTTCGAGAATCTGGTTGCGGTCGATAGCCGACCGGGTGTTTGCTGGACGCCACGATGTGCCTCCGGAAGATCTGATGAGGCAGTTCGACCTACTCCGTTGGCGCCATCATACGTTCCGTCCATCCCGAATCTGTGTCGAGACATGTTGGCTTGATGTCGCCCAGCCGCTGCCCTGCCCGCCGCTTCGATTCCAGATAGCGCTGGTGTGCGCCGACTTCGACCCGAAGAACGTCCGCTGGTGCGAGCTGACCCAGGGAGCGGGCGAGACGGTAGTGAGGGTTTTCGCTCAGTGACTCGTCGAGCTGCGTCGTGAGGTCGTTCGCCAGTGGCGCGGTGGACCGTTCGTCCAGCTCCAAGAAGAGCCGATATCGCGGAGCCTCTGCAGTGCTCTCCTCGGGTGCCAGCATCGCGAAACGTACGTCGGCTGAATGCTTCTCGAGGAGCCTCCGCAAGACCTGAGCGACGAAGCCGTCTGACAGCTTTTCGCCGCACCGATCGGATACGCGGTCGTCGCGGCCCAGGAACTCCAGGCAAGGCGTTCTTCCAAGGAACCCACGTACACGGACCCGATCCCCGAGCCGGTAGCGGTACAGCCCGCCACCCGTCGTGACCACGACTCGATAGGTGGCTCCATCTCGTAGCTCGGCAGCGCCGTGTGCTCGGTCCTTCTCGTCCAAGAACTCGAAGAAATGGCTGCGGACGGCAAGGGGATGGCGCTCTGCGTAGGGGATGGTGACGACGGCCTCGGTGGCGAGGAGCCCTTTGCCCTCGATCGCGACGCCGCGGAGGCGGCGTTCCAACTCGCGAGCCGGGTGGGCGGCGTGTGCATCGCGCCAGCAACTGACGACGTCGAGGCGTGGCCAGATCGCCCGGACGTCGTGGGGACCCACGGCGTGTAGCTCGGCTGCGCGTCCACGGGGCAGGCATTCGAGCAGACTGTCCCAATGGCTCGGCAGAGCGTCGAGGAGGAGGGTGAAAAACGACGGATGCCAGACGGAGACGAGACCAAGGTCCGGCGTGGCGAGGAGGTAGCGCAGAGTCGTCTGGCGGAACTCGTCGAGATCCTCGATGTGGCTTACACACGACGGAACCGCCAGAACGCGGTCGACCAGACGAGCCGCAACACCTCCGAGATAGGCAGCGTCGTCGTCGAAGCCGATGGGTATGGGGCCGCCACGGGAGGGGTCGAGCCGAGAGGATGCTTTCGGCGAGATGGCCCAGTAGGCTCGGCCGGACAGGGCCCTTGGTCGTCGGCGATACAGGTCGACGATCCACGGCCCGACGGCGCGCTGGAACTCCCGCTGGCTGCGGCGAGTGAATGGGACGAGCTTGCGGGCCGTGGTGGAGCCGGAGGACGGTTGTAGGCGGACGACCTTCTCGCGTGTCCAGACGTTGGGCTGACCGGCGGCGATCAGCTCGACGTCCGTCACCATCTCGTCATAGGTCCGGATCGGTACCCGGCGACGGTACGATTCTTCCGAATCGATGCGGCCGAATCGGTAGCGGATACCCACGAGGGTATCGGCGTTCCGTCGTAGGTAGTGACGCAGCAGCTCCTTCTGAGCCCTTCCCGGATCGGCGAGTGCCCGCCGAAATCGGCGCTCCTGGCCGAGGTTGAGGCGCACCCACGCTCGGTGGGCGAGACGGGCGATCATCCTGTCGATTCGGGCTCGACGGCTGGCAGGTCCGCGAGCCAGCGATAGGCCTGTATGAGGTTCCGGTCGGCCTCCACCAGCGTTCCGGGACGGTAGATCACCTCGCCGAGGTCGTCGAGATCGTGACGCAAGAACGAAATCGTGAGGAGGCGACGCAGCTCCAGGCTCAGTCGGCCGATGGGTGATCTGTTCCACAGAGTGTTCCGTTGAAACGGCACTAGCTGAAGGTGGGTGGTGTCGTTGTCCCGTGGATCAAAGGTGATGAGCACGTAGCTGGTGGCGTGGCGGAACCGTGCGATCACCCATGCCATCGTGCCGCCCCAGAAGTCGATCGTGACGTCGACTTCGGTTCCGACGAAGGCACGCAGAGCTCGATCCGCTAGGGATCGGCCGCAGACCTCCGTGCGGTAGCGCAGCCTACGGCCGTGGAAACCGAGCTCCTCCACGATGGGCTCGCCAAGCAGTTTGCGATCGTGCACACAAGTCATGTGCTGGATGTCGAAGCCATTGGCGAACGTGACGTACCACGGCCAGGGGCCGTCGAAGCGGAACGGTCTGCCGGGTACCAGGCCTTCGCGCGGCAGAGCAGAGAACGTCGGCAGTGGAAAGGCTTGGAGGCTCGAACCCCGGAAGACGAAGATGCAGCCGTCGCGCTCGACCACGGGATGGACGCCTTGCCTCGCGAAAGGTGGGGGAGCGCCCGAAGGCACCATCACGCAACGTCCGTCGCCGTCGTACTGCCAGCCGTGGAACGGGCAGCAGATGCAGTTCCCCTCGACCTCGCCGCCGGCCAGGTCGGCACCCATGTGGCAGCAGTGCGCATCGAGTGCGCGGAGCACTCCATCCGCCCCGCGATAGACGACGACGCGCTCTCCCGCCAGTTGGCGAGATACCGGCGATCCGCCGGGCTTCTGCACGCTGGAGGACGGTCCGAAGAAATACCAGGACGCGGGATAGCTCGCGAACGAGCTGGCGTCGGGCGCGGAAAGCACATCGCACGACCTGCCCAGCGACGATTCCAGCTCCAGGGCTGGAGCCTTCGGTAGCGGAGTCGACATGGTTCTTCGCATCGTCGTACCTCAGCAGCGCTGTTCGTCGACCAGGACTTTGCCCCGTGCCACCATGCGTCGACCCGCGGGGGTCAGATTGTCGTCGCAGATCTCGGTCAAGCAGACCAGCTCGTCGCCGGCTCCATGACCGGGGTTGGCACGGGCGAAGAACTCGACGTGGGGGTTGGTACGCCGCGCCTCGGGAATGCCCGCCAGCTCGCCCCGAAGGCGCTGAGGCTCGGCCAGACGAACGATGCCGGTAGCTGGCTCGAATCCGCCACCGTAGAGCTCGCGGCCCAGTTGCCGTAGCGTCCGGAGCATGTCGTCGGGGGTCCGGCGATCCCATCGCGGCGCGAAGCGTCGCCAGAAGATCGGCAGGAATCGGTACGTTCGCCATCCCGACACGATGAGGAGCCACAGTAGCCGACGATCTCGGGCCAAGCTTCGCACCGCTGTGATCCACGCGGGTGCCAGGTTAGACGACGACCAGGCGTCCGGCGCCACCAGGGTGTCTCCGGAGCTGAGCACGTCTACCGTGCCCAGCGGAGTTGCCACTTCGCGGTCGAAACGCAGTGTGGTGAAGCCCGCGAGGGTTGCGTCGCTTTGGTCGGCATCCAGACGTTCCAAGAGCAGGGCCCAGTGCTTATTCTCGAGGTCGAGACTGAACCGGCGTTCGCTGACACCATCGAAATGCCGGTCGAGCAGTCGGAACATCCGGGCTCGGTCCTCGAGTTTCAGATCTTCTACGGCGACGAGACGGCCGCTCAATGTCGTCGCCGACGAAGGTGGGGATTCGAGGAACGTCGTCATAATGTGGCTGCCTCCACGTGAGGGCAGCGCGCCTGCGCGCAACGCTCCGACCAGGCATTCGCCTCGTCTTCGGTGCCCACCAGGTAGAGGATGCTTTCCAGTACACGGGCACCGGTCGCCCGCCGCACGGAAGCGGCCAGAGGGTGGCGGCGCGCGAAACCGACCGATAGATAGTCGAGGCCTCGTTTTCTGGCGACTCTGCGAGCTTCCGTCAGCAAAGGTAGCAACCAGCGCGGGTCGTCGTCGTCCACCGCGACATGGGAGAGAAACCCCAGAGCGAGGGATGTGCCCGGAGCCGGCAGCCTGGGCCGGCGGAGGCAGGTCAGGCCCACGTTGATCAGCGGTCGAAACGTCGTGAGCCGGGCATCGTAGCCGCGCACCACCACTTGTTTGAATCGGCGCTGGTCCCAGATCGCCAGGCAGGCCCGCACGTCTCCATCGTCGTCCCGTGCCGTCAGGAAATCCGCCGCTGCAAGATCTCGGCAACGCTCCGGGTCGCCGAGGTCGCCCGCCGTCCACACGGGCGCGAATTCGAAGCGGCGCAAATTGCGCTGCAGACAGTCTGCGATGGCGGGCAAGAGCTCCACCGTTCCCTGGCCGACGAGGGTGGTTTCCGGAACTCCTCGCCCCCCCGTCTCGAAGGTCAACGTCCAATATCGACATAGCCTCCGATACGAGGGCAGACCCGCCACACCTCGCTCCAGAAGGCGTCGTGCTTCGACGTTGTCGCACACGATGCTGGTCAGGTCCACGGGTAGCTCGTCGTTCTGCCGGGTGGCTGCGCAGGCGTCGAAACCGGCTCGCAGGAGGTGTCGACCTCCCCTGAGCTCCGGGATCCGTCGCAGCTGCGCGAGATAGCCGACGAGCCGTGACTCCCCATCGACCCAGACCCGGCGAACGGCACGGCTCGCCAGGCCGACCACCTCGCCAGATCCACGTCGAGCCACGAACATGTGGTGGCGCTGGCCTTCGATGGTCGCGGCCCGGCGGAAATCAGGATCGCGCTCGAACGTGAGGCGAATGCTGCCGCCCATCACCTGTCGCCGAAGCAAGGTGCGGATGCCATCGTCGTCGCCAGGTACGGCGGCTTCCACGCTGAGAGCCGGTGTGGTCATGCGGAAGCCTTCAGGAAGGGTCCCTGCCAGGACTCGTCGCCGAGTGGCAGGCCGCTGCGGCGTTCGATGTCGAAGTGGTGCAGCGCGTTGATCGCAAGGAAGTTCCCCCACATGAACGCACTTTGGCGGTGGACCTTCTGGCGCGACCGATGCCATATGTTGCGCCAGGAATAGAAGCTCCGTCGTGCCTCCAGACAGCCGCGCTCGAGCTCTTCAGGCGTCATCGAGCGAGGACGGAACGGCACCTGGTTGTAGCGGTACCGCTCGTCGAGCCACCAGGCGTCGAAGACTAGACGTCCCTGCTCGGCCAGGCGATCGTAGAGTGGCGTGCCCGGGAATGGAGTGATGTGGTTGAAGGCGGCGATGAACAGACCCTCTTCTTGGCAGAACTCGACGGCTGTGCGGAAGCTCTCGGGCCCGTCGTGGTCGTATCCGAAGATGAACGTACCGTAGACCCGAAGTCCCGCCCGTCGCATGTTTTCGAGCGCCGCTCGTGCTCCGCCACGCATCGTGTTGAAGCGTTTGTTCATTTCCGCCAAGTTGTCTTCGTCGAGGCTCTCGAAGCCGATCAGGAGCCCCTGACAGCCGCTCTTCTTCAGCAGCTCCAGTGCCTCCTCGTCGAAGGCGACGGTGATCGACGCTTGACTGACCCATCGCAGTTTCAGCGGTGCCAGGGCGCGGCACAGTTCCTTGGCAGCAGCCAGGTCGGAGACGAGGTTGTCGTCGATGAAGAACACCATCTGGCCCCAACGGCGCACTTCTTGGACCTCGGCCACCACGCGGTCGATGTCTCGATGGGTCTGCGTGGCGTCGAAGAACGACTGGATGGCGCAGAAATCACACTGAAAACGGCAACCGCGAGCGAACTCCACGAGCCGGATGGGAAGGTAGCGCTTGCCGCGGAAGATGGAGCGATCCGGTGTGGTGGTCAGGTGGGGGCGCGAATCACTTCGGTATTCGCCAAGGCCGCGGCCGTGGCGGTAGTCGTCGATGACCTCGGGAAAGAGCTCCTCCGCCTCGCCGACGACCAGCGTCTCGCAGTGCTCTCTGACCTCGTCCGGACAGAGGGTGGCGTGGAACCCTCCCATCACCACGGGCACGCCGCGACGCCGGAAGTCGCTGGCGATCTGGTAGGCGCGCCGTGCTGTATAGGTTTCGACGCTGATCGCCACGAGATCGGTGGGTTCGTCGAACGGGATCCGTTCGAGCCGATCGTCGTAGAAGCGAACCTCGACGTCGTCCGGGGTCAGGGCCGCGATCATGGCCGGTGGTAGGGGCTCCATCTGCCAGGTGCGCACGTAGTAGGAGTCGCCTACCCGCCGACCCACTGAAGGATGTACCAACGTCAGCTGGAAGGGCTTGCTCATACTGCCTCCATTCCTGAGGCGGGTCGACCCGCTGTCGCCAGCGCCCAGTCGCAGCTGTAGAAGCGCCGCAGGTTATGGGCATAGAAACGGTAGCCCAGGTTGGTCGACACCGCGACCCAGAAGGGTGCCCCGGTCGAACGCAGGCGCTGCGCGATGCCGGTCCAGCTGTAAGCATGCTTCCATGCAGCTTCGGTCCCGAGTTCCACCTCGCGAGGGCTCAGTCGAGCCGGTCGGAAGACCATGTGCTGCCCATCGTAGAGATTCCAGTCGCGGGTGAGAATCCTGCCCTCCGCTTCCAGTCTGCGAAACAGCGTTGTACCGGGAAACGGCGTGACCACGGCGAAACGTGGCAGGTCGATGCGTGCTTCGACGGCAAAGCGCGCCGTATCCAGGAACACGTCGTCGTCGTCGTCGTCGAGACCGAAGACGAAGCATCCCTGGAGCGCGATGTTCCGTTCGTGAAGCAGCGCTACCAAACCGGCATAGCTCTCCGGATCGTTGAAGCCCTTCCTCGATCGCTTCAGGTTTTGTGGCGAGATCGATTCGAGTCCCATGAGCAAACCGCGGCAACCGCTTGCGGCGACCAGGTCGAGTAGCTCGAGATCGCGGCCGAGGAGGGTGGTCGCCAATCCGTACCACTGGAGATTCAACGGGATCAGCGCGCGAAAGAGCTCCCGCGCGTAGTGTCGATCGGAGATCAGGTTGAGATCGACGAAGATCGCCTTTCGACTCCGCATGCGTCGGAGATCTTGGACGATCTCGCGGACGGGCTTTTGCAGAGGTTTCCGCCCCCAGGCTGAGGGCACCACGCAGAAGTCACAGTCGTGGATGCAGCCGCGGGTGGCTTCGAACACGTGGTCCGTGAGGTATCGCCGTCGTGGCAGGACGCTGCGGTCGGGGAGCGCCCTGGCTGCCAGGTCGAGCGTGGGAGCCTGAACGTAGCGGGGCTTCATCTGGCCAGCGACGAAGTCTCGGAGCAGACGTGGCCACTCGTCTTCGGCATAGCCGACCACGATCGAGTCTGCGTGGGGCTGAGCGTCGTCCGGTACGAGCGTCGGGTGGGGTCCGCCGAGCACCACCGGAATGCCCCGGCGACGCAGGCCGGCTGCCAGCTGATAGGCGCGCATCGCCGTGCCGGTGATCACGGTCATGCCCACGAGATCGGCATCGAGGGTCTCGGCGTCGACTTCGGAGATGCCCTCGTCGAAGCATCGGACGTCGGCGTTCAGCTCCGACGGTACGAGCGCCGCCAGTGTCGGTAGCGTCAGCGGCATGTAGCGCAATGAGCGCTTGAAAATGCCGCCGCGGTGGCGGTAGAGGTCTCCCTTGGGTGAGATCAGAGCGATCCGGAGGGTCATGGCTGTCTCGGGTCGTTTGATGTTTCGCCGCGGTCGTGAATTCCGCAAGGATCGTGCCGGGTGGGGGAGCCCGCCGAGTCGCCAGGACAGGTGAACGGAGGACGAGAATGTGCAGACACTGCCAGAAGCTGTACAAACTTTGAATGCGGCCAGCTTGGCACACGTGACCCATCCAAAGTAGCGTAGTCTGCGCACGCTGAGTAACAAGGCAGCTAGGAGGAAATCGTGAGACGCGGTCTGAAGATCTTATGTCCCGACGAGCCGGCCACTTCTACCGTAGCCGCTGCCAAGGCGCTCTGTTCCGCTGCGGCGCTCTCGATCGTAGCCGTCTGGATTGCGCAAGGGAGCCTGGTTCGTCCTGCCGAGGCGCAGGGACGTCCCGCCTTGCCGACGCCCCATGCCGACCTGCCCGACGACTTCCGACAGGTGATACCCCGGGGGCGTATCGCTTCGGTGGACGATCCGGATTTCGTGACGGCGGGGGAAGCCGAGATACCCGACGACGCTTGGATCTTCGGGGTCGAGGTGAACGGCGAGGCCCGGGCCTATAGCCTCAACCTCTTGAATCAACACGAGATCGTGAACGACGAGGCCGGCGGCGAGAAGTTCGCCGCGGTTTGGTGACCGCTCGCGAATACGGCCGTCGTGTACGGCCGCGAGATGGATGGCAAGGAACTGAACTTCGAACCTTCGGGAGGCTTGATCCACGCCTCCCTGGTGATGGTGGACAAGGAGACCGACACCTACTGGTCGATCATGACCTACGAAGCTCTGGCAGGTGAGCTCGCCGGTAGCTCCCTCGACGAGCGGTCTCTCGGCGTGAAGACACAGTGGAAGGACTGGCGTCGCGAGCATCCCGACACCCTCGTTCTCTCTGTCGAAGGCAAAGAGCACGTCGCGTCGAGTCCTTACGACAACTACTTCGCCTCCGACCGGGTGTATGGCGGCGGCAAGCTCCGCGACGAGCGCCTGCAACCGAAGCAAACGATCTATGGGTTCCACCACGGCGGCAAGCCCTACGCCGTTCCCTTCGATGCGTACGAGGCGGCGGGCGCCTCTTTCACGGTGAGCGAAGGTGAGGTGTTTCTCTACCGAGCTCCGGAGGCGAACATCTACGCATCCAGCAACGCGTATTTCTCGCCTGCGGGATTCGAGATGGTGGACGGTTCTTGGACGGAGAAGGGTAGCGCGGCCCGGTTCGATCCGGGCCAAGGAACCTTCGTCAACGGTGACGACGAGGCGTCCATCGAACACCTCGGTGGCTTCGACACCTTCTGGTTCAACTGGAGTATGAACAATCCGAAGACGGAGGTTCTCGGCCAATAGCTGCCAGCTCAGGCGGTGCCCGTGATCATTCCTCCCGCAGTGAGACCATGGGATCCACCCTCGACGCCCGCCAGGCCGGCACCCAGGCAGCCGCCAGGCCGACCAGCAGCAAGAGGGTGGAGACACCACCGTAGGTGAGGACGTCGAAGCTGGAGATCCCGAACAGCAGGTCGCCGAGGGATCGTGAGGCGAAGTATGCACCGGCGAGGCCGAAAACCAGGCCGGCGAGAAGCACCTTCGCTCCCTGCCCGACGATCATGGCGCGTACCCGGCGAGCTTCTGCGCCGAGAGCCATGCGCAGACCGATCTCCCGAGTGCGCTCGGCCACGGCGTAGGACAGGACGCCGTAGAGGCCTACGATGCCCAGGAGGAGAGCCAGGGTAGAGGCGATGCCGAGGGTGAGCATGGTGAATGACAGGCGCGTCATGGAGTCGGCGGCGAGTCCTTCCATGGTGTACTGGCGGTACATCGGTGCGTTGGGCGCCACCTCGCGAACCAGCGCTCGGATCTCCGGCCCGATGAGCTCGGCTCGAGGCGTCTTGACGACATAGGCAGGCGAGGTGACCGGGCGACTGCTCTCCGCCGTCTGGCCGACCAGCGGGAAGTAGACCATCGGCTCCGGCTCGCCCCGGAAGTCGTACTGCAGTACGTCGTCGACTACGCCGACCACCGTCTCCCAGCTCTCCCAGGCATCCAGGCGAATGCGCTGACCCACGGCGTCTTTTCCGGGCCACATGAGGTCGGCAGCAGATTGACTGACGAGGACGTTGCCGAGTTGGGTCGAATGATCGTCGGGCGTGAACGCTCGGCCTCGACGAACCGCGATCTTCATCGTGTCGAAATAGTCACCGGTCGCCCAGGTGAAGCTGAGCAGAGTGCCAGTGTCTTCTTCGATATTCATGTCTTCTGTGAAGAATCGCCGGCTGTTGACCCCTTCGTCCAGGGGCACGTTCTCCACGATGCCGACACTCTCCACACCGGGAAGAGCGCGCAATCGTTCCTTGAAGTCCTGGTGGAAACGAGCCCACGACGGCGGGTCTTGCAGATGGGCCCCTTCGGGCGCGATCTGGAAGGTGAAGATGTCGGCCGTGTCGTAGCCCGGGTCGACATTGCGGAGCTTGTCGAAGCTGCGCAGGAGAAGTGCCGAGCCGATCAGCAAGACCAGCGCCAGCGCGGTTTGGGCAGCCACCAACAGGTTGCGGCCCCAATTGCGGCTGCGCATGGCACCACGTCCGCCCTCACGCAGTCGGGTCAGGTTGGGAGTGGAGTGACGCAAGGCTGGCAGGAGTCCGCAGAGCAGTGCCGACGCCACGCAAACACCGAAGGTGAAGACGAGCGTCGCGGGAGTGACGGCGACATCGTCCAGCCGCGGTACGTTGGCTGGCGCGACCCGCAGTAGCAGCGGCACGCCGCTCCAGGCGAGGCCGACAGCCAGCACGCCGGCCGCGCCCGCGATGATGGTGGCTTCCGTCAATTGGGTGCCGATCAACCGCAGCCTGCCCGCTCCGAGCGCCCGTCGGACCGCGAGATCCGGGAGACGACGTTCGCCCCGTACCAGAAAGAGGTTGGCGACGTTGACGCAGGCGATGAGGAGCACGATGGCCATCGCACCGAGGAGGATCCACAAAGGTCCGGCGACGTTGCCCAGGAGCTCTTCCTCCAGTGGCCGGACGACTGCAACGTGGGTTTCGAAGAGCTCGGCATAGCGTGCGGAGCCTCCGAAGCGCTCCGGTAACTGCCGCGCGAGGGCGGTCAGCTCGGTCTGGAGTTGCTCAGGTGTGACCCCGGGCGCCATCCGCGCCACCATCCGCTGGCCGAACCGGCCGGGCTCGATCTCGGTCGGCAACGTCCGTGGGAACCATAGCAACGTGCCGTCGGCGGGAAAGAAGAAGTCCTCCGGCATGACGCCGATCACAGTACGGTCCTCGCCCGAAACGGAGAGGCTCCTGCCCAGGATGTCCTGATCCTGGGCGAACCAGGTCGTCCACAGGGCATGACTGAGCACGACCACGCCACTCTCGTCCTCGGGTGTCGGCAAACGTCCGAGAATCGGGTCCACACCGAGGGTGCTGAACACCGATGCCGTCGGTGCCGACATACGGGGACGTTCGATGCGGTCGCCAGCGCGCAACGTGCTGGTGAACGAGTTGAAGCTGGCGATGTCTTCGAGCAGCTCCGACTTCTCGCCGTAGTGAACGAGGAACTCGACCGCCGACGGGAACTCATCCGGGAGATCCGATCCGGGCGCCGAGGAGGCGACGTAGACCAGCCGGTCCGTGTCCTTGAAAGGCAGGGGGTTGAGCAAGACCGTGTCGATGACGCTGAAGATGCTGGAGTTGACGCCGATGGCCAGTGCCAGAGTCGCCACCGCGATCAGAGTGAAGCCCGGTGCGCGCAAGAGAGAGCGGAGTGCTTGTCGGAAGTCGTGCAGCCAGCTTGTGTTCATCGGAGGTCCTCGGTCGGTGGGAAAGAGATGCAGATCTTTGCTATTAGACGCACGAACTGCGAAAGGGTTCGTAAACTCGGCAAAATCTGCCCACCTGATACGTTCCTCTTTGTGGCCGCGTTGGCCTGCTGAACCTTCCTCGATGTCCGATCGGCGAATGCCGAGGTCCCATGCATCGCGACGACAGGAGATCTTCGTGTCAGCCCCCGTCTTACGTTTCAGCGTTTCGCGCTATGAGGTTTCGAGCCGCCTGCCTCTGCTGCTCGTGATGGCGATGTCGTGGCCGTTGGTGGCGAGTGCCGACACGTTCCATGTCGCTCCTCCGCCCGCGGGCTCCGACACCCATCCTGGAACTCAGGGCGAGCCATGGGCCACGCTGCAGCATGCCGCCGACAGTGTTGCAGCCGGAGACACCGTGATCGTCCACGAGGGTGACTATGTGGGCATGCAGATCGTCGTTTCAGGTACGGCTGGGTCACCGATCGCGTTCCGGGCCGCAAGCGGAGAAACCCCTCGGATCGTGGCCGACAATGCGTCGACCCCCGACGGCATCAACATCGAGGGTGCCGACCACATCGTCATCGAGGGCTTTCAGATCGATGGCCGTGGACGAGCAGGCATCCGCGCGGTGCTCTGCGAACATGTGACGATCCGCGGCAACTCGTTCGATCTCAATCAACGCTGGGGCGTCTTCACGGGATTCTGCGACGATCTTCTGATCGAAGGCAACTCGGCCTCGCGCAGTATCGAAGAACATGGCGTCTACGTCAGCAACAGTGGCGATCGGCCGATCATCCGGGGCAATCGTCTGTTCGACAACGCTGCCAACGGCGTCCACATGAATGGCGACGCTTCGCTGGGTGGCGACGGTGTGATCTCGGATGCTCTGGTGGAGAACAACCTCATCTTCGGCAACGGAGCTTCCGGTGGATCCGGGATCAACTGCGACGGTGTGCAGAACTCCCTGATCCGAAACAACTTGATCTATGACACACATGCCAGTGGCATCTCGCTCTACCGCATCGATGGTGGCCAACCATCCAATGGCAACCGAGTGTTCAACAACACGATCCTCGTCGCCTCCGATGGCCGCTGGGGCATCAACGTCCGCGATGGCTCCAGCGGCAACTCCATCAAGAACAACATCATCTACAGTCGCCACGGCTTTCGTGGAGCTCTGAGCGTCTGCCCCTCCTGCGTGTCGGGTCTGATCTCCGATCACAACGTGGTGGAAGATCGATTCAGCACCGATGACGGCGACTCGGGGCTGACGCTCGCCCAGTGGCAGAACGACACGGGCCAGGATGCGAACAGCATCGCTCTGCAGAACGAGACGGCACTCGACGCTCTGTTCCGGGACGGCTCCGGTGGCGATTTCCGCCTGGTGGACGGTTTGGCGGTAGACGTGGGGGAAACCCTCGTCGACGTTCCCGCCGATCTCGAAGGACTGTCCCGTCCTCAGGGGCTGGCCTGGGACGCTGGATGCTACGAGGGCCTGGGTGTCGTCTTCACGGACGGATTCGAAAGCGGAGACATGGTTGCCTGGTCGTCTGTGAGCCCTTGACCGACAACGTATAGCATCGCCCGATGACGACGGTAGAGGGGAATGTCGACCATCTCGGCCCTGCACCGATGCTGGGATGGGCCCGGTCGCCTTCGGATCCCAACCGCCGGCTGCGAGTCCGCGTCGCGTTGAACGATCGGTCGGTGGGAGACGCCATGGCCGACCTCTATCGCCCCGATCTCGAGGCCGCCGGAATCGGCGATGGAAGGCACGGATTCGCCTTCGATTTGGTATCGCATTTCGATACGGAATCAGAACAGCGCCTGCGAATCTCTTGCTTTCATTCGGACGTCGAGATCTGGGTGGGCAACACCCGCGATCTGATGACCCGCGCTGCAGAGCTTCGGAAGCTGAGGCGCCGTCCACTCTGGGCGATTCACCAAGTGCAGGGAGGGACGTCCAACCTCCTGGTATCTGGCTATCTCGTGCCCTCGGCCGGGGAGGCACCCGAGCCAGAATGGATTGCTGATGGCGTACCGGTCGTCGAGGCCCAGTTCCCGGTCGAGAGTCCTCCTGCACCATCTCGACTCTGGACCGTGCCCGGCCACCGCCAGCTCGGTTTTCGTCTCGAGATCCCGCTCCGATCTTCCGAGTTGGCTCCCAGCACCGTCATCGAGTGCATCGATCGGAACAGCCGACGACCGATCATCGAGCACGGTGCCTTCTTCGTTCCTGACGATCTCGAGGAACAACTACGCAGAGTGCCCGATGGGAGCCGAATGGAACGGGTTCAGGGTCACGGACGGCCTGACGTGCACCTCCTCTGGGGCTATACGGCTTGTCGCAAGATCGAAACGTTTCTCGAGGCGCGCTTCGGTCGTCGGCTGTCCTCGTTCCCGTCGATTCTCGATTGGGGCTGTGGCTGCGGACGGCTGTCACGACATCTCGCAAAGGTGCCTGGCACGCGGTTGACCGGAGTCGATATCGATGCGGACAACATCGCCTGGTGCCGGGACAACCTGACTGCGCGACCCTCGGAGTCGATGGGTGGCGATGATTGGGAGCCACCAAGATTCGAGACCGTCCCGCTTCTTCCGCCGTGCGACTTGCCTGCGAGCTCCTTCGATCTGATCCTGGGTCATTCCGTGATGACTCACCTTCGGGAGGAAGATCAGCTCGCATGGCTCGCGGAACTGAAGCGGGTGTCGCGCCCGGGTGCAGTGCTTTGCCTCACCGTCAACGCGGACACGGCCATCTGGTGGTGCGATCCTCCGTTGGAGGTTCTACGAGACTGGCAGGCCCGGGGCTTCAGCGATCTCGCACGTGATCCGGCGCTCGACGGGTTGATCGGCGACGAGGAGTACTATCGAGCCACGTTCCATCGCGAAGACTACGTTCGAAGAGTCTGGGGACAGTATTTCGAGATCATCGAGATCCTTCCTGGGTTTGCTCACATCCAGGACATGGTGATCTTGCGCTCTCGATGAGCCGGTCTCTCCCGCGATCCGACTCACACGGCCGGAAAGGGAATGCGCTGGGCAGCGTTTCGCGGCTGCCCGGTGAGATTCGATCACTGCGCGAACGGGTTCTCGTCTGCGGACGGGCCGTAGACAGATGGCAGCGGTACGTCCAGCAACCGCAGGTAGACCGTCAGCTGGCCGCGATGGTGGTACCAGTGATTGAGCAGGATCGAGCGGATCAAGCCGACGCGTGGCATGGCCATCACCTCATTTCCTTCGTGTACGACGCGCCAGGTGGCGGCCATGGAATCGTCGTCGAAGCCAGCGAGGATCTCTTTTGCTTTCTTCGTGCTCTCCTCGAGAGCCTCGACAGCATGTTCGGGACTGGTGGCAGATTCCTGTCCGAAGTTGGGTAATGGGGCTTCGTCCACCTTGGCAATCTCGGCCACGGAGGCTGGGCCCTCCGCAACGTGAAGCGCCAGCTGACCGAGGGACATGGACTTGGGATGGGGTCGCCAATCGAGGCGGTCGGCCGGAAGTCGTTCCAGCAACCGCCGAGTGGCTACGGTCTCTTGTTCGAGCTCTTGGATGAAGGCCTGACTGAGCATGTTCGTTCTCTCTAGTTGATCGAGTTGTGGGTCAATGGACTGCGGGCGACTGTGCCCGAGACCGTACTTTCTGTAGCAAGCTGCGCCAGCCCTCGCGCACGCCTTGGCGATGATCCTCGGTGATGAGGCCGAGCGCGTTGTGCCGCAGGGTCAATCGCGTGCCGTCACCCTCCGCGGCGAGACGGTACTGGACGTTGTTGCACACGGGGTAGGACATGAACAGCGGCCCGGACAGCTCCAGCAGGTCAGGTCGCCGGATGGCTTGTACGGTGGCCCAGTTGTGTCCGTTGTCGTCTCCCAGGTCGCGGAACCACCGCCCGCCGGGAACTGCTTCCAGGACCATCGGCATGGGGGTGCCGTCGCCCATCTCGTTGGAAGGGCCCATCTGTTCCAGAAGGGCTGCGAAGCTGGCTTCGATGGAGGCCTCGATGAAGATGTCTTCTTCGAGACCGAGGGTGAGCTGACTGAGCTCCGATTCCGTCGCGATCATTCGTCTTTCCTTTCTGACGATGGTCGGTTTTCCGCTCGCTGCTTGATGCGATCCAGCTGATGCCGCCAGTGGCGGCGAAACGTCTCGGTCCACTCGTGAAGGGGCCGGATGGCCTCGGCGTCGACGCTGTAGAGGATCCGACGGCCGTCCCGCCTGCGCGTGACCAGCCCGACCTCGTGGAGGACCTTGAGGTGTTTGGACACGGACGGCTGCCCCAATGACAGTGCGTCCACGATGTCGCCGACACTGCGCTCCGATCCCACCAGGAACGACAGGATCTCCCGCCGCTTGGTCTCGGCGACGGCGTTGAACACGTCAGAGGTCGTGGTTGCTCGGGGCATGGGAATATCACATTCCGTTAACGGAATGTGTCAAGGACTGGTGCCGGGATTCTCGAACTCGGACGGGGGAAGGTGCGCTGGCCTCGGAGCGGGCTGCGCTTGCCTGCGAGAGGTAGCCGACCTATCATCCGGACCGACTCGAAACCGCAATGACTACGCGCCTCAGGCACTGGATTCGCGATGCACTGGACTCGTACCGCCACCCGTTGGGAGTCGACATGGCGACTCGGACTCGTCGCCTGCTGGCTCGTGGTCTGTGTCTTGCCAGCGCGAGCCCAGTCGGTTGGTTCGGCGACGCCCGTGGAGCTGAAGATAGACCACGCGGTCTCGCACGACGCGTTCCAGGCGGAGCTGGATCGAAGCCTCGACGCGACGGCGGACGGGTGGCGAAGCGAGGCGCTAAGTCACGCGGCGACCACGGCTCTGGAGCAGCTGATCGGCGGGCTGAAGGAGGTGGAGTCGGGACTCGCGGAGGAGGTGGGCGGTCTTCTCGATGAAAGCTTCTCCTGCGATCCTCTGCGTCCGATGCAGCTCGTCGACGTGTTCGTCCACGGCCCGCTGAAGGTTCGCCGCCGAGAGGGCTCCCCTGAAGTCGCATCGCCCCGGCAGCTGTTAGGCGTCGAGGGATGGATCGAGGCGCTTCGCGGTCTCGGAGCAGGCCTGGGTCTTACCAGTAGCGCATCGTCTGATGGCTTACTCATCCAACTGAAACCCGTTGGGGTCGAGCTGGACGATCACGAGTTCGCCGTGACCTTTCTATACCAGGCCAGTGTCCGACAGGACACCGGATCGCTGCAGCAGAGCGCCACCTGGACGACCCACTGGACCTATCCCGTAGCCGATGGTCGTCCTGCATTGCGGAGGGTCGCGGTGGACGCCTATGAGGAGGCTGAGCTGCGCCGGGCCGGATCTCCGGATCCCGGGGCCGCAACACTGTTCGTCGATGCTACGGCGGCAGCCATGTCGGCCACCAGAGCCTACGAGGCTCAGGTGACCCCGGGCCTGGAGCACTGGATTCCCAGGGTCAGTCGACTGGCTGGTATGTCGTTCCTCGGCCATCATGGACTGGCCGTTGGCGACGTGAACGGCGATGGTCTCGAAGATCTCTACGTGACCGACGCCGCAGGCCTACCCAATCGGCTCTATCTGCAGGAAGCCGACGGAACCGTGCGCGACGTGTCGGCGGAATCGCATACCGACTGGCTCGATCCGTCCGTTTCTGCCCTCCTGATCGACCTCGATGGGGACGGAGACCAGGACCTCGTGGTGGCCACCGCGTTCCACTTGTTGTTGCAAGAGAATGACGGGCATGGTCGGTTCACTTTGCGAGATTCCCTGGTCGAAGTGGTGACGGCACCAACCTCACTTTCCGCAGCTGACTACGACGAAGATGGCGATCTCGATCTGTATCTTTGTGGCTACAACGGAGATCGAGACAGCCGGGCCATTCCAGGTCCGGTGCCGTATCACGACGCGCGCAACGGCGGCCGCAACGTGCTTCTGGAAAACCGTGGTGGCTTTCGTTTCGCAGACGTCACCGAGGCCGTGGGTCTGGCAGAGAACAACCATAGCTATAGCTTTGCCGCGGCTTGGGACGACTATGACGACGATGGAGACGTGGACCTCTACGTGGCCAACGACTTCGGTCGCAACAACCTCTACGAGAACGACGGCGGACGTTTCCGTGACGTTGCGGCAGAAGCCGGGGTCGAGGACGTGGCGTCGGGCATGTCGGCGTCCTGGGGCGACTACGACCGCGATGGCCGGCGCGACATGTACGTCAGCAACATGTTCTCGTCGGCTGGCAATCGGGTGGCCTTTCAGCGTCGGTTCGCCGACGCAGGCCCGGAGCAGACCATCGCGGATAGCGCCGCATGGCCCGCGGCAACACGCTGTTTCGCAACCAGGGCGACGGTTCGTTCGGCGACGTCACCCTGGACGCAGCAGTGCAGATGGGGCTGTGGGCGTGGGCGTCACGCTTTGCGGATCTGAACAACGACGGTTGGTTGGACCTACTGGTGTCGAACGGCTACGTGACCAATCGAGATACCAACGATTTGTGAAGTTTCTTTTGGCGGCAGGTCGTGCCGCGATCACCCAAGGCGGAGAGAGCACAAGAAGCACTGCAGCAATACGTCGCGAGCTGGCAAGGGATTTTCCGCCTCATGCGGGAGGGTCATTCCTGGTCGGGACGTGAACGCCATCGGGCCTTCCTCAACTGCGGTGACGGGCGTTTCGCCGACGTCTCCGCTGTCACCGGACTGGATTTCCTCGACGATGGCCGGGCCTTCGGGGTAGTGGATTGGGACCACGACGGAGATCTCGATCTGTGGCTGCACAATCGCACCGGTCCGCGCCTGCGCCTGATGCTCAACCGAACTGACACGTACGCCAGCGACTCCTCCTGGGTCCAGCTCCGCTTGCGCGGGACCGAGGCCAATCGCGACGGTATCGGTGCACGCGTCGAGGTGGTGGTCTCGGGCGACGACACCGACGAGCGACGGGTGCAAGTGGTGTATGCCGGCGATGGCTTTCAATCTCAGTCCAGCAAGTGGCTACATTTTGGGTTGGGACGGCTACAGCCTGGGCAGGCGATCGAGCGTGTCCAGGTGCGCTGGCCGGTAGCCGACGAGCAGGACCTGGAGACCTTTACCGCCGTCCAGGCGAACGGACGCTACCTGTTGGAGCAGGGTACCGGTGTGGCGGTGGCGGTTGCGACGCGGGACTCCTCGGCCGAGCTGAAGGCCTCCGGTCAGGCATCGCCTCCGGCTGCCTCGGATGCCCGTCCCTACCTACCGCGCCGGGTCCCCTTGCCGGAGCTGCCCTACCTGGCGCTAGAGGAGGGAGCGCAGGAGGAACGCCGAATTGCGTCGTTGGTGGAGGCTGCAGGCGGACCAGTGCTGGTCAATCTCTGGGCGAGCTGGTGCATGCCCTGCCTGACGGAGCTGCGGGAGCTAGGAGAGCGCCGCCCTGATCTCGAGGCGGCCGGTCTCGAAGTCCTTGCACTCACGGTCGAGGGCCTCGACGAGAAGGAAACTCGCGCCGAGGACTCTCTGCAGGTTCTCCGCAGCTTGGGTTTCTCCGGCCCCGCCGGCGCGGTCAGTGTGGAAATGCTCGACAAGCTCGATCTCCTGGAACAGATCCTCTACGAGCTCGACCTGCCCTTCGTCGTACCCGTGAGCTATCTCCTGGACCGCGACGGTCGGCTCGCCGCCGTCTATCGTGGCCGGGTCGAAGTCGAAGAGCTGCTGCAGGACGTCCGCAGCCTGGACACCGACACCTCGGATCGCCACCGACGTTCGGCTCCGCTGGCCGGGCGCTGGCACTCCCAAGTCTCGGCGCTCGACATGCTGTGGGTCGGGCGGGTGTTCCGCGACCGCTATCCCGACGATATGGAAAGCTACCTGGTGCGTGCGGTGGAGCAGTTCGATCATCAGGTCGAGCGCGCCGAAACGCAGGAGATCCGGACCTACCTAAAGGATCGGGCCGCCTCTGCCCTCGTCGATCTGGCTCTGGCATCGAGGGCGCGCGGCGACGTGCCGGAGGCTATGGCGCGGTTGCGTCGAGCCCTGGATCGCAAGGGCGATATGACGCTGGCTCATCTGAATCTGGGTGAGCTGCTGCGCGATGCCGGACGCCACGAAGAATCGCTGCAGCACTATGGCCTGGCCTACAAGTCCGATCCGGAGAACGCCGTAGCGCGGCACGGGCTCGGTATGGCGTTTTATGCACTGGGTGATGTGGACAATGCGTTGGGGCATCTCAGTGCGGCGCATCATTTCGCCCCCGACATGCCTGCGCCGATCCAAGGCATGGCCTGGATCCTGATCCGCCATGCCGCCCCAGGCGATCAGCGCGCCACCCGCGACGCGCTGGATCTCGCCCGCCGGGGCGTAGAACTCACCGAGTATCGCGATGCTCGGATGCTCGATGTCCTGGCAGCCGCCCTGGCGCGTGCCGGTCTTTTCGCAGAGGCGCAGGAGAAGGCACGAGACGCGCTGGAGCTCGCGAAGACCACGGAGAGCAGCGAGCTGACGGCCGAGATCGCCGGTCGCCTGGCCGCCTACGAGGAAGGGCGGCCCGGTGGTTGATCAGGCTGCTTCGCCCGGATGAGACCCTACTGCCAGAACGATCGGATCTCTCGCTCCGTGGGCAGTGAGACCTGGATATCCCGATCTAATCCGAGCTTCTCGCGACCTTGGCGCAACACGTCGTAGACCGCCACCATGTGCTTGTACTCGGACTCCGGTTGGGGACGTAGGATCACAGGCTTCTTCGGATTCCGTTCCAGCTTCGGCTCCAGATAGAGCAGCAGATCCTCCAGGGCCATGGCCTTGCGATCCACCGTGAGAAGGCCACCGCGACCGATTTCCACGAGCACCGACTCCACCGGCGTGATGACGTCGGCCGGGTCGTCGTCACCATCCAGGCCGAAGTCGAGACCGCGAGTAGCTGCCAAGGTGATGGTGACCATGAAATAGATCACCAGCAGAAACGCAATGTCGGCCATCGAGGAGGTAGGGATCTCGTCGCTTACCTTGCGTTGGGTTCGGAAGGAGCTCTTGCGCTGTGTTTGGCTCATGACGTCCTCTCGGGTCGTTCGAGGATGAGACTCAGGATGAGACTCACCAGCGGGCGGTTCAGTTCCGGCGCTCTACGAGATATGCTGGTCGCATGAAAAATAGACAAATCCCGATGTTTCGATGGGTGTTCCGGCTCGGCCCAGCCGGAGAACTTCGATGGTCCTGGTGCGCCGCCTTGTGGTTGCTAGCCCCTCTGGCGGCCCCAGCGGCAACGTTCTGGGTGGCCACCGACGGCAGCGACACCACGGGGGACGGCTCCCAAGGCAATC
>JALCBJ010000221.1 GCA_028066595.1 Thermoanaerobaculia bacterium
AGGGGCGGCCGGTAGATACCGAGACGGGCCTCATGTACTTCCGGAATCGCTACTATGATCCGGAAGCTGGGATCTTCGTCACCGCAGATCCCCTCGGATACATAGACGGGCCGTCCATGTATGCCTTTGCGCGCTTCGACCCGGTGAACCGCTCGGATCCGATGGGCCTGAACAGCGGCAGGAGTGACTCTTCAGGGCCAAAGGAATGCGGCCCAGGCACTGGGAAGAGTCGAGATATATGCCTACAGCGCGGGGCCAATAGCGGAGTTGGCGGGTTCGATCCCGTCGAGTACATCAACAACAAGATCAGCGACCTGGGGGATTACCTTATCGAGAAGGGGTACGACCCCTTGGCGGTGGCCTGCTATATGGCCGAAACTGAGTTTCCCGACAACGCGAACGGGGCGGTGATCGAAGCTGGGATCGGTGCCTGCGGCGGAAAGGTGGTCAAGGAAGTCGGAGGCCTGGCTGTAAAGGGTGTTCAGAAACTGGCTCAGAAGAAGGCGGATGAGGCAGCCGATGTGGTTGGCGAGACAGCCGTCGATGACGTTGTCGAGGACCTCCACGAGGGAATCCCTACTTTTCGCGTGCAGGGTGGTGTGCTTCCCAACGCCAGTAAAGTTCGGTTCTCGGTCGATGATGCGGGTCAACTCTCGATCAAGGGCGACGATATGTTGTTCGTTAACGTAAACCAGGAGCAGCGGGCTGTTGAGTTCCTGGCGCGACGAGGTGAAACCGCATCGCTAATTCGATTCGACTTGAGTCCAGAGTTTGTGGAGAAGCTCAGGAAGATGTCGGTACGGCAGAATCAGGGGCGACTCAACCCGACGCTCCCTCAGAGAGTTGACGAGACGGTGGCTCCCGACCAGTTCGGGATACCGTCGAATATGTTCGATGAACTCCTTGATAACGTTGTTCCTGGCAGCGTCAGAGTTACAACTCAATAGACTTTAGAGGATCTACCGATTAGTGCACATCAAGAAGGGCTTAGGTCCCGGCTACGGAATCTGAGGTTGGTTGATGCGCCCCCGCCCTGGCGCATGACTGCTTCGATTTCTGTTGGCGGATTTGAAGCGCTTGGATTCTCAGCCGACTCAAAGTTCCTGTTGGTTGTCTCCAGTTCTGGGCGCGGCGTTTTCGATTCGATGACTGGAGAAAGGCTTTCGAGGGATGCTTCCAATCCGGCAGGCGATTGGTATGACCTGCAAGCGCTAACGGTCGAGGGAATTGGCCCTTTGAATGGGCAGTCGATTATCGTTTCAGGAATTCACGGCGGGGGTCTCCCAACAGTGACGTTGGACGGTTGGGTTGCCGACCTAGCGTGTCCTGATTGGCCGTTGGGGTTCGTGACACTCTCACCGCCGTCCTCGGATCCTTGGGTGGAAGAGGGGTCGGAGAAAGTAGCGAAAGTCGCGCCTGCCGGCGGCGATGACTCGATCAAGTGCTATGGCTTTTCGTGGTCTCGAGTTCACCTCGTGGTGGCGACAAGCCACACGATCGAACTGTTCACTCGGTGAAGCCAACGTAAACAGGCTTTGCACCCCTAAACGGTGCTGGCGCCCTCCGGCAGGGTCGCGTTGCCGTGCCTGCTACTGCCCGGACGAGAGTCGGTTGGCCTGATGCTTGAGGATGAGCCCGTCGAGTACGGCTCGTGCGATCTTCTTGTGCTCGTCGTCGAAGCGTGACAGCGCCTCGAACTGAAGCTTGAGGTCGTCGTCGGGCCCGCGTTCCTCGGCGTCGAAGACCAGCTCATCGGTGGAGACGCCGAGCTCGATCGCCAGCCGCTTCAAGGTGTCGAGGGTGGGCTGCGAGGCGCCGCCCTCGTAGCGGTAGATCTGAATCTTGGACGAGCCGATGGCGTCGGCGAGGCCTTGCTGTGTGAGGCCGCGCGCCTTGCGGAGGGCGGCGAGTCGATCGGGGAAGGGCATGTTGCGTAGCGTCGTGTCGGACTTCATGACTGTATCCACGGGTATTCAGGTGTGTTGCTTTCCGTATCCAGAATTGATACTATCAAGTCATCATAAAAGGATATTGACAGCTTCTCAGGAGGAACGACGTGACCCCCGAACGCCAGCTCACCGTCTCCCACACCCATCAGCCTCGCCGGCCTCGCCGGTACTCCCCCAACCCGGGCGTCTATGTGCCCTATCTGCGGTTCAACGGTCTGTGGCTAGCGGAGGCGGGTTTCCCGATCGGCTCGAAGGTGCGTGTCCAGGTGGAGGCGGGGCGGCTAGTGGTCACTCCCTCCGAATCCACCGGGTCGAGGTCATAGCGGTGGGACGGGTGCCTCCGGCGGAGATCGATCGGATCAAGCGGGAGACCGATCTGGCAGAGCAGGTGCGGCGGTGCGGGGTGGAGCTGAAGCGGCACGGCAAGGATTTGATCGGCCTGTGTCCGTTCCACGATGACCGGGAGCCGTCTCTGGTGGTGACGCCTTCGAAGAACCTGTGGCACTGCCTGGGAGCGTGCGGCGAGGGCGGGTCGGTGATCGATTGGGTGATGAAGATCGAGGGGATTTCGTTTCGCCAGGCGGTGGAGCTGCTGCGCAAGGGCTGGGCACCGTCGGAGCGGGCGCGGCACGGCACGCCTCAGGTGGTGGCGCAGGCGATCCGGATGGAGCCGTTGGTATCGGAAGAGATGGCGGACGAGGCGATGATGCAGGCGGTGGTGGGGCACTACCACGCGACGCTGCTGGAGAGCCCCGAGGCGCTGGACTACCTGGCGCAGCGCGGTCTCGGCTCGAAGGAGCTGATCGAGCATTTCCGCATCGGCTTCGCCAATCGGACGCTGGGCTACCGGGTCCCGAAGCGGTCGCAGGCGGGCGGCGCGGCGGTGCG
>JALCBJ010000070.1 GCA_028066595.1 Thermoanaerobaculia bacterium
TAGACCGCAGTTGCGATGACCTTTCCAGGGCTATCCGCAACACACTCCTAGTCCCACCAGCAGTAGAACTCGCCGCTCTCCCCCAGGCTCTCGGCTAATGCCTCCAGGGACCCGACGCCTTGGTCGATGGTGTCGGGACAGATCTCGTAGATCTCGCGCGCCAGCTCGTCCAGGTCCTCGACTGTGGAGAGGTAGGCTTCGGTGAATCGGCCGACGACACGGTCGTGGGCCAGCTCCCAGACGACCGCCGGATGGGAACGGAAGAACTCCAGGATGTGGCGCGGCATGATGTCGTAGTTGGCGCCGTTGGTTCCCATGGCGGCGATGGCCTCCAGCGGATCTGTGGTGGGCAATACGAGTAGCTGCGAGGCCTCGGCTCCGAAGCTCCCAGCACGCAGGACGAGAGTGCCGCGATCGAGATACTCGTTTTGCAGCGCTTCGATGTCGAGGTTCATTCGTAGAGCAGGCTCTGCTTTCTGGGAGTGGATCTGGAAGCGGACTCCGGGAAGGCCACCGCCCAGGTCGCGGGCTTCCGATCCGCAGCGCGCCGCCAGCTCGGCGACGGCTGTCGCGAAGGACTCGTCCTGGGCTCGCTCCAGGCGTTCCCGGGAGGCTTCGAAGTCGTAGTGCTCCGCCAGCTCGTCGTCGAGCTCCGGCAGGTCGACGTCTCCGTAGTCTTCGTCGTCGTCCTCGATCTGCTCGTCGGCGATGGAGCCCGTAGCTTGATAGAGCCGCTCGAGCGTGACCGCGTCCAGGGCGTCGCCCCACTGCGCCGATTCCTTCGCCACGTGGTACGCGGTCTTCCCTTCCTCGTCACGAAAGGTGGCATCGGCACCCGCGTCGAGTAGAGCATTGACCGACCCCGAGTCTCCGAGGGTCGCTGCATTGTGCAGCGACGACGTCCTTTCGTGCTTGGGTACGTAGCTGGGGTCAGCTCCAACCTGTGTCAGGAAGCGAACCAGCTCGGTCTCACCCTCGCACGCGACCAGGAGGAGCGCCGTTCCTTCCGGGCTCGGCCGGTCTACCTCGGCTCCTGCCGCTACCAATCGGCGCAAGGCTGTCCCACTGCCCGACCTGGCGGCCAGGTGGAGGCAGGAGTAACCCAAATCGTCGCGAGCATTGGGATCGGCCCCCGCGGCGAGTAGCCGCGATGCGCATTCGTCCTGATCCAGAGCCGAGGCCGCAGCCAATGGCGTGAGGCCAAACACGGCGCCGGGCATGCAGAACGTGTCTTCCGAGGCCGGCTCACCAAAAGCACCCCCACCCTTTTCGCCCTCGGCGCGGTCGCGCACTTCGGAGGAGGCACCGCCGGCGAGAAGAGCTGCGACGACTTCTTGATGTCCGCCTGCTACCGCCAGGAGGAGCGGCGTCTTGCCTTTCGTCTTGCTCCGCTGATCCCGGGCGTCCGGGTCGGCACCGCGCGCGAGCGCGGCCTGCACGACGGCAGTGTCACCTTCGTGGGCCCCGATCAGCAGTTCTTCGTCGGCGGAACGTTCCGCGTCGCGACGGCCACCCAACTTCTCGATCCAACCCGCCAGCGCATCGTGCCCAGCACGCGACGCCGCGGCCCACGGCGTCACGCCCTGATCATCACCAAGAGACGGGTCGGCACCGCCGGTGATCAACAGCTCCAAGAGATCTCGGCGTCCTTCTCCCGCCGCGACCACGGCCGGCGGAGCATTGTCGTAAATCCAGCTCGGGATCGCTTCAGCTGCGCGGGCATCCTGCTCCTTCGCGGCTGCAGCTCGCTGCTCGACCTCGTCGACCCGATCCGAAATCGAATGGACCTCGTCTTCGGAGGATGCATGTCCGAGCTGCGGCACCAGCTCCAAGAGACCCGCCAACGCTTCTCCGCTGCGCTTCAGGCCACGTTTCTGCTGGTGCAACGCACGCGGTTCGATGGTGGCTCGACCCGCCAGGTCGAAACCCGCCTCGATCATCGCTCGCACCGCCTCGCGCATGCCGTGATAGCAGGCCTTTGCCAGTAGCGAGTGACCTTCGTCGCCATCTGCTGCTCCTGCACGCACCAGCACCGCCGCCGAGCCATCGGACCCGGCGTCTACTGCATCGGAGAGCGGCGTTCCGATGATCGTGCCGGCATTCGGGTCGGCGCCCGCAGCCAGCAGTAGCCTCACATTCTCCTCGAGACCGGCGCTGGCAGCGATCTGCAGCGGCCGAGGCGAGGAATTGTGGTTCGGGTCGGCTCCTGCATCGAGAAGCAGCTTCAGGATCCGGGTGTTCTCGGCCCGCGCAGCGTAGTAGATGCCCGAAGGGCAGGAAGCCGGATCGAGCTCACCGGATTCGAGACCTTCGAGTGCAGCCTCGAATTCACGATTCTGCAGCAGATTCTCCAGAGTCAGAGGCATGCTCGTTTCTCGCGTCTGTGCGCGGCCGGGCCATTCGCGGATGGTGCGATCCTATCGCCCACGGCGACGAACGCGCACTCCGAACGCGAGTTCGGAATCCCTTTCGAGTCGCGTACAATCCGGCCATGAGCGGCCCAAAGAAGAAGTCCGAGACCGATACCGAACCCAAGGCTGGCAAAGGCCTGATGGCGTCGATTCGCGAGTATCGACGCGAGTTGACCTTCGTCGGTCTGTTCCTCGTCATCCTGTCGGTCTCGTTCACCATTTTGTCGCTACAACAGGTGAACGACGGATTCGTCGAGCCCTTTACCGGTGGCGTGGCGGCAGCTTCGGGAGTCGCACTGAAGTTGCTGGGACAAGACATCACCAAGACCGGCACCATCATCGCTCTCAACGACCGCCAGTTCGCCGTGAATATCCGCAACGGATGCAATGGCATCGAGACCATGGTCATCTTTCTTGCCGCAGTGCTGGCCTTCCCTGCTCCTTGGAAAGCCCGCATCATCGGCCTGGTTTTCGGTTCCATCGCCATCCAGGCGATCAACCTGGTTCGGGTCGTGGCACTGTTCTTCACCGGTGCCTACTTCCCCAAGTTCTTCGACAGCTCTCATACCGTGGTCTGGCAGACGATCGTCATCGCATTCGGTGTCTTCCTCTGGATCTTCTGGGCCGACCGGCTGGCCATGCCGAAGCAGACCCAGAAGGCCGACGACGAGCCTCCGAAGAGCGAGCCCGAGCCGGCAGGAGCCACCTAGTGGCGCGCAGCGGTGCGAACGAGGGCTCACAAAGTCGAGAGTCGGCCCGGGACCGGATGGCACCGCAGCTGCTACGCCGCACGCTGCTCTGGTTCGTGCCGGCGATCGCAGTCTGGTGGTTGATCACGCCCTACTACAACCTCTTCCTGATCGGCGGCACGGAGACCCTGGTCCGTGCAACGGAAGATCCCTCGGTCACTCGGTTGGCACCGAAGACGACTCACTACGCGGTGATTACCCGCACGGACCGTCCCACTTCTGAGGGCGCGATGGGCTCCTTCCGGGTCACCGACATTCACTTTCCCTTCCTTCTGCTGTGGGCGCTTTTCTTGGGTGTACCCGGCGTGGCGCTCCGAACGCGGCTGGAGGCCGTCGGCTGGGCCTCCCTTCTGTCGATCTTCTTTCACCTCTTCGATGCGTTTCTGTGGGTGAAGTTCACCTATGCCACGCAGCTCGGGGCCTGGAGTGCCGAGAACTACAGCTCCTTCCAGCAGAATTTCTGGGGCCTGTCGAAGCACGTCGCCGATCTCCCTGTGAAGTTCGGCCTTCCGTTGGCGCTGTGGGTCGCCTTCTTCTATCGCCGGTTGACTGGAGATTCGGCGAGCCAGGCTGACGGCTAGTGCACCGGATCAGCGACTTCTCGGTCACCAGTGCCGTGAAGACGGCCTCGGATTCGCCCTCGCATTCGCGACGCCCAATCCACCTCGCGTTCCGCTGATAGTCTCCCGCCCATGCCACGAAGAGCCCTCGCGTACGTCGTCCTCATCACCCTCTGTTTTGGCCTGACAGGCTGTGATCTGCTGCGCAGCAAGGCTCGCGACCAGTACTACGACATCTGGGAAGCCGTGGGGCGCGAGAAACGGGAGATGCTGGTCAAACGCGTCGGCAAGGCGCGCAACGCACAGGAAGAGGCTCAAGAGCAGTTCGAGGACGCGCTCGAAGAGTTCCAGGCCCTGACGGGCCACGACGGCGGTGATCTGGAGCGGACGTACGAGTCTCTGAAGGCCGAGTTCGAGAAGGCCGAGACCCGCGCCGAAGCGGTGCGCGAACGCATCCGGAAGGTCGAGAACGTCGCCGAGTCTCTCTTCTCGGAGTGGAAAACCGAGCTCGAGACCTTCGACAACGCACAGTTTCGGAAGGACTCGGCCGCCAAGCTCGATGCAACTCGGCAGAAGTACGCCAAGGTCGTCTCGGCCATGAACCGGGCCGCTTCGTCGATGGACCCGGTCTTGGTTCGGCTACGGGATCAGGTGCTCTATCTGAAGCACAACCTCAACGCCCAAGCGCTCGGATCTCTCGACCAGGAAGTCGTCAATCTGCAGGGCGACGTCAACCGTCTGATCGCCGACATCCAGGCATCGATCACCGAAGCCGATCGCTTCATCGCGGAGCTCGACGCCGAGGGCTGAAGTAGCGTCTCGGATCGGTTGCGCCCTCTTTAGGTCAAGAAGATTGAGACGGTGCGGACAACCGGGCCTTTGGGAACAATCGATAGAAGTTCTCGTTGGTCTGCGCCGACGTCTCCTCGACGCTCCACCCCCACTCGGCCGCCAGTCGGTGAGCCACCTCGACGACATAGGCCGGCCGATTGGGCTTGCCGCGATAGGGCACGGGCGCCAGGTACGGCGTGTCTGTTTCTACGAGAATGCGGTCCCGGGGCGTGATCGGCAACACCTCGCGTACGTTGTCCGCACGCTTGAAGGTCACCATGCCCGAGATGCCCAGGTACGCACCCTGCTCGAGCACCTCTTCCGCCATCGGCAGACCGCCGGCAAACGAATGGAAATCAGCGACGAGCTCGTCGAACTCCGGCCGGCGGAAGACCTCGCACATCGCTTCGTTCGAGTCACGGTTGTGGACGATCACGGGGAGGCCGAGGTCTACGGCCAGCTCCCACTGCTCGCGCATCACCCGTTCTTGTGTTGCACGGGGTGAGTTGTCGTAGAAGAAGTCGAGGCCGCACTCCCCGATCGCCACCACCTTCGGATGCTGTGCGTAGTCGGCGACCCGCTCGAGATCTCCCCGCTTCCAGGTATCGGCATGGTGTGGGTGGACGCCGATCGAACACCAGACATCGTCGTGCTCTTCGCATAGCTCCAACAGGAGCGGAGCGTCATCCAACACGATGCACGGCACGAGAAACCCGCGCAGCCCGCGAGCACGAGCGCCAGCGAGCGCTTCCTCACGCTCGCTGGCGTCGAGGCTTTGAAGATGGCAGTGGGAATCGATGCAGGCAGCGGAGAGATCCGGGTCGGCCTGCCCGGTCATCGGACCTGCGTGCCCGGCGGGACGTCACGCTCCGGATGGAGCAGCACCGGCTGGCCATCCTCCGTGGCGGCCAGCACCATGCCGTTGGACTCGATGCCCATGAGTTTCGCGGGCTTCAAGTTGGCGACCACCACCACCAGCTTGCCTACGAGATCGTCGGCATCGTAGGCCTTGGCAATACCCGCGACGACGGTTCGATGGTTCTCCTCGCCGACGTCGACGGTGAGCTGCATCAGCTTGCTCGATTTCGGGACCTTCTCGGCGTCAACTACACGGGCCACACGTAGCTGGGTTTCGAAGAACTGCTCGATACCGATGCGCTCCTCTGCCGTCGGCTCGGCGAGCTTGGCGGGTGAGTCGGCTGCCGGGCTCTCCTGGCCCGCGGCGGATTGGGTCGGTTCAGACTCGGACACAGAGTGCTCCTCGGTCTTCGCGCCTGCCTCGGCTCGCGCCTCGGCGATCCAGGCGTCTTTGTCGATTCGGGGAAACAGCGGCTTGACTTCCTGCAACGCCCCTCCGGTGGGCAATCCGCCCCAGCTCAGAGACTCGCCGAACTTGGCAGGAACCGGCGCTCCGATGGATTGAAGGACCTGAGGTGCACGTTGGGGCAACACCGGAAGAAGCGCCGTGGTGACGATGCGCAGTGCTTCCAGGCAGCTCCACAGCACCTTCGATACTTCCTCCGTGGCATCGGGGTCCTTCATCTTTTTCCAGGGCTCGTTGCGCACCAGATACTGATTGGTTTCCTGCAGCAAACGATAGAGGCTGCGCAGTGCCTCCTGAAAGGCAAAGGCCTCCATGTGCTCGTGATACTCCGTCACCACCTCGGCAGCGGTCTGAGCAAGATCGGTCTGGGAATCGACGCCAACGCCGGCTATCGGCGGCAGGTGCCCATCGAAGGCCCTTCGGCACAGGGTCACCAGGCGACTCGTGGTGTTGCCCAGATCGTTGGCCAGGTCACCGTTGTAGCGTTCGATGAAGGCCTCGTCGGAAAACGACGCGTCTTGCCCGAAGACCATGTCGCGCAGGAGAAAGTAGCGCAGAGGATCGCCACCGAATCGCTCGATCAAGTAGTCCGGACGTACGACGCCGCCCGCCGATTTCGACACCTTCTTGCCATCGAGCAACCACCAGCCGTGGGCCCAAACGGTCTTGGGCAACGGCAGACCTGCAGACATCAGAAAGGCGGGCCAGAACACGGCATGGAAGCGAAGGATGTCCTTGCCGATGAAGTGCACGACCGGATCTTCCGTGGCCCAGTAGTGGTGAAACGGCTTGGTCTCTTCGCCGCCGAAGCCGAGCGCGCTGATGTAGTTGGTGAGGGCATCGAGCCAGACGTAGACCGTATGACCCTCGAAACCAGCGAACGGCACAGCCCAGCTCACCGTCGTCCGAGATACCGACATGTCCCGCAGACCCGCTTCCACGAAGCTTCGAACTTCGTTGAGTCGACTCGCGGGGCGGACGAATTCCGGATGCTCGTCGTAGAGCTTCAACAGCCGATCTTGGTACTTGGAAAGGCGGAAGAAGACGTTCTCCTCTACTTTCCACTCGCACGGCGTCTTGTGGATCGGACATAGGTTGCCGTCGAGGAGCTCTTTCTCGGTGTAGAAGATCTCGCAGCGCGGGCAATACCAACCCTCGTGACGACCCAGATAGAAGTCTCCGTTCTTCTCCATCAGCCGGATGATCTCGTGGACACCCGCCTCGTGGCGCTCCTCCGAGGTGCGGATGAAATCGTCGTGGGTCATACCCAGGCGCGACCACAGTTGGTGATAACGCTCCACCACTCGGTCCGCGAGGGCCAAGGGCTTGATGCCCTTGGACTCGGCCACCCGCTCGATGTTCTGACCGTGCTCGTCGGTTCCGGTGAGGAAGTAGACGTCGCGGCCACGCATCCGCTGATAGCGCGCTACCGTGTCGGTCACCATGGTGGTGTAGATATGACCGATGTGCGGCAAGTCGTTGACGTAGTAGATCGGCGTGGTGATGTAGTAGGTCGACATCTTCATCTCTCTCCGGCTGCGGTACCCAAACCCAGATCGTCGGGACCGAACGCGATGCTGCCATCGCAATAGGCGCAGACCACGACACAGGTTCCCTTCTCGTCCACGGCTTCGGTCAGATCCTCGGCCGGCAGGCTCAACAGCCTCTGACGTAACGACTCGCGGCTACACCGGCAGCCATAGCGCAGTGTGTGGCGCTCCAGCTCCTCGGGCTCGAAGGATGCCAAGAGCTCCTCCGCGAGGCGGTCCGCGCCGCCTTGCTCGAGCAGCGTTCCGATGCCATCGAGGGCGTCGATGCGTTGCTCCAGCTGCCGCACCTGCTGGTCGTCGGCACCCGGCAAGGCTTCCACCAGGAGTCCGCCGGCGGCCGCGATGCCATCGGGCGTCGGCAGGACGCCGAGCAGCGCGGCGGAACGCACCTGTTGACTCTGATGAAGGAAATGGACGAGATCCTGACCGATCTCCCCGGACACCAGCTTCACCTGGCTCACCCAGGGCTCGCTGCCGGGAAATGTCTGCGTCACCCGTAGCGTGCCGTCCCCGACGGCACGCCCCACGTCGAGGGAACCGTCCTCGAATCCGAACCGCTGCTCGGCCACGGTGGCGCGAAGCAGCCCTTCATCGTCTACCTCCACCATCAGTCGACCCAGGGGACCCTCGCCGAGGATCTCGAATCGTAAAGTGCCGGGATTCTTCGAAGAGAATCGCAACAACAACGCGGCCGCTGACATCGCGCGGCCTAGTGCGACTGCCGGAATCGGTGCCAGATCTAGTCGAGCGCGCAAATATTCGGCGGGTTCCGACAGGTCGACGACAGCCCACCGGAGGTCACCTGCGATGCCCAAGCGCAGGCTACCGGTTGCGACGTCCACGCCGAGATCGTAGAGCGGCGGCAGGATGCGGTTCGGAATCTGATCCATGGCGGTGGGAGGTCGGGGGACAACACGGTGGGAGGCAAGCCGCCGCGGGATCGACAACCTACCACGAGACCCGCCCCGAGCTTCGCCCTCCAGCACCCGAACCGTGATCGAACGGACAACGCATGGCTCGGGCCCGAAGACGTCACCACGCACCGCGGCGTTTGAGCGAAACCCAGCTCCCTCCGTGTCCGATGATCATGTGATCTGCCAGCCTCACACCGACGATGTGCGACGCCTCTCTCATCCGCTCCGTGAAGGCAAGATCCTCGATCGAGGGCGTCGGATCACCACTCGGATGGGTGTGGAAGAGCAACGTGGCGTGGGCCCGTTGGATGAGCGCTTCCCGCAGAATGGCCCGCGGCTCTACCTTGATGCGATCTCGGGTACCTCGATAGATCTCCCGCTCCGCTCGTAGACGGTTCTGCGAGTCCAGGAACAGGACACCCATCACCTCCTGGTCTACACCGCCGTAACGCAACCACAGATAGTCCGCCACCGCGGGAGGGCGATCGAGCAGATCGCGTTTGGGCAACTGGCAGCGAGCCAGACGCCGGCCCAGCTCGACGGCTGCCAACAGCGTCGCCGCCTTGGCTTGCCGCAGACCCGGCCGGTTCAGCGAAGCGAGAGTGGCCTGCACCAATCCCGCGACACCGCCAGCCTCTGCGAGCAGCTCTTGGGCCATTTCCACTGCCGACTGGCCGGGACGGCCACTTCGCAGGAGCACCGCCAAGAGCTCTGCGTCCGACAGAGCCTCGCCACCGCCTTCCACCAGGCGTTCCCGCGGCCGTTCGGATCGAGGCAGATCGAGGATCTTCGGCCTACCCTGAAAGCTCTGTGCATGCGCCGGCAGGCGTAGCTCGAGGCGTTCTGGTGTTTCGGAACGGGACGCTGGCTCGGGCCGAGGTCGGTTCTTTCCGATGGTTTCGGACGCCAAAGGCATGGTGATCTCCTTCTCAGTGTCTCGGCTCGGCTCAGAGCATCGATATGCGAGCCGATATGGAGAAGGACGGGACGTCGGTCCCGTATCGCTCGTTCAGATACCGATACCGTTGACCGTGATCGTCGTCGAGGCTCCCGGTCCGTCGTGCCGCACCACCACTTCCGCCCTCTGCGGACCGGCGCGACGCGGGACGATGCGGAACTGCGCCGTGCAACTGGTGCCGGGTGGCACGATGCCGCGGCACCCGTCAGCAGCCATTTCGAAAGAGCGACGGTCGAGACCGTCGAGCTTCAGCGAATGGATCGTCAGATTCGCGCTGCCGGCGTTGCGCAGCTCCAGCTCGTGCCACTCACCGACGCGTCCGGAGGGTACCCGGCCGAGAAAGAGAGGCGAGGGCGAGACTTCGAGGCGGGGACGGGTGCCAATACCGGTTAGCGGAACGCGCTTTGAGCCTCCTCCGGCATCGTGCTCGATCAGCACCACCGACGTGGTCTCGCCTTCGGCTCGCGGTCGAAAAGAGATCCGTAGCCGACACGACGCACCGGCCGCCAACGTACCCCGCGCACACTCCGACGCGTCGAGGAGGAACCCGGCGTCACCCCGGGTCAGTCCGACGTCGACCAGGCGGAGCTCCGCGTCGCCGTCGTTCAAGAGACGGAGCTCCCGGACAGAGCCGGCGGCGCGCGCCGAGTCGCCGGCACGCACCGGGCCGAAGTCCAGGACGATGGGTGAGATCGACAGTCCTGGGCGAGGCGCGATCCCGACACCGAACAGCTCTGGGGTCGCTCCGGAATGGTCGGCATCGGATTCGACCACCACCTCGGCAGTACGCTCACCCTCCGCCGTCGGCACGAAGTCGAATTCCACTCGGCACTGCCCGCGAGGCTCCAATCGCTTCTCGGCGCAGCCGTCCGTGGCACGCACGAAGTCGGCAGAAGCGAGGCCGCGTAGAACGACGGACCGCACTTCCAGTGGCGCTGTGCCCGCGTTGGACAGCTCGACGGCGTGGCGGGGTCCCCACTGACCGACCGTCACCGAGCCATAGTCAGCCGTTGCGGGTGACAGCGCGAGACGAGACGAGATGGCGCGCCCGGAGAGAAGCACGGACAGCATGGGAAGCTCGGACCTGCCCACAGACGCCCACTGTGGGACTAAGGAGCCGGTGTATTCGCCGTCGGTCGCGGGATCGAAGATGACTCGGAGCCTGCACTCGGCACCACCTGGGACGATGATGCCCGAGCAGGAGTCGGAGGCCAGGCGCAGCGCGCCACCGGAATCGCCTTCCAGAACCATGGAGGCGATCTCTAGCTCGGCCTCGCCAGCGTTGCGCAGCGTTACCTCGCGCTGCTCCGACTCATGCGCCCGCAGCGTGCCGAAGTCGAGCTTGCGAACCGAGAGCTCTGGCCGCGCCGGTTCGACACGCAGCAGCCAACCTGCGAGCAGACCGAGAGGGCCCGCCACAAAAACGAGGATCCACGGCCACAGGAGGCCTGATCTCGCCTGGGAGCGACGTCGGAGGTTCTCGCGGCGGTCCATCCTTCGGAAGGTGATACGGATCACCGCCGCGAAGGTCACAGGCGCACACGATGCGGTGTCTCCTTCACTCCATCTTCAGCTTCACTGCATTGCCGTAGGCGAGGATCTCCGCCGCTCCACCCATCAGGTATGACGTTGCGAAACGGACATCGGTCACGGCATCGGCCCCCAAGGACAGCGCTTCGGCGGTCATTCTGTCGAGCGCTTGCTCACGCGCCTCGGCCATCATCTTCGTGTATTCCTCGATCTCGCCGCCCACGAGGGTCTTCAGTCCGGCGAGGATGTCGCGCCCCAGATGCCGCGCGCGGATCGTGTTGCCCCGAACCAAACCCAGGGTCCGGTCGACGTCGCGACCTGCGATGCTGGAAGCCGGGGTGATCGGAATCGGGCTGCGTCCACTCATCGTTCGATCTCCTTGTACGGATCGTGTCGCCACGCGCTGAGCTTCTCGCGTCCCACCGACACGGCGAGAATGACGCTGCCGAATCCCAGAGCGAAGATCGCGATCTTGATGGTCAATGGCAACGTCGGATCGTCGAACAGTCCCTGGGCCGCGTGCCACAAACCCCAGCCGCCGAGGACGATGGCACCTATCGATACCAGAATCCAACCCAGGCCACGCTCGAGCCGGTTGTAGATCGACCGCCAGTAGGTCGTCCAACGTTCCTCGGGTAGTGTGTCGATGCGGGACATGCGTGTGACCTCCTTGAGTTGTCGTAGACGTACCCATTCCGCGTCGAGCGCTTTCGAGTCGGCTAGATGCCGCTCCAGCTCGACCCGATCCTCGGCGCTGATCTCGTCGTCGAGCGCTGCCATCATCAGATTTCGCGCCCGCTCCTCGCTGCGGATCCGTTCCTCGTTCCGGATGTCGTTCTCGCTCATGACGTTTCTCCGGATTCGTCGAGCATGGCGGCCAGCCGGCGACGTGCTGCATAGAGCCTGGACATGACGGTACCGACGGGGATGTCGAGCCACTCGGCGATCTCTCGATACCGAAGATCGTCGAACTCCCTCAGCACGAACGTTTCCTTCTCGTGGTCCGGCAGTGCCTGGATCGCCGCTCCGAGCCTGCGGCGTAGCTCACGAGTCTCGGCCTCGCAGTCCGGCCGCCATCGCCCCGCACGTCGATCGGCGTCGTTCACCAACCAGGGCGTCGCCTGTTCTTGCCTCTCAAGGAGTCGCCCGCGGTCGCGCAGGAAGTTGAAGCACAGGCGGCGGAGGATCTGGTAGTACCAGGGGTAGAACGGGCGCCTCGGGTCGAGGGAATGGCGGGCACGGAAGGCGCGGACGAATGCGTCCTGGGACAGATCGAATCCGTCTTCTACATTGCCTACGAGACCCGCCGCCACCCGCTGCGCACGCCGCATGTGGCGTTCCACCAGCCGACCGAAGGCATTCAAGTCGCCTGCCTGGACTCGCGCCACCAAGGCGATCTCAAGATCGCGATCCTGTTCGTCGCGGCTCGCCGTCACCCGCTCTGCGGTCGCAGCCACTGACGCAACGACGCTGGCCACCAAGGTGGTATCGGTCGCAAGATCTTGGAGGAGTATGTTCTTCATGATGGTTCAGCCGTCGGGCCGGTCGGTCGAAAGGATCTACACCGACCGGTGGCGTTTATTCGTTTGGTGGTTCGAAAGTACCGTGCTTGCCCTTCCACATCGCTCTTGCGGATCGTCACGCCGGCCTGCACGGCCTTCGAAACTCGCTGAACCCTGCTCAAGTCACATCACTTCTTTGTTGTTTCCGCTTGCACACGAAGACATGGACCGGTCCTCAGCTCAGACAGTCTCAGCCGTGCTCGATCCGGCGTGACTCTCAAACGGACATCATGCGACGTCACGCCGGTCTGCGCGCGGCCTTCGAAACTCGCTGAACCCTACTCAGATCACATCACTTCTCTTGTTTGCGCTTGCACACGAAGGCATGGACCGGTCCTCAGCTCAGACAGTCTCAGCCGTGCTCGATCCGGCGTGACTCTCAAACGGACATCATGCGACGTCACGCCGGTCTGCGCGCGGCCTTCGAAACTCGCTGAACCCTACTCAAAATCACCATTATTTCTTTGTTTGCGCTTGCGTACGAAGACAGGACCGATCCTCAGCTCAGACAGTCTCAGCCGTGCTCGATCCGGCGTGACTCTCGGTAACGGGTCTCCGGAGCCGGCTCTACGGGTAAGCTCGCGCCATGAGCGAAGCCTCCGATTCTCCGACATCGATCCTGATCACGGGTGCCTCGGGGTTCATCGGCCGACATGTCTTACATCGGCTGCTGGATCGCGGATTCGTCCAGGTTCACGCCACCTCCCGATCGGATACCTCCCGCCCCGACCTGCCCACGGCGGAGAGCTTGACCTGGCACCGGGTCGATCTCGCTGATGCTGCCGCGGTGGAACAGCTCGTCGAACGAGTTCGGCCCGAAATCGTCCTGCACTTGGCGAGCCACGTCGCCGGCTCCCGCGACGTCACCCTGGTGCAACCGACGTTCTCGGGCAACGCCGCTTCGACCGTACACCTCCTGACGGCACTCCAGGAACAACGAGCCCGAGCCAAGGCGGAACCGTCCAGCCCATCCGGAGGTGTCCGCCGCTTCGTCCAGGTAGGCTCCCTCGAAGAACCCGAGCCGGGTGACGGCGCGCCACCATCGTCACCCTATGCCGCCGCCAAGGCAGCGGCCACCGCCTACGGGCGGATGTTTCACCATCTCTATGGCTTCCCCATCGCCTTCGCCCGCGTCTTCATGGTCTATGGCCCCGGAACGCAGGACGAGAACAAGCTCGTGCCCTATACCTTCCGTCGACTCCTGGAGGACGACACGCCTGCCTTCGGCAGTGGCACCCGACCGGTGGACTGGATCTTCGTAGAAGACGTGGCCGAAGGCCTTGTCCGCATGGGCTTTGCCGACGAGTCGATCGACGGTGAGCGAATCGATCTGGGAAGTGGTGATCTCCACACCGTACGCGAGGTGATCGAAGGGATGTTCCAGATCGCAGCTCCCGACCGAGCTCCCTCGTTCGGCGGCCGAGCCGATCGTCAAGACGAGCAGGTACGAAGCGCCGATGTCGCCGCCACCGAGAGATGTCTCGGTTGGCGCCCCGGGGTCGGTCTAACCGACGGGTTGCGCCGCACGGCAGACTGGTTCCGGAAGAACTGATGCACGGGGCCAGATATGGCACCATGACGCCGACATGAGCCCGCCTGCCGAATCCAGCGCGTCGCGACCCGACGCCTCGCTCGCCGACCCGCCGACGCTCCACGCCTGCACCATCGTCTCCAAGAACTACCTTTGCTACGCGCGGGTGCTCGCCCGGTCCTTCCGGCGTGCGATGCCAGGTGGTCGCTTCTACGTGCTTCTGGTCGATCGCAACGATGGCCATATCGACCCTGCGGCGGAGACCTTCGAGTTCATCGAAGCCGAGGATATTTCGACGCTCGACGACGTGGCGTCGTTCCTCTTCAAATACACGATCCTCGAGGCGAACACCGCGATCAAACCGTTCTTCTTGGAATGGTTGATCGACAGGGACGGTCTGGAGAACCTCGTCTATTTCGACCCGGACATATTGATCACCGGCTCCTTGGACGAGCTCGCCGGCCTGGTCGCTCGGCATGCCGTCGTCCTGACGCCCCACCTCACCGATCCGATCGAAGACCAAAGGTTCCCCACGGAACAGGCGATCTTGCAGGCCGGATCCAACAACCTGGGTTTCGTTGCACTGCGGTCCTGCCCGACCTCTCGACGACTCCTACGTTGGTGGCAGGAGCGTCTCTACGACCATTGTGTGGTGCGCATCGAAGAGGGCCTTTTCGTCGACCAGAAATGGATGGACCTGGCAGCCGGACTCTTCGGTGGCGAAGCCAAGGACGGCGGCGTCAAAGTACACGTCGATCCCGGCTACAACGTGGCGTACTGGAATCTTCACGGTCGCCGGCTGAGTCGATCGAATGATGACGTGACCGATGTCGAGGTCCGGGGCCAACACGGAGATCCCAGCCCTCTGATCTTCTTCCATTTCAGCGGCATCGACCCCGAGAGCCTGGAAGGTGTGTCCAAGCACCAGGATCGCTTCACCTTTCGCGACCTCGATGAACCGACACAGGCGCTCTACCGTCACTACGCCGACCTGGTGCGTGCGGCCGGCTACGCCGAGACTCGCCCTTGGCCCTACGCCTTCGGTATGTTCTCCAACGGGTGCCGCATCCCCGACCTGGCGCGAGCGCTCTATCTCGACATGACGCCCGCCGAACGGCAGCGTTTCGGCGACCCTTTCGAAGTCGACGGAGAGGCGTCGTTCTACCGATGGTTGAACGAACCGGCCTCCGGGAGACGAGGCGAGGGCCATCTCTCGCGGCTGATGGCACGCATCCATTCTGGTCGGCCGGACCTTCGCGGAGCCTACGGCGATCCATCGGGAGCCGATTTCTCGGCCTTCTCGTCGTGGATGCGCGATGCCGGCCGGTACGAGTACCGCCTCGACGAGGCATTCCTGACAGATCTCCATGACGACCGTCATCTGCCGCGTTGGACGCCCTCCGGACTCAAGCGTCGCGCCGTCGGAAGGGTACGACGGATCTACCATTCCCCCGGCGGCCGCAAGCTGAAAGCCTCACTGAAGAACACGCTCGGCCCAGATCGGACGCGGTCGCTGAAACGTCGCCTACGTCCCAAGCCTGTGGTCGACGAACCCGCCGCAGCCGGCCCCCCGATGGAAGATCTAGGGGTCAATCTGGTGGGATATCTCGACGCCGAGACCGGCATGGGCCAGGCCGCCCGCTCCCTCGGCCGAGCGTTCGCCACCACGCCGATTCCGGTCTCTCGGCACCGGATCGATCTCAACGTTCTGGCACGCAAAGACGAAAGCGATCTCGAGCCCGCGAGGGACTGCGATGCGGCTACTTTTCCCCACGACATCAATCTCTTCGTGGTCAATGCCGACCAGGTGGTGCCGGTCAGAGATCTGCTGGGAGCCGACGTATTCGGCGGCCGGCGCAACGTCGGCCTGTGGCTCTGGGAGCAGGACACGTTCCCGGACGTCTGGCGCCCTGCGTTCGAGCCGCTGGACGAGATCTGGACCCCCAGTCTGTTCTGTGTCGATGCCATTTCGAGCGTCTCTCCGGTTCCCGTTCGGAGGGTCCCTCTGCCGGTGGAACCGCGGGATCCGGACTCCCCTGATGCCGACGACGAGCTGCGACGAAAGCTCGATTGGCCGGAAGACGCCTTCGTCTTTCTCTTCGTCTTCAACTACCTCAGCTTCTTCGAGCGCAAGAACCCGCTGGCGGTGGTGGAGGCCTTTCGTCGGGCTTTCGGGGACGAGGGAGACAAGTTGCTCTTGTTCAAGACCTCCCAGAGCGACTTCGCACCGGAGCGGCACGGTCAGCTCCGCCAAGCTCTGGGCGACGCCACGAACATCCGCCTCGTCGACGAATACCTGAGCCGTCAAGAAGTCGACGGGCTGATGCGCAGTTGCGATGCCTATGTGTCGTTGCATCGCTCCGAGGGATTCGGCCTCACCCTGGCGGAGGCCATGTACTACGGCAAGCCCGTCGTCGCTACGGCGTACTCGGGAAACGTCGATTTCTTCGGCATCGGCAACGGCTTCCCGGTACGCCACCAGATGGTGGCCCTGGGAGACGATGCCGGCCCGTATGCCCGTGGCAGCCGCTGGGCCGACCCCGACATCGACCACGCCGCAGAGCAAATGCGGCGCGTGGTGGAAGACGATGCCGAGAGGCGACGCGTCTCGGCATGCGCGCGGCGCCACATTCGCGAGCATCTGAGCTTGGAAGCCATCGGTCGGATTCTCCAAAGCCGCTTCGACGAGCTGGTACTCAGGGCTCGCAAAGACACTCCCAGGCGCCTCCCGCACTGAGTGTCGGCATGTCCGGCGTACCACAGGAAATCGCAGGCTACCGAGTGGTTCGCACCCTCGGACGCGGTGGCGCGGGCACGGTCTACCTCGCAGAGCAGGACGAGCCGGTCAAGCGCCAAGTAGCGCTCAAGGTGCTGCGGCAAACGGTCACCGACGACGAATCGAGCGCTCGTTTCTTGGCGGAACGCCACGCCATGGGTCGGCTGGATCACCCCAACGTGGGACGGATCTTGGAGGCAGGTGAGGACGACTTGGGACGGCCATTCTTCGCCATGGAATGGCTCGACGGGCTCCGGCTCGATCACTACTGCGAGCAACATCGGTCGACTATCGCGGAGCGGCTGAGGATTTTCCAGCGTATCTGCCGCGGCGTCGCCCACGCCCATCAGAAGCAGCTCCTACACCGGGACCTGAAGCCTTCCAATGTGCTGGTGATCGAAGTCGACGGTGAACCGGTACCCAAGGTGATCGACTTCGGTGTCGCCAAGGCGCTCGACCAGCCCCTCGGCGGAGTCGACCTGAAAACCCAGCATGTGCTGGGCACACCGATCTACACCAGCCCGGAAGGACTGAAGCTGCGGGAGGTGGATATCGACACCCGTAGCGACGTCTATTCGCTGGGCGTCTTGCTCTGCGAGCTGCTGGTAGGCCGACGTCCCCACGAGCTGGGCGATGGAGCGCTGGGGTCGTTCCTGCGCCGCAAGGCCGAAGAGGACCCGGCACCACCGAGCGACTTGCTGGACGAGATACCTGACGAAGAGCGGAGGAAGATCGCGGCCGCCAGACGACAGAGAGTCCCCGAGCTTCACAAGAAGCTGCGCGGCGATCTCGGGTGGATCGTGCTCAAGGCCGTCGCGCGCAGGCGGTCCGGACGCTACGCGTCTGTTGTCGAGCTGGCAGCCGACGTCGAGCGCTGTCTCCATTCCAAACCCATCCAGGCGCGACCTCCCTCGGTGAGCTACTCGATCGGAAAATTCGTCGGCCGCCACCGCACGGCGGTCGTCCTCGCCGCTACCATCGCGGTGGCGATCCTGATCGGGATGGCAGGCTTGGCGACAGGCCTACACCGGGCCCGGCTGGCAGAAGCCAGATCCAACGCGGAAGCGACGGCGGCACGTCTGGAACGCGACCAGGCCGAAGCTGTTTCCGCCTTCCTTTCCGAGCTCTTCCGCGACGCCGCCATCAACTCGCCAAGGGTCGGAGGAGGAACGAATGCGATCGACCTGTCGGCCGACGAGCTGGTGGAACGCGGTGTCCAGCGGGCCACCGAGAGTCTCGCAGGACAACCCGACGCCCTGATGCGGGTCCAGGCGACGATCGGCGACATCTACTACGCCTGGGGACGCTTCAGCGCCGCCAGGTTCGGTCATGAGGCCGCCCTTCGGCTGGCGAAAACGGTGCAAGCTCCTGCCGTCCAAGAAGCCGACATTCGCATCGCTCTCGGCGCTGACCTACTCCAACTGCAAGAGCTCGACGAGGCGGACGATCAGCTCAACTCCGCCTTGCAGCTTCTCCGCTCCTGCACCGCGGTGTCAGCAGAGGACCGAAGCAGCCTCGGAAACGCAGAGGTTCGGGCTCTCGTGCTCTTGGCGCGACTGGCCCGCTCGCGAGACGACGAACCGAGAACGCGCGAGTTCCTGGAACAAGCCCGAGCGGTGCTGGCGTCGTCGCCCAAGGAGGACTTGGACGACCTACGCGAGCTCGCGCGGTCCGTCGGTCTCGAGATGGAGTGAGGCATCGTCCTCGCCTCGCGCCTCCGTTCCACACCAGCCGAACCGTACGAAGAGCCAAGGACCTAGCGCCGCCAAGAAAAGGGTGATCGCGGCGTATCGTAGTGCGGTGGCGAAGGCCGGATCGAGGTCGATCTCTCCGAAGAGAGCCTTCAAGCTCGCCCGCAAGGCGAAGATGACCGTCAAGCCAACGAGCCCAACCGCGAGCTTCCGCCAACCTACGGGTGGCAGAAAACGCACGTGTCGACGCTCCCAGTCGGCCCCCAGCACGATGCCGATCAACGCTCCACCCGCCGCGGCGACGGACTCATCTCCATCGCCCGCCGAAGGCAGGACCCAAAGCAAAGATGTCACCGGCACCACCACGAGCGCTACCTTCTGGAGCCAGCGCAGCTCGGTCCACACGTCAGGAGCCGGATCGGCGAGCCACCAGAGCCCCAGGAACATCGAGGCTCCGATCAACACGCCCACCGCCACGTCGTGTGGGTAATGCACACCGAGGTAGACACGGCTGGTGGCAATTCCCAGCACTATCAGAACCGCTGGTGGCCAAAGCCAGCCCCGTTTTCCTTCCCGTGCCAACCACGGCCATATCGCTCCCGCGATCATGGCGTGGGCCGACGGGAACGACCAGCCGGGCGCATCCACCAATCGCAGAGATATGTCGGGTCGGGGCGCCTGGAACACGCCCTTGAGCAGACTGTTGAAGAGCGCGGTGATCATCAACACCACGCTGACCCTTAGGAACACAAGCCGATCCAGCAGCCAATAGCCGAGTGTGAAGACAACGAGAAAGAACGTGGCGTCACCGAGAGCTGTCAGACCCCGGAAAAGCGGAGTCAATGCATCGTGTCGCCAACCGAACACCCAGTCCAACGTCTGATCCCCTCGTCCTCGGAACACGTCCGCCGCGATCCCGATGGTAGGATTCCGGCGGAGAAACTGTTCGTGTCGGATCGCAAGTATAGGCAGCGAGGCTATCAGGACGACAAGGGAGACCACCCGGGTAACACTGCGCCTGCAGGTCATCCGAGGCGTCGAGATCCGACCCTGAGACCGGCCGGCCGTGGCCTTGGAGCCCCGACGGCGACGATCTTTCGTTGCCGCGTCTGCGGCAAAGAGAATCCAGTGAAGGATCTGGCACCGGAATCGGCCTGTACCCATTGCGGCGCCGATCTACATTCCTGCACCCATTGCTCTCTCTTCGACACGTCGGCCACGAATCAATGTCGTGAGCCGAAAGCCCAGCTCGTCCGGAGTAAAGCGACGCGGAACCAATGCGGTCATTTCAAGGTCCGCCGAGCCCGCGAGTTCGCCAAGGAAACCAACTCACCCCGCGATGCCAAGGCAGCGTTCGACGCACTGTTCGACCTCTGAGACGAAGCTGAGCGACATTCTTCTCAACCCCCAGGTTCCAGGATTCTCCCGTCCATGAATGCACTGCAACGCCGTGCGCGTCGCCAGACCGTTCGAATTGCGCTCTCCATCGCCCTGGCAGGCACCTGCTTCGCAGCGTCCGTCGCCCCGGCGGAGGATCGGCTGAACGTACTGCTCCTCGACTACCACGAGCCGATCGAACACGACGTTCTTCTCAGCCATTTGTGCGTGGAGCCGTGCACGCGCTCGAACGGCTGCCCTGACGAGCTCGTCAGGCAGGGCGTCGACTACTGGAACGACGACTTCGCGGTGTTTCGCCCCGGCTACCTGGGATCCGACGCCAGCTTCGTAGTCGGGATCTACAAGGACCGACAGATCGACTTTCTTTCGATCTCCGGCCACCATGCCTCGGGCTTCTCCGGGGATTTCGGCAAGGGACGTTTCTACCTCGACGAGCTGGCCTACGTTCTAAGCGGACTGCCCGGAAAAGACGCCTTCTTCGCCACCCCGTCGTTCGTACTGCTTCAGGGCTGCTGGACCGACGTGAAGTCCGGGTTCGACGGCGACCCGATCGAGTATGTACGCCACATCATCGAAGACACGACGGTCCGTGCGGGTGAGTCGGAACGACTTCTGGCCGCGATTCAACAGATGGCGGGCGAGGACGATGCCTACCGCGAGCTGTTCCCCAATGCCTGCATCCTGGGGTACGACGGTACTCAGGTACCCGGCGGCCTCCTGGAGATCTATGGTCAGGTGAACAACTTCCTGCGCGGTCTCCGCGGCCATTTGGACGGAGGAGAGCCACCCGGCGCGCGCTTCGCCGTGGTCGAAGCTCGGCGCAACGGCACCATGGATGCGCTGAATCGACAGGTCGACCGCGAGTGCCTGCCCAGCGGATGGCCATGCAACCTCTGCCGAAGCGACTCGAGCTACCGGGCCCTGGCCGATGCTCTCGTAGAGGTTCTTCGCGGCGAACGACGCCGCTTGGCGCAGGGTGAGCCTAGGACCGAGGCCTCGTCTCTGAGCATGGAGTCGGCCTTCGAAAGCGTCTCGCTCTACAACAACAGCAGCTGGGCCTGCTCGACCGTCGAACCATCGACTCCGCCGGTCTACCCGATGCCGATCGATCGGGGGCCGTTCCTCGAGACGTTTCTGCAGCTGCTGATGGTCGACCTCGGACAGATCCGGGGCGACGCGCGCCACCGGATCGAGGCCGAGCTCGTCCACTTGCTCGGCAGCACCGAGCTCGATCCGGATACCCGCACTCGACTTCGCCGACGCCTCACGGAGGGCGGCGGTGTGATCTGGCGTGAGCACTTCATGTCCCAGACCTTGCCCGAGTTGTCGACCTTTCGCCAGCGGGATTTCTTCGATTTCCTCGCCGAGGTCTCCTGCGCCTCCTGCTTCGAGGGTCTGTTTTCGGCGGATCCGAGCCATCGCGCCGAACGGGTCATACGAGAAAACGCCGCGAGTCAGCTCCGGCCCGACCTGGGTCGTGACCTCTACGAACGAGCTCTCACCGATCCCAGCCCTCGCGTGCGTTGGCTCGCTGCCACCCGGCTCGCCCCGTCCCTCGGCCCCGAGGTCCTCGATCTCGCTCGACAGGATCCCGATGAACGAGTCCGCGAAGCCGTGCACACGGCCCTGGCGGCAGCGAATCCGGCCGACGACCCGATGGAAGATGGCGTGCCGCCGACTTCCGACGAGGGAAGTCACTCTCCGAGCTCCGACGGTCTGATCAGCACCATGGACTTCGAAGACGAGGTCGACTCATGAATTCTTCTCCCGTGCGCTGACGTACTCCTTCCTGGAGGGATACAGCCAGCGGACACGACGACGAGGTCCGCCATGCCTTCGATCGAACCCGGCAACATCTGCCCTGAGTCTTTCCGATATGCCTTCGATGCTCGCTCCGGTGTCGCGACGATCACCCTCGATCGCGCGGACCGATACAACGCGCTGACCTTCCAGGTCTACGACGAGCTGAAGCAGGTCTTCGACGCCCTCGACACCGAGCCCGGAGTGCGGGCCGTCGTCTTGACGGGGGCGGGTAAGGCGTTCTGCTCCGGAGGTGATGTGGAGGACATCATCGGCGAGCTGTTCGAACGCGACTACCGCGGCCTGCTCGACTTCACCCGTCGAACCGGTGCACTCATCGTCTCGATGATCCGCTGTCGACGCCCCATCGTCGGCGCGCTCAACGGGCTCGTGGCGGGCGCCAGCGCCGTGATCGCCGCAGCCTGCGACGTCCGAATCGCGTCCGAGGACGCGAAGATTGCCTACCTGTTCACCAAGGTAGGCCTCTCCGGGGCCGATATGGGTGCCTCCTGGCTCCTACCGCGCATCGTCGGGCATGGTCGAGCTACCGAGCTCTTGATGTTCGGTGATTTCGTCGATGCCACCACGGCGCAGACCTGGGGGCTCTACAACCGAGTGGTGCCCAAGGAGGATGTGCTGGATACCGCGTGCTCGTGGGCCGAGAGGCTGGCCGCAGGTCCGTCATTCGGTCTCGAGGTGACGAAGAACATGCTCTACCGCGGCCTCGATGGACATGGAGCCGGCCATGGCTGCCGAGGTCGAGATTCAGGCGGCCTGCATGGAGGATCCGAACTTCCGCGAGTCCTACGACGCGTGGATCGAGAAACGAAAACCGCGTTTCGGCTGAGGCCACACACCGTCACCTCGCGTACGATCTGATCCCTCATGAGCCAAGCCCCCCGGCATCTGATATTTCGTATGGGTCCAATGGGCCAACCCATCTGGTGGTGGCTGGGGGCAGCTGGAGTGTTGGTCAGCGCAGCCGCTGTCCGGCTCTTGCTCTTTCTGTATTTCCCGGTTTTCCTTACGGCCGACTCGCCTGACTACATCGGTGCGGCAGAGCACATCGCAACATCCTTTGATTTCACGAACGAGAGGCTGAGAGACTGGCGTCAGCCCGGGTATCCCATGTTCCTCGCCTCGGTGAGCCTCGTCGCAGGTTGGAGTTCCAGTAGCGTGGTGGCCGCACAGAAACTAGGCGGCCTGCTCTGTGTCGTTCTCGGGATTGTTGCAGGTAGCTGGATGGGCTGGCGCGTCGGATCCTTGGCCCTGGGAGCGTTCCTCGCCTGGCATCCCGTCTACCTGCTCTTCGAGCACATGTTGATGACCGAGGCGCTCTTCATCCAGCTGACTTGGATCTTCACCTTTCTAGCAATCATCGCCGCGAGGCGAAACAGCGGAGCGCTAGATGGATCGCTCTTGGGGACGGCACTGGCATGCTGCCTCCTCACCAGGGCTCCTGCCCTTTTCTTCTGTGCGCCGGTGGTCCTGGGCCTTGTCGTTTCGAAGTTCTTCCGAACTCGCCAAATCGCAGATAGGCAGTCGAGTAGACCCGTGCTCCGCATGATCCTCGGTCTGGCTATCGCTCTTCTGCTCGTCCTAGGCCCGTGGAGCTATCGCAACTACCGACTACACGGCACTTGGAGCCCGATCACCAACAACGTCCAGAGGACAGTACTCGCCTACATGGTGGTGCACGATGTCGTCGAACCGGAACGCAACCAACTGGATTCCGCTGACAGTGGTACCGAGGATCCACGAGCCGTTGCAGGCAAGATGGTTCGAGGCCTTGGTCGCGGTGCTGATGCAGAGCGACGCGCATCCGAGATGGTGCGCGAACAAATAGAGGAACGTCCTATGGTCTACCTCGCGGAAGCCGCATTCGCAGCTCGCGCCTTCCTGGGCCTACCCACCAAACGCGGCGTGGCGGGAGGAAGGGATATCAGCTACTGGTTCGGCCGATACGTTCGCAATGTCAGGGTCCTTCACAAACACAATCGCAACAATCTTCGAGCTACCGCATCCTTCCAATACGCGGCCATAGGACGCAACGGGCGGGTACTGAAGAAATGGAATCGCGCCGGAGTGACGTACTTGAATATTGGACGGATGATCCTCACCACGGCGTTTCTATTCGGCGTGGCGATCTACCCGCTGGCCGCTCCGCGGCCTTGGAAACGCGAACAGCGTTTGGTCCTGCTGTTCATCGCGAGCTACGCTGTCGTGCTTCTCGGACATGCTGCTCTGCTCGCGGGCAAGCAACGCTATGCTCTGCCCTGGGACGGCGTCCAGTTATTCGTCGTCGTCGGCGTCCTCTCACAACTCCACCATCGTTGGCTTCGAAAGGAACGACCCGATGACTCGTGATCGCAGCGGTGACGAGGGCGTAACCATCGTCGTTCCGGCCTATGACGAGGAAGCCGGTATCGGCCAAGTACTGGCGGACCTCGAGAGCGTCCTGTCGGGTACCGCCAGGCCATGGGAGATTCTCGTGGTGAACGACGGCTCCAATGACGACACGGCGCGCGTGGCTGCGGCCGCGGGCGACGGCGTGCGTGTGGTGTCCCACGATGTCAACATGGGCTACGGCGCCAGCATCAAGACGGGGATCCGACGCGCCCGCTACGACCTGATCGCGATCACCGATGCCGATTCGACCTATCCGGCGGAAGCGATTCCGGGTCTTCTGGATGCCATGGATTCGGTGGACATGGCCGTGGCTGCACGCGTCGGCGACAGCGTCCAGATCCCGTGGGTCCGAAGACCCGCAAAATGGCTGTTGAACCGCCTCGCCGCCTACCTGTCCGGCCGGAAGATTCCCGACCTCAACTCCGGCATGAGGTGCTTCCGAAAGAGCACCGTCGAGAGCGAATATCTCCATCTCCTTCCTAACGGCTTCTCGCTCACCACCACCATCACCCTCGCGTACCACGCGGAATCGCGACTGGTCCGCTACCTGCCCATCGACTACAAGAAGCGTATCGGCTCGTCGAAGATCCGTCCGTTGCGTGATACCTACAACTTCTTTCTCTTGATTCTGCGCACGGTGATGTACTTCGATCCGATGCGGATCTTCGTACCGCCGGCTCTGCTGAGCTTCTTCGTCACGCTGGGAACTCTCGCCTATGACGTCGGGTGGGAGCGAAACGTGGCCGACAAGAGCTTGATCTGGTTGATGATCACGGTGCTTCTCTTCGGCATGGCGCTCCTCGGCGATCTCATCGTCAAACGACGGAGATGACTCCGGACGGAGCACGCGATCATGGACCCGTCTACGCTTCGAGCACTGGAAGAACAGCGCTGCCACTACGAACAGCGGGCAGCAGAGTTCGACGAGAAGCACCTCGGTTCGCGCATCAATCGCTGTCATCGCGCGAAGATCCGCCGCATCCTCGGTCATCTAGATGTGGGACCCGAAGCGCCCGTCCTGGAGGTTGGTACTGGAACCGGCATCCACGCGGCCTGGCTGCTGGAGCTCTGTCCTGTCCGATATATCGGTGTCGACCTGTCGCCCGACATGCTCGAGATCGCCCGCCGCCGTTTGGGCGCGGACACAGAGCTGATCGAGTCGCCCGCCGAAGAGCTGCCCTTCTCCGACGGCTCGTTTGCAGCAGCTTTCTGTAGTGGCACGCTGCACCATGTCGCCGACCGCAGCCGCGCCGTCGCGGAAATGCGCAGGGTCGTACGACCGGGCGGCCGAGTGGTCGTGTCCGAGCCCAGTCCGTGGAATCCGCTGAACGCTACGGCTTGGCTCACCCAGCCCGTCGAGCGCGGCCAGGTCGACATGCGACCGGCGGTTTTGTCGCGCTGGTTCGAGCTCGCCGGCCTGTCCGTCGATGCCGTGGAGTTCTTCAATTTCACTCCGCCTCGGCCCAGCTTCTTGGCGCGACCGTTCGACGCCATCGACCGGGTTGCTTCGAAACTGCCCGGGCTACGGCGCATCGCGTCCATGGTGCTGATTGCGGGGACCGTGTGCGAATCCTGATCCTCAACCACGAGTACCCACCGCTCGGTGGTGGATCGGCGGTCGCCACCCGACACCTCGCGGACGCCTTGGTCCGAATGGACCATCAGGTGCTGGTGCTATCCGTCGGCGACGCCGACGAGGAGTCGGACGAAGGAGGAGTACGCGTTCGCAGATTTCGCGTCGTGCGGCGCACCGGTCGGCTGGCGGGACCGAGAACCTGGCTGTCGTTTCTCTACCGAGCCGGTGGCATTCTGCGAGCTGCCGCCGCCGAGTTCCAGCCTGACGTGATCCACTCGCACTTTCTCTTTCCATCGGGTTACGTGGTCGCTCGAGCCGGACTCGACGTGCCTCACGTTTCCAGCACCGTCGGTGCCGAGGTCCACGATCCGAGCAGGCGCTTCGCTGCCGATCGCAACGTCCTCATGAGGCGGTGGATACGTCGGGTGATCCGGCATGCCCAGGTCGTGACCACCTCGGCACGCGATCTCACGCAGCGCATCGAGGCTCTCTACCATCGGCTCGTGGAGCCCGTGGAGATTCCATGGCCCGTTCCACCCCTCGAACGGGATGGACGCGATCGCGCCGATCTCGGCCTCTCCGACGATCACTTCGTCATCGCCAGCCTCGGGCGTTTGGTGCAACGCAAGCGCCTGGACCTGCTGCTAGAGGCACTCGCTCACCTGGGGCAGGACGACATCTACTGGGTCGCAATGGGTTTCGGCCCGCTGGACGACTCTCTCCATCGCATGGCCGAAGAGCTCGGCGTTGCCTCTTCGGTCCGTTGGACGGGTCGGGTCGACGAAGCCGACAAAGCAGCCTATCTCGGCTGCGCGGATGCGTTCTGCCTTCCCAGCGATCACGAGGGGTTTGGTCTCGCCTTCGTCGAGGCCATGAGTCTCGGTGTGCCCGTCATCACGACCGATATCGGCGGTCAGACAGACATCGTGCGACAAGGGGTCGAAGGTCTCTTGGTGCCTCAGAACGACGCGGTCGCATTGGCGCAGAGCATTGAACGGCTCCGCGCCCAGCCGCAGGAGCTGGCCGAGATGCGCAACGCAGCCGAGAAGCGCGCGAGAGAGTTTCGGCCCGACCGCGTGGCTCGGAAGTTCGTGGAGGCCTACGAACGGGCCGCCGATTGAACGCTCGTCGTGAGCAGCAGCGCGCCGATCGCTCCATCGAGCAGCAGAATCACCAGAGTCACCAGGCGGATTCCCAAGGCGATGGCAATGGCCTCGGACGTAGGTACCTCGAAGAGGACCATCAGGCCGACCCAGGAGACCTCGACAGTGCCGAGCCCTAGGGGCCCGTGGACCGGCAGCATGGTCACCCCGAGCACGGCTGCGCTGAACAACCAGCAAACGTGCCATGGCAGAGGCGAGCCAAAGGCCAGCTGGGCCATCGTGTTGATACCGATGACGGCCGCCGAAATCGCCACGGCCAGGAAGGCCACTCGGCCGATTCGACCCTTCCCACGCACTCGATGCCAGCCCTCGCCGAAGGCGCGTAGACGGCCGTGGAGCCAGCCAGAACCGTCTGACTCGCGGACCTGCCACATGCGAAAAAGCACGCCCCCGACCGCCGCGGCTACCAGAGCGCCCAGTACCGCCAGCACGACCCACTGCATGGCAGGCCATCCCACGGGAAGAGTCAACAGCAAAGAAGCCGGCACGAGCCACAGAGCCAGCGCCAACACGTCGGAACCGCGAATCACCAGCCAAACCGGCAGGGTTTCGGCGATGGTCGGCGCCAGACCTTGACTCTTGAGCAAACCTAGAGACGCCAACTCCCCCGACCGCAGCGGCATCACCACGTTGAGCAGTCTCGACAGAGCAAAGGCGCCGTAGAGACGACGCCAGTGCGCGAGGTCTCGGCCTGGTGGGAAGAAGACGGCGTAGCGCAGAGATCGCAGCGCCGTGGCCAACAGGCCGAGCCCGATCGTCATCACCAGGAGCAGCGGATCTGCTTCGACCAGCACCCGAGCCAGCTCGTCGAGGGAGGCGCGGGACAGCACCCACCCGAGGAGCGCCAGCCCGAGCGCCAGTGTCAGCCACCGGGTCCAGCCGCGGCGCCTTACACCGCCACGAGCCGGAGGCGCAGCTCGCGGGTGACCCGACCCGTCGGGCGGCGAGTCGGTCATCAATTCTCGGGCGCCTCTGTCACCGCGGGCGGCGGCGCCTTCGGCTCGGTCGTGGGCCCGATGACTGCAACCACCGGTGAATGATCAGACGCGGCGGACGAGGAAACCCAAGTGTTCAGAGCCGTGAGATCGGGCGACAGCCAGATGTAGTCGATACGGCGTACCGGATTCCAAGACGGGAAGGTGAAGCCGTCGTCTTGGCCCGCGAGGTCATGCGCGTCGCGGAGACCGGCAGCGGCCAACACACCGATCTCCCGATGCTCCGGCAGTGCATTCAGGTCACCGGCCAGCGCGGTCCGCGGACTCTCCTCCCAGGCTTCGATCAACGCCCGACTTTGCGCCAACCGCTCCTCTCCGCCGTCGCGAGGGTGGTGAAAATGGGTCGTCAGCACCCGCAGCCGGTCGTCGTGGCCAACCTCTACTTCCACGTCGAGATAGCCGCGGCGCAGCAGAAGGTCGTCAGGCGGCAAGGGATGCTGCTCGACGCGCGCGATCGGAAGACGCGTCAGTACTGCATTACCCCAGGTCGCGTCGGCTGTACCGTGAAAGATGAATGGCATTCCCAACCGGTGCGAGAGGTACTTCGGGAGATCTACGCCACCGTTTAGGAGCCAGCCCCGGCTGACCTCCTGTAAGACGACCACATCCGGGGACTCGTTCTCCAGGGTCGTCGCCAAGGCCTCCAGGTCTAGCCGTCCGCTTGGATCGATCCCGCAGTGCACGTTGTAGGTGACGACTCGGATAGGCCAATCCGCGCGCGCCGCTTCGTGAGATTCACCGGCACCAGAAAGGTGGGTGGGCAACGACGGAGAGGCGGCCGCAAGGACCACCCCGACTCCGAAGAGAGCGAGTCTGCCTACTCGCCGTTCTGCGGGGGGTGCAGTGATCGCAGCGCCGGAGCCCAGCGCGAGGATCACGGCGGTCAGGGCGGCGAAGGCCGGGAGCCAGCTCACGGGGATGGGTATCGGGACCTCCCAGGCGCTCGTGGTACCGAACGTTAGGGTCAAAAACAAGACCTTCCCCAAACCATGACCGATCCCGAGCGGACCCTGCCCTCCGTCATCCACTCCACCGACGGCCCGACTCAGCAAACAACCGAGGACGACGGCTGCTGCCACAAGTCCAGCGACCTGGAAGAGTGCACTTCCGGGCTCAGGTATGCCGAGCTTTCCGGAGACGGCCAGGAGAAACACCGCCGCCGACCCAAAGATCAGGAGACGAGCCGCTCTTGGCAGCGGCAGCCACCAAGGAGTCGACGCCAAGACCAGCGCCACGGAAAGGAACAACGGTCCGCTATGACCTTGCGGAGACAGAGCCTCGAAACGAGCCGTCAGTCCCAGGAAGCCTGCATAGAGAAACATCAGCGGCCAGACACCCGCCCACGCCAGCACTCCGCGAAGCGCAGGCGGCCGGAACGGGTGCGAGCTCAAGGGTATCGACGCCAGGAGAGCACACGTCCCGACCAGGAAGGCGCCCGCGACCAAGACATGGGGGACACCTTCCCTCCAGGCCAGATCCCACGATCCATAGGCGGAATGGATCACGACATCCAGCAAGAGCCCGAGAAGCCAGCCCAGGGTCAAGGAGATCGCGGCGGCTCTCCGGTTCGCGAGACTTCGTCCGAGCAGCAACAGGAAGGGCGTCCCCATCACGAAGGCTGCCAAACCCAGGCCGGCCAACACGAGGTCCACCAGCGGGTCGCCCGTCCACAGCTGCAACGTGAAACGAGCCAGGGCCAGCGTGCCCACCATCGTCCAGAGCGCGCGCCGCAGACTGCACGAGCGGAACGCCCAGGGCACGAGGAAGCCAAGGGCGAAAACGCCCAGCGACAGCCCACCCAGCTCGATCGGGTTCCAACCGAACCGGTCGCGCAGCAAGAATGCGAGAAGCGGTAGGAAGACCCTGAAGCACTGCATCCCCAACACCACCGTCAGTGCGGTGAGGCCGAACAGAGCGGTCCGAGCTCGCTCGTCGTCGATGGGCTTCGACGCCATGGCGCCAGATTCTGCCACGGCCCTCGGACTACCAGCGCCACCCAGATGCCAGAATGGTCACCCGGCAGGCGAACCGCCTGCCGGCCCAAACACGGAATCCGACCACTCTAGATACGAGGAAGCCATGAGCACGAATAGAACCTGGACCGTCTACCTCGCAGGAGAGATCCACACCGACTGGCGACAAGAGATCGAGGACGGCTGTGCAGAAGCAGATCTGCCGGTGGAGTTCAGCGGTCCCGTGACGATCCACGCCAATAGCGACGACTGCGGTGTCGCCATCCTGGGCGACGAAGAAAAGCCCTTCTGGAAGGACCACAAAGGCGCCGGGGTCAACGCCATCCGCACCCGGACCCTGATCTCCGAGGCCGATCTCGTCGTCGTCAAATTCGGCGAGAAGTACAGACAATGGAACGCCGCCTTCGACGCTGGCTTCGCCACCGCTCTCGGCACCCCACTGGTCATCCTCCACCCGCCCGAGCACACCCACGCTCTCAAGGAAGTCGACGGCGCCGCCCAGGCCGTCGCCGAGCAGCCGAGCCAGGTCGTAGACATCCTGCGCTACGTCATCACCGGCCAGCTACCCTGAGGCCTTTTTCGGCGGCCCGCCCGTTGCCAGCCAGCCGCCGATGTCTGCCGAGCTGATTGCTCATTGGCTGGGCAACTGATCGTAATCAGGTGCTCAGCGGTTCAGATCCGCAAGCTGCTCCGCCACTTCCCGAGGATCCGACAAGCACTCTCAAGAGGAGTCAACGAGACGACCGACCTCTTCGCTTCCGCCACCAAATCATGATGCCCGTCAGGTTCAGTCCCAACACCGCCAGACCCGCGAAGAAGATCGCCAGCCGCCCGGGCCAGCCAAATCCCTTGCCGGAGTGCAGTGGATACTGCCAAGCGAAGAAGACATCGGCCGAGGTCCCGTCGGCAGCATGAAGATCCTCGAGAATGGCGCCCGAGCGGCCGTCGACCGCGATCATACGGCGGCCATACATATCCATGTCGCGATGGTCGAAGACACGGGCCTCGTAGATCCCCTTCGCGGGAAGGATGGCGATCATATCGACCTCGGCACCATCGGCCGCAGTCCGTGCGGCGGATACGGCGCCGTCCAACGAGATGGGCATGTCGTAAAGCGGCGAATCGAGGACAGACGCAGTCCAAGAGTAGCGCGGTGTGATTGCCGAAACTCGAGATGCAACTCCTTCGAAGTAGTCGTACCAGTTGAAATACGCTCCGGTGAAGGCGAGGACCAACGTGATCGGAAAGAACCAAAGCCCGCCGGCGCGGTGCAGGTCATACACTCGTCGGGAGCCACCGGCATCCCAGCGGACCTTGAAGCTCCGGGACCATCGCTTGAGCTTGGGAAACGCGAGAGCCGCTCCTACGAAATGATCGAGAGTCCACAAGATCCCCAGGAGGCCGAGCAACCAGACTGCGACGCCACCTAGATGCAGGTCGAGGTGTAGTCCGTAAACGAAGTCCATGAGGTGATGGCGGTCGATGTGCCATGAGTCCATCTCGCGGACTCCAGCTATCCGGCCGGTGTATGGATCGACGAAGACGTGCGTCTCGTGCTGCAGAGGAGACGCACTATCGGCGCGGTCCGCTAGAAAAACCCGCATCGTCTCCGTGGGAACGTTGGCCAGATCGACGAACCGAGCGTAGGTGCCTGGTCGGCTCGCTTCTGCGGCGTCAAGCGCCACTTGTAGCGGCACCTTCTCCCCCGAGGGACTCGCCACGCGTTGGTCGCTGAGTAGTACGTCCAACTCATCATAGAAGACGATGATCGAGCCAGTCATCGCCAGCAGGATCAGCCACAGCGACGCGAGCAGGCCGAACCAACGGTGCCAGAAGACGAGCACGGAACGAACGTTCAAACGGCCTTTGCGTATCGCTCCTGGTCTCATGGTCGGTGGGTCGCAGCGGGCCTTCCTGCATACGAAGACATGTGGCAGGGCAGCGATCGTGGTGCTCAGCCTCGCATCTGTCTGCCCGCGCCGCGTCGCGAGACGGCATTGTAGTCGCGCACCCTGACGTGGCGCCACCACCCTCCAGAGGAGCCGACGCCAAGAGTGTCTCCACAAGTGACCCCCGCGCCATCTCGCAGGAGAATCCGATGCCACCGACTCGGCTGGTCAACCAACGCATAGCTGACGAGGGCGTTATTGGGTCCTTACATCCCCTCGCGTTGACCACGGCTGAAGACCAATGCGCCAGCGACTGTTGACAAGTGGACAGCTGTAGTTGAGTATGGATCTCAATTTGTTGAGACGAAGTCTCAATAAGACGACCCACAGACCCAACCGGTCTGTTCTCTCCAACTTCACTCGAATCCCAAGGTGATTCCATGACCCTCTGGCTCGATAGATCTACCGCTCGATTCCAACACCTACTATTCGCCACCGTCCTCCTCCTCGTCGCCATCGGCGCGCCCGCCGGCGCCGTCGCGGCTACCCTAAGCGGACAGGTCACCGACATTTCCGGCGCCGGCCTACCCGGCGTGTCGATCACGGCCATTGATGAGGATGGCAGCTATCGAGAAACGACTGCGACCCATCTCGATGGCAGCTACTCTCTAGAGCTTCCGGCCGGCACCTACACGATCGTCGCCGAAACCGCTGGCCTGATCGCGGCTCGCATCGAGCAAATCGTGCTGGACGCGACATCCAGCCGCGCGCTACCCATCGAGATCCATGAGCTGCAGTTCAAAGAGCGGGTCGTCGTCACCGGCGGCACGACGAACGACGAAATCTCAGCTGACGAGCTCACTTTCTGGCAGGCCGAGGACCTGAGCGATGTCTTCCGAACCGTACCGTCGGTCTCTGTCGGCGGCTCTCTCGGCGTTGCGCAGAAGATCTTCGTGCGGGATCTCGAGGATACGTTGCTCAACGTCTCTGTCGATGGTGCTCAGCAAACTGGCACGCTCTTCCACCACATCGGCAGGGTGTCCATCGAGCCTGAGCTACTGGAGCAGGTCGAGGTGCAGGCCGGCGCCGGTGAGGCGACGAGCGGCTTCGGTGCCATCGGCGGTGCGATCCGCTTCCGCACCAAGACGGCCGCGGATCTGCTCGCCCCGGGCCAAGAGGTCGGAGTCCTCCTCAAAGGTGGCTATTTCAGCAACGAAACCTACAAAGGTAGCTTGAGCGCCTTCGGGCGTCTCAATGACAGCTGGAGCTTTCTGGGTTCCTATGTCTATACCGACCGGGAGAACATCGAGGACGGGAACGGCGACGAGATCAGGGGAACGGCAGGCGAGCAATCGCTGGCGTTCTTGAAGCTGACCGGAGCCCTTTCCGATCGTCAGCTCCTCACGGTGAGCTACGAGCGCCGGGACGAGGAAGGCGAGTTTGGCCAGAGGCCCAACTGGCCGGTTCTGGAAGGGGATCGGCTGTTCCCGGGTGCTGCGGACCGAGACACTGTCGTCGCCAACTATCTGCTCGACCTCAACTCCTTTGTCTCCTTCGAAGCGACCGCCTATTCCACGCAGTCACACTTCGAGCAAGATCGCTTCGATCGCTGGGGGCTCTATGGCGCTGACATTGATACCTTCGGCCTCGACTTGAGGAACACCACGGAAGTTGGACGCCATGAGCTGATCTACGGCGTCGAATACCGAAACGACGAAGTCGTCAGTGAGTACCTTTCGGATCCCAGTGTCTGGGCAGACTGGGCCTGGGATCCGAGTATCGGGCGTTTCGTGGAAGAGGGCACCCTCTTCGGCGTCTACTATCAGGACCACTTTCAGGTCTCGGAACCGTTCTTGCTGAGCTATGGAGTACGTTACGACGCCTATGATCTCGATCAGGTGACGTACGGCGCGAGCACCGACAGCAGCGGGGTCAGCGGCAACGTCGGCTTCCTGTGGCAGGTCTCCGATCACGTCAGTCTGTCGGGCGGCGTAGCCCAGGCGCTCCGCGGCAAAGAAGTCGGGGACGGATTCACGCTCGAGCATCGTCCCGGAAGCCCGTCGATCGATCCCGACATCGAGGCCGAGCAGGTCACCAACAGCGAGCTCGGGCTGGTCTTCGACAACGGTCGCTGGTTCGCCTCGGCGTCCTTCTTCCAGATGGTCTTCGACGACGTGATTCTGGATCAGATTGGTAGAGGCCCGCCGCCGCAGGACGGCTCGTACTACGAGAACGTAGGCGAGCTCGAGTCGGACGGCGTCGAGTTGGTGTTCGGATTCCGCAACTCCTCGCTACGTGCGGATCTTTTCTTCAGGACCTACGATTCTGAGCTCAACGGTGTTCCGGTAGAAGGCTATGAGCACAACGGGCTAGCCAACGTCTCGGGGGATACCTGGAACTTGAAACTCGCCTACAGTCCCGTGGCCAACCTCCACCTGGGTTGGAACGTAACCTGGGTCGACGATCTCAACGACATCGAGGTGCTCCATCGGGCAGTAGAGCTCGGCTGGATCGACGCCCTGCAGACCGTCGACAAACCTGGCTACACGGTTCACGACCTCTCAGCCGAGTGGCTCCCACGGGGCCTCGACGCGCTGGCGGTGAACCTCACAGTCACCAACCTCTTCGACGAGCTCTATCGCGACCATGCGAGTGTCGCCGACTACAACGCGATTCCTGGCTGGCAAGGCGTCGCCGGACTCTTCGAAGAGGGCCGCAACGTACGCCTATCGCTACGCCTGCGTTACTGAGAAGGAGACAAGGCGTAGCGGCTCCCAGAGGCATCCGGCGCGATGAGGTGACCTAGCTAGATCGCATCCAGAAACGCCGCCATTTGCCAGGTGACGCTTCGCCT
>JALCBJ010000071.1:0-30434 GCA_028066595.1 Thermoanaerobaculia bacterium
GCCGCATGAAACTTGTCACAACTGTGAACCTTCGGAGAGCCAAGTCGCCCTAGCCCCGAGACGGGCTGGACTCTGGCTGTGTGGGCCTCGCTGGCCATGCTTCCGGTTTTCCTGGCGGTGCTTGCGCGCGGCCGCAAGCTCTGGATGACGACTGCGGTCGTTGGTGGTCTGATGACGATCCTGCATGGCTGGCACTATGTTGGAGAGTTGGCCGAGCACTTCGGCGGGGTAGGAAGCCTGAGTCTCGTTTTTCATGTGCTGCCCTCCGCCTGGGCTTCCTGGCTGGCCTGGGGTTGCGCGCGCAGGGCTGCGCCGGAATCTACATAGGTTCGCCCAGCCTGAGGCGGATCTAGCGGATCCGCCCTGAACCTACCTACCCGTAGCCGCCGTGTGGTGGCTACGGGTTGGACCTTGCCACCTTCTGCAGTAGCTGGCGAAGCGGGCTTCATTGCGTTCGAACTGCGGTTCCCTATGCCGAACGAGAACGTCGGCGCTGTTCGACGAGCAGAGTGACGAGCGGACAGAGCGCGATCAGCACGAGGACGTAGAACGCGGGATTGCCGAGATCCATGCCCTTGGGCCGATAGACGCCTCCGTAGGCGATACAGGCGACGCCGTAGAAGGTCAGGATGCTAGCGCCGCAAGCGCGCCATAGCGACCGGTCGATCAGCGACATGGCCGCCGTATCGGAAGTTGGTGCACAGTATCCCGGACCCAGAATCGGGAGCCAGCGGTCCAGGTCCCACAGGACCAGAGCCAGAGTGCCGGCGAGCATCAGAGTGGTGACGATGGCTGTGGGAATCACGCCTGTGCTCCAGCAGAAGACGGTGATGCAAGTGATCACGGGCAACGCCATCAGCGCGCCCAGGGTTGCGAAGGTCTGGGTCATCAACAAGGTGGCGATGAGAATCTGGACTCCTCCGACGAACTGATAGAACACGCCGGTGTCGTAGAACGCGTGGAGGAACTCGTGGAACGCTCCGGTGTTCTGCGGATCGGTGAAGGGTTGGTAGAGCACCTTCTTGAGTCCCGCGGGTAGGAACGCGAACCCCAACAGAATGCGCAGGTTGGCCACGAGGAGATGGCTCCAACGGCGCATGCGTAGGCGATCGACGAGACGCTTCACCTGGGAGAGTGTAGTCGAGAGAACGACGAGTGAGTGGCAATGCGACGCGGAAACGCAGCGGCACGCACGCTGTGGTCTCCAGCGTCCTGTCTCGCGGGAATCAGTCCGAGGCTGCCGGCAGCTGCATCCACATCAAATCGCTCTCGTTGCGGGACAACCACGCGTACAACACCTCTCTGCGCTGAGACGAGAGGGAGAGGGAAGGATTGGCCGGCGGGTGTTCGAATCGGAGCACGGTTTCGATACGGCGGTCCTGTTCGCGCCAAAGAGCCAGGGTCGCTTCGCGGTCCTGACGGCGAACGAAGTAGATGCCTTCCTCAGCTACCAGCCAGTTGCCCCAGTCCCGAGGGCTGAGGTCGTCGACGACAAGTTCTTCCTTCGTGCCGTCCGGTGAGCGGGCCCAGATGCCAGGGACGTCGTGGCGGCTGAAGTAAAGACGCTCGCCGTGGATCGACTCCAGAGCGTAGATGCCGCCTTCTTGTGTCAGCTGGGAAGGTTCACCACCGCTCGCCGGCATCTGCCAGATCTGCCACCGACCGCTTCGGTCCGAGGCAAACGTGATCCAGCGACCGTCGTTGGACCAGGTGGGGTTGGTTTCGATCGCGGGCCCACGGGTCAGGCGCTGGGCCACCTCGCTGCCCTCCGCGACATAGAGGTCCACCTCACCGTTTCGGCGGTTGCTGAACACGAGGCGCTGACCGTCGGGGGACCAGTGCAGAGTGCTGGCGAAGGAATCGCCGGTCGCGACCCAGAGTGCCGGGGCAGACGCGTTGGCGCCGCCAAGCCAGATCGCCAGCGTTCCGGAGCGGCGGGAGGTGAAGGCGATGCGTTCGCCTGTGGGGGAGAAGCGGGGATGAGAATCCCATCGGGAGGAGGGGAAGAGTGGGCGGGCGGGGCCATCTGGGTCGTCCAGGCTCTGACTCCAGAGGTCGGCTTCATAGGACCATTGCTCGTAGACCAGCCGCCCGGATCGTGCCGACGTCGAAGGCGCGATCAGAGATTCGCCGCCAGTCACCGGCAGCCATTCCGGAGCTCCTCCCTCAGCGCCGACCCGCCAGAGGTTGAAGAATCCGAGGCGGGTGGACGAGAAGATCAAGCTGTCGCCGCCCGGGCCCTAGGCATGGCCGGCGATCCAACGATCGTCGTAGGTGCGCTGCACCGCATCGCCTCCCTCGAAGGGCACCACGAAGAGCTCGCCCTGTCCTCTGGAACGGGAGCGGACGAAGCTGATCTGTGTTCCGTCCGGCGAGAATGCGGGATCGTGATCGCCATCCAGGTCGACAGGCGGTGCCGTCAAGCGGCGTTTCGTCCCGCCCTCGACGGAGAGGAGGTAGAGGCTCGATGGGCCGTCCGGACTGTCGCGGTTGGGGAAGGCCAGCCACCGTCCATCGGGGGACCAGGCGAGATCGGCCGAGGGATTGGGTCCACAGGCTGCGAGTTGCCGTTCGTCGCCGCCGCCGGAGGCAGCGACGACAATCGTGCACCCCTCCGGGGTGTAGCGTAGAAATGCGATGTGTTGCCCGTCGGAGGACCAGGTCGGGCCGAGCTCGGGCGCTGGATTGTCGGTGAGGCGCATCGCCGAGCCTGCCTCGATCGCCTGCACGTAGATGTCAGCGTTCTGCTCCTCCGCATCGACCCAAGAAAACGCCACCCGATCGCCTTCCGGGGAGAGCGCAGCGTGCTGCTCCCGCCCGGGAAGGCTGGTCAGCTGCGACGGTAGCAAGGCCTGCGTCTCGACTCGGTTGGGCGGTTTGGGTCGCACGAGCGCCGCGCTCGCGAGACCGAGGATGCCGAGGGCGACCAGCGCCATAGCTCCCCAGCGCCACCAACCGGCCCCCGGGCTCGGTGACTGAAGCGAGGTGGGGTTCGGAGCATCGTGGATGCCGGCGTCGAGCTCGGTGACCTCTGCGATGAGCCGGTAGCCGGTCTTCGGGATGGTCTCGATGTACTTGGGCTCCCGCCGGTCGTCGGAGAAGGCTCTGCGCAACTTCGAAACTGCGAGCGACAGCGCGTCGTCACCGACGACCACGTCAGGCCAGGCTGCTTCGAGCAGAGCCCTGCGGGACAGGACCTGGCCTGGCTGCTCAGCCAGCAGGAGCAGTACCTCCATCACCCTGGGCTCGAGCCGGATCGACGCGCCATCTCGCGTGATGCGACCGAGCCGTGGTTCGACTCGCCAGCCAGCGATGCGGAATTCCGAGCACTCGAGGCGGCGGCTCAGGGGTTCGTCATCCATGCCGAGGCTCTGGCTGTGCTCGGTAGCTTCATGTCGCGAGTATAGAGAGCGGCGGTCGCCAGCCTCCGGACGATAGAAAAACGATAGGAAATTTCTGCGCTTCCTACAGGACGCATGGGCGGGCTCCCCTTAGGTTGAGTCGATGCTCCGGCCTCGGGCCGTAGCTGCTCCCAACCAAGAAAGTCCCAACCATGAAAGGAATTGCCATGAACCTCAGGACTTCACTTCCACTCGTCCTGCTGACCACGCTTTGCGTACTCGTCTCGGTTTCAGCCGCCGAAACCAGCGATGGCGCGGAGCGGGCAGCGATCCAGAAAGTCGTCGAGGACTTCGCCGGTGGCGCAGACGCCCGGGACGTCGATCGCATCGGCCGCTCTCTACATGCCGAGAGCCGGCAGTACCTGCCTACCTCCGGCGGCCTTCGCGTCTTCGACCGTGAACAGTACTTGGGTTTGATCTCGGCCGGGAAGATCGGTGGTCAGCAACGGAAGATGACGGTTCGTTGGGTGGAGGTGATCGAGGGCTACCTCGCGACGGTGGGTGTGGAACTGCGGGGAGGAGGCATGGTCTTCCTCCATCACTTCGGACTGATGAAGGTCGACGACACCTGGCAGATCCTGAGTATCTTGACTCTGGCGGGACGAGAGGAATGACGTGAGGGGCCGAGCGGGCCTTGCGCGGCGAGGGCTGAGGCTAGCCCTTGCCGCCCTCCTCTGCGTGGTTGGCTGGAAAGTCCTGGCCTTCCTGATCGCGACACCGGACGGCCTGACGGTGGAGAAGGCCGAAGAACCGGAGAGGACTCCTCTGGATCGCAGCGATTTCTGGACCGCGATTCGGGACTTCGATCTCGGCGCGGCGCGGCGTCTTGCGAATACTGATGAGCGACGCGGTTTCGTGGCGTCTCTCGAGTCAGTCTCCCAGGGCGACGAAGAGAGTGCGATCGTTGGCTTTCGGTTGCTGCAGGGCGCAGCCGAAGAACGAGTCCACCGTGAGTCGATGGAGGCCCTCGGGGACGTAGGCGAGTCGTTGCTTGGTCTCGAAAGGCTCCCGGGCAACGTCGAGGCCATCGACCAGGGCGCGGCCCGAGCTCGCCTCGAGGAATCCCAGAAACAGATGAATGGTGGTGGTCTTGCCAGCACCATTGGCCCCGAGAAGGCAGAAAACCTCCCCGGGCTCGACCTTCAGGTTCAGGCCATCGAGGGCCAGATGGTCACCGTAGGTCAGCGCGACGGTCTCGAGCATGAACGGTCCTTTCGTCGAAGAGCGGAATGCCGGCCGATGCCGGAAAAGGGACCGGGCTGCCGGCGCCTGGGCGCATCGGCTTGCAATCCAGCCGGTCACGAACTGATGAATTCGAGCGACGTCAAGGTCCAGGACCTGTCGGTCGAGAGACCGCGAACCCGACCGCCAAACCTCGGGTCGGTTCCGCCTCATGGAGCGTGGCCGTCGCGCGGTCAGGCGGACCTAATCGTGCGTGGTGGAGAACCAGATTTGGATCCATCTTGGATTCCAGCTGCTCCGATTCGACCAACGAGCCCTCGGCTCCCCGGACATCGGCAGCTCGATCCGGCCCCAGGCGGCGGTCGAGGAAGCGCTCCGAACGACGAACTCGAGATAGCGGCCCGAATCGACAGTAGAGTGTCAGGGCCTGTGCCTCGAGCCGGCCGCCGTCCACGTCCAGTGCAGTGACCGTAGAATTGATCAACGGAATACGACCGAAACAAGGATCTCCGATGGTGATGGTCAAAAACGTGATGCTCGCTCTGGTGCTGGCCAGCGGTTTGCTCTGGGCAGATGTGTCGACCGCGGGTGGCGTGGCGGAGCCGGTGCTCAAATGGCAACGCGGCGGTTGCTTCAACTCGTGGTGCCAAACGGGCTGGTACGGCTCACCCTCCGTGGCCGACATCGATGGAGATGGCCAGGTAGAGGTGATCTGGGCCTCCTACGATCTGGTCAGCCTCGACGGGGCCACCGGATCGCTCGAGTGGCGTGCGTCCAACGGTAGCCGCTCTTGGGCGAGTGTCGTCGTGGCCGACCTCACCGCTGACGGCGATCTGGAGATCGTCGTCGGGCGCGGCAGCGATCAACTCACGGTCTACGATCACCTCGGCGGGGAAGTCTGGTCGCGGAACCCATTCGGCAGCGGTGAGATCCGGACGCTGGCGGCTGCCGATCTCGAAAGCGACGGTCAGCTCGAGATCCTGGTCGCTCGTGCCAGCTCCGGCGGCACGGAGCAGATGAGCGTCTACCAGGCCGGCGGGAGCGTTCGCCCGGGATGGCCTGCCCGCCGTTCCGGTGAGCCCGGTTTCGGTGCCGGTATGTACAACCAGAACATGGCCATCGCCGATCTCGACGGTGACGGTATCGCGGAGATCGTCGGTCCCACCGACACCCACTACATCACGACCCTCGATCCGGCCGGCGATCAGATTCCGGCCAACGCGATCTATGGCGAAAATCGTGTCTGGAGCCAGGTCGGAGTCCACGTCGACCACGAGGCTGATCTTCGAGGTTTCGCCATGTGCGGAACCGAGCATCGGCCCAACTTTGCCAACGCCGCGCCATCGATCGCCGACATGGATGGCGACGGCAGCCTCGAGATCGTCGTCGTCGGCGACGTCTACGACTGCTCGGTCGGCGATCCCGCAGGGGATCTCTACTACCTGCCGTTCATCCTCGAGCTCGACCGCACCCGATGGAGCGGCGCCGGCTATGACTGGACCGTCATCCCCCAGGCTGGCCCCGGCACCGGTCCGCTATCGCAGGATTACCACGTGATCGAGAATTCGGTCACCAACGCTGTGCTGGCCGACCTCGACGGTGACGGCGAGCGGGAGATTCTCTATTCTTCATACGACGGCAAGGTGCACGCGTACTGGCTGGACAAGACCGAGCACGGCAACTGGCCCTACAGCGTTCCCGGAGTCGGTATCCGCTTTGCCGGCGAGCCCGTGGTCGTGGATATCGACCGCGATGGCAGCGCCGAAGTCCTCTTTACGTCGTGGCCGGAGAAAACAGGCAACCGTGTCGGGCAGCTGCACGTGCTCGACTCGGCCGGCAACTCTCTGCACGCCATGGATCTGCCGGCGCCCTTTAGCGGCGATTGGAACGGCGGTCTGGCGGCCCCGACGCTGGCCAACCTAGATCAGGATCCGGATCTCGAATTGGTGATCGGCACCGCCTCGAGCGGCGTGGTCGCCTACGATCTTCCGTCCAGCTCCGGCGCCGTCGTCCTATGGGGTACGGGTCGAGGTGGCCCGCTCCGCACCGGTACTCCATCGGGAGCCACGATCTTCGTCGACGGTTTCGAGTCGGGCAACGTCAACGCCTGGTCGAGCTCGACCCGTGGGCCGTCCGACCCGTAGCGCGCAGGCGGACATCGCCGAAACCCTGCCCAGCTCGTAGCCGTCGGTTGTTGGGCGTTGGATTCGATACCTCTGAGCGCTACTCGAGGAGAATCGACCCCGGCGGGCCCCAAAGAGTTTCAACTTGATTTATATCTCTTGGCAAATGGGGAACGTAGATCAGATGATCTAGACTGTGGGTCACATGATTGGCCAGCAGGTCTCGAAGTACGAAGTGATCCGAGAGATCGGGCGCGGAGGTATGGGTGTCGTATTCCATGCCTCCGATCCCGACCTCCGTCGAGAGGTAGCGCTCAAGGTGCTGTCGCCCGCTCGAACTGAGGATGCGCGACGGAGGAGACGTTTGGTCAACGAGGCGCGGGCAGCCTCGAGCCTGGATCACCCGGGCATCGTCACGATCTTCGACATCCTTCGTCATCGCGACTCCGACGTCATCGTGATGGAGCTGATCGAAGGCCGTTCTCTTCGCGCGGAGCTCCAAAGCGAGGGGAAGCTACCTTGGCAGCGGGCGATCGAGATCGCGTTGCAGCTGGCCGAAGCCATGGCAGCAGCGCACCTCAGGGGCGTCATCCATCGTGATCTGAAGCCCGAGAACGTGATGCTGGACGTTACGGATCGGGTCAAGGTGCTCGACTTCGGGCTCGCCAAGCTGGATCCGAGAATCAAGCCGGACCTCGAAGACGAGAAGACGTTCGTGTCGAGTCTCGGCACGGATCTCGATATCGGTGTCGGCACGGTGGCCTATATGGCGCCAGAGCAGGCCCTGGGTGAACCGACTGACTCTCGGGTCGACATCTTCTCGTTCGGCGTCATTCTCTACGAGATGCTCGCCGGCCGCCGGCCTTTTCGCGGCGTGACATCTCTCGCCTCGCTGAAGGCCACGGTTTTTGCCTCACCGACAGCTCTCCAGCCGGGCGATGATCTGCCGCAGAGCCTGGGCCAGCTGCTCGATACCTGCCTGGCGAAAAGGCCCTCCGATCGCCCAAAGGACTTCGGTGCGATCCTCCACACCTTGACTGCTTTACAGCGAGGGGCTGATTTGTCCTCCGCGACCGTTGAGGAAGGGCGGCCATCCGATTCTCGGAAATCGGTGCGGCAGGCGGAGCGCAACATCGCCGAGTCGCGCGCCGAGGGCGAAGCGGATGCCCAACTCGCGGGAACGCTCCGAGACTGCGTAGGACATGCCGCCGTAGACACCCACCGCCGCGATCAGGAGTGCCAGCAGGCCCAACGCACCGACCAGGATCGCGAGGTTGGTCTCCTGTCTCAGAGCGGCTTCTTGGTGTCCCTCGAGGGTACCGATTTCGTGCAGGATGCCACCGGCCAGGTTGGCCTCGAGAGTCTGCCGAACACTCGTCGCCAGCTCGAGGGGCGATAGGTGGGTGCGGATTGCCAGCGTGACGGCCGTGCGTTGGCGCTGGGCCAGGGGATAGTAGACGTAGGGAAGAGAATCCTCCCGGTAGCTTCGATATTTGCCAGTGGCGACGAGCCCGACGACCTCGATAGGCATGTCACCGGCGTAGAGATGACGACCGACCGGCGACAGACCCGGCCAGTAGCGATCGGCGAAGGCCTCATTGACGATCACTACCTGGGGTGCTTGCCGGTCGTCGCTCTGGGAGAAACCACGGCCTGCCAGCAAGCGGATGCCCAGAGCCTGAAAGTAGCCGGGCGACACCAAGTTGAGGTTGAGCTCCATGTCTTCGCCTTCGGCGGGCTCATATCCCTCGACCTGCACCGTCGAACGGCTGCCACCGGACGAGACGGGAATCAGCCGAGCTGTTGCCGCGACCTCGACGCCTGGCAAAGCCAGGATCCTCTCGCGCAGCGCTTCGTGTGCGGCGCCGAGCCGTTCGGGCTCCGTCGTGAGGTCCCGGAGATCGTAGGAAGCCAGGAGCACCTGGTCGGGCTCGAAGCCGAGATCCAGGGCATAGGTCTCTTGCAGACTGCGCGCGAAGAGTCCAGCGCCGATCAGCAGGACGATCGAGCCAGCAACCTGCGCGACGATCAACGCATCGCGGCTCCAGCCCGGACCGGATCGTCCGTCGCCACCTGCGCCGGCCGGCTTGAGCGCCTGGGCGAGGTCCGGGCGGGTCGCTCATACAGCCGGTAGCAGGCCGAAGAGCAAGCCGGTGGCCACGGACGCGCCGAGGGCGAAGAGAAGGACCGGCAAGTGGACGGCCGTGGACTCCACCACCGCCGTGCTGGAAATGGCGTCGGCCAGTCCCCAGGGGATCAGCAGGCGACCGAGGACGATCGCGACGCCGACGCCGATCACGCCGCCAAGCAAGCTGAGCAGCAAGCTTTCGGTGAGTAGCTGCCGGATCAACCGACCACGGCTGGCGCCAAGAGAGAGACGCATGGCCAGCTCGCCCTGCCGTCGTTTGCCCTGGGTCATCAGCAGGTTGGCGACGTTGGCGCACGCCGTCAGCAGCACCAGACCGACGGTGCCCATCAGCAGCTTGGCGCGTTGTTCGGCACTCGATCGGCTACCCGCGCCGAGCGCTGCTTCGGCGGCTGCGACGACGCGGATCGGCCTTGGAGCATCGGGTTGTTCCAACGTGCCCAGGTTGGTATCTGGATATTCTGCGGCCAGCCGCGCCATGATCGCGGTCATCTCTACCTGTGCTTGCTGCCGATCGAAACCAGGTACCAGGCGTCCTGCCACGGATAGCCATCGGGCGCCCCGGTTCTCGAGCAAGCCTTCGCCTCGACCGGGCATCAGCCATGCGATTTGGCGGAGCGTGAGCCAGGCGTCCGGCGCCGGGGCAAGGGATGTTCCGCGAAAGTCGGGCGATGCGACACCGATCACAGTGACCGGTCGGTCGTTGAGCACGATCGACGTACCGATCACAGCATCGTCGGCGCCGAAGCGGTCTTGCCACAAGCCATGGTTCAGCACGACCCGCACCGGTGCGCCGGCATCGCCGTCCGAAGGCGCGAGCAAGCGGCCGCGATGGGCCTCGACACCGAGAACCGAGAAGTACTCGGCAGACACCACGGCACCCGAGAGACTCTGGGGTCGCTCGCTGCCCCCGAGGATCAGAGGCACCCCGGAGCGAAAGGCTGTCACTCCTTCGAGAGATCGGCTCTGGTCGCGGAAGTCGCGAAAATCGGGTGCCGACGTAGCACCGAAGGGCCCGCTACTGAAGTCGCTGGTGAAGATCGCGACCACCCTCTGCGGTTCGGAGATTGCCAGCGGGCGAAGAAGGATCTCGTGGACGATGCTGAACAAGGCCGTGTTGGCACCGATGCCGAGGGCCAGCGTGAGTGCGACGACGATGGTCAGGCTCGGGGTAGCGCGGAGGCTGCGCACGGCGCTACGGAGGTCTTGGAGCAGGGTATCCATTCGTGTTCCTTTTTCGCGATCTGGAGGGGGTGATGCGTAGTTCCGCGACGGCTGGTGGGGCCACAGACGTTGACGATGTTCGGCCAGAGCACTCGACACCAGGTCGAGCAGGATCTTGGGCCAGAACCCGACGCGGGTACTCCAGGGTGACCGACGGCCGCCGACGCGGCGAGTGGAGAAGGCATCGCGATAGGCGTCGCGGAACAGGCAGCGCAGCTCCGAGCTCGCCTCGGCGCGAAACTCTCGGGGATAGAGCCAAAGCAGGGTGCGATAGAGCCCCTCGCTGCGAGAACCTGTGTCGCCGCGTGCCATCAGCCGGACTTCCTCCAAGGCAGGAGCTTGCCGGTACGCGCTTCACGAACCAGAGACTCCAACCGAGCCGCCTCCGCGGAAGCGACCTGCCTTCCGAGCTCCGTCAGCCGGTAGTACCGTCGCCGTTCGTCGTCGAGCTCCGGAGCCGGACGCGCCTCGCTCTGCTCGATCCAGCCGCGGTCGCGCAAGTCCTTGAGCGTCCGATAGAGAGTGCCGGGTCCGAGACTGAATCGTCCGTCGGAGGACTCGGCCAGATCTCGCATCAAGGCGTAGCCGTGACGCTCCTGCTGGTGCAGAAGCAGCAGGATCTCGAAGAGCAAGGGACGCAGCGGCAAGGCGCTACGGGTGTCGAAGTCGTGTTCAGATCGGGTCATGGTGACGACTATATCCATTTGTGGATATATCCGTGTCGGCACCTAATACGCTGTTCCGATCCCAGAGTTTCCCGGCGAGAGAAACTTGCCTGAGACGCTTCCGCGCGCTCAATATAGAATCCGGTCAGGTATGTCGCTTCCGGGTGTTTCGAAACTGCCCCTGTACGGTGGCGGACCGGGACCTGCGGGAGATATGCTCCGGCCTACCTTGCAGAGGGCATTGCTTCTCATCTAGTTGTGCTGAATCGTTCAATACCTGTGTGTGAGAGTGACCTGCTATCCCCAAAACGGTCCACGAGAAATGAGAGTCTGGGCCGGCGAAGGAGGTAGTGAATGCGCAAGAGCGGATTCAGCGAAGAACAGATCATCCAGATCCTCGGCGAGGTCGGTTCGGACTTTCTCAGGACACCGGCGCATCCGTTTGCGGGAATCGCTGCGTACCCGATCAATCTGCAGTCTCCCCGTCGGCCTGCCGTTCGGCTGCCTCTGCCTCCGTCAGTCTGCCGTGGTTGCGTAGGAAGTGGGCGTAGTCGCGAAGTGCCGAAGCCAAGCCGGGATGGCCGTCACCAAGTCGCTTGCGCCGGATGTCGACCACCGCGAGGAAGCCCTGCTCCGCGGCCGCTAGGTCGCCGAGCGCCTCATGGGTGCGGGCGAGACCCGACCTGGGATAGGTGAGAGTTACGTGGTCCGGTCCCAGGTTGCGCATAAAGATCGAGATCGAGCGTTCGAACAGAGGCCGAGCAGCTGACGGATCATCGAGCTCCAAGTGAGCCAAGCCCAGGTTGTTGAGGGTGGTCGCGACGTGGTCATGCTCCGCTCCGAGCCTACGCTCACGGATTTCGAGAGCACGTTCCAGCATCTTCCGACCTCTCTCGAGCTGATCGTGTTGTCGCAGGAGATCCCCGAGATTGTTGAGGCTCTCGGCAATGTCGGGATGGTCGGCATCCAGGATCCGTGTTCGCATCTCGAGCGCCCGTTCGTGCGCCGCGATCGAGCCGTCGGTATCGCCCTCGCGGCGATAGACCAACGCCAGATTGTTCAAGAGGTTGGCGATCTCGGGATGGTCGCCCGAGAACTCGTCCTCAGCGACAGACAAGGCACGGAGATACAGTTCTCGCGCCTTTCTGGCCTCACCCTGGTACCAGCGCAGTGTTGCCAGATTGTTGAGCGCTGTTCGGAGGCCACTCGGCGGGCCCGCGGTGTGCTCGCGGATCTCGAGCGCGCGTTCGAAGAGGAGGCCAGCTTCCGCCAGCTGGCCGCGCTCCGACCGGGCGATCGCAAGGCTCCCGAGGGCCTCGGCGAGATCGCCCTGGATCTGTGCGGAACTGACGCCCGCCGCCTTTTCGAGGATCTCGATCGCACGGTTTGACAGGTCGAGGGCGCGATCGTAGTCAGCCGTCTTCCGTGCCAGGCTGGACAGCGCGACGAGTGCTCTTGCCGTCTCCACCGAGCCCGGGCCGAAATGAGCGCTCACGAGCCCGAGCCGGCGTTCTTCCAGCTCGATCGCAGGCGGATAGAGGCCGAGGCTCCTGTAGGCGCGGCCCATTGCGTGCAGCAACCGAGCCTGAACGGCAGGGCGGTCTGAGAGTCGGTCATCGATTCGCGTTGCGCCGCGCTCCAGCAGGTCGCGTGCCGTGACCGTTTCACCGAGAGTCTCGCCGGGGTCGTTGGCCTGAAAGAGCTGGACGAGATACTCGACGATCTCGTCCGATGCCGCGGCTTCGTCGAGCGCCCTCTGCTCAGCGGTACGGGCTCGGTCCAAACCGATGAGGGCGAGGAGAAGTCCCACCACCAAGGCAGCACCGACAGCAGCCGAGGCGGCAACTCCCAAGCGGTGACGGCCGAGGAATTTGCCGACCCTGTAGCTCCAGGTGTCGGGGCGAGCGGTGACTGGTTGGCCGGTTACGTGACGTTCCAGATCCTCTGCCAAGCTGCGGGCCGATGCGTAGCGGCGGTTTGGTTCCTTTCGCAGGGCTGTGGCGACGATGACGTCGAGATCGCCCGCCAGCTGCTTGCGTAGTCGCCGAAGCGACGAGGCGCCTCGGGAGCTGACCCGAGTCTCCACTTCCTCCGTGCGGCCGACCGCCAGCGCGTCACTGAGTCGCACCGGCTCTTCTTCGCAAATCGCGTGCTCAAGGGCGGCGCGCGAGAGGTCTTGTGGATCCTGAGCACGTCGACCCGAAAGCAGCTCGTAGAGCAGCAGACCCAGCGAGTAGACGTCCGTAGCTATTGTCGCGGGCTCCCCACGTACTTGCTCCGGGCTGGCGTAGCCGGGGGTCAGCATGGGAACCAGGGTCCGTTCGGTCCCGGGTTGCTCGTCGCCCTCCAGGGACAAGAGTTTGGCGATCCCGAAGTCCAGTAGCTTGACCTCGCCATCCGCACTCACCAGGATATTCGATGGCTTGAGGTCTCGGTGTACTACGAGGTTGCGGTGCGCATGCGCGACGGCTCGGCATACCGTCAGGAACAGACCGATACGTCTCGCGACGCCGACTCGACGGGAATCGCAGAACTCGGTGATCGGCTGACCCTCGACGTACTCCATGACGAGGTACGGGGAGCCTTCGGTCGTCATGCCGCCGTCTGCCAGCCTTGCGATATTTGGATGCTCCAGGCGCGCGAGGATCTGGCGCTCGGAGCGAAAACGCCGGCGCAGCTCCGTCGTCGCCAGGCCCGCTCGGATCAGTTTGACGGCGACGGTCTGCGAGTACTGCCCGTCGTCACGCTCGGCCCGGTAGACCTCACCCATACCGCCCTCGCCGATGAGCTCGGTCAGGCGGTACGCACCGACGCGCAGGCCCGTCGCATCATCTATCGATGTCAGAAGCGGGTGCAAGGCAGAGAGGTCGCGTCTTCGGTCCGCACGGTCGAGCAAGCGCTCCACCTCGGAGACCAGCTCTGGATCGCTTCGCCGCCAGGGTGCCAAGATCTCGATACGGCGAGCTTCATCGAGGTCTACCAGCTGGTGGAAGAGCTCCTCGAGCTGGGCGAGATTCGAATCGTCTGTCTCGCTCACAGCTTCAGCTCCTCGGCCAGCCAGGTGCGAGCGAAGCGCCAATCACGCCCGACCGTGGGTAGGGAGACCTCCAAGACGTCGGCGATCTCGTCCATCGAGAGTCCCCATAGCACGCGTAGCCGCGTCACTTCGGCCTTGCGGACGTCGAGACTCTCGAGCCGCTCGAGCGCCTGCTCGAAGGCGAGCACATCGATCGCGGGCGCGGCGGAACCACGAACCTCGGTCAGGCTCACGCGGATCCGGTCGCCTCCGCGTTTCTCGCTGGCCCGCGCTCGTCGGTAGTCGATCAGCACCCGCAGCATCACCTTACCGACGAAGGCGAAGAAATGTCGGCGGTTCTCGAACACGGTTGGATGGCGCAGCAGCTTGAGGAAAGTTTCGCTGACCAGCGCCGCCGGTTCCAGCGTGACGTCGGTCGTGCCGAAATAGCGGCGCAATCGGCTCGCGGCGAGCCCCTCGAGCTCCGCATAGGCCCAACCGGCGATGCGGCCGGCAGCTTGCGCGTCCCCAGACGCTGCCTCCTGGAGCCATTGCGTCACGGGTTCTTCGGAGAGATTCATGGCAATTTCTCCATGTAGGGTAGCACATGGCGGCGACCGAGCTGATCGGTTTTCCGGCGCCGTTTCGTCTGTAGTGAATGACGGCCCTGGATGGTCCGGGCCCGGAACCGCACTGGCGATGCGCCAGCCTGCAGGAGACTCGCAGTGAACCGATTCCGCCGCAGCACCTCACTCTCGACCGTTTTCTTACTGACGACCCTCTGGGTCGTGACAATCCTCGTCGTGATCTCGCCTGTCCACGGGGCGACGATCACGGTCGACACGGCGATCGACCTCGACCTCCTCGACGGTCTGTGTTCACTTCGCGAGGCCATCACGGCCGCCAATGACGATATCGCCTACGGAGACTGCGTCAGTGGCGATGGCCCAGACCGTATCGACTTCGACCTCACGCTGCCCGCGATCATTCTGCTCACGGATCATCTACCGGCGATCGCGGCACCGTTGGCAGTGCACGGCCCCGGCGCTCTCGACCTTGCCATCGACGGGGATACCCTCTACCGGCCGCTCGAAATCGATTCCCCAGGAGACGATGGCTGGGTCCTGATCGAAGATCTGAGCTTGACGAACGGCCTCTCGCCGGAAACTAGCTTTCCGGAGAATAGCTATAGGGGGGGCGGTGCCCGTGTTGCTCCGGGTGATGAGGCGATCTTTCGGCGGGTGCGGTTCATCGGCAACCGCGCGATCAATGGTGCTGGGGGGCTGTACGTTTCGAGTGCGACCTCCGCCCTGGCTAGAGTGACCGTGCGCGACTGTCTCTTCGCGGAGAACGTATCAGAGGGCCCGTCGGGAGGTGGTGGCCTCTTCGTGCACGACCGGGGAAGCGTCTTGCGGGTTTTCGGATCCACCTTCGTCGGTAATCGAGCCGAGCATGAAAACGGAACAGGTGCGGGTCTCAGAGCAGTTTCCGCGGATTTGTGGGTTGAGGGCAGCACCTTGAGCGGCAACATCTCCAACGGATCCGCCGGAGGGATCAGCGTCTCCTCCGGGACGCTCGTCCCGACGATCGTCACCCTGCGCGATACGACGATTACGGGAAACGTCGCTACGGACCCGTCGGGTATCCAGGGCGGCGGCGGTGTCAGACTGTCACGCAAGCCGACACAACCCCTGTACGTGACCATCGAGAGTACCGTGGTCGCAGGTAACCTCGATTTCGGGGTCTCGGGCCATCCCGAAATCGCGTGCCTGGAGGAACCCCCGGATCTTCTCGCGATCAACTCGACGTTCCTTGCCTCGAACGAGGGATGCTCATCGCTGATTCCGGCCGGTACTCCCAATAGCGACGGAAACTTTGTTGGGACGTCCGCCGCTCCGCTCGAGGCCTGGCTAGGCCCGCTTGGCGACCACGGTGGCCCGACTTTGACCCACGCCCCGCTCCTGACGCCGCTTTCTCCGCTGATCGATCAGGGCCACTGTCCAGACGCTGCTAGTGACCAGCGTGGAAATGGCAATGCCACAACCGGCCGAAGGCCGGTGAATCTTCCCGACGTGCCGGACCCCGTCGGTGGCGACGGGTGTGACATCGGGTCCGTAGAGGTGCGATCTAGCGCAGCCGTCGATCCGTCGATCTTTGCCGACGGATTCGAAGCTGGGCACGGGTTGCTGTGGGCTGGGGAAGAGCCCTGAGGTCGAGACGCAGATCTGGAGGTCGGTTTGTCGGCGAGCGGGCCGTTCCGCGACCGGTCTCTCGGCGATCTGCGGACTCACGAATGACTCGTACCCGAGCGTGGCTAGGCGTAGTCGTGACGCTTCTGCTGGTGCAGCAGTACCAAGATCTCGAAGAGCAAGGGACGCAACGGCAAGGCGCTGCGGGGGTCGAAGTCGTGTTCAGGTCGGGTCATGGTGAGGATCACTATATCCGTGAGTGGATATATCCGTGTCGCCACCTAGTACGCCATTCTGATCCCCAGGTTTTGCGGCGCACGAAGTCGGTGCGCTTAGCCTCTCGAGAAGGTCACCGGTCCGAGCGTGCTCTACTCGGAATCAAGTGGCGGTCGCTACTGAATGGGGCCAGGCTACCGGGCCGCCGAGGGACGCAACTCGTCCAGAAAGTCCGTGCTGACCCAGTAGAGATTGCCCCGTCCGTTGTCCCACCCGCGAGATTTGGCCAGCATGTCGTCGAAATCCCCAATGGTGTCGGCGTGGAAGGTCTCGATGAAGCGCTCGCTGGTGAAGATCAGAAACCGGCCATCGAAGGTCACGAAGGGGCAATAGTCCGTCGCTGGCGAGTTGATCGGTGCACCGAGGTTCTGGGCCTCCGTCCACTCGCCATCGACGTTGAAGCTGATCCAGAGGTCCGCCCGCCCAACGCCGCCAGGGCGGTTGGAGCGGAAGATCAGATAGTCGCCGTCCGGCGAGACGAACGGATCCGCATCGGTCCCTCGGTAGTTGACCGCGTCGCTGAGCCTTTCGATCTCATAGCCTTCCTCGGTCTTCACCGCTCGGTGGATGTCCGACCAATACCCCGGGTGATTCTTGTTGAAATAGATGTCACCGTCGTGAGTCAACGAGCTGTAGAAGTTGCCACGATCCGTATCGATCGGCAGGCTCACCGGGCGTGGCTCCCCCCAGGAATCTCCTGCGCGCTCCACGAACCATAGATTGCTGGCTACGCCGTTTTCCGAGGTGTCATTGTCTGCCGGCCGGCGCGAGCTGAAATAGAGACGCTCTCCGTCGGGTGAGAAGAGCGGATCGAATTCCTCATACCAGCCAGAGAAAGGCGCGATCTCTGGGGCGCTCCAGCTACCGTCGGTTTGCAACCGAGTGTGGACGATGGTCTCGCCGCCACCCGCGGTGAAAAAGAACTCCCTGCCGTCCGGAGGAGACGTGCCATTGAGGTCGTAAAGGGTCGTCGAGATGAACCCTGGGAGGAGAACCTGTGGGGTGTCACCACCCTCGAGGCCGAAGTAGGGTCCAGACGCCGCGGGGGTGCTCGCCGGCCCGCTAGCAGTCGGTTCGCGACCGCCGATATGATCGTCGATTCGACTCGGCGCCTCGGAGCACGCCGCCGTGAGGATCACCCAGCCGAGGATCATGAGACAAAGAAGCTTGTTGTTGGCCATCGAGAAGGAGTACGGCGGCCGAACCTCGAGGTTTGAGTCACGCTTTTTCAACGACTGAGCGCAGGCAACCTTGAGCAGGCTAGTCCCAAAACTAGCGCTGAGAAGCATGGTAGCCGCAAGCCTCAATGAAGATGGTGATTTCCGAGCGTCAAACGTCTTGTTGGCGACTCGAAGAGCGGATGAGCGAAGCAGGGCGCCGAAGACTCCGTCGGTTGCAGCGGTTTGTGCAGGACAAGCTCCTGCTGGAGCCTGGGCAGGCGCACGTGTGCACCGGGTATCGCAGCCAGGCCCGTCTCAAGCAGGGATCACACAGGTTTCATGCGGCGGAGATACCGAGTTCCATCCAACAACAAGGGTGTCCATCGATTGATGCTCAGAACCCGGTAGATCAGGCGCCGCCCACTCCGGAGGATCTGAGTTGGGACGAGCATCACTTCGTCCGGAAACGTTCGGAACTCCATGTTCAGGAGCCAGCAGGCTCCGAACCGATCGGGCAGCATGAGAGCTGTCCAGCTCTTCAGGTTCCATGCGAGAGCGCCCACCACGATATACGCCCAGTTGGCCTCGAATTCCGCAACGGGCATCCGTGTGGCCTGGACGCCGTCGCCCTGGCCGGAGCCCGCTACCTGAGGTGTCTCCTGGGTTTCCGTTGTGTAGGAGTTGATCTGGAACTCGTCTCCAACGGCCGACCCGTCTGCGGCGTACCGCTGTCCTTGAATGCTTTCGTCGGAGCCGTCGGGGCCATTCTCGGACAGTGAATCGTAGCCGCTCTCCCAGGTCACCATGAACGTACCTGCATCGTCCCACGCCACGGTCGGCTTCACTTGGCGTGAGGTGGTGTAGGAGTTGACTTGGAATTGGTCACCGATCGCAGAACCGTCGGACGCATAGCGCTGACCCTGAACGCTGTGATCCGTCGCGTCCGAACCTGAAGAGCCTTCGCTGTCCCACACCACGACGAACGCGCCGTCCGATTCCACAGCGACGCTGGGTGTACCCTGGTTGCCGGTGGTGTAGGTGTTGACCTGGAACTCGCCACCCCGAGGCGAGCCGTCGGAGGCGAAGCGTTGTCCTTGCACGCTGAATCCGCTCGAGTCCGTGTCCGCCGAACCATAGCTTTGCCAGACGACCACGAAGTCGCCGTCCGCCTCGGCGTCGACATCGGCGGTGAATTGAGTGTTCGTGGTGTAGGAGTTGACCTGGAACTGATCTCCCAGGGCCGATCCGTCGGAGGCGTAGCGCTGACCTTGTACGCTGAAGCTCCCGACATCCGCACCGGTAGAGCCGAGGCTGTTCCAGATGACCACGAAATCGCCGTCGGCATCGGCCGCGATCTGGGGGAAGTTCTGGATCAACGTCGTGTACGTGTTGACCTGGAACTGATCTCCCGAGGGCGAGCCGTCGGACGCATAACGTCGCGCCTGGATGCTCAGAGACGACGTGTCTGTGCCGGCAGAGCCATCGCTGTCCCAAACGACCACGAAATTGCCGTCGGCGCCGAACGCCACGACTCCTCTCCTCTGGGAGCCCGTGGTGTAAGTATTGACCTGGAGTTCGCCGCCCTGGGGCGATCCATCCGAGGCATAGCGCTGAGCTTGGACGCTGGCGCCATCGGAGTCGGTACCTGCGGATGCGCTGCTTCCCCAGACGACCACGAAGTCTCCGTCGGCTTCCGCCGCGACCGTAGGCTGTCCCTGGGAGTCGGTGGTCGTGGTGTTGACCTGAAACTCGTCACCGGTAGCACCGAGCTCGGAAATGCTGTTCTCGGCGACGGCATCGGTGCTCGTCCAGCCGACTGCCAGCAACAGAAGAGTGACGTAGGGGATGGCTTTCGGGATCATCTGCGCTCCTTGGATTGGGTGGAGCTACGGCGATCCGTCGGCGCGGTACCGGCCCCTATTTCTTATTGCGCAGGAATTGCCGAAACCATCTCATCGTCGAACGCAATCGTCGAGGACACGAGCCTTGGAGCCGCCGGTACCCTTGATCTCAAATGAGCTTCGACGGCGTGGGGTTGGCTGGGGTCGCGGAGCATCCGCGCTCAATACGACGCCGTTCGCCGGGGTGCGGCCCATCGCGAGGCAGTCCACGCCAATACTCCGGATCCGACTAGCGCCAGTGTGGCCCAGAGCAACCCTTGCATTTGCGGATCGGAGAGCCACTCGGCGGAAATGAGTTGCGCGCTCGAGGAGCTGGCGGGTTCGAGGGCGAGCCACACCACGGCGCCGACGAGCAGTCCGACGTTGAGCAGGAAACCGGGAAGAAAGCGAGCCCATGGGAACGCGATCGGTTCCGTCGCCGTGGCCTCCTCCCGTACCGCCCGCATGACACGGGTGGAGAACCCTGTCATCGGCTGTAGGTCCTCCTCGGTGGTGAGGATGCGTTCCAGCTCCTCTAGCTCGATCTCGTTCAGCTCGATCTCTTTCATCTCGCGGACTCCTGCGTCGCGGCAGCCAGGGAGTGCCCTAACGCGTTCAACTTGGTCTTGAGCAGCTTCCGGGCGCGGTGCAGACGCGCCTTGACCGTTCCAGGTCTCAGTCCCAAGGTAGCTGCTGTCTCGGCCACGTCTTGCTGCATGAAGTAATAGACCACGACGGCATCGCGATACTTCGGTGGCAGTAGCGCCACTGCCCGTCGCACGACGCTGTCTTCGGCGGCCTGGTCCATCTCACCTGCGAGGTCGCCGGCGCCTGTGGCTGCGTCGAGCTCGTGGAGCTCCACCGTGTCCGGCACGTGCCGTCGCATGATCGTTCGATAGTGGTTGAGGGCCACCGCATACATCCAGGTGGAGAAGCTCGCATCGCGTCGCCAACGCCCCAAACTCCGAAAGACCTTGAGAAAAGCCTCCTGAGCCATCTCTTCTGCCAGGCTTCGATCACGACTGAAGCGGTAGGCGAGATTGAGCAGTGGGCCTTGCCAGCGGAGGACGATGTCTTCGAAGGCATCGACGTCACCTTCCAGCACGCGGTCGACGATGCGTTCATCGTCGCCGCTGCTCTTGTGGGTCGGTTGCAAGGAATAGGCTCCGATTCAGTGTCCTGTTTGCAAAATTCGTTGACCCTTGGGCTGGTTCTTCGTCACCCTGCCGGTGTTGCTTCTCCTCGAAATAGCTCTAGCTCTACTATTCCTCGTCGTCGCGCCTTGGCAGGTCAACGAATTCCTCATCCAAGGCTTCAACGAACTCTCCGCACAGGCCACTATTCCCTCTCATCCGATCCGGGAGACCAACCCACAGGCGGCAGCCCAGGATTCGGTTTCTCGGCGAAGAGAAATCCATAGGCGAGCAAGCAGAGACCGACACTGACCGGGATGAGGCCCACCATCCAGATCGAGTTCTCGATGAACCGAAGACCGAAGCAGAGTCCGATACCCGCCCCCAGGTTCACGAAGGAGGCCACCAGGAGCTGCTGTCGTCCCTGCCGTAGCCTGAGGTCGTACTCGTAACGCATCAGACCGGCCACCGACGCGGCGTCCATCTTCCCGGCCTCGACCAACCGTTTGCGGAACTCGTACCGGTAAAACTCCTTGCGCTCCTTGAGTCGGTTCTCGGTCCATACGACGACCGACAGGAATGTCAGCGCCGCTACGGTTGCCGCAGCCAGGAAGAGCCAAAACGCTATTCCTCCGGATCCCATTGTCGTACTCCTTTCGTCACTGTCCGCCGCTGAGTTTCTCTCCCGCGGCTGGTGTTCGATCTGTAGGACTACGATCCTCGATTCGAGGTTGCATTTTCTAGAGCTCGTCGTGCCCGCGGGTCTCCCGCCACATGGATAGAGTCCGCGCAGAACGAGCAAGCGTGGCGTGGCTGAGAAACTGGTCGACTCCTCACCTACCTGGTTCGGTTCGCGCGTGGCACCACGAGCTTCCCCTCTTCGCCATGTGCGAGAGGCAAGTTATTCTCGTATCGGCCGCCAGCTACGCACCGGATCCGCAACCGACACCTGACTCGGTTGTTGGCGGTGATCCGCCAGCGGCACTGATCCCAATTCGCAGTTGGACAGCTACCCAACCGCGAGCAGACTGATGCCGGTCATCCGGAGCCCGGTATAGCCATCACGCGCACGGAGTCGACACTGATCAGGCTTTCGCCGTCTTGATCGAGAGGCTCACCGGTGACGGCGCTGTTGGGCACGAACTCCACAGCGATGTCCTCCATGTCGGTGATGCCGACCTCCTGGATGTCGTCGTTCAGATAGTAGCGACGCGTTCCGAAGCCGGAGGCTCCCTCTGCGCCGTGGTCGCCGTGGTCGCCAAAGCCGAAGAAGCTGAAACGCGTGACCAGAGCCCGTTTTTCAGGTGCTTTCTTCGAATAGATATAGACGTTGTAGGTATAGGCCGGGGCCTCCTTGACGACTATGTTCTCGAGCACCAGCCAGACGCCGGCTGAGACCGTGCCGACAGTGCCGATTAGTTCTTCGGCCGCTATTTGATCCTGCTCCAGCACCTGGACCTCTGGGATCAGGTCGACCTTGGATGGCCTCATGGCCAAGTCCATCTTGCCGCTCATCATCACCATGTCGGCCTGGGCGAGTTCTTCGTTCACCGACGCCAGGGTTGCCTCCGTTGGCATCTGATCCATGGGCATGCCGTCGATTCGGCAATTGACTTCTTCAGCGTAGCGCACTGCGAGTACCTCGGGGCTGAAGGCGTCGGCGATCGTCTTGGTGACCCGATTGCCGTTCTCGTCGGCGAAGTCGTAGCTGATTTGATACCACTCCTCGGGCATGCCCAGATTGGCCTTGGCCCAGTCCAGATCGATGGGTTCACCGCCAGCTTTCCGATTCATCCAGCATTGCCAGAGGCGGTCGATATTGGCGTGATGCATGTAGAAGAGCGGATCATTGCCCGCCACCGGAACCCAGCCGATATGCGGCGCGGTACAGCCGTTTCCTGTCGCACAGTGCATGGCGCCATGGGGAACACCTTCCAGCGTGTTGGAGAAGTCGACGAAGGCTGACTCTGCAAACGCATCCTTGGCGCTGGCGTTGTCCGGAGTCATGCTGGTCCGTTGCTCGTTGAGCCAGACCGTGCGCAACGCGTCGTAGAAGGTGTTTGCGGTGGTACTTCCGCCCTCGGTCACGAATGGCGGCATCCAGAGGTTGGGCGGATCGTTGGCGGGATAGTCGAAATAGTCCCAATAGGGTAGGGCGAAAGCATCGTTGCCGGCGTATTTACGCAGCGTCCGTTCGTAGTAATAGAGGTAGAGCCGATGCCACGGTAGAAAACGCGGCGTGGTGCGCGTTGCGTCCGTCGTGTGCTGGCAAGTTCCCCAGATGCCGTCGGAAAATGCGTCTGGAGAGAACTCCTGAGAGGCGGCTTCGTAGTATTCCTCACAAGTCTCCCGGGCCTCTTGGGTGGAGAAGTTGTAAGGACTACTCGTCAAGAAACTCAAGCACTGCGGTAGTCGGCGCGCCACCGTTGCTGCGAAACTGGTTGCATTGCCTCCGGTACCGAAATAGCCGTGGGTATTGGCCCAAAAGGTCAGGCTGGTACGGAACTCCACCGTGGACGGGTCGGCGCTGCTGTTCCTGCGCATCGTTTCCGTCGCCTGCCGAAACGCCGCGACGAGCACTGGATCGTTGACGAAATCGGAGACGTTCTGCCGGATCGGCACTTCAGGACCGGAGGTTTCCGCAGGGGAGTCGCCAACTGGCTCCGATGAAGCAGGACCGCCTTCGCCTGCGTTGCCGCCACATCCTGCCAGCGACAAGAGGAGGACGCTCAATAGACCGGAGCTCAACTGCGTACGGCGGAACCGATTCGTTGGAGTCTTCATACGTAAAGCCTCTCCCTTTCGAGGTGGACTCGATCATGATAGGTACAGTCAGAACGACTCACTGGCGACATCAAGTCGCTTTAGATGTATGTTCTTGGGCACAAACTATATACGATATTGGAGTATCGCGCTGGGATCCCTAGTATCGACCTGATCGATGTCAGGGCCAAGCCTCGTGACTCGTGGCGGCGAGCATCCGGGCTGGGGACCCAGATGTACGAGTCCTGAACATGATGTACGGGGCCCGAACATGATGTGTAGAGACACGTTTCGAGATTCCAATCTATGCGGTTTCGAATCGTGTCACCATGAGCAAACTTGTGGCACAGCAATCGAGGACTGGAGAAAAGGCACCTGCGGTATTGGATGGCTGACGCGTCCAGGAGCTCGTTCTGACAGGCGGCCGGCCAGTGCGGCCGTCTCGGAGGGTTTGCCTTCGAGATGGATAGGAACTGCGCCGACGAGGAGAGCACGGTGGGAGCGGAGTCGCAGGACGGCTCGCGTCCGCGGATCACCGTCATCACGGTGCATCTGAAGCAGCCGTCGCGCCTCGAGAAGACGCTACGCAGTGTTCGAGGGCAGACCTATCCGCGAACGCGGATCGAGCATCTGGTCGTCGATGGCGGATCGAGTGGGGAATCGATCGCGGTTCTGCGCCGTTTCGCGGACCATCTCGATTGGTGGGTGAGTGAGAAGGACCAGGGTGTCTTCGAGGCGATGAACAAGGCGCTTCGACGGACCACCGGCGACTGGATCCACTTTCTCAATGCAGGCGACACCTATGTCCGGCCGACGACGCTGGCGAACATTGCGGCGTTTCTGACCGCCGCAGACGGATTGGCGGAGGGCGGCATCGTGCTCGGCGATGTCCTCCTGCAACGCCGGAACGGATTCGTCGAGCGCTGGCACCAACCCTCCTCGTTGATGCGGTGGGGCCTGTTTCGCAATGTTTGTCATCAAGCGGTCCTCTACTCCCGCGCTGTGCTGCAGGGAAAGCAGCTCGATACGCGCTATCGGGTTTCCGCGGATGCCGATTTGCATCTTCGGCTCGCCCTCGAGCTCGAGCCGCGCTCGATGCGAAGGATCGACCTGCCCGTGGCGATCTACGAGGAGGACGGGCTGTCGTTCCACGAAGGGTGGGCAGCCCTCCAGGAGCGCGGTCAGCAGCTTCGCCGGCGATTGAAGGGATGGAGACGTCGCTTCAACCTGGCGAATTTGGCGCGGCAACGTGTCAAATATCGACTGCGGACCCGGCAGCGAAACCGGATCCCCCGGTTGTTGGTGCTTTCGTTGCGTCGCCGCGGTGGAGGATTGCGTTACGCTCGGGAGATCATCGAGCGGTTCGAGGTTCCGCGGGATGTCTTCGTCTCCGCCTATGCGGAGGAGACGACGCCGCGGGGTGCGCAGGAGGTGCCGACGTACGGCGGCCTCGCCGGTTTTCTACTGGCGACGGTTTCGAGACTCCCGCTGCTCCTCGGTCGTATCGCTCTCGGCTTGATTTCGAGACGCTACGCTGCTCTGTACGTCCCGTCGTTTCATGCCTGGAATCCGGCCTTCATCGCCCTCTTTCGTCTCTTTGGGGTGCGGGCGATCGTGACCGAGCACGACGGGCTACCTCTTCCAGGCGAGGCTCGGCCGTTGGAGGGCCTGGCGCGCCGTCTATGCCTTCGGATGGCCGCACGACGCATTTTCCTGTCCGAGTTCGTTCGTGATCAGTGTCTACAAGGTGACGAAAGGGGCGAAGCTGCCTTTGTCGTGCCGCTCGGAGTGCTGCCCCACGGAGGTCTCGAGGAGCCGGCACGAAAACATCCCGGGCGAGCGCTCCGCGTGTTGTTCCTCGGACGAGTGCATCCCCGTAAGGGGGTCGATCTGTTGCTCGACGCGCTCGATGGCCTTCCTGACGACGTAGTCACCACGTTGACCATCGCAGGCGAGCCCTCCGATCGTCGCAACGCGCAACCGACCGATGCTCGGGTGCGTCGGATCGCGCGCTGGCTCGAGGACGCCGAGATCGCCGACCTGGTCCGCACTCACGACGTGCTGGTCCTCCCATATCGACACGCGAGCCAGAGTGGAGTGGTCTCGATCGGCATCGCCGGCGCCATTCCGATGATCTGTACCCGAGCCGGAGGTCTCGAGGAGCAGCTCAATGCAGAGGAGGCGCTCTTCGTCGAGACGACGGCCGAGGCCATTGCCGAAGGTCTTCGAAAGCTCTTTGACGACCCCGTGCGCTACCGCGATATGAGTCGTGCCCTTGCCGACAAGCGGCAGCGTTCGAGCTGGAACGAGATTGCGCGACGTATCGAGGGGATCGTGACCTGGGTCGACTGCGGCGGGTCCGAGGAACCATGGCTCGCATCCGGGCCGGACTGACGGGTCGTGTCGATCCTCAGACCTTTCCTCGAGTTCGTCGTCGTCTTCTGGACGACCTGGGTCGTCGTCTTCCAGCTCGCGATCGCCGTACGTATTCCGACCCGTTGGCTGCTGCCACTGTTCCTCGTCGCTCTGGCCGGGGCGATCATGCCGTGGAGTCGGGGCTGGCTTCGCTCCCTCCGCCGCGCCCGAAGGAGCGATCGAAGACTGGTCCTCGAGTTGGCCGGAGTCGCGGTGATTCTCGCCGGTGTCGTGCTGGTCGCGTCTCGTCCTGATGCCGACGACCTCGGCTACCTCCGCGGACCCCTGGTCGATGCGGCGGACCCGTCCGAACCGATCCGGATCGACCGGTTTCGCTGGGACGATCGACCCTGGCCGGTGCTGCGTGTTCTCAACGAGAACGAGGCATTCGAACCCTTCGTGGTGATGGCGTCTGGACTGATCGGGCTCGATCCCCTGGTCGGCTATCACAATGTGTTCGCAGCCCTCAGCGTCGTCCTTTGGTGTGCCGTCCTTGCGGGATTGCTGCATCACGTGCGCGTGCCTCGGCGATGGATCTCCGGTGCCGTACTCGCCAGTGGGTGTCTCTTGTTTCTAGACGGCGCGACCCACCATTCCTTCGGCAACATGACGTTGATCCGGCTGTGGCAAGGCAAGGTCGTCGCCTGGGCGGTCATGCTGCCGCTCTTCGTGCTGTGTCAGCTGCGTTTCCTCGCCCGTCCGCGAGTCTCTCGGTTCGCCCTGGTCGTGATGGCTGCGACCGTCTGCGTCGCCTTCAATCGATCGATGGTGGTCCTGGTGGTGGTCGCCGGGACCGCTGTGCCGATGGCGTACGCCATGGTTTCCGGTTCTCGCCGCCATCGCCTTCGGCGGGCGGCCTGGGCGCTTGCGGCTCCCGCTCCCGGGTGGATTCTCGGAGCCGTCGTCTTGGCTCTGGTTTCCCGATCGAGTCCGGAACAGCTCGCCGGAGCGCTCGCCGGCTGGACTACGAGCACCGAAGGGGCTGTCGTCGCCTTCGACAGGATCGCTGGCGGTTCGTGGGCCATCGTCGTGCGAGATCTCTTGTTGCTAGGAGTCTTACCACTCGTTGTCCTGGCACGGCCTTTGGGCCGACTCGTGGTCGCATTCGGCATCGTCGGAGCCTTGATCTCCTATGCGCCGCCGATCGGCGGCCTGCTTTCGATGGCGCTCGGACCTGCGGTGTGGCGCCTCTACTATGTGTTGCCGATTCCGCTGTGTCTGGCTCTGCTCGTCCTCGTCGTTCGTCCCGATCGCGGGGTCGCTCGATGGCGGGGAGCACGCCGCGGGTGGATCGCCGGTCTGATCGCCGGTTTGATCGGCCTGTCGTGGGCGTGTCACTTCGTACCCGTTCTTTCGGCCCGCAACGGAGTCGAGTGGAAGGCGCCCCTTGAAACCCGCTTTCCGGCGGGAGTCCGAGAGTTCATAGAGGTGGCAGGTCCTCGGCTCGAGAACCATCGTGTTCTCGCACCGGAACAGGTCGCCGTCGCTCTGGGGCTCACCCATTTCGACTCGGTCGAGCTGATCGCCACCCGAGAGGGCTACGTCACCGGGGATCGGCGTCTTCTGGTCCATCGAGCTGGCCGCGCGTTGACGGAATGTACGGTGAAGGTTCCGTGGGCCGCCGCGCTCCGCGAGCTCCTGGACGAAGGCGCGGCGCTCGTGGTGTTTGCCGAATGCGATCGCAGCACCTACTCCGCCTTCGAGGAAACCCTCGATGTTCGCCTGGAGGAGTTGGTCTCTGCAGGTGGATATGGTCTTTTCGAAGTGCAGGCCCGAACCCCGCCCGAGACATCTCCGAATCGCCGGCGAGCGCGTCCCGAACCATGAGAATCGTCTTCCTCGTGACGCGCTCCGGACCCATCGGTGGGGCGCAGATCCACGTCCGTGACCTGGCAACGGTGCTCCGCGAGCAGGGTCACGAGATCGTGGTTCTCGCCGGTGGCTCGGGCCCTCTCTTCGATCAGATGGACTCGAGAGGCGTCGAAACGCGCCGCCTCCACTTTCTGGATTCGCGCATCCGTCCGTGGAAGGAAGGCCGAGCCTGGCGTGAGATCTCGCGGCACCTGTGTGATCTGCGTCCCGACCTCCTTTCGACTCACTCGTCGAAGGCCGGAGTCCTGGGACGTCTCGCCGCGCGACGCATGTCGTTTCCCACGCTCCACACCGCCCATGGTTGGGCTTTTGCCAGCACGAAGCCGTGGCATGAACGGCGCCTCTTCCAGTGGTTGGAACGTCTCGTCGCGCCCTTGTCCGACGCCATCATCGCGGTTTCCGATCACGACCGCGCGGAAGCCGTCCGTGTGCGGATTCGCCCTCGGCTTGGCGTCACGACGGTCCTCAATGGCGTGGCAGACGGGCCCGCCGAGTGGCGCGCCAAGCCGGAAGTGAGCCCGGTGAGAATCGCCATGGTGGCTCGCTGGTCGGGCCAGAAGGACTACCAGACCTTCTTGGCCGGCCTCGCGCGACTCCGCGATCGAACCTGGTCCGCCGAAGTGATCGGCAGCGGCACTCGCGGCGAGCCTCTACGCACGCTCGCCGAGCAGGAAGGACTCGCGGATCGGATCGAATTCAGCGGCGAGTGTCACGATGTCGCGGAACGTCTCGCTCGAGCGCAGATCTTCGTCCTCTCGACTCATTTCGAAGGGCTGCCGCGTGCCATTCTCGAAGCGATGAGAGCCGGCCTGCCGGTCGTCGCGAGCCGCGTCGGTGGTGTGGCGGAAGAAGTCGTCGATGGGGAGACGGGTCGTCTTGTGCCTCCGAGATCCCCACTAGCACTAGCAGAGGCTCTCGAGCCGCTCTTGGCGGATCGCGAGCTCCGCACTCAGATGGGTCTCGCAGGACGTCGTCGCTACGAGAAGATGTTTCGGCTCGAGCGGATGGTGGCCGAGACGGAGCGGGTCTACCGGCGTCTCTTGCAGAACCGCGAGACCGTCGCCTAGGCCTCGCATTCTCATCCGTTCGTCAGAGGAATGCCGGCTAGAGAAGCTCTGGATAGCGTGCAGCGCTACAGGACCTCGTATCCCATCGCCGGTAAATGCTTTCCAAAGAGCTCGTTACAAAGATCGAGCTGGCGCCGATTCATCGTCTTCTCGAATCGGCGGGGTGTTCCGACATTGAAGTGCAGTCTCCGCGACCGCAGATCATTGAGCTTCTCGGGACGGTAGCGCTTCACGATCTTGAGGATCTTACGGCGCGGCAGGCCGAGGTCGAGAAACTCGGCAATCCGGGTCGCCATCGCCTCGTCATCGCTCACGAAGTCCTCGTAACGTGCGACCAACACACAATCGAGATCGGTCCACGCTCTCCAGGTTCGAAGCTGCTTGGAGGCGAAGACGATCGCGTCTTCGAGACTGTCGAGAAACTCGTAGGGCCCCTTGTTGACGAAGCGACCAGGGTCCGCACGTATGGACTCGGCGTGATCGAAAGCAGAGAGCGCGACATCGCGCGGATCGCGATAGAGGTAGGCACCTTTGGCCGCTCCAGCCTCGAGCCGTGCGCGCAGCTCCGAAGAAGGACTGGAATGCGTCTTGACGACGATCGTCTTGCCGTCTTCGTGCAGTACGTCGAGACGTCCGAGATGCTCGCCGCTCAGCTGTTTCACCAGGCAGTTGGGGGGTAGAATGATCTCAGCCAAACCAGGAAACAGGTTCCTCATCTTGCGAGTGTTCACTCCCGTCGCGGCGAGTACGAGATCGTGTGTCACATTGAAAAACCAGCCGGAGCCGCCCTTCCTCATGGAGGCCGACACCACGATCACCGTCGGGCCCTCCACAGGTGGGGGAGCGAACCGCTCGGTCGCACCGGCGGGGGCGGCTCAGTGGGAGCCGGAAGCATCCGGCGAGAGTCTCCCTCCCGACAGTCGAGCTGGCTGGACGTGAACACGGAGCCGAGGATAGCGGAGATTTGACAGTTCCTGCGCGGCGATCACCGGAACCCGAAGGCGAGCTGTGGAAGCCGGTCAGCCACCGCTCGTTGCGGAAGGTTCTCTGAGCGCAATGCGAGCATTCTTCGCGCCTCAGGTCGATCGGCCGGCTGAACTCCAGGATCTCGTCGCGCGAGCCGCGTTCTATTTGGCCCACCTGGAGCTCGAGTCCTTGGTCTTCGTGAGCGAGGCACCGCTGCGCTACGAGCTCGAGGTTCCGGACAGCTTCGATCCGCGCATCGGCGATCGGTTCGCTCGTATCGCACAGCGCCTGGAGTTCCTCTCGCCTGATGACCCTGATGCGATCGATCGCGCCATGGACCGGGCTGATCTCTTTCTGCTCTGGCGTCTCGAGGAGAGCTGTTCGGACCTCTGGCAGGAACGACTGGCGCGACGGCGGGGTACCCAGTGCTTCCGGGTCGACAAGCATCAGGTTCGCCTCGAAGGCTCGTTTTACATCGAAGCCGGATTCCGCAACGAAAAGGACAGTGAACAGATCGATGAACGGAATCGAGCCGCTTTCCAGTCGATGCGCGAGCGGCTCGGCCCATTCGAACGAGCCTATGTATTCGGTACCGGCCCTTCGGCCGATCTCTACCCGCGTTTCGATTTCGATGATGGCTTGGCGGTCGTGTGCAACACGATCGTCAAAGACCGTGACCTCATGGATCACGTTCGACCCAAGATTCTCTGCTTCGCAGATCCGATCTTTCATTTCGGCTGCTCGCGCTACGCGGCACGGTTCCGGGACGAGGTCGAGCAGGCTGCCGAACGGCACGACTTCACCATCTGCATTCCTCGCAAGTACTTCGCGTTGTTCGTCGATCTGCTCCCTGACCTCGAATCGAGAACGATCGGTATTCCGGTCGACCCACATCGCTCCTTCAATCTCGATCTGAGCGAGACGTTCGAGCTCAAGAGCATCGACAACGTGCTCAC
>JALCBJ010000071.1:30534-31624 GCA_028066595.1 Thermoanaerobaculia bacterium
TCAATCTCGATCTGAGCGAGACGTTCGAGCTCAAGAGCATCGACAACGTGCTCACCCTTCTCCTGCTTCCGATCGCGTCGACACTCGCCCGGGAGGTTCATGTGATCGGCTGCGATGGACGGCCGCTGGAGGAGGATCAGTACTTCTGGAGCCACAATCCGAAGACCCAACTCGGCGACTTGATGGACAACATCCAAGCGGTCCATCCCGGCTTCTTCGACCTCGACTACAACGACTACTACCTGAAGCACTGCCGTAACACCGAGCGGTGGATGGAGGCTGGCGAGAAGATCGGTCGACGCTATGTTTCCATGGTCGATTCACAGGTTCCCGCCCTGCGAAGGAGAGGACCTGCTCAGACGGCACTCCGGCGTGCTCTCGAGAGCTCCCGCGCCGACCTTCGGGTGGTGAGTATCAATCCGGACTTGGTGAATAGTTTCGGCCATTACTTGCATCACGACCTCCGCTGTCGCGCTGAGGTGGAGCAGAGAGGGGGCGGACTCGTATCGCTGGCGAATCTCGGCGTCCACGGGGTGGAGGAGCCTGGCATCGTTCCCTGGTTCGAATCGCACTCCTGGTCGATCGCGGACGGAGGTGGGGTTGCGGACAACTTCCAACAGGAGCTGAGCGCAGCGATCACTGCGCTCGAGGAGATCGATTCCGAGGCCCTCACGGTCTTCACGATGTACTTGGCCGACCATCGCCACATCGTGCCGTTGCTCGAAGCGATCGGCACGTGCAGACCGACGCGCGCCGTGTTCGTGCTCAATCTCTTCTACGCGCACTTCGTTCTGTTCGGCGACAAGCAGCATCTGCTCGCGGAGATGAAGGAGTGCCTCCGCGTGACGGGTCCGTTACGCCGAGAGCTGGGCGTGCTTCTGTGTGCCGATTCCCCAATGCTGCGAGACGCCATCGGCAACCTGTGCGAAGAAACGATCCACCTATGGCCGATGTTCAGCGTGACCGACTACTCCGACGAGCAACCTGCCTCGGCATTGAAGCCTTCCCGGTTGCGAGAGCGGAGTCCGATCGTGGCCTACTACCCGAGCAATCTCCAGGTCGCCAAGGGCTACGATCTTCTCGCCGAGGC
>JALCBJ010000071.1:31724-33808 GCA_028066595.1 Thermoanaerobaculia bacterium
GACGGTGACATCGAAGGTTTGATCGACGCGCTGCACGAAGTGAAGAGCAACTACGCTCAGTATCTCGGGCGGGCAGAGCGAGCTCGGGAGCCTTGGCAGCGTGAGAACTCTCCGGAGGCCTTTGTGGGGCTGGTGCGCGAGCTCGGGTCCGAAGTTCCCGAGCAAGTGTCGGAACAGCGGAGCGCTTCGCTGCTGGCGGAGATCGCCGCTGCCAAGCGTGCTCTGGAGGCTCCCACGTGGCGATCGATGCTGCCTCGCCACCTGCGAAGCATGGAGCTTCCCGGCGCAGTGCGGAGCGCCTGGGCTCTGGGTGACCGAATGGTTCACCGACTCATCTGGCGAGCCAAGGGGTGGGTCGAGCGAAGTCCGCGCGTCGAAGCGCGACTGAGACGGTACCTCTGGCGCTTCGAGAACCGTGGTCTCGGCGTTCGGCTCAAGCGGAAGGGACTCAGCCTTCGGGGCTATCTCGTCAGCCGCGGCACGCAGCGTCCGGGAGCTTGAGCGTGGCGAACGGTTCCGACGCAACCTTGGCGCCTAAGGACGACACCGCCGCGTACGAGCTTTCGGCGAACGAGCACACAGAGCCTTCAGGCGAGCACACAGCGTCCGAGCCAGACGAGCTGATCATCCGGCCCGGACGGCGTACCCGTCGCTACTGGCACGAGGTCTGGAGCTTTCGACCGCTGCTATGGCAGCTGGCTCGACGAGATCTGAGCTCCAGGTACAAGCAGACCGCGCTCGGCCTCGCCTGGACCATCGTCCATCCCGTCATCTCGATGATCGTCCTGACCGTCGTGTTCGGACGCCTCGCCAAGATGCCCGCCGAAGGAGACGTGCCGTACCCCCTGCTGGTGTTCTCCGGCCTCCTGGGCTGGCAGATCTTCGCCAGCGGGTCGAGACATGCTAGCGGCGCCCTCGTGCGCAACAAATCGCTGATCAAGAAGCTCTACTTTCCGCGCATCCTCTTGCTGCTGCAAGTTCAACTGGTCATCCTGGTCGATTTCCTCGTTGCGCTCGCCGTCTTCGCTCTGATCATGGCTGCCTACGGCGTACTCCCCGATGGAAGACTGCTCGCCTTGCCGCTGTTTGTCGTCCTCGCGATGTCCACATCCTTCGGTCTCGGGCTTTGGCTCGCAGCACTCAACGTGAGCTACCGCGATCTCACTCACCTCGTTCCGTATCTCGTGCAAATCGGTATGTTCCTGTCGCCCGTTGGGTTCTCGAGTGTCGTCGTGCCGGAGCGCTGGATTCTGCTCTATTCTCTGAATCCCATGGTCGGCGTCCTCGACGGTTTCCGCTGGTCTCTTCTCGGTGGGCAAACCACGCTTTACTTGCCGGGTCTGGCTGTGAGCACGACGGGCGCCTTGGTCCTGGTGGTGTCGGGAATCGTGTTCTTTCGGCGCCGTGAAGGCACCTTGGCCGACTTCCTATGAACGTTTCCGAGGCGAGTCGGCCGAGCGGTAGGCCGGTGGTGGAGGTGCGGGGGCTGTGGAAGGCCTACCAGCTCGGAGAGAAACAGACCGCGGGTCGATTTCTCGCGTCCAGCGCCTGGCGATCGTTCCTGACGGCTTTAGCGGGCGGACGCCCACCCGAGCCACAGGCAGCGGATCCCTTCTGGGCGCTGCGGGATGTGTCCTTCGAGGTTCGCCGCGGAGAGGTCTTGGGCATCGTAGGGCCGAACGGTGCCGGCAAGAGCACGTTGCTGCGCATCCTCGGCCGCATCACCGATCCGACCCGCGGCGAGGCGGTGGTCCGTGGTCGGCCGTATTGCCTGCTCGGCGTCGGATCCGGCTTCCATCCCGAGCTCACCGGCCGCGAGAACATCTACCTGAAGGGCGCAGTACACGGCCTGTCTAGAGCGGATGTCGACCGCCGGTTCGAAGAGGTCGTGGACTTCGCCGGAATAGAGGATTTCCTCGACACACCACTCAAGCGGTACTCGTCCGGCATGCGCTCCCGCCTGGGCTTTGCTCTGGCGACCACGACCGACTGTGAGCTCATCGTCCTCGACGAGGTCTTCGCGGTCGGCGATCGTCGATTCCGGCAGCAAGCGCGCGAGCACATCCGGAAGATGTCGGCCGAGG
>JALCBJ010000222.1 GCA_028066595.1 Thermoanaerobaculia bacterium
CGGTGCGCCCTCATTAGGCGGCTCGAAAACGGGGGTTGCCGGCCGGGCCTCTAGCGCGCGGACCGGAGACGCAGCGCGTTGGCGATGACCGAAACCGAGCTGGCGCTCATAGCAGCGGCAGCGAACATCGGGCTGAGCAGAACGCCGAAGATGGGATAGAGCAGGCCGGCCGCCACCGGTACACCCAGGGCGTTATAGACGAACGCGAAGAAGAGGTTCTGACGGATATTGGCCATCGTCGCCCGGCTGAGACGTCGGGCACGGACGATTCCGCGCAGGTCACCCATGACCAACGTTACGCCGGCACTCTCCATGGCCACGTCGGTACCGGTTCCCATGGCGATGCCCACGTCGGCGCGGGCGAGTGCCGGTGCGTCGTTGATGCCGTCACCCGCCATCGCCACCAAGTGGTCGCCCGCCTGGAGTGTCTCGATGGCTTTTGCCTTCTGCTCCGGCAGAACTTCGGCCACGACTTCGTCGATCCCTAGCTGGCGAGCGACGGCCTCCGCCGTGGTTCTGCTGTCACCCGTCAGCATGGTGATGCGTAAACCTTCGGACCGCAGGGAGTCGATTGCTTCCGGGGTGCTTTCCTTGATCGGATCAGCAACGCCCAAGAGGCCCGCAGCAGCGCCATCGATCGCGGCGAACATCACCGTCTGGCCTTCCGCTCGCAGCGCTTCGGCTCGCTCTGGCAATCCCTTCAGGTCAACCCCGACATCGGCCATCATGGCCCGATTGCCAAGCACCACGTCCACGTCACCGACCCGGCCTCTCACTCCTTTTCCGGTCACCGATTCGAACGACGACACCTCGCCGACGTGGGCACCTCTGTCCTCTGCCCCGCGAACGATCGCTTCCGCAAGGGGGTGCTCACTGGCTCGTTCGAGCGTCGCCACCAGCTCGAGAAACCGTTCCTCTGTGAAGTCGTTCGTAGGCTCGACCGTCACCAGGCTAGGGCGTCCTTCAGTCAGCGTGCCGGTCTTGTCGACGACCAACGTATCCACCTGCCGCAGTCGCTCGATCGCCTCGGCGTTCTTGAACAGAACCCCCAGCTCGGCACCCTTGCCTGTGGCCACCATGATCGACATGGGGGTCGCCAGGCCCAAGGCACAGGGACATGCGATGACCAAGACCGCGACAGCGTTGACGAGAGCGTAGGCCATGCGTGGATCGGGGCCGACGAGTGCCCATACGGCGAAGGTCAGCAAGGCGACGACAATGACGATGGGCACGAACCAGCCAGATACGCGGTCCGCCAGCTTCTGAATCGGTGCGCGGCTGCGCTGAGCCTCGGCCACCATGGTGACGATGCGCGAGAGCAGGGTTTCCGAACCGACCCTTTCCGCCTCCATGACGAAGGAACCCGTACCGTTGACGGTGGCGCCGATCACCGCGTCACCGGCCGTTTTCTCGACCGGGATCGGTTCGCCCGTCACCATCGACTGGTCGACGGTGCTCGTGCCTTCGAGCAAGGTACCGTCGACGGGAACCTTCTCGCCCGGGCGAACGCGCAGACGATCTCCGGCCTCGACCAGGTCGAGCGGTACGTCTTCTTCCTCGCCATCGGGTCGAATCCGGCGAGCTGTCTTGGCCGCGAGCCCGAGCAGGGCCTTGATCGCCGCTCCGGTCTGGCTACGGGCGCGAAGCTCGAGCACCTGTCCCAGCAGAATCAGCGTCACGATGACGGCGGCGGCTTCGAAATAGACCCCGACCGTTCCGTGCTGGTCACGGAACGAGTCGGGAAAGATCTCGGGCCAGAGCGCGGCGATCAGGCTATAGCCGTAGGCCACACTGACCCCGAGGCCGATCAACGTGAACATATTGAGGTTGCGGTTGCGGACCGACTGCCAGGCGCGCACATAGAACGGCCAGGCGGACCAGAGGCAGACCGGAGTTGCCAGAGTCAGTTCGATGAGAATCCGCCAACGAGGTGACACCAGATTCGAGAGCAGGTCGCCCGGCAGCATGTGGCCCATAGAAAGTACGAGGATCGGCAGGCACAGCGCGGCGGCGAAGGTGAAGCGTCGCGTCATGTCGACGAGCTCTGGATTCTCTTCATCTTCGATATTCACGGTAGACGGTTCGAGTGCCATACCGCAGATCGGGTAGCTTCCCGGCTCGTCGCGGACGATCTCCGGATGCATCGGGCAGGTGTACTTCGTTCCAGTGCCCGAGCTCGGCGTCCCGGGATCGACTGTCATGCCGCGCACGGGATCGGTGGCGAGTCCCTCGCCGGTCGTGGTCCCGCAGTGGCAATGCGGTGATTGTTCGGCGTTCATCGAGGCACCGCGTCCTTCGCGCGTCCGTCGAGAGCGGCCAAAATCGGACAATCCTCGGTCTCATCTCCTCGCTCACAGGCGTCTGCGAGCTCTGACAAGGTTTCTCTCATCCGTGAAAGATCGGCGAGCCGCCTGTCGATGTCTTCGATCTTCGCCTGTGCTCTGGCACGCACCTGGCCACGGGTCTCCGCTGGATGGCAGCGCAGCTGGAGCAGCTCACCGATCTCCTTCAGAGAGAAGCCAAGCTCTTTGGCCCGTCGAATAAAACGTAGGCGGCCGACGGTTTCCGCCGGATACTGCCGGTAACCGGACGGTCGGCGAGGCGGATCCTCTATGAGCCCACGACGCTCATAGAACCGTACCGTCTCGATACCGACTCCGGCTTGGCGGGCCAGCTGCCCGATGGTGATTCCTGTCATTGTGTCGCCTCCTCGGAGACACTCTAAACCCTGTACTTAACTACGGAGTCAAGAGCTCTCCCTGCACTAGG
>JALCBJ010000223.1 GCA_028066595.1 Thermoanaerobaculia bacterium
CAAGATCGAGGTCACCGCCTTCTCTCGAATGTGCGAAAGACTTTGTACGTCATCCTTTGGAACGGATTGGTACCGTCGCTACCATGAGTATTCAGCGGACATGGTACCCGCATTGGAAGCTTATGATGTGGCTTCGGATCAGAGAATGAAGAATCGGCTCCTGGCTTTGTTGGATCTACCCGAAGAATCGAAGCAGAGCCTGATGCGCGAAGGCAATGATCTCATCAAAGCCCGTCTCGGTGATCGCCAGGCAGAGCAACGAGTCATCGAAGCGTTCGAGAACGCATCGAATCTAAAGAAGCCAGCCCATTCCGACGATCTACTGTACATCGGCTCCGAAGCCACGATCCATACTTTCCTCGACGCATTGGAGTCGGTGGGTCCGGAGACGTCGAGTCATCTTCACAGCGGCAACCCGGCGACGGTGGCGTACCGCATGTTGGTGATCTATCAGCGATATGACGATGTTGGTTTCTTCGACGACATCGATATCTCTACGACGGAAGAGGAATTCCTGCGGCCCGAGTATCAGCAGGTGGTCCGGTCAATCGAGTCCCATTTCTTCGATCGATACGGACGTCAGGTCCACCTGCAGCTCCCATATTTCGTTGGCAGGGAGTTTTCACCGATCGAAACCTGGACCGTCAACTAGGTAGCTGTCGCTCAGGTCGAGTCCTTGGCCAAGCGAAGCCCCGTGAACTGCCAGCGTGCGCTGGCCGGGAAGAAGTTGCGATACGTAGCGCGGATGTGTGAACGCGAAGTGGCAAACGAGCCACCGCGCAGCACGTACTGATTGCACATGAACTTGCCGTTGTATTCGCCGAGCGCTCCCTCCGGCGGACGGTAGCCAGGGTAGGGTGCATAGGAGCTCGACGTCCACTCCCAGACATTGCCGAACATGCCCTTTCCTTCCTCCGCCGTGGCCGCGCGAGCGTGGAACACCTCGTTCTCCACAAAGTTACCGATGATGGGCTCGCCCGCCGCGGCCGCTTCCCACTCCATCTCGGTAGGCAGACGAGCACCAGCCCAGCGCGCGTAAGCGTCCGCTTCGAACAGGCTGAGGTGCATCACCGGTTCCTCCGCCTCCACCGGACGTGCACCAGCCAGCGTGTAGTGCCACCATTCATCATCCCGGCGAAACCAATAGAGAGGCGAGTCCCAGCCGAGCTCCTGCACGGTTGCCCAGCCTTCCGAAAGCCAGTGATCGGGACGCTCGTAGCCACCAGCCTCCATGTATTCGAGATACTCGCCACAAGTCACCAGCCGGTCTGCGATCTCGAAAGCGTGCAGCAGAGTCTCGTGTCTCGGACCCTCGTTGTCGTAGGCGAAGCCTTCGCCTTGATGACCGATCGAATAGATCTCTTTGGGGAAGTGCTGCCAGCCCAGTGGCGGTGAGGTCACCGACGTGGCGTCCGCTGGCCATTGCCGATAGACGGGGAAGAGTGGGTTGTGGAAGAAGAGGTGCTTGACGTCCGTCAGCAGGAGCTCTTGATGTTGCTGCTCGTGATGCAAACCGACCTCGACGATCGGCGCCCAGCGAGCAAGCTCCGCTTCCTCAGCTCCCAGCAGGAAGCTCGACATCACCTGGTCGACGTGTTCGCGATAGGCAAGGGTCTCGGCGACCCCGGGGCGGCTTACAAGGCCCCGTTGGCTGCGGGTGAACTGTTTGCCCAGGGTGTTGTAGTACGAGTTGAAGAGGTAGTGGAAGTCAGCGCAGTACCAGTCGTAGTCAGGGCGCGCTTCGCGCAGGACCATGGCCTCGAAGAACCACGTCGTGTGAGCCAGATGCCACTTAACCGGACTGGCATCCGCCATCGACTGGGCGACCATGTCTTCCGGGGTCAGCGGTTCGGCCAGGCGTAGGCTCGTTTGGCGGACCTCCTGGTAGCGGTGAGCTAGGTGCTTGGCGTTGTCGGTCGATGGAGGATTGGTGATTGGATCGAGAGCTTCGATGGTAGTCATCGTCATCCTTCGTTCGGCTGTGTGAACTGGCTCGTCGCAGAGATCGGGCACTGACGCTGAATCGACCGAGGCGATCACGGAGTGTTCCAACAGCTGAGAGGCATCTGGATGCTGTGTCGAGATTTCGGAAGGGCCATTCGAGTCGCGAAATCGGCGACACGGCAACTTCGGTTGACGGCCTAACAAGTTGAGACTGTTGTTGATTCCGATCGAGATCCGGTATGAGCATGACCCAGCCCCCGAAAACTGGACCACCATTCTGAGAAACTCTCAGAATCCGAAGGAGGTCCAGAACGCGCAAGTCGCGGTTCACGGAGAAGCAGATCGTCGTGGTCTTGAAGCAGGCCGAGGCCGGCGTGCCGATCCAGGATCTGGTACGCAAGTACGGCATCAGTGAGCAGACGTTCTACCGTTGGCGGAAGAAATACGGAGGTTTGAGTACGTCCGAGGTGCAGGAGCTCAAGCAGTTGCGGGACGAGAATCGGCGACTCAAAGGTCTGGTGGCGGATCTCACGCTCGACAAACAGATCCTTCAGGAAGTCCTGGCAAAAAAAGCCTGAAGGCTGGGCCTCGGCGGCAGATCTTGGACTCGGTCCTTGCATCCTACGGAGTCTCGGTTCGAAGCGCGTGCAAGCTTCTGGGCTTTGTTCGTTCGAGCTACTACTACGTAGGCCGCAAGGATCCGAGGACTGCTCTTAGGATCCGACGGAAGGAGCTCGCTGCGGCCCGGCCTAGGTTCGGCTATCGACGTCTCCATGTCCTGCTGGGTCGTGAAGGCTGGAGCGTGAATCT
>JALCBJ010000224.1 GCA_028066595.1 Thermoanaerobaculia bacterium
GGTGCGCCCTCATTAGGCGGCTCGAAAACGCCGGTTGCCGGCCGGACCTCTAGTGTCTCGTGAGGCGGACTGGCCATCCCACACTGGTTCGTCATAGCCTGCGTCGACCATGTCCGAGCCCTTCCAACAACAACCCGTGAGCACTGAAGCGAGCTCCTCCGCCATCTACGGCACTCTGGCCGCAGAGGTGTTGGTGGCCAAGCTCGGCCGAGCTCTGCACCGCTACGGCACACCGGCCCATCGTCTCGAGGAAGCGATGAACGAGGTGTCGCATCGTCTCGGTCTCCAGGGAGACTTCTTTTCCACGCCGACGGCGATCTTCGCCTCCTTGCGTCCCGAAGAGCACGAAGAAGACGAACGCCCCGGAACGCTGCTGATGCGTGTAGAGCCAGGGGAGCTGAGCCTCGAAAAGCTCTCGCTCCTCGATGCGCTTCTCGGCCAGGTGGTGCGCCGCGAGGTCACGGCACGCCAGGCTTCGGCGAGAATCGACGAGGTCGAGAACCAGCCGCCACGTTTCGGACGAACGGTCACGACCGCAGCCTTCGCGCTCGCGTCGGGATCCACGGCGCGCTTCTTCGGCGGCGGACTCCAGGAGTGCGCTGTGGCCACCGTCCTCGGGCTCGGCATCGGCCTGCTGGCGTTGGCCGTGGAGAAGCTGGAGAACGCAGGTCGGCTCTACGAGTCGGTGGCGGCGCTGCTAGCCGCCTTCGCCGCAACCGCCGCAGCGATCTTCTGGCCGCCCCTCGCGTTCTGGATCGTCACGGTCTCGGCCCTGATCGTCCTGGTACCCGGTCTGACGCTCACCGTCGCCATGACCGAGCTGGCCACCCGCAACCTGGTTTCGGGCGCCGCGAGATTGTCGGGCGCAGTGCTGATGTTCATGACCATCGGCGTCGGCTTCGCGCTCGGCAACCGTCTCGGCATCCTGGCCTTCGGCGAGATGCCCGTGGCCTCGCCGGTGGAGCTCCCTCCGTGGACCGAGCTGCCGGCGTTGGCCGTGGTGGCATTCGCGCTGTTGATTCTCTTCCGCGCCCACCCCAGAGACTACGGCTGGTTTCTCGCCGCCGCGGCGCTGGCGCTCTACGGCAGCCGCGCCGGTACGGAGGTCTTCGGGCCCCAACTGGGTGCGCTCGTGGGCGCGGTCCTGGTCGGCGTTGCGTCGAACCTCTTCGCCCGGGTCGTGAGACGCCCGGCAGCCATCGTCCAGATGCCGGGCATCATGCTCTTGGTGCCCGGCAGCGTCGGCTTTCGCAGTGTCGCCGAGCTGGTGCGGCAGGACACACTTTCGGGTGTCCAGACCGCATTCTCCATGGTGCTCGTCGCCATCTCCCTGGTCACCGGCTTGTTGCTGGCCAACGTCCTGCTGCCACCCCGCAACGCGTTGTAGCAGCGACGTCGAGGCTCAAGAGTCGGTCTTGGGCCACCATCGATCCGACCAGCGGAGCCAGATCAGGATGAGGGCTAGGGTCAGGCCGATGAGTGCCGACATCGGCGATCCGATGCCGGTGGCCAGATGGGTGTAGGTGGCACCCACCATCACTACCGCGATGATGCCGGCGCCATAGACCGCGGTCGCCGGAATCAGCACCATCAGGCCGCCCACCAGCTCCGCCGCTCCCACGATCGGCGACAACCCGGCGGGGTAGCCCCAGGCCTCGAATCGGGAAGCGAAGGCTTCACTCATCTGGAACTTGCCGACTCCTGCAGCAATGAACATCAGGCCGACGAGCACGGCGACGATCCAGCTCACGATGCTGCGGGCTCGAGACTTCATCTCTTCTTCTCCGGGTGCCGTTGTTAGTGTCACGCACATTGACGTAACGATAGATTACATCACTATACGACAGGTAGAGAATGGAGTTCTCTCCCTCCATCTCAGTCATCGGCTTCAGGCCGTCCGCGTCAGCGTCCGGAGTAGCCGTACCGGAGCTGGAGGATCACGAACGCGAACACCGCGGTCCCGGCTGCACCGAGAAGCAGGACCTTGGCCAGTCGCGTGAACCGCCCCTGATGCCGAATCATCCGAGGCAGGTTGTAGCCACAGGTCATCACCAGCACGTGCAGGGCGTACCACGGCGCCAGACGCCGAGCCCAGCGCCGGCCGGCTCGCAGGTCGCGGTCCATGCGCTCGAAGCAGCAAGGCTCGAAGACGCGTTCCCGCAGATCCGACGGCAGGAGGCTTCCCAGCCGAAGCCACCAAGGCGAGGCCTGACCGAGCTCGTCAGGCAGGTTGTCCGACATCGTCGAACCTGTCGATGATGCTCATCTGGAAGTCGCGCTGACGACGCCAGGCCGAAGCACCCGAAGGCAGCAGCTCATAGTGGCGCTGCCGGATGATCTGCCCCTCCACGATCTCCTGCGTGTACCAGCCCTTCACCAGCTCCGCCTGTTCCAGCCGCGACATCATCTGGTAAAACCCCGGCCCCGAACGCCGCACACCGAACTCCCGCAGCTGATCGCGCAGCGCGCCACCGGTCAGCGGCCCGGCGCGCAACGCGCCGAGCACCAAGAACTGCAGATTGGAGAGACGGGGCACCGACATCGTGTCCTCTCGGCCGATTTCCAGAGCTGACCGAGCCTCGATGTTACCGCGCGAACCACGGGTCCCGTAGGCGTCCCGATTTCTTGACAGGACTCGGCGTCGCTGGTGTAATACCGCTCCGCCCGACGTGCCCAGGTAGCTCAGTTGGTAGAGCACCTGACTGAAAATCAGGGTGTCGGTGGTTCAAATCCGCCCCTGGGCACCA
>JALCBJ010000072.1 GCA_028066595.1 Thermoanaerobaculia bacterium
CAGAATCAGGATCGAACCGATCTCGCCTTGACAAACCGTCGTTCCATATCAGTCGAGAGCTAGCCTTCACGATTGAAGGAGCTGCTATCGGCCCTGACGGGCAGCGGGTACTCGCCTGGGGACATCACGGAACAACGCCGAACGGTTTCCCGGCAACGCTATTCCAGCGGACATGGCGTGAGGGAAGTGACGTCTCGAACGACTTTGAGTGGTCTCACTCGAATAGTCCTCGGCAACCTAGAACGATCGACGGGGCTATGTTCGCACCTGGCTCTGATGCGATCATCTCCTGGGGTCAAAAGGGATTCCGTGTCTGGCACCCCGCGACCAATGCGGTGCAAGATGAGACCAAGGACGGGCTCCACGCTGACGTGCGAGGTGTCGAGTTCAGCCGAGACGGGGCGCTCCTTCTCGTCTGGGGTGACAGAGAGTTTCGTGTCTGGTCTACCCACGACTTGACTGCAGTTAGCGCACCCATCGTTCACCCAGAATTCCTGGGAGGGGCAACACTCAGCCCAGATCAGGACCAAGTGGCTTCATGGATGGGAGACGGGAGGATGCGGCTCTGGGAGGTGGACGGAACACCTGTCGTCGGGCCAGACCCGAGGAGGGAACAACTAGGGTCGATCGGAGGAGTGCAGTTTAGTCCTGATGGTGAGCGCCTCATGACATGGCGGAGAAGCGGAGTACTGCGACTCTGGAGTCTCGTCGACACAAGACAGCTCGGAAGAACGCTCCACCATGGATCGCGCTTGGTCGGTGCGACTCTTTCTCCAGGCGGCCGATTCCTGATCTCGTGGGGCGAGAACGGTACGGTGCGCCTTTGGGATCTGGAAGTGGATTACGACTTCCCACGCCAGTACCTCCCACTTCTTGTCGAGGCGACCACGGGCACCCACCTCAATGATCTCGGTGAGATCGAGGCCCTGGCTGAAGATGCCTGGCGCAACCGCCGCGCCGAGATTCTCCGCGTCCAAGAAGAGTACGGGGAGTCAGTCCTCACTCGCCGCACTTGTACCCCAGTCTTCGGTGGCCCGTCGCCGCCCTCTTCTACGGAGAGTCTTAAGCAGGCCGGGCAAGGGGTAGCCCACCATTCCGTCTACTAGTATTCAGGGGGGAGCCATAGTGCTGGCTCGCTTGGGCCTGCTCAGGTCGTGGACCTGGCGGTCCAGCGGTTTGGAGTCCGCGTCTGATCCCTGAAGAGAACGCTGTGCCGCAAGTCGATGTCACCGTACTTCGGATCCGGCCCGGTGGGCTGCTTCAGGCCCAGGATCCGATGTCGACCGCCGCAGCCTCTTCGCAATCCACTCCTGCAAGTCGTCGAGCTGGTATCGGATTGCCCGCGCGGAAATCTTGACGTAGCGGGGACCGCGCCCCTGATAGCGCCAGGCTTGGAGGGCCCTCGGCGTGAGCTGGAGGAGCTCGGCGGCTTGGTTCTCGGTGAGCAGGGGTGCGGGCAACGTGATGTCTGTGCTGTCTTCCATGGCGGAGTTCCTCGGTGATTTGGATGGGCTTCCCGGAGCCGGGATGCTGACCTGGTCTCTTGGGGAGGATCTCCATTGCGAGGGGCTCTGCTCAAGTGGGTCGAGATCTGTAGTCAGCCTCGCGGCCAGGACGGGCTCTCTCGAGCCACGTGGTTGCTGAGGCCCTGCTAGCAGAGATGAACACGCAATAGCGCGAAGAATCCAGAGCGTATGGGACCGAATCTGAACAAAGCTCGGAGCAGCGGTTACTCCAGTACGGCAAGAGCGAACTCCAAGAGCCCAATAGTAGGAGGAACCCATGACTTCAGTCCGTTCGCAGCATCCTCAGATCTGTCTGCTCTTCGTGCTTATCTTGGCTTGGACCTCAGCAGCTGAGGGAGCACCGCCCTCGGCAACGCCGAATCAAGGTGGGCTGCGGTACACGATCGCCGTGGAGTCCTTTGAGAACCGATCCGGTTGGCGTGGTCAGGTCGAGATAGGCCATCAGTTGGGGATCGTCCTGGCTGACGTCTTGAACCAGAGCCAGCGTTTCATTGTCGTTGGGGAGACAGATCTTCGCCGGATGGGGATGGAAGAGCAGGATCTGGCGGCGTCCGGGCGGGCAGCAAGTGGCAACAACACTCCAGCGACGGGCCATCTAGCGCCCGCTCAATTGCTCGTTCGAGGAGCGATCACTCACGTACAGCACGACACAGCAAGCGATCAGGGCGGTCTCAACCTAGGACGAGGTCTCCGAGTGGGTGCTGGCCGAAGGGAGACCGAGATCAATGCCACCTTCTACATAGTAGACAGCACGACGGGGCAGATTGTGGCCTCCGAGAGCGTGGAAGCTAGCTCTCGCAGCTTTGGTGTGCGAGTGCGCAAGCAGCGGGGAAGCCAGTCCGGCGAATACTCGCTCGAGCGCGACAAGAACTTGATGAAGGCGTTGACCGAGGCCGCTGAAGAAGCCGTCGCTTGGATGAGTCAGCAACTCGGTGGAATTCAATGGCAGGGTCAGGTAGTGCTTGTCGATGGCGAGACGATTCTGATCAACCGCGGGAGTCGCGAGGGTGTCACTCAAGGCATGCGGCTGGTCGCGGGAACCTTGAGAGTCATTCGTGATCCTTCCAATGGAGAGATCCTCGATCAGAGTCTTGAGGAGGAGGTCGCCTCTCTGGAAGTCGAGAGGGTGAATGAGAAGACAAGTGTTTGCCGAGTGCTGACGGGCGATCCTCGAAGAGTTCGGCAGAATCTGACAGTGTTCCCTACCAGGAACTAGCGCGAGTATCTATTGTGAGTCGCGCTCGATCTTGGCACTTCTACATCACCGGGGCTATCGGCGGGCTCTTTGGTTTTGGCTTGATGGAACTCGTCAGGATAGTCGTGGTCTCCGAGTCTTCAGGCTACCAGGCTTCCGCGCTCGCCAGCTCCGGAGAACTCCTCTCATTGGCCCTCCAGTTCTCTGCCTTCGGTCTGGCTGTGGGCGCCGCCTTGGGTGTAACAGAGGGTCTTGTCCAGAGGAGGATCTGGCGAGCAGCCTATGGGTTGGTCCTGGGCGCCATCTTGGGATTGGTGGGGGGATTCATCGGTGGAGGCCTGGGTCAAGGCATCTTCAGTCTCTTGCCGACACCCAGCCCACCGCCGCCCGCCGAGTGTGACGTAGCGATCGTGCTCGACGCTTCGGGGAGCATGACCGGTCCCACCCTCTTCGGCTTTTCGCTGGGCGATGGAAGCGATCCGAAACTCCTGAGAGTCGACGCGTCCAGGCGTCTGATTTCCAAGCTCGGCGACAACGATCGCGTGGCGGTGGTCGATTTCGCGGACACTGCCCAGGTTCTCCATCCGCTCGAGAGCCTCGATACCCAAGTCCGGCGTCGGGTAGACCAGGCCCTTGGCGGCACGGTGGTTCGCGGTGGTACCAACTTGACAGCCGGGCTCCAAGCCGGACTTGCTGAGCTCAGCAAGAGCCCTGGCGCGAGTCGCAAGCAGTTTCTGATTTTTCTCACCGACGGCGACGGTTTCTTCGACCCGCGGGTGATTCAGCCGGCGATCGAGCGCGGCGTCCAGATCTTTACCATCGGCCTCGGTCCGGAAGTTCAGAGCAGTTTGCTGGAACACCAGATCGCGAGACCGACAGGTGGCAGTTACTTTCCCGTCGCCGCCGCCGACAAGCTACTGCCGACGTTCGAGACGATTTACGAACAAGCGACTCATGTCGACATGGCTGGTCACGATGAGGACGCTGGCACGGAGTATCCAAAGCTGTTCATGCTATTGCGTGTACTCAGTTGGGGTGCGATGGGGCTCGTAATCGGATTCGGTCAGGGGATCCGAGAAAACACCCGAGAGGACCTCCGTGCTTGTAGCCTCGGAGGCTTCTTCGGTGGACTGGTGGGAGGCGTGCTCTTCGATCCGGTAACCGGTGCCATGGGCACGGTGTTTCTCGGACGTATGGCCGCTGAGACCGTGGTCGGCGCGTGCATTGGCGGCTCAATGCGTTGGGCGCAAGGGCGCCTAGTCGAAAGAAGAGCGGAGCAGACGACGACACTTCTGACCAGCTTGCCTCGCCGCAGTACGTGGCTGGTAGCAACGCGGCCGGCGGCAGGGCCCTTGACCGAGGTTCCAGCGCGCGGCGCGCGCGGCTTAGTGCTGAGAATAAAGGACGCCGTCGAAAGGAGCGACGGCGCGGACAGAGTTGTTCCGGAACGCCAGCCGGTCGACAGTCACACAGCGACTCCAGAATCGACGGGCGTCATCCAGTCTGAGAGTCGGGCCACAACGCCTCATAGGGACTCCGGCGGAAGCGCGCGTCGGCCTGTGAGCTTCTACGAGCAGCGCTTCTCTACGGACCGTGGACGTGCCATGGCGACCGCCTTTCGGGCCGGTTACAGCATCGAAGAGATCGCAGCTCATTTCCGAGTACGACCGGCCCGAGTAGAGCAGGCAGTCCATCGAGACGGCGAGTCTCGCAGATGAGCCCGTGGGATACGACCGGCGTCGAGGACTTGAGTCTTGAGGCATTGAAGCTGCTGGGAGCCGATGAGGTAGAGATCGAGATCTCCGCGACCTACGCGCCGATATTCATCGAAGCGGCGGATCGTACTGAGGTGATCCCAGTTGATACCCGGGACCCAGCGGGCGGATTTGGCAGCGTCGATCTGTGGCTTGCCACAGTGGTGCCTGTTCTCGCCGCGGCTCAAGGGCTGCGGCGGGATGGTCACCTTTCGAGTTCGGCCCTCGTCCGGGTCATCGATGGTTTGGTCGGCCAAGTGAACTCGCCAAGGGCTAGGCGCCAGAGCGACGACTTGAAACGGGTGGTTCACCTTGTCCTTGGAATGCAGCGATCCAATTGATGTCGTCGGGCGGCTCGCGACAGGTCGAAATGGGACGCTGTTGGATCGACAGGCCAGCCCCGCGAGTCGACACGATTCCTTGGCCCTCGATCCTTTCGCCTTGCCTCCGGAGACCCTGGGGCGGTTCCTGTTACTTGTGGTCGCAGCTTTGATCGCGGCATGGAGCCTGCCCTCCTACTTCTTGGAGGTACCTCTCTTCGTCGACCACCTGAATCGAATTCCGGACGACGTTGTTGAGCTGACGCAGAAGGCTGCCGTTGAAGGCTTCTCGAGCCTCGACGGCGACGACAAGCGGCGGCTATATGAATGGGCCGCTGAGCACCCGCTCTTTGGCGAAGCCCATCGCAGGCAGGTTCTACGCTCTCTCGCGTCGCTCGGAGTGGTGCTCGGCTTGGCCGTCGTAGCGATGTTCTTGGCCTGGTTCCGTAGACCGCCATTCGTCCCTCTCCTCGCTCGGCAGGTTCCCGAGATCCATGGCGAGGTGACACATTTGGCGCGACGCCTCGGAATCGTGCCACCGCCGGGCCTGGCAGTAGGGGGAGGTTTCCTAGACGGCAAGGCCTTCTGCGGACGTCAGGGTGCGATCATCGCTCTGGGCGGAGAGCCCCGCTGGCTCGCGCGCTGTTGGAATGACCTCTGGCGCTCGGTTTTGCTCCACGAGTTGGGACATGTTGTCAATCGTGACTCCCGAGTACGCGAGATCGCTCGGTGGCTTTGGATCGTATTCGCATTCTCGTTGACGGTAGCCCTCTTGCTGCTCATCTCCCAGGGCAAGCTCTCAGCGGCAGCCTCGATGGTGACGCGGAACGCGGTTCTCTTCGTTGCAGCTTGGTGGCTGTGGGCGGGGCTCGTCCGGGAACGTGAACTGTACGCCGATCAACGCGTCGTCACTTGGGGCTACGGCTCGGCGCTCGCTCGCCGACTCTCCCTGCCCCAGTCGCACGGTTGGCGGCCCGACGACGTAGGTGAATCCGGAGCCTGGTTGGACCGGATACGACGATGGTCGTCTGGTGCACGCCATCCAAGCAACCTAGATCGCCTGAAGGCATTGGACCGGCCTCAACAATTTTTCCGTCTTTCGCCGAGGCTCGCTCTGCTCACCGGCCTAGTCCTGGCATTGCCGATCGCCAATGCCGGACCCCTGCTCCACGATCTGCTGCTGCCGGCGGGGCTACTCGCCGCCCCTATGTTCCTGTTGCCGATGGGACATCTTGTAATCCTGCCTTCTCTGGTCGTCTTGGTATCGCTCTTCATGATGACGATCGCTTTCGGCATCAGTGGATCGCTCGGACTGCAGACTCTGAGAAGTGCGCTGGCGGAGCGGTGGAGAGGAGTAGGCTCCCATCGCGGTATCGAGAAGCTTATTCTTCCGGCTTTTTGTTTTGCCGGCGGTCTCCAAGTCGGGCTTGTCCCCTGGACTGGCTGGCCAGTGTCGGCGCTCTCAGTTCTTGCCACGCTTGTGCTCTGGACGGCCCTTGGTTGGTCCTGGCTTGCAGTGACTTGGAGCTCGGGGCGCTGGGTGCTGGGGGCGTGCACGGGGTCTCGGCCGCCACGAGTGCTGATCGGCCTCTCCCGGTGGATTGGTGTTGCGGTGCTGGTGTTGCTCGCCTGGCCAGTAGTGGCACATCGGGCGCTCACGACAGCGGCCGCGCGCGCGGGTATCTCTGGTCTGCCGAGCGATGTCCGTGTGTCGATCGAGGTCTTGCTGGCGCTCTTGGCCGGCAGCGGTCTGGTCTGCGTAATCGTGGTTTGTTTCGTCGTTCTGCCGGCCTTCTTGCGAAGTCGGAAGGTTGCCTGCGAGCTTTGTGGCCGTGCGGCCAGTCGGCGGTCAGGGATCGAGGCACACTGCCTGAACTGCAGCACTCCGTTGGCCTCTTGGCTTTGTCTTGTTCCTGTCGACGTGTGGTTGGGCTTTCGCGTGGAGGACTCTCGCTCACCTCAGGGAGGAACCAGAACGTGACCCCTCGACAGGCAAGTGCGTTGGGCATCTTCCTGCTCGGATGGCTGCTGATCGCCGCTACCCTTGTCGGTTTATTCGCCGTGGGTGAGACGGACTTTCAAGATCTCCATGAAGAGATATCTCCCTTGCCGCCGACCGATCCTTCGGAGCAGAGAGTCGCACTTCTGGTGGTGCTCGGATTCCCTGGTGCGGGGCTGTGTCTCCTGGCACTCTTCCTCTGGAGCTCAGAACGCCGCCAGTCGCGTGAGCAGGAGCTGAGAGAGAACTCGATCCGCTCGTGGAGCCGGGAGACTCTTGAGCAACAGGTTGAAGGTTGGATCAGTGTCGAACCTTGGGTGCTACCCACGCGGGACGACCTCGTGCAGGTCGGCGAGCAGCTCGACGTGTCCGATCGCGCGTTCCTCGCTAGGTTCGTAAATGGTGTCGGAATCGGTCAGTCCTATGATCTGCCGGTCCGTTCCGAGGAGCAAACGCCAACAAGAGGCTGCGGCTGGTGGTCCGCGGTGGTGGCGCTCGTCGCGGTGGGGGTTCTAGCAATGCTGGGCACGATCGCCTCGACGCTGATAATCCCCAGCTTGGCCAGGGCCAAGGGCATCGACGCACCCATCACACCCGCCCAGGCGAAGGGAGGGCTGGTGCTGGGGACCGCACTGGCGGGAGTGCCGCTGCTCACCGCCGGTTGCCTGGCCGCGGTGGCTAGGTCACGCCGTCGGCTTGCCGAACGGATAGAGCGGCGGCGCCGCGAACGCAGCCTCCGCATGCTTGAGTCCATGCGGCGCTGGCTTGTAACGGTCGCAAGCCGGCCGGCCCTGGCCAGTTCTAGACGGCGACTCGAAAAGAGCCTGGTTGAGGCCGCTTTACCGGAACTCCTGCCGCACGACCGAAGCCGCCTCGCGACGCTTATTGCGCACGACGATCCAACAAAGGCCTCATGGAGCACCACACATGTCGACGATGCCTGAGTCCGACGCCCCTGGAACGGAGAAGCCATCGTCGCTGAATCCCTTCGCCTTGTCGACGGAGACCACCAGCCGATTCTGGATGTTGACGTTAACAGCGGTGCTCCTGGTTTGGAGTCTCGGCTCGTCATTTGTCGAGACGAAGAACCTGTTCGTGATTGCCTATGACGTGAGCCCTCAGTTGCAGAAGGAAATCGACGGATTCATCGAAGAGTTCCAGGCGAATGGGAGAATTCTCATTGGCCGTGAGGAGTTGCGAGCCTCACTGGCCAACCGGCCCGAGTTGAATGGAATACTTCGAGAGTCGCTCAAGAATCTGCGCCGGATCGCGATCGCGTCGGGCATCACTATGGCAACCCTGGTTCTGGCTTTCTTGGTCTTTCTCTCGCTGCCGGCATGGCAGCGACATCGCTTCAGAATTCGCCGACTGGTGCCAGACGAGTCGCCCAAGCTGTCTGCCGAAGTCGCAGCGCTGGCGCGGGAGATCGGGCTGGAGACACCAGAGATCGCAGTCCGACCCGGTCTATTGGATGGATTGGCGCTTCGCGGCACGGGTGGGCGTCCTTGTTTGGTCCTCGATGGGCAGCCGGAATGGCTCGAACGGTCTTGGGGAGACCTCAACCGCGCCGTGGCTCTCCACGAGCTCGGTCACATCGCGAATCGGGATATCTGGAATCGGGAGCTGGCCCGATCGACCACGTTCGCACTCTGTCTCGCTTTGCTCGTCTGTCTTCCGGTCGCGATTTGGATGGGTTGCCGCACCACTGAGCTGTTGAGCCTTGAAAGAGTAGGAACCATAGCCGTGCTGTGGTTGCTCTGGGCTGGTCTGATTCGGGCCAGGGAGTTCTACGCCGACAGCCGAGTCGCCACTGCCGGCTACGGCGACGCACTCGCCCAAAGGCTTCAGCTGGTCTCGCCAGGCTCCAGATGGAGCCTCCGATCGCTTTGGCGTATGCACCCGTCAAACCGCGCGCGACTCGAGCATCTCGTTGCACCTGAGCGGCATTTTCACGTATCCCGTCAGTTGACGCTGTTGACGGGCGTGCTGGCGGGAATTATGTCCGGCCACGGCGCTGGCGGTTTACACGACGGCCTTTGGATGGCGATTGCGCCCGTCGGGCTGTTCGCCGGCATGGCTCGGAATGCACTCGCCATTGTCCTCGGCGCGGTACTGGCACCCCTGCTGATCCTGCTCGCAGTCGTAGTGGTGAGCTATTGCATCTCGGCGGCCCTGGGAGTGCAGATCTTACGTTCGTCGGTGGCGGATCTGGCTCGGGAGTCTGAAGCCGAATGGGGCTATCTCAAGCTCATCCGCTTCGCTGTCTTCTTCGTCATAGGCGTCGAGGTGGGCTACTTTCTTAGTACGGCAGGCCAGGGCTGGAGACCGACTCCATCGATGATGCTCTTCGCGCTTCTGTTCACCCTCGTGATCTGGATCTGGATGATCCAGACCCGGGCACTCGGCCGGCTGGCCCTCGGGGCCGTCACGACAAGGAAGGCCGCTTTAGCTGTCGAGCGGTTCCTACGCGTATTCGCCAGCCTTCAATTGGCGCTCGTCCTGTGGCCGGCCCTCATAGGGCGCCTGGCCGTAGTGCTCTCATCTCGGCCCGACCTCGTCGAGAAGCTGAGCCGTTCGGGCCATCTCGATGGGGAGGCTCTGGCCATACTTCAGACGAGCGGTTTCATGTTCCTGGCGTTTGGATGGGCTGCACTGGCCCTTCTCGGTCTGGTCACCCACCTTGGGATCCTCCTTGCCCTGGGCCTGCATGCGGCGCACTGCCCCAGCTGTGGGCAGCAACTGGACGGCTGGCGAGCGATCGGGCGCCGATGCGCAGGATGTGGCTCGTCTCTCGCGCCCTGGTTGTTTCTTCCAACCGATAGAACCTCTACTACTTCATCAGGGGCATACCCATGACAAAGCAGCGGATTCTGAGTTTGGCTCTGCAAGCCTTCGCGTTGGCGCTCCTTCCTTATGCTCTTGCGAGCATCATCGCGCCCTTTCTCCCTGGTTTCGAAGACATGTTGCAGGCTGGCTCGCAACTCACAGAGGTGCAACAGTCGCCCGTGATCCTCGGGCAGCCGCCGCTCTTCTTCGCTGTAACGGGCTTCGGCTGCTTCTTGGTTCCTGTGATCGCTGTAGGTATGGCGGGCGTCTGGTTGTCTTTCCGAGCGCGGAACAGCGCCAAGGAAGCACAGGTTCTGGAGCAGGATCGGGAGCGCTGGGGAGACAAGGCACTCGCTTGGTGGCTCGAACGCCTCGTAGATCAGTTGCGGAACAACCAGGATCCCTCGGCCGTTGTCGCGCAGAGTCGGGCCGAGCTTCTGCCCCACCTTGTCGAGCCACATGCTTCCTGGATGTCTAGATGCTCCGAGGTGCTCGCAGGTGCACCGAGAGCCAGTTTTGAAACGCCCCCGCGTTCAGCTCAGCCCCGACGTTCTCTCTTGCTGCGCGTGACGGCAGGCTTCCTCTTGACACTGTCCGGCTTCAGTCTGTGTTGGGGAATTCTCAACGTCGCAATGCTGGTCTGGTTCGGTCGACTACCGATCGTCGACCTGGAGGTCAGCGCCGCCGTCTTGGTCACGGGTTCTGCTTTCCCCCTCGGCGTTTTGCTGGCGACCGTTTGGCTCGCGGTCTCGTTGCTGAGGATCGACCGACAGAATTTTCGACAGCGAGAAGAGACCGAGGCCGGGCGGCGACTTCTGGGTCTGGCGCTGGTGCAACGGGTCGCCGAAACGGCCCAGACGCTTCGTGAGATGGACATAAGCAATGCGCGGAATCTATCCAGGGATCTGGTTCTGGCGACGAGGGATGTCCTGCCACCTGAGTGCTGCGCCGATCTGCAGCGTGATGCGCTAGGCCTCGATCCATTGCCGGGCCACTTGGTGGAGACAGAAGTCAAGCAGGGAAAGTGATAACGGGGAGTAACATGGCGAGAGCTGTCGACTCAAGAACTCGTTCCTGGCTGGTGAAGATTGAAATCGCAGCAATGCTTCTATTCGATGCCGCCTTGGTCATGCTCGCGCTGCTTTCGTGGATCGCTTTCGCCAAGGTGGCGATCGAAACCGGAATGGCGACCGGTGTGCCAGGCTCACCCTTTCCGCCCGACCACGTCCTGTCCGACGACGAACGCCTTATCGCGCGCGGGTTCACTCCGGTGGGCTACCTGCTTTGGGCGACGGCGGTGGCGTTGCCCGCTGGGCTACTCCTAGGAATCGCCGCCGTCCTGCACCGGCTGGTCGTGCGTCCTCTTGCCGACAGCTGAAGATGGCGCTGATTCGGATCGTGCCTCAGGGCTCCCCTCGCTGATCTCACCATCGTATCGCTGGCGCAGCCATTCGAGCTGGAAGTGACAGGGACCGAAACCCGCCGCAGGTTTCCCGATATAGACGCGGAATCGGATAGAGCGCTGGCCGATCCGGCAAGGTATCTCGAGTATGGTCGGAGCTTCGAGGGGGCTCAATTCGATGCCTCCGAACTCCGTGCCGCCGACGATACGGGCTTGACCTGTATCTCTAGCAGCAGACCGCGCACTAGCCGATCGAGTCGACCCAGGGACTCGATCCTCACATGTCGATTCTTGGGCGAAGAGGAGTAGTTGAAGGCATGGACCTCCCGCAGTGCGCTGGGTGCCGCGGCGACAGAGGCGAGCGCGGCTTCGATAGATCGACGAACGCCGGGTTCGCAGTGACGAGGCCGAGCGAGAGCTGCGAGGAGTCGGGCCGCCGCGTAGACCCGCGATGGGTGGCGGTCCTCTAGGGTGTGGAGGATCGGTTCGAGCGACTCACAGTCCGCGAGGCGACGATAGAAGGCGAGCGACTCGAGAGTGGTGCGCTGGATCTCGGGAGCATCCTGGAGCGTGGCCAATAGCGCTCGTAGCTCGCGATCTCCGAGGAGACGTCCCATGCCGAGCAACTCCACAGCAGTCCTGCGTGTGGGTAGCCAGTCGGCGTACTCCGCCAAGTCTGCCAGGCGAAAGCCCCAAGAAGGTCGGTCCTCGATTGCCTGGAAATAGGTTCGCGGCAGGCGGCGCGCAGCTGTGGCGACCAGCATCAAGAGGTCGCTGGTAACGCGGTTGTCGATGTCGGTGTAGGGGTCAGAGAGCAGCCGCTGCTCGAGCCAATCCATGAGCAGCGGCAGTAAGACAGGACGGTCATAGATGCCTGCGGCGGCTTCGACGTAGCCTTGGTTGCTTTTCTCGCCGATCCGTCGACGAGTCCCGAGATACGCGAAGGCACCACGCATCTCTTGGGGCTCACACAACAGTAATTCAGCCCAAAGCGTCGCGGAGGATCGATGGATCTCGGATGCCCGATCGACTCCGCCACCTTCCGAATAGGCCCGATCTGCGGCGTCCACGATGCGCCTCGGGCCGTGGAGCTGTACGGAACGGTTGCCGAAGCAGTCGGCTGCGGCGGGTAGCGCGTCCACGATCGCCGACCAGACAGCGTTGCTATACCTGTTGGAGGCCGCAAGAAGGTTGGGTAGCCCGTGAACTAGGGCTCTGCGCGCCCTTCTCGCGCCGTCGTGGAGAATCTCGCCGAGCGTTGGCAAGGCCTCGAGCGAAACGGTTTCAATGAAGCGCAGCACGACTTCCGCGGATTCGGCTTCGAGACCGGGGCGTTCCAGGGCTTGGGCTGCCAGTTGCAAGACTTTTGGGGTATCGTGCTCAAGTGCTTCGAAGGTCCAGCGCAAGACCAGTGCGGTCTGAGGCGATTCCATCCGACGCTGTAGCCACTCTCCTGCAAGTCTGAAGGCAACGTCTGCGCCGACTCGCCTGAGGGGCCAGCGGCGCCGAAGCGGAGAGCGATCACCAAACAGCGCGAGCGACGCCTGGAGGCGATCCAGGTCGTCGCCGTTCTCGACTTGATCGATCAGATCGGCGACCACATCGCGATCGAGCACTCCGCTCCTTGCCCGGGAGACGGGGTCGCTACGATTCGTCGAATGTCTCTGGCTCTGGTAGCCAAGGACGACATCGGCGAGCGCTCCCAGCACCACCAAGTCGTTTTCCGGTCCGACGTCTCCCAGCCGACTAATCGCTGCGACGAGCTTTGCGGGATCGATGCCTTCGGGGCCGCAGCAAGAGGCCTCGGTCTCTAGATGAGCTAGCGGCCATCGACGGCGATGCGGATCGCGGATGCCCCAGGCTGCCATGGTCGCCGGAGACATCAAGATCCGGTGCGCGGCAATATGGTCGGAGACAAGCGAGGACCGAAGGCTTGCGACTCCGGCCGCCAGACGTTGCAGGGCCCGCCAGCGCCGCCACGGATCTGTGATGGCCCGAGCCCGTTCGACCAGCGCTTCGTCGCCTACGAGCGCATCGGTGCCGAGGAGGCTCCGCCGCGCCAGCTTCCGTGAACCGAAGCGGTCGGACAGGGAGGTCTCTGCCATGATGATGGCCTCGTCGAGGAGGCCACAGCCGTCGAGCGCCGGCTGCAAGACAACGAGCGACCAGGCTCGGACGAAGTCGAACGACTCAGGAATGCCGGCGAGGACATCCAGCACTGCTGCCAGTCGCTCGGCCAGGGTCTGAGACCCTAACGTGGACGACTCGACGAACGGCTGGCCAGCGGCGAGCCAGCTGTCGACGAAGGTAGACAATGGCGAGGTCAAGAATGCGCCGTGCTGGTCGAGTGCGACGGCTGCGCGATGGAGAGCGTTGCTCTCGCGGGGCTCCGGAAAGAGCAATATGCGCCAGAAGAGGGCCAAGAGCCGTGAACGCTCCGTCTCTGGTGCCTCCGAGGCCAGGAGCAGGTAGAGGTCGGCTCGCTCTTCGACGGCTAGCCGGTTGACGATCACTTGGACCAGGCTTAGCCAGGTTGCGGAGCCCAGTTGCGGTCGGGCTTCGAGCAGTGGATGGAGCCATGTAGTGGCTTTGCTAGGTGAGATGGTCTCGGTTCTCAGATAGTCGAGATCAGCGCGGAAGCCGTCGCTCGTCTCCTGCGGCACCGGAGGAAGGCAACCGAGTGCCAACAAGGCACGACATGCTTCCCGAGCAGCTTTGCCAACGCTCTGCTGAGCCATGCCGCTAAGCGCTGGTACTAGGCTCTCGGCCGGTTGAAAGGCCCCGAGGGTGCGCAGCACGAGGCCGTCGATTGTGGACTGCCGAAACGGCTGAACGCCATCTCCGCCCACCGCATGGACCAAACGTCGCCACCGCGGATCGCCGGCAATGCGCGTCGAAAAGTCGGGGTTGTGGTTGAGAATGCGACCGAGTGATCCCCGCGGAAGCAAAGAAGGATCGCGGCGGCTCAGGTGCCGAAGCGCGCGGTCGATCCACCATGGGGGCTTGTCGTGTCTCCCTAGGCCAAAGAGTGCTGCAGCGAGTCGAGGTGGCACCGAGGGAGCTTCTAATGCGATTCGCGCAAGCGGTGCCGCCATCCGGCTCGGATTCTCTTCGGCGAGGCGCGCCAGAGCTCGATCCGCGGCGTCCAGATATGGGCCCTTGAGCACCGAGGCGAAGACACGCTCCAAGGACCCGTCGCTGCCAGAGGCCGCTGCCGATCCGAAAAGGGCGACTGCCAGGTCTGCGAAAGGCGGGGAGAATCCCATTGGGAGCTCTCCAAGGGCTTCGAGAATCAGCAGCCCGGCATACGGCACTGGCTGTGTTGCGCTGGCGGCATCTCGGGCCAGCAGCCGACCAATCAACGCACTTAGCCTGGTCCGGCCCAAGGTTTCCGCCAGCAGACCCAGAGCCATGGCCGAGGGAACCCTCCAGGCCGGGTCGTCGAGACGCTGGCGCAGGCGTTCCTCGGCTTCCGCAGGATCCGATGCCAGCCAGCTCGCCGCTAGATACTCCTGCACAGGGCGGCACAGAAAGCCGCAGACCCCGCCACCGTAGTGCATGAGCGGGCCGAGGTCGCGATGCAGAAGGCGCTCGAGTACCCTTGCCTTCTTACTTCCAAATAATGAATCAAGCGTTGCTGTCAATTGCCGGTGACCCAGGAGGCCGAAGCTTTCTGGCAGGCCGAGTACCTCGGCTGCCAGCGCCGCCAGAACGCCTGACAGTGGTTCTGCCAGACCTTCGGGGGCCGCGGGGAGATCTTCTTGCTGGCGGGCGAGCAGGACTCCGACAAGCGACGCGTAGAAGTCGATGCGTCGGGAGGGTAGCCCACCGTGGGCGAGCAAGACCACGGCAAGCGCGGAGATCATGAGCGGGCTTGCCACCGTTTCGTCTGCTCCCTGCCGTTGCAGCTCGCCCACCGCGGCGACCAGGGTATGGTTTTCTACTCCCGTAGCCTCTGCCCAGAAGCGGCACAGCCTCTGAAGGCTGGGGCCGGAAAGGGGCTTGAGCTCAAGGCAAACCGCAGGCTGCGAGAAAGCAGCGCGTCGATAGCCAATCGCTCGACTCGCGATGATCGCCCGGCAGCCGAGAGCCGCGAGACATGCCTCCACCTCTCGCACGATATCCAAGCGTTCTGCGAGATCGACGACTTCGTCCAGCTTGTCGCAAAGGAGAACCGCATCGCCGCGCCGCAGTTCGCGTCGCAGTACTCTCTGCAGGATCTTTGGATCGATGTCGTCGCCTGCTGCGTCGGCGACGGAGTCATCAGGCTCCGCGCCGAGGTGTCTCCCAAGGAACGCTGCCAGTCGGAGGTTGTTGTCGCTCTTCTTGCGCTGTTGTGAATAGGCCGCAAGGTCGAGCAAAACCGGAATGCGTGCCGGACCCAAATCAATCGGCACGTCGTCGTCCCGTCGTGGGTCGATCCGGTGCGCCGGGGCCTGCAATCGAGCGTCGCCGTGGAGCAAGCTTTCGGCCGAGCAACGAGCCAGCCAGCGGAGCAGGCTGGTCTTGCCGGTGCCGGCATCACCCAGCAGAACGATCCTTGAGTGGCGCCTGATGGCGTCATGGAAAGAGATATCGCCAGCTGTTGTCTGGGCTGCCTTTCGTTCTGGCGAGGCGATGTTCACACCTCCTCTGGCAGCTCTTCTTAGCTGACGCCATACGAAAAGCTCCTCTTCTTCCGCGGATACCGATCCCGATAGCCGCTCTACAGACGCTCCGTAAGTCCTTGGGCGCCGCGGATGTTCGGTAGGAGACTCGGGATCATGGCTCAGCAGGCTGCAAATGGTTTCGAGCTGTAGCCGGGGAGGTGGTCCGGCCGCAGACGGCCAGGGTACGTCGAGCTCTCTGCAGGATTCGACCATCCACGAGAGATAGCGCTCGCGGACAACCCTCTCATCCGAAGGTAGCTCGCCTTCTTCGAGACCTCCAATCGTTGTGCCGGAGGCGCGCGAGAACAGGACGGGAATGGCCCAGGTCGTTTCCCCGGGCGTCCTGGAATGTATGGCGTGACGTCCCTCGCAGACGGCGCGCTCAAGAGTGTGGCCTCGGGCCAGCCTGGGATAGAACTCGTGGGAGAACGTGATTGCAACGTTGTCTGGAATGGGACCCTGCATCGCGACCACAGCGGGGACGGCGCTTCGTACCAGCCGTGTGGCGACGCTGTCGAACGGCCTCGCGTTGGTATCGGCTGTGCGACAGGCGTTGAGCACGACAAGCCATAGGTGCTCAAGCCCCTGGAGCTTCTTCGCCAGATCCTCTCCTGTGACGCCGAGAGGCCAGCCGTCGGGATCCTCGAAGAGCAGCCGGCCTTTGCCGTCAACGCCAACCTCGCCGTGTCCCATGAAGTGCAGCACATGCGCCTGCCTGGTCTCGAGAAGACTGCGGACGGTCTGCAGATCGACCGGCCTCGGCACCGGGATGACCTCCAGGGCTCGATCACTCTCGAGCGCCAGTAGCCCCGCGACTTCAGCATCCAGTCCGAGAGCGGACGTTTCCCGAGGATTTGACGCTACGACGACGATTCGCAGCGTTTCCGGGGGATGGATGGTTGGCCGAATCGCCGCGACATCTAGGTGTCGCGAGAATCCGAGCGCCGGTTCGAGCCCTAGCGCGGCTTTCGTGTCAGGCAGGTGCAGCAACTCCCAGGGGAGTCGATGTAGGGGAGCGAGACGCTCATCCTCGGCGTCCCATACCAGTCGCAGGTTCAGGGGACGCCCCGAGCCACGAAGACGGTCTAGCAAGCTCCGAACTCTCCCTGGGAAGAGGGCCTCGAAGAGCCTCAGGCCCGTGCGCTCGTCCGGCTCCCGCGTACCGCCATCGCCGAAGCCTTCGACTGCCGTGAATCCGCGCGCGAGGTGGCCCGGCGGGACGAGTGCGCCGGTAATGTCTCGCCAGGCTTCCGGCGGAAGCTGAAACAAGCCGGTCTCGTAGCTGCCAAGAGCTTCGATCTCGACCTTCAGATCCTCGCCGTCAGCGCGCAAGCGCACCGTGACGTCGATGGCACTCATGTTTGGGCGGAATTCGCCCCGGCCCTACGGGTACCCACCTCCACGGTCACGCCATCAAAACTCAGAGACTGGCCGGCGCTGAGGGTCTTGCTGCGATTCTCGACGAGATCGTGAAGAGTCACCAAGCCGTTCTCGAAACGCACCTCGGCCTGTACCGCCGGTCCGTTGCTCCTCGGCAGCAGGATCTGGCACTCCGGAGCCGATCCGATCCGGATGGGCTCGTTTCCTAGCGAGAGAGTCGGAGGCTCGGCGAGCAAGGTGAGGCCACGGCCGGCTCCCCCTGAGCCTGTCGGAGCACGCTTCACCACGAGCCAGGCCTTACGGGCTACCCGCTCGATGACCGAAAGGAAGAACGCGATGAATACCCCTTTGAGCGCGTCGGCGAGTGTCACATGAAGGAACGCGCCGTGGGTCAGGACACCGCCGAGTACCCCGGCACCCGTGCCGGCGATCAGTGCCGCGCCGAAGCGGAAGTTTGGAAGTGCACGTGAGACCGCAACCGCAATGATGATGCCTTCGGCGGTCCATCCTGCGACATGGGGCACGAAAGTGACCCCAAACGGATGAAAGAGGAAGCCGAGGATCGTTTTGATGGTGATCAATGCGAAACCGGCGCACAGCCCGCCGATCGCCGAAATAGACGCCGCCGAGAAGAGGTCACGCTGAGCGACGGTGAGTCGACCGAGATGCCAGTTCTGCACCACCGCGACGGTAGTTCCGATCCCGCATCCGAGTACGGAGTCCCACAGCAGCAGGTGCCAGAAACCCGGGCTCGGGAACGGATTGATGTACAAGCCGACGAATGACCCGACAAATGCGCCTCCGGCCGAGAGAACGGCGAATAGCAGAGTCTTGTTGACGTCTTGGAAGCGATCTAGTGTGTTCTCCACACGACGAGCTGCGGTGCGATAGATGCTCATGGCATATCTCCGTTCATGGCGTGAGCCCACGGCTGCGCCGATACTCGGACCATCCGGCGCTGGCAGCTGCCGCAAGTTCGTCGCCGATGCGATAGACCGAGTCGGCCAGTTGATCGCCAAGGTTGAGGCTGGTGTATTCGAACGGGACGCTCTCTAGCCCACCAAGCTGGGACCGGTCCCGTACCACGTAGGCCCGAGCGTTGATCTGTGCGCTATAGGAAATGTCACTGCGACCGAGGAAACGCAACTCCCGCTGTCCGAGGACCTGAAGGTCCGCGAAAACCAGTACATCGACGTCTTCTTTGTCTAGAGTCTGGAGCAATGCGAGCGCACTGGAAGCGCCGCCGCGGGCAACGTAGTCGCCGGTCAGAAAGCGACCGCGACCGGGTTCGACATCGAGCCCGAGCATCTTGAGCTCATCAACGAGCTTGGTCTCGAGGGTTGTTACAGCCCCCCGCTCTCCGGCTGCTACGACTAATACCTTTGGCTCCTTTCGGATCTTCTCGGGTGGCGGTGGCTTCGGTGGCGGAGGAACCACAGGAGGCGGTAGAACACCCGGAGAAGGCGGAGGAGGCTGCTGAGTTGTCTGTGGAGGCGGTGGCGGTGGCGGTGGTGGTGGTTGAAAGAAGGCGATGTAGGCCATTGCGGCTGCCGCACCGAGGCCTGCAACGGCTACAACTGCTCTCGGCGCTGCGGACCGTTTGGTCTTTCGATGAGGCCCACTGTGGGCGGCGCCCAAGGAAGCCTCGTCTCGGACCAGGGAGAAGACAGCGTAGTGCCAGGTGCCCTCCGGCACGTTCCGATCAAGGTAGCTGGAAGTGTGGACTTCGACACCAACTCCATCGCCTTCATCCGATGGCGGGCCGTCTTCCTTTCGCACGACCCAGTAAGTCGCCCCTGGCTCGGGTACCGCCGGCCATTCGAGGTTGAAGCCACCGCCGGCCGGCTTGACGCGCAGTACGGATGGGGCCTGTAGCGTGCCTGGAGGTTGAGTCGCCGGCCTACCCTGTTTTTTTTCCGCTTGCTCCCGTTCGAGCTCTTGCCTCTCCTTTTCGAGCCGTTGAGCTTCTAGCCGCTCCTGTTCGAGCCTTCGCCTCTCCTCTTCGAGCCGCTTCGCTTCTGTTCTCTGCCTGGCGTCCATTTCACGGAGAATCTGTTCCATCCTCCTCTCGATCTCGCGGAAGCCCGGTCCAGAAGCGACTGGCTCGGTCGAGGGCTCCGCAATTGACCAACTGCGGCTCTTCGCGAACCAGCCCAAATACGACTTTGCAAGGGCCGGATCGACGCCATGCTGACTCGCTTGCTCAGCGAGCAGTTCAAACGCTTCGAAACGGAGTTGGCCATCCTCGACAAGCAGGTCGATCGCGCCATGCAGCTGGCGCATCGGCAGGGTCGCGAGGCTCGCGTCGTAGCGCTCTTTACCACCAGCTTTCGAGAACAGCGTTTCGGAGAGGCCGCCCAGCTTCTGCACTGCTGTTGCAGTGTCGTCGACCTGGCCGACGCTTGCCTTGTAGCGTTCCTTCCCGCGCGCCGCCAAGTCACTTGATGCGGCGGCGGGCGAAAGACCGAGAAAGGCGTAGAGGTCTACGAAGCCCAGCACGCCGAGGGCATGCTGAATCTCGTCAAACTCGGCATCAGTGAGAAAATCTCGGGCTTCGAAGGGTGTCCCAGGACCGGCGTCACCAAAGGGTACTTCGGCTTCTCGCAACTTCTGCTCGATCGTCTGGCGGTCCAGGCGACCTGCGAACTGCGCGACTAGGGTCTCAAGTTGCGATGGCGTGACCCGGCCCAAGGCGCAGAGCATCTCGATGCGCTGCTCCAGGTCCTGCAGATCCCGGGTCCGCTCCAAGTCGAGTCCGACTCGGCGCGCCTCTGCTTCTTTCCGGCGTAGTGCCGGATCTCCGAGCACCCTCTCGATCTCGGGTAGCCAGACGAGATTCTGCTCCGCTTTGGTTCGTGCCTTTCCGGTCGGGCGAGTGCGATCTTGGTTCCATCGTTTCTTCTTCTCGCCGATGACCCGTTGAATCTGTTCCCAGTCATCGATTCCGGGATCCAGATCGAGCAGACGATAGAAATTGGGACGTGATTCAGCCAAGGTGCCTCCTTGGTCTTCAGATGAGGGTGCAAGAAACGAACATCAGGAAACGAGCATCGCGAGGTTGCGACTCTTCGCTTCCTCAAGCTCCTCCTTCTCCATGATCGAGTCCGTCTGGAATGACGCTTGGAAGACGGATCCTGTCGTCAGATCCTGTCCGTGGACATTGAGCAGGCCGTCCGCCGTTAGGCGGAAGGTGATCTCTACCGGTGACCCAGCGGGGAGGCCTTTCCCGAAGTCGAGCTCACCGGTACCCAATTCCTTGGCCTGGTCACGCGGTATTGGCTGGCCGTTAGTCGACAGGTTCTCCATGCACCGGACATCGGCCGACCGCTGTTTCTCTTCGTAGGTACCGAACTGTTGGCTCACTTCGACCGGCACCTTGTCATTGACATGAATCAGGTTGGTGACTACCTCCTGGCCCGACGCAGGGTCGATCACGACGATTCCGAAGCTCTTGGCCGTTACGTTCGTGATCTTCTTCTTGACGATCTTGTCCACCGTGGAACCCGGTAAGCCGTATTGAAGCGCTAACTCTTCCATGGCTTTCTCGACGACCTCGCCACCGATCGCCAAGTCGACCTGTTCGACGGCCTGACCAGTACTAGCCGATACCTTCTCCCTGACGCCTACCTCGAGAAAGCACTTGAAGCCATAGACCGCCGCACCTTTGGCGACCGCCTGATTCGGATCGAATTGCAGAATCTCGAGGCCCGGGAAAGCGCCTTCGACGGCTTGGATTACCTGCGGCATGTAGGTCGAGCCACCGACCAGGAGCAGCTTGTCGACTTTGGCGATGCCCTTCGCCTTGGCCTTCTCGATCTCCTGTTCGGTGAGGCTGATCGTTCGCTTGAGGTACTGATCGGTAATCTCGTCGAAGGCCTCGCGGGTGAGGTCGACCTTCGCCCGCTTGCCGCCGAACCTCACCGGCCGGCTGGTCGACTCCCGGCTCGACAAGGTCTTCTTGGCCTCCTCGGCGGCATTGAGCAGTTCCTGGTAAGTCTCGAGGTCGTCAAGCACCTCTTCGGCGTCGATTCCGGTTTCCCTGGAGAAGCTGTCGGCCAAGAACTGGACAATCGCTTCGTCCCAGTTCTTGCCGCCCAACTGGTGATCCCCTCCGGTACACACGACATCGATGGCATCGCCGGCGATATTGATCACCGTCACATCGAAGGTGCCGCCGCCCAAGTCATAGACCAGCACCGTCTGATCCTCGGTCTGATCGATGCCGTAGCAGAGCGCTGCGGCAGTCGGCTCAGGGATCACGTAGAGCACGTCGAGCCCTGCGATGAGCCCTGCCTGCTTGGTGGCCTCCTTTTCGTTGACGCCAAAGTAGGCAGGGCACGTAATGACCACCTTATGGATCTTCTCGCCTCCCAGGGCAGCCTCGGCGTCCTCCGCCACTTTCCGGAGGATGAAGGAGGACACGTCCTGCGGCCGGTAGGTCTGGCCAAACGCGTCGAACTGCCAGGTCCCGTCGCCCATCATGCGCTTTACTGTCGAGACCACCTGTTCGGGTTCGACTGCCGCGACTTCCTTGGCCGCCTTGCCGACGACGATCGAATCTGGGCTCTCGAAGTACACCACCGAGGGTGTGGTCAGGTCACCTTCCTTGTTGGGCAGCACCACGGGCTTGCCGTGCTCGTCGACATGGGCGATGCAGGAATAAGTCGTGCCGAGATCAATACCGAATACGCGTTCTTGGCTCATGAGGACTCCTTCTTAGGAAAAGACGGGATGTCAGGCTGTGGATTCGTCGCTCGTTGCGGTTGCTGTGATCGGACGGGCGGCGTAGACGTCTACCCTCTCCTTCTGTAAGACAAGGCCGTCGCGCTCGAAGCCAGGACGGACCCGGCGAGCAATCTGGCCGACGCGCTCCGGGTCGTCGGTATCGAGTGTCTTGCGAGCGGTTTGACGCTGTGGATCAAAGCGCTCCACGGGCTCGCTGAACACGAGGACACCGTTTTCGTCGAGGAGAATCTCGACGTCCTCTCGGAACTCGCGCAAGAACTGCGCGGCCTCGGAGGGGATCAAATCCTCGGCTCGCTCCTGCACTCCGTCGGCAGCGCGGCCGAGATCGTCATAGAGCCGGACGAGACCAGCGAGAATTGGTCGCAAAGCTCTGGCGAGGAGATCTTGCTTGTGTTCCTGTAGATCGCGATGGAGAGCGTCGATCTGCCGATTCTTGTGCTCGTCGATCGCCAGCTTGGTATCGAATGAGGAGGCCAGCGCGCTGAGCCGCTCATCGAGTGACCGGAGAACGCCTTCGAGGGCATCAGACGCGCTTGAAGTGTCGCTCGGATCCGCGGCGGCCGGCGGCTCCTTCGCGTCTCGCGGCTCGATAGCCGGCGCGTCAGGGGCGGGGTTCGCAGCGTCTGGAGGTTCTTCGCTATTGACGGTTACCGCTGGTGGGCCCGTCTCAAGCCTCGGTGGCTCGTCGGGTGGCGGTCCGTCGCAGTCCTTGACGAATCGAGAGGGAATCGGTGGCGCCTGCGCAGGGCTTCCGGCTGCGGTCGCCACCTCCTTCGGCTCCTCCTCGGCACCATTCGGGCAGTTTGAAGTCTCGACAGACTCGGTCACGGTGTCCTCCTCCAGCTATCTAGGGCGCCTCCATCGGCTTGCCCTGCGTTGCGAGGGTAGAGGCCACGCACGGGCCTTTTGTTCAGAACCCGGCTGGATCGATCTGGACGAGCAGATCTTGAACGGTCCACTCCACTGCGGCCTGGTCGGACCGATCGGAGCCCCCTCCACGTCCTGGATACAGGAGGTCAAGAACCCAGCGCTCGTTTGCGGTACGTGGTCGGTCTCGCGGCGGACCTGGAAGAGTTCCCGCCGGCAGTTCGAGCCAGTGCCAGCGAACGGCATCAAGGGTCGCAAAGACCTTGAGTCGGTGAATACCGGCTGGTGGGCCGGTGCGGAGTGGTAGCCGAGCGGAGGCGTTGGGATTCAGGGTGAGAAAGCTGTCGCGCGACGGATAGAGTTGCGTCACACTCCAGCGCGGATCGAGAGCCAATACGGCGATCTCGAGCGGCTGTCTCCCCCGGTTTTCAATGGTGATTGCCAGCCATGTACCGAAAGGTACGGCAGCGTCTTCCATTAGGTCGGCCACCGGATCGACTGGGTCGACGTGGGGGCGAAAACTCGACTTCAGAACGCCGACGCGGATCGTAAGCGCTGACGTCAGCGACGAGCCTTGGGCTTCGGCGTTCAGTCTTTCGACAGTGCAGTAGCGAGCTACGCGTTCGAGAAGGCGCACAGCTGTTGTCGGGTCGGCGTTCTTCAACGAGAGACTCGGAACGACATGCGTCAAAGGCCAAGAGTCTCCAGAGATCCTCAGCTCCTCACCGACCCGTTTCATCCTGATGGATCCGGGGGGTACTCGCTCCCAGCTCAGGAAAGGGCTGTCGATCGCGCGCAACTGGTCGCTGAAGGCGCCGAGGGTTTCATCGAGAACCACCCGGTGCTGTGAGGACAGGAAGCGAGCGGGTACAGCCCGATCGCCGGGACTGACGGGTCGCGCACCACGGCGCACCCATACCCCCCAGGACTCGGCACTACCCGGTTCGAGTAGCTCGACAACGGCCGGCCCTTCGCTGGTCATCGTCTGGTTTCTGGGCTCGGCGATCAGTGGCTCGACGAAAAAGCGATCACCCTTTGCCACGCCCTGGGCATGACCGGTAGCCACGAGTATCCGCCCGGGTTCGACTGCCAGCACGGTCAGTCCACGTAGGGACGAACCATGGTCGCTGCCGAGAAGCAACCGATCCCCTTCGCCTTCGAGACGTGGGGTTTGAAACCCTTCAAGCCGCGTCCGCACACGTCCGAGGATGCGTTCGAAGAGTTGACGGTAGGTTCGCCCGATACCTTCCTCCTGGATCGATTCGAGCAAAGCCCTAGTGAGGGCCCCTCCGTGATCGGAACCTTCTGTCGGGTACTCCCAAGCTTGTTCGTGTTCGCGGCAGGCCGCGATCAGCACGTACCCATAGGAACCGTGGTCTCGCCAGGGTGCCCCGGAGCGATGCCAGGTCTCGGCCAGTTGGGCAACCGTCGCTACGGTGCTCGGGCGGGTGCGCTGCCAACGTTCGACTCGATTGCTGCGCGCCATGGCGCCTGCAATCTTGGGCTGGACATCGCGAAGTAGGCCGCCAGAATGACAGCAGTCGAGAACCAGAGTGACGAAGAGACCATGACGAACCAGCCGGTCGAGCAGAAACCCAAGCTCGACGTCGCGCAAGTACTGGCTGTCGGTCAGGGCGATGTCCGGCGGCACGAGCGCCTCGTCAAACGCCCCTTGGCCCTTGAACTCCGGGTATTGAGTAGGGGTACGTCCACCGTGTCCGGAGTAGTGAATCCAGACGCTGTCACCGGGCTTGGTACGCGCGAGTAGGGCAGCGAACTCGCCCACGATACGGTCGTAGGTCGGCAGATCTGGGCCCGCGTCAGTGTTTTGCGACGCGGTGAGCAGGCGCACCCGGTCCTGCCGTACTCCAAGATCACAGACTAGAAACTGGGCCATTCGCCTGGCATCTGCTACGCAGCCGCGCAGGTGCGGGTAGGTCGTCGCTCTGCCGGCGTCTGCCGGAGGGGCATAAGCGTCGATGCCGATGAGTAGCGCGTGGAGTCGGTGGGTCCGATCCATCGTGTTGGCTTAGCTTCCGCTCACCTCTAGGCGAACAGCCGGGTCACCAAGTACACCAAAGCTTCGCGCGTCCTGGAAAGCCTGCCAGAGCTTGTCAAGTTGGATACGGTCCTCTTCGGACATCTCAGATTCTGGGACCGCCCAGAGACTCTCGGCAATTGCGGTCGCAAGCTCAGCGTAGCGGTGAGAGAAGCACTTGAGTGCGCCACCGAGCCGTTGGCCGCACGCCAGTGCAGCCAACGTCTCGAGAAACGTGCCCACTCTTTCCCCATCCAATGGGCTGGAGAAGGAGGATGCAAAGGTCTGATCTACGTAGCCGACCAGAGCCGAGAGTCCCCCCGCAGGATGCGAGAGCATCGCCAAGGACAGACGACTGATAAATGGTCTCGGAGCCAGAACAGAACGGCCCTTGGTCGGCCGTACATAGAGATTGTTTTGAGGTGTACCGAGCGAATAGCAGGCGAAGCAAAACGCGATCCGACCAGCCGACAGACTCTCCTCCGGGAGATCTTCGGCTGAGAATAGAAATCTGGGCGGCAGTGACCCACGCCAGCGGTGGGGGCCTGGCCAATCTGCACAGACCAAGGCGCCTTGCTCGCCGCGTTGCCGTCGATGACCGGCGCGGAAACAAACCGCATGGCTAGCCGAGAAGACTAAGCCGCCAGAGTTCCCGGAGAGCATCTGGGCGAGTTTCAGCTTGGTTCCGTCCATCCCGATCGCTTGACGGACCGGCCAGCCGGTTCGCGATGCGAATCCCTCCGCAAGAGGCCGCGCCAACTCGGAGACGCTAGAAGCAGTCTGTGGGTCATCGTCATTGCGCGGTGCGAAAATCGTCAGCCCAGGAGGGCACGCGGCGTTCTCCGAGTTCAGTACGTGATCGACCCATTGTCGAGCGCTCGATGGCTGATCGAAGTGGATGCGCCCCACCGCACGTTGGAGACTGAGATCGAACTGCAACTCGAACGGAATCTGCTCCGGATCGCCGACGAGAAGCAGGTAGTACGGGAGCCGCTCGGGATCGAGAGGACCTCGCGCCCGAACGGCTCCGTGGTTGCGCAGGAAGCGAGCAACACCTTCGCCGGAGTACTCAAGCTCCTGGTAGAGCCGGCCAGCTTGTTGCCTGCGCATAGCAACCAGCGGTTCTAGAGCCTGGCGGACCGCTCCCGGTACACCATCGCCCAGAACAACCCCCCATCCGGCAGCTGCGAGATCGTCTGGGTCGACATCGAAGGGAACTGCGCGTGGCTCAGATGATGCGAGGACATCGCGAATCTCTGAGACACCGAGCACCCGATTAACCGCTTCGCCGTCGCCTGGGATAGCGGTTGAATGCCAGCGGACTCTAACGCTCATGGCTTGGCTCTCTTCCGAGGCTCAGTCTTCGATACTGAGTCCGAGGCTGACGACCAGACTTCGGCCGTCGCCCAGTGGAATGCTGAGCTGGATGTCTTCCATATCGTCGCTGACTAGCGAGAATCCGGTCTTGGGCTCGTCATTCGTGTCTGGATCATCAGGTGGGTCATTGGACATGATCAGCCTCCGTAGGTCGAGTGAAGTGCGAGGAATGCATACTCCTCGGTCTTCTGGAGAGACACCACGTAATGACGGATTGTTGGCAGGCTCAGCGCCCGTGAAGTTCGAAGGCTGCCCAAAAGTAGGGCGCGGCCAACTCGCTAGATGAGTTAGCGAGAAATTCAAGCTGCGCTTGACGAAGCGCTTCAGCAGGGGACTCTTGCTCGTCAAGCAGACCGGCATAGAACCGTTCCATGAATTCCGCGGTCGCGCGATCCTGAACGGCCCACAGACTTGCCAAGACCGAGGAGGCGCCTGCGCTCAGAAACGCATGAGGCATGCCGATGCTCCCCTCGCCGTGGAGAATCTCCCCAACTCCTGATTCGCATGCACTGAGCACCACGAGGGGAATGGGTAGATCTTCGCCAAGGATATCGATCAGGCGTAGGTAGTCGTCCTGCCCCTTGGTGTCGGTGAGGATCATGGCTGAGAGCTCCGGTAGGTCGCTATGAACCAGACCATGCGCGGCGATGTGCAGGATCCCTACATCTTTGAACGGAAGTGAAAACAGGGCCCGCGGGGTGGCATGACGACCAAGCAACGTCATCTGCCTGTCGAATGCCCGGGAAGAGATGGTGTCTACCTCCGCCTGAACGTTGGACAGGATGGGAAACCGGGGGTCGAGTGCCAGGCGTCCAGGGGGAACGTCAGGTGCAACGATGGCGATCATCCCAGGTAAGTCACGCCGAGGTTGACGCTCCAAGTACTCGAGTACTGAAAGAGAGGGTATTGACGTCAGGCGGTGCCCTTCGATGAGCAGGCAGTTTGCATTCGGAATTGGAAGCGCTGCAAATGGAACGAGATGGAGGCTACCGTCACGGACAATCTTCACGTTCGTCCGCAATCGGCCCGCGACTGGCGCCAAGAGGATTTCCGATAGACGCGATCCGGATGGTGCCAACATCGGACGTGCCAATACGTCGCGGCTGCTCTTCACTACATGATGAAACGTTGTCGCAAGACTCTCAATCTCCGCCCGGGGCGGCAGGTCGAATACCTCGAAGGAATCCCTATCGAGATAAAAGAGCAGGCTGCGGCGATTTCCCAGCGTGTAGGTTATCAGTGATGTCTCGCGGTCGATCAAACTACGAAGCTCGCCAACTGTGGCTGCGAAGCTCGCAGGGGGGGCGGAGGCCGGAGAGGTGGTCGAGCCCCGAAGCATTCTGTATTCGCCAGCGACTCTGACAAGTTCGGCTCGAAGTTCCTTCTCTTCGTCGCCATAAGCAGACCGGAGGTCGCCCTCGAGACGAGTAATTCTCTCCCGGAGTTCATTCGCGACGGCATTGGAGGATGATTCGCCGTCAGTGCGGGGCATACCAAGCAACAGGTCTAGAAGTGCGCGTGCGCGACGCTCCTGGTCGGCGACTAGGGCGAGGTGATCCCATCCAGCGGTCGGCTCAGAGCGATGAAGGTCCACCAGTAAGTCGACGTACTCGAGATAGTAGTCTTGCCGGAGAGCAAGAAAGGACGATCGCAGAGTTCGGGCCGATGTTGCGCTGCGCAGCTCTTCAACGATTCCGAGCGCCTCTTCCAAGAAGCGGAGCGCTTCCCTGGGCCGGCCCTGCCTGCGGGCTGCGATACCGAGCCCAACCAGAGTATGGGTCTCCGCATCTCTGTCCCCCAGTCGTTGAAGGATGGGAAGTGCCCTCCGAAGGAGCGTCTCTCCCTCTTCCGGGTCTTCGCGATCCAACGCCAACCAACCTAAGTTGGCCACAACGTGCCCTCGCAGGGCGTTCTCGTCTAGTAGCTCGATAGCCTCGCGGTAGCTAGCCTCAGCCTCTGCGTAGCGACCCAGGTCTCGGTACACACTACCCAAGCGATCAAGGGTAGCTGCTCGGCCCTTGGGGCCCGTTCGCTTTGCCAACCCTGCCTCGAGCTTCGAGACGGCCTGATTGGCATCGCCCATGAGAAAAAAAACCCAACCGATCTGTGTGAGGGTTCTGGCCTCACCATTCTCATCCCCTAACTCTCGATAAACCTCCATTGCCAAGTCGAACCGCCCTAAGGCCTCTCGCCCGTACCCCGACGCCGAGTAGTAGGTTCCTTGATTGAACAGAGAGGCGGCGTACCAAGTCATTTCCCCGGTTTGCTTGAAGGCTTCCCCGGCCTGGCGAGCAAGGTCGAGAGCGGTTCGGTAGTCTCCGCGTCGATCGGCCAGCTGTGCAGCATCGTGCTGGATGCGCGCACGCTCTCCAATGGTAGACGCCACCTCGAAACCCCGGTCTAGCAAAGGTCCCCAGGATTCCTTGGGTACGACTTGTAGGCATTGTCGAACCTCGACATATGTCAGCGCTGATCGCTTGATCGGCTTCAGTCGCGCCAAGCAATCGGTGCTACTCAAGTCGGTTCTGCCAGCTCCGGGAGCAGTTGTCTTTGCCTCACAAGCACAGATCGATATGAGCACCGCCGCGGCGGCTACGGACCTCAGAATCTGTCGCACTGCTTCAGTTGGTCAAGGTCAAGTCGAAGCTGGCCTCAAGCACTGGTTGGTATTCTTCCAGGCGGAATAGGTCGATCCGATAGCCTCCGGTTTCTCGGAGGCTGGCCGGCAGGTCAACCGTGAAATTGCCTGCCTTGGTCGGCCGCATTCCTCTCCACGTCCAGACGACGACACCTTCTGAGTCGACCAACTCGGCCCGATAAGTGGCATCCATACGGCCCGCCAGATGACTCAGGACGATTGGTACTCGGTTGGAGCTGAGAACCCTGGGACCATCACCCCGTACGACCGTGCTGGTGGGATCAAGACTCGTAATCTCGAAACTGTGGCTAGGTCCACTCGATCTTTCAGCTAGCTCTGACTCGAGTAAACTGATTCGGAGTTTCTGGTCGGCTAAGTCAGATCTCAGTGCGGCAGAAAAAATCCCCAGCCCCAGGGCTACTAGAGCAAACGTCGCCGCCAAAGCCAATGGGACGATCGGCAGGCGTCGAGGCGGAGGAATCGGTCGTCTAGGGTGTGTGGGAAGTGGGCCGATGCCAATCTTCTTACGGACTTCCTGTAGGGCAAGTTCGACCCCTGGATCTTCGCGAGGTTCAGAATCACTCGCGACCCGCTCCAGCTCAAGCACGAAGTCCGTACAGATAGGACATTCGGCGATGTGATCCTGAACGTCGTCTCTCTCGGAGCCATCGAGACGTCCATCATGATAGGCAAGCAGGTCCTCAGGCTCAGGATGCGAGCCTGACCTCCGAGACTCTGAGATGGACTGAACAGCAGCAGCGAAGGAATCCGAACTCATAGCCATTCCTCGAAATAGTCGTTCAGAAGGCCTTGGAGCTGAGTTCGGCCCTGTGACAGCTGCGACCGCACGGTCTGAATTGATACTTGCATGACGTCAGCGATCTCTCGGTACTTCTTGTCCTGACCAACCCTAAGCATGACACAACGGCGCATTCGAGGAGGCAACTTTCCAATGGCCTCCCAGATCTGCTCTCTCTCCTCGATCTCAATTGTGTCCTGAAGCGGGTTGACCACTTGGTCCTCATCTGAAGGCTCCCAGCCATCCTCTCTGAGGTCTTCCAAAGGGGTCTCAGGCGCATTGCGTTTGAGTCTCGAACGGTTCCGGAGGTGGTTGCGCCAGACGTTACGGGTAATCGAGAAGAGCCAGGTTTTTGGGCTCGATTCCCCTCGAAACTCCGCGAGTCCCTGATAGGCGCGCATAAAGGTCTCCTGTGCCAAGTCCGCAGCCTTGTCCTCGTCTAGTCCTCGATTCCTGAGATACAAAAAGACCAGGCGGTAGTATTGGCGGAACAGCCGGTCAAAGTCACGCTGTGTATCGGACATATACAGATTGCACCAAGTCGAGTTGCGGTGAACAGATAATATCCAGCTCTCGGCCTTCTGCTACCGAGGCTCGCCTCAGACCGACCAGCGGTAATGACTCCAGGCCGGTGAGGTGGCTCCCGGCTAGGCCATCCGGTATGCGGTTTTACCGTCCGGTTGGATGACCACCTTGCGCGGTAGTGTCCGTGAGGATTGGGCTGACCGGAAGTCGACCATGACGCTAGCATGCACGGCTGCTGGGTCTCTTGGGCAGGATCTCCATTGCGGGGGACTTCGCACAAGGAGGTCGAGATCTGTAGTCAACCTCGCGGCCGGCTCTGCTGCCGCTGCTGAGCTGGTTCAGCCATGGCAGGTCCGGCCGCTGCAAGTCAAGTTCCTCGGTTCTTTATTCGGGCTCTGGGCACTGAGTTTCAGTGACCAGCCGGCAGCTGCCTGCTGCGGCCGGCTGCAGAGGTTGGATCGTGGCCTTGATTCTCGGCGCGGCCCAACTCACGGACGCTGGCGACAGCGCGGGCCGAGATCGCCTGCACCTGACTGCCGCCGACGAGCCTGGCGACCAAACGTCCGTCCAGCTCAACACCTCCCTACTCGTTTCGCTTGTGGGATTCCTCCGTCCGTGGGCTGCGCGCCTCACCGGCGAGGCTGCCGCCGCCCGGGGCTCGGACAGTCGTGATCTTGAGTCCTTGGGCGTCACCCTGGCTGACGCCAGGGTCGGGCTCTCCGCTACATCTCCTCGCACGCTGCGCGTGCTGTGGGGATTCCGCTTCGATCCCTTGTATATGGTCTCTGCGGTCCCAAGATGTTGAATCCTGCACGCCGCCTCACCGTCCTGAGATGTCTCGAACACGCGTCTTCGGGACTCTGACCGTAGGCAGGATCGATGACGTCTCGGGTACGACTGATCGGTGCCTGCTCGACACCGAAGGGAGGAGCAATGAAGCAGCCGGAACAGTCCGCCAACACACTCTGGGTCGGAATCGACGTAGCCAAGTTCCACCACGACGCCTTCGCCTCGGTGACCGGCCGGAGTCCTCGACGACGGCTCCGGTTTGCCAATAGGCGGCAGGGATTCGACCGCCTGGTCGCCATGATCGAGGAAGCACGCCAGGCGAGTCATGCCGACGACGTCACCATCGGAATGGAGCCCTCAGGGATCTACTGGAAGCCGCTGTTCTCGTTCTTGGAGTGCATCGGTCACGAGACGGTGCTCGTCCATCCCAGCGCGGTCCTGCACAACCGCAAGACGTACCCGGACGGCGCCCATAAGACCGACCGGAAGGACGCAGAGTGCGTTTGGGATTTGCTCCGGCAAGGCAAGCACTTCATCCCGGTCGAGAGAGACGCCGACCAAGCCGTCGCCTACCGAATGATGAAGTACTACGACGATTGCCGACAGCGTATGGATCAGATCCGCAATCAGCTACGCTGCGCATTGGCTCTCGCGTTTCCGGAGCTCAACGAGCTGTTCCAGGATCTGACGGGGAAGACCGCGTTGAGCTTTCTTGAAAGGAATCCGACGCCGAGACAGATCAAGGCGCTCGGACCGAAGCGATTCCTGCAGCGTTGGCGCGGACGCCGCGGCCCGATGGGCAAACGGTACTTCGAGGCGCTCTACGAGCTGGCGAAATCGAGCATCGGCGTCGAGGATCCGACGGGAAGCCTGGCCCGTGAGATTCAGACGCTGGCGGCTGAGTTTCGACGAGCGCTCGACGCCAAGGAGCACTGGTTCGAGCAAGCGCAAGCGCTACTGAGCAGCCGCCGAGACTACGAGATCGTCCGAAGCGTGCCGGGGATCGGTCCGAAGCTCGCGGTCCACTTGTTGTCGTCGATCGGGCGGGTCGAGAACTTCCGGACGGGAAAGCAGTGGGTCAAGCTGGCCGGCCTCGACCTGCGCCACCACCAGAGCGGACGGTCGGCCAGAGCACCGAGGATTTCTCGGAAAGGAGACGCGGGGTTGCGGGCCTCCCTCTACTACGCGGCCTTGAACTCTGTGAAGACTGAGGGCCCCTTCCGAGATCTGTACCTTCGAAGGCAGCAGGCTTCGCCAGGTCGCGGATCCAAGCCTCGGGCCTTGGTGGCAGTCGCCGACAAGCTTCTTCGCGTTCTCTTCGCCATGCTCCGAGATCAGAAGGAGTACAACCCAGGACACGATTCGGAGGTTGCCAAGGCGTACCCGAGCCATTCGCTGGCGGCATAGGCATGCCAGCCGACACTGGATCTGAAAGCTGCGGAGAGGGAGAGCCCGAGCGATCCATCGGCTCTCGAGTCCTCGAGAGAAACCAGGGCGTTAGTGACGGCCCCTCGCCGCTCCTTCGAGCCTGAACAAGGACGGACGGCCCCTCCGATGGGAGGGGAAACCAGAATTCCAAACAAGGGTAGGCCGGGAGCGCTTGGCGAGGCTCTCTACGCTTGGATCCATCCAGCCATCTTTGGGAAGTCCTCGGGGCCGCGAAGAGCGACGCCCCTCGGGGAGTCCTCGACCACCTGCCTCGGAGCCATGCGGCGCTTGAGCTTGTCTTGGTGTCTTCTGGGCTGGGTTTGAGAGGAGGATTTTGTCTCTGAGCGCCCAGCGGCGAGCGCTTCCGGGTCTTCCATTGGCTGCTCATCTGCCGAGGTCTGTCCGCACGGTCGTGCGTGTTTCCGTCGGTTGACATCACACAGGACACTCACGTTGAATCCGATGACCATCGGGGTGGGTCGGGTTCCAGACGCGGGCGTTTCCCGCCTTCTGTGGGGCCTCAAAGGGCATTCGGCGAGAGCAGGCGCTCGGTGCGCCTGCTCCGCTGGACGAACGGGCGGAGCCCGAGGAGAGATCCCGATGCCTGAAACTCATTCGAGACTGCAGCCAGAACGAGCCATCGTCAGTTGTGAGGTGGCGTCATGACGCAGGCAGACGACCTGGTGGTCGAGTACGACGCACCCCGATCCGACGACATGGAGGTGGCGAGGCCATCAGAGGTCGTGACTCGTGTCGAGCCATTGGATCTCTCTCGCTTCATTGGCGAGAACCTTCCGGCGACCCGTTTCCGGCTTCGGATTGATTCGGAGGCCTGCCGCGCGGAGCGACCTGGCGCGCTACTCGACCGCCCACCGGCGGTCGCGGACTTCTTCTATGCACGGCTCAAGGACGAACCGCAGGAAGTGATGGTGGCCGCCTACCTCGATAGCCACCACCGGCTGATCGGCTGGCAGGAGGTCTTTCGGGGAACGATGGATCGGATCAAGGTCGAGCCGCGGCAGATCCTTCAGACCGCCTTGCTGGTGAACGCCAGGTGCTACCTGCTATGTCACTGCTTATGCGGAGCTCAGCATAACGAATGTTATGTGCAGCCCACAGTTATGTGGAGTAGGCGGTCTGGACGGCTGAGTACGC
>JALCBJ010000073.1 GCA_028066595.1 Thermoanaerobaculia bacterium
TTCTGCCAGTGGAGACCACCTTAGCAAGCTGTCCGAAAATCGGGGTCCACTTATGACCTCTCATGCCAGGGTCTGGATCCGTCATCTCTCGAATAGCTCTCACAATCTCCTCCGCCATGGCTGGTTTCAGCGGCATCTTCTCCAGAGCTGCCTCTAGACTGAGTATCATCTCTGCATGAGCTGCCCTAAGGTAAGGTTTTACCGTTTCGAAATCATCGCGCCATTCATTTAGCTGTGCTTCCTCTGGTAGAGCGTTCTGGAGCAGGGCCGTTGCTGAGTGCCCAACAAAGAGTTGAAGTGCCAAGCTACCCAGATGATGAAGTGCCAAGCTACCCAGATGATAGAGATCGCCTGCTCGTCTAAGTTCCCATGTGTGGTCGAAAGCCCCATAGAGCTGTTCCGGCGGTGCGTATGAGATCGCGCCGGGGATGGTGTTCGCGCTTGTAGGCCCTTCAACGCCTAGGCGCTCAGCTCGTCCGAGATCTCCCAGCTTCATCTCATGGCCACTCCTTTGAGTAAGCACGTTGGAAGGCTTCAGATCTTGGTGAGCGATGTTACAACCATGCAGCTGTTCGATTCCGAGAGTAACGTGCTTCAGTGTTCGCAGCACCCACGCGAGATCGAACGCCTGGAGGCGGCTCTGATGTGCACGGATGTCACCCTCTGCTAGTTCAAGTATCAAATACGGTACTCGCTGAAGGGGCCCCGCCTGTGGTACGCATGTCTCGCCATGATCGAGCAACCTTATTATTCGCCCCAGGCGCCTCTCCCCACAATGAGATAGGATGTCACGCTCGAAAACGAACGCGGCGCCGAATGCTTTCATCTCGTCTGCCAATGCATTTTCTGCTCTGAGCACCGCAGAGATGTTCAATGCCTTCAGAAAGGCGGTGTCGCCGGTATTCGTATTGGTGACATGATACGAGAAAGAAAAACTACCGCCGGTAGCGGTTGGCGGTTGATCGACCATGCAGCCGACCTTCCATCCGCCGTCTAGCAGTTTCCCATTCAAATGGGCAGCGGGTAGCTCTTCTGCCGGTGGTATGTACTGGAACTTTGCTTGTCGAAGGCCGTCATGAGTAATCTCGGTCATCATTTCATTTGACTAGAAAGTACTGTCTATTATTCTTCTGTTCGAAACATAAAGGGCCGACCCCGTGGACGGAGCCGGCCCTTCGATTCACGCTAGGGGCGTGAGGTAGGACCCGAAGGTCTTACATCATGCCGCCCATTCCACCCATGCCGCCCATTCCACCCATGCCGCCAGCAGCGGCAGCACCGTGGTCGTCGTCCTCTTCCTTGATCTCACACACCATGGCTTCGGTGGTGAGCAGGAGGCCGGAGATCGACGCGGCGTTCTGGAGCGCCTGCTTGGTGACCTTGGCAGGGTCGATGACGCCGGCCTTGACCAGGTCTTCGAAGTCGCCGGAGGCAGCATTGAAGCCCTCGTTGCCGGACTTGGCGAGGATGTCGCGGACGACGAGGGAACCCTCGTGGCCGGCGTTGGAGGCGATCTGACGCGACGGCTCTTCGAGGGCGCGGCGCACGATTTGGACGCCGATGGCCTCGTCACCGGTGAGGTGCAATGCGTCGACGGCCTCGATGGCGCGCAGCAGCGTGACACCGCCGCCCGCGACGATGCCCTCGTCAACAGCGGCCTTGGTGGCGTGCATGGCGTCCTCGACGCGAGCCTTCTTCTCTTTCAGCTCGGTCTCGGTGGCCGCACCCACCTGGATCACGGCGACACCGCCGACCAGCTTGGCGAGGCGTTCCTGGAGCTTCTCGCGGTCGTAGTCGGAGGAGGTCTCCTCGATCTGGTTGCGGATCTGCTTCACGCGGCCGGCGATGGCCTCGCGACGCTCGGAAGAGTCGGTGTCGGTGACGACGGTGGAGTCTTCCTTGGAGATGACGATCTTCTTGGCCTCGCCGAGGTCGTCCCACTGGACGTTCTCGAGCTTGATGCCGAGGTCCTCGGTGATCACCTTGCCGCCGGTGAGGATCGCGATGTCCTCCAGCATGGCCTTGCGGCGATCGCCGAAGCCCGGGGCCTTGACGGCGGCCACGTTGAGGGTGCCGCGCAGCTTGTTTACCACGAGGGTGGCGAGGGCTTCGCCCTCCACGTCTTCGGCGATGATCAGGAGCGGACGGCCCTGCTTGGCGACCTGCTCGAGGATCGGCAGCAGGTCCTTCATGGCGGAGACCTTCTTCTCGTGCAGCAGGATGACCGGGTTCTCGAGAACCGTCTCCATGCGCTCCGAGTCGGTGACGAAGTAAGGCGACAGGTAGCCGCGGTCGAACTGCATGCCCTCGACCACCTCGAGGGTGGTCTCGAGGCCCTTGGCCTCCTCGACGGTGATCACGCCGTCCTTGCCGACCTTGCCCATGGCCTCGGCGATGATCTCGCCGATCTCGGGATCGTTGTTGGCGGAGATGGTGCCGACGTGGGCGATCTCGCCGCCCTCGACGTCCTTGGACATCGAGGAGACCTTGCTGACGGCGGCCTTGACGGCGGCCTCGATGCCCCGCTTGAGGGCCATGGGGTTGGCGCCGGCGGTGACGTTCTTGGAACCCTCGCGGTAGATGGCCTGGGCGAGGACGGTGGCGGTGGTGGTGCCGTCACCAGCGACGTCGGAGGTCTTGGAGGCAACCTCTTTCACCATCTGAGCACCGAGGTTCTCCAGCTTGTCGGCCAGCTCGATCTCTTTGGCGACGGTGACGCCGTCCTTGGTGATGGTGGGGGAGCCGAAGCTCTTTTCGATGACCACGTTGCGGCCCTTGGGGCCGAGGGTCACCTTCACTGCGTTGGCGAGCTTGTTGACGCCGCGGAGGATCGCCGAGCGGGCCTCCTCGGAGTAGACGATCTGCTTAGCCATGGGTATCTCCTAGCTGAATGCGTTGGTATTTCAGGGTGCTGCGAATGCTGTGGTCGACTGAGTCCTAACGGGGTCAGTCGATGACGGCGAGGACGTCGTCTTCGCGCAAGATCAGCAGGTCGTCGCCGTCGAGCTTGATCTCGGAGCCGGCGTACTTGCCGATGAGGACGCGGTCGCCGACCTTGACGTCGAGGGCCACGCGGTTGCCGCTGTCATCGGTCTTGCCGGGGCCGACGGCGACGATCTCGGCTTCCTGAGGCTTTTCCTTGGCCGAGTCCGGGATGATGATGCCGCCGCGAACCTGCTCTTCTTGCTCGCGGCGCTTGGCGACGATGCGATCGTGTAGCGGTCTGATGTTCACAGTCGTTCCTCCTTGGGCCGCGCGCCGGGACATGGGAGGCGAGCGGCGGGTGGGTTGTTCGCAAGACGGCTCACCGTTCGGCGGGACGTCTGTTGTTGGCTTTTTGAATACCTCGCGGCAGTCAGGGCCGCATGGTGTCTCGGTGCCGGCGAGCCGCCGCGGGGGCTGCTCGTGTTAGCACTCTGCGAGTGCGAGTGCTAAGAGTGTAGCGGACTCTTCTCGTGGCCGTCAACCGTACCTGAGTCATGTGTTGTCAGATTTTAGAAAATGGGTTGCAGCACAAGGGTTCCGCAGGCGGCGTGGACTCCAACAACGGCGGCCGATCTGCGGAAATTCCAGCTCTTCAGGGTGGTCACGCTGTTGTCAGCCGTCGTTGTCAGCCGTCCTGACCGGCTGTCGTCAGCTCCGAGAGAATCCGCTCGAGTGCCGACAGATCCTGATGAGCTTGCGCCATGAAGTCGCGGTATCGATTCCAGGTCGCCAGTGTGATGTCGTTCACCGGAACGGCCCCGGTGTCCTTGATGGCCGACTGACCGGACTCGGAGCGCGCCCATCGAACGAACTGCTCGACGTCCGGATTGTCGCCCTCCGGTGGCACGACCAGGAACAAGGGTCGGGCGAAGCGATAGGTTCCGGCGAGCAGCGAGTCTTCGGAAGGACGGACTCCGTCGAGCTCCAGGAGCTTGAGATCGCGCCGCAATGCCGAGCTGATTCCGGTGAGGGCGATCCCGAACGGATCGTTCTGCAAAGCGGTCTCGAGCGGGCCGCTGGAGCGGAACCAGTGAGTCGCGGCGTAGTCGCGCTCTGGATCGGAGAACAACATGATCCGACTCATGTAGCCGACGCCGGAGATCTTGCCCTCGCGGGCGTAGACCCGAATCGGTTCGTCCGGTGCCGTGGACTCCAGTTGCCGCCAGCGGGTGATCTCACCGGAGTAGATGGCGGCCAGTTGCTCGTGACGGATATCCCCGACGGGGTTGTCGGGATGAACGACGACGACCAGCGCGTCCCAGGCGATCGGTATCAGCTTTGGCGACTTCTCCTCTTCGTAGTCGAGAGCATGGCGGCAGGACCCGCCCATGTCGATCTTGCCGGCGTCGACTGCTCGGATACCGTGGGTGGCTCCTCCTCCGGCGAGTTGGATCTCGATCCCTGTTTCTTCTTGATAGGTCTCGGCCAACTCTCTCATGAACGAGTGCTTCGAGATCCCGCAGCCGGCCCATGCCAGGCTTCGGTCCTCCCGAGGAGTCTCGGCTAGCAGGTGTGGTGTGGCGGCCAAGCCCAGACACAGAGCCACGACACAGCTGGAAAGTGAAACGAGCGGATGATTCTTTTCCCCAACGACTCCGCGCAGCGTCCAGGTCTCTCGTCGGCCGATCATAGAAGCTCCTTTCTCTCACCGGATCGCCACCATAAATCGTAGCAGCCACCTCTAGTTTGCTCGCAAAAGACGGGCTGCCTTCCCGTCTGCCGGGTTAGTGCCTCCCGGAAAGGTCTCAGGTCAATAGTTCCTCTATACCTTTCGACCTGACGCTACCATTCGGATGTACTCAAGGCTCCGTCGGCTCTGGTTTCAGAACCTGCCACGGGTTGATGGGGATTCCCGGGCCTGGCTTCCCTGCCACCGGTTTGTAGATCGCGAAGTGGAGATGAGGTGCGTCCTCCGGCGCGTTGCCGGTGGTGCCGACGTAGCCGAGCACATCGCCGCGGCGCACTCGGTCGCCTTCGCCCAGGCCCCAGCTCCAGCCGTCCAGGTGGGCGTAGTAGAAGACGAACGTACCGGTGTCGTCGCTCTGAAAGAGATATTTCCCGCCCAGCTCGCCGGTGGATCTGGAGGTGATCGTGCCGTCGTCGATGGCGAGGACTGGTGTGCCCTCCGGCGCGGAGATGTCGATGCCGCGATGACGCCGGCCACCGCTCCGTGGGTCGCCGAAGGAGTCCACCAGGTCTGTCGCAACGACACCTCGGACGGGCAACTGGAGCTTTCGCAGTCGAAGCGCCACAACCGCACGCTGGGTGAGCGAGGCCAGCGGGCTTTCACCCTCCCGGGAGTCCGCTTCCGCTGCTTGCATGTCGGTGAATCGTGAGGGACCGGTCGCCAGGTCCCCCCAGGTCGTACCGTCGTGGCGAGCCGCCCGCGCACGTCGGTCGAGGTCGTGCGCTCCCCAGAATGCGAGCGCGATCAGAACCAGGAGCGAAGCCCAGACCAGACGCTGGCCCAGTCTATGACCAAGCGTGCGTAGAGAACCGAGCCTGTCCGCGAGGAGTCGCGTCTCGCGGCTGGATGCTGCCGTGCTTTCTTCAGCGCGCCGGCGATCGTCGGGTGGACCTTTGGGCATGCCGAAGTGCGGGTCAGGCGTCTGGCTCCAGGTGCTGGAGGAACGGCAACTCGCCTTCCGTGAAGCGCACCATTCGCCAGATGGCTGCGCGCTCGTTGTTTTTGTCGATGCGTGGATTGGCGAACCTCCACACGGTCTCACCGTCTGGTGTGACCTCGAAGACATAGCCTGGGTCGGACTCGGTGATCAGCGTGTTGCCGTTGGCGAGGCGGACATTGCCGCCACGGGACGGTGTGAAGAAGTCCGGGTCGTCGCCGTACGACCAGACGATCTTCGAGGTCCTGGGATCGAGCTCCAGTACCTTCGAGGTCTTCTTGCCATTGTCGAACAGCAGTATGTTGCCGTTTTCCAACACGGTCGGATGGTGCTGGCGCGTGACGTTGGTCGGTCCCCATGCCCACACCAACGTTTGCGCCGCGGGATCCGCGATGGCGATGGTGTTGAGGTGGCGAAAGGACAGCAGGAGGTGCCCCTTGCGGTAGTGCGGGAAGAAGTCTTCCAGCGATCCATCCAAGACTTCCACATGGTTGGTGTGGATGAAGTCCAGCTCGATATCTTCCGGTGCTACGCCGTCCTTGGCCCACAGCCGATGGCTCGTGCTCGGCAGCAGGAATGCGTACGGCGAGTTCAGGATCAGATCGAGTACTGAGATCTCCCGTAGGAGCTGCCCTTCGTCGTCGAGGACGAGGATGTAGTCCACCTGGATCGGATGCCGGGGGTGGAGCTTGGGGCGGCGTTCCGTCTTGCGGGCGAGCACGTAGATCTCGCCTTCGGAGGTCCGCCATAGATCGTGATGTACCGCTGCCTTGTAAATCCAGACGATCTCGGAGTCGAGATCGACCCGCACCAGTGCTGTGTCCTTGACCAGAGCCAGGACGTCGCCGTTGGGCAGCAGATCTACGTGTTGCCACGCCCCGCCTCGGCGTCGCCACTGATGGACCGGCTCACCGTCCATGTCGAGCAGAAAGGCGGCCGGGAGATCGCGGGAGCTGTAGAAGTTGAGGCCTTCGAAGGCTCGCTCGGGGTCGTGGAGCACGACCCCTCGGTTTTGCCATTCGGGATCGACCGTCCGTTCCGCGTACGGCAGTGAGGCCAGCTCGTGATTCTCGTCCGACGTGGAATAGAGGCGTTGGGTGGATTGGGCCTCGACGACCTCGGACACCTCGGCCGTGTCCGTCGCCGCAGCGTCCGGGGCGTTGGCCACGCCGCAGCCCGAGATCAAAAGGAGGATCGATGTCGCGATCGCCCCGATCGAGGTCGCGATCGCCCATGGGCCGAGTTGCTTCTGTGCCGAGTCCATACCGTCTCCGCGAGAGTCTTGTGCCGGTGTCACCCGCCGGCTCGCGCGGATCTTAGCGGACCGTCATTCGTAGCGCAGCGCTTCCGACGGTGCCACGCGGACGGCCCGTGAAGCGGGAATCAGCGTGGCCAGTGCCGCAACCAGGAGCAGGAGTGCCGGCACCGCGAGAAAGGTCCAGGGATCGAGAGTACCCACCTCGAAGAGCATGGAACGGAGCGTTCGCGCCAATGCCGCGCCGCCGCCGAGTCCGAGGATGACTCCCAAGACGACCGGAAGAAGGCCTTGGCCGAGTACCCAGCCCGCGATGTCGCGACGACTGGCACCGAGCGCCATGCGCACACCGATCTCTCCGGTGCGCTGGCCTACGAGGTGAGAGATCACCCCATACACACCGACCACCGCGAGAAAGAGCGCCAGTGAAGCGAATGCCGCCAGAAGCAGTGTGTGGAAGCGGCGGCCTGCGACGCGCTCGTCCACTTGCGCTGCCAGTGTGGCGACTCCGGCCAGAGGCAAGTTCGGATCGGCGTCGCGGACGAGAGTCCGGATGGTAGGAACCAGCGCCTTGGGGTCGCCCTGGTCGACACGAGCGAGGAGCGTCATAGACCGCATCGGGAACTGACTGTGGGCGAAATACGCCGAAGGCCTGGCCGCTGCCTCGAAGGAAGTACGACGCGCGTCTCCGATGACCCCGATCACCGTGAGCCAATCCTCGTCCGACTCCGGCGCCTCCCCGAAGTCGAATCGACGACCCACGGCGTTCTCTGCCGATTGCCAGTAGCGCTTCGCCATGGCTTCGTTGATCAGCGCTACTCCAGGTGCTTCGAGATCGTCCGTCGGCTGGAACAGCCGGCCCGCGATCAGCGGAATACCCACGGTGTCGAAATAGCCGTTGGTGACGGCGTCGATGGTGATCTCGATGCGCTCTTCCGGCGGTCGATCGGGCACGCCCTCGACGGTGACGTTTCCGGATCTCGCCAGCTGAGGTAGAAGTGGATCCGAGGCCAGACCGACCGCCTGTACGTCGGGCAAGCCGGCGATGCGCTCCGTGAGGGCTCGGTAGAGCTCGATCGTGCCGGGTGCCTCGTAGCGGCTCGACGGTAACGACAGGTCGATGGCGAGGATGCCTTCGGTGTGGAATCCGAGGTCAACCTCGAGCAGACGGTCGAAGCTGCGCAGCAGAAGCCCGGCGCCCACCAGAAGGACGATGGCCAACGCCACCTCGATCACCACGAGACCTCGGCGCAGCCAGCTACCGGCGAATGCTCCTACGGAGCCGCGGGTGCCGTCTTGTAGCGCCGATGCCAGGTTCCCTGCAGCGCGGCGGGAAGTGCCGAGCGCAGGCGCCAGCCCCACCAAGACTCCCGTGAGAACCGCCAGGCCCAGAGTGAATCCGAGAGCGCCCAAGTCGAGCGTCGGTGTCGCCAGGCGTGTCAGATCGTCAGGCCCGAAGCGGATCAGGCCGCGCAAACCGAAGTACGCGACAGCCACTCCCAGGAGACCGCCGAGACCGGCGAGCAGCACACTTTCGGTGAGAAGCTGACGCACCAGGCGTCCTCGCCCGGCGCCCAGCGCCAGCCGCAGAGACACTTCGCGGCGCCTCGCGGCGGAGCGCGCGAGCAACAGGTTGGCGACATTCGAGCAGACGATGAGCAGCACGAACACCACGGCGGCGGACAACACGAGGAGTGGCGTCTTGACGTCACCCACCAGGTGCTCGCGCAGCGGCTGCGCGTAAAGCCCGTAGCCTTCGAGGCCCTCGTTTTCTTCCTGGAGCCGGACGGCTATGGTGTCGAGCTCGGCCTGCGCTTCTGCCACGCTGGTGCCGTCCAGGCGGCCGATCTGGTAAAGCCAGAAGGCGCGTCGTGAGGTCTGTCCGCCCTCCGATACCGCCATGGACATCCACAGGTCGGTGTCGCCAGGGAAGTCGAAACCGGGCGGCATGATGCCCACCACCCGGCGGCTCTCACCATCGAGGTCTACGGTACGGTCGAGGACGGACTCGTCACCCCCGAACCGACGCTGCCACAGGTCGTGCCCGAGGACGACGACGGGCTCTGATCCCTCGAGATCCTCTGCGGACTCGAAGCCGCGACCTCGGGCGGGGCGCACGCCGAGCAGCGGCAGCAGATTCGAGCTGATGCGCGAGGCCCTCAGCCGCTCGGGCTCCGCCGCCTCCCCCGAAGCGGCGGTAAGGGTCGCCCAGGTTGGACGGTAGACCGCCAGATCCGCCAGTGACTCGGAGCTATCGCGGGTATCGACGTAGTTCGGATAGGACGTGATGTCGGTGCGGATGTCGAGACGCGTGTTGTCGAGCCAAACCATCACCAGCTCGTTCGCGTTCGGATACGGCAACTGGTGGAGCAACGTGCCGCGTACCGCGCTGAAGATCGCCGAGCCGGCACCGATGCCCAGTGCCAGCGTCAACAGGACCAGCAAGGTCGACAGAGGTTGCTTCGCCAGCATTCGCAACCCGTAGCGGACGTCGTGCTTCAGATCCTGCAGGTGATGAGTCCCAGGCATCGAGAATTCCTCCGAGAGTCGGGTTCACTGGTAGGAACGCGGGGCGAAGAGAAAAGTTCCGCGGTGCCGGTTGTCGCATCGCTCGACGTGAGAACATGCCGCGTCATGTCGAAGACCACGAGACGGATTCTTCTAGCTCTCTTGGCGATCCTCGTCGTGCTCGGGCTCCTGGCGCTCGGCTGGTATCGCTCCTTGTCCTATCCATTGCCGGAGATGGCGCCGAGCGCCGAGGCCGATGCTCTGGCGCGGGCCATGATGGAGTCGGTGAATCACGAAGCGTGGCTCCGCACCGGGGCGGTGGAATGGGTGTTCGCCGGGCAGCACGTGCACAAATGGGATCGGGAGCGAGGGCTCGCGTTGGTGGCCTGGGAGGTCCGAGAGGAAGGGGAGCCCCGGCTCATCGAGGTCTTTTTCGACCTGGATTCGCGCCAAGGAATCGTGTTCCAGGATCGGGTGGAGATCACGTCCGCATCGCAGTCGGAGCAGAGGAGTGAATGGCTTCGGCAAGCCTGGGAGTACTGGGTCAACGATTCCTTCTGGCTGAATCCCGTCGCCAAGCTCTTCGACGAGGGCACCACGCGCGGACTGATATCACCGCAGCAAGGCGAGTTCGACGAGGACCTCCGGGGGCTGCTCGTGAGCTACGGCTCGGGGGGCGTGACACCGGGTGACTCGTACCTCTGGCTCGTCGACTCCAATGACCGACCGGTGGCCTGGCGCATGTGGACTAAGATCCTGCCGATCCAGGGTGTCGAAACGTCTTGGGAGGGTTGGCAGGAGCTGGCCACCGGCGCTGTCGTCGCGACTCGCCACCAGACTCCGATTGGAGCGCTCGGACTTTCCGAGGTGCGCGGGACCGCCCGTTTGACCGAGTTGCTCGAAGGAAGAGGTCCGTTTCTGAAGGACTTCGAGCGTCTCGCCGAGCTCGTCGGCAAGTCCGAGCAGACACCCGATGGGGCCGAGTCGGAGGCCGTCGCGGCTGATTCTCCGTAAGAATGGGTGAGATGCGAGTCGTCCTCGCCATACCCAGGCCGTGGAAGCGGCTGACGAGATGGCTGCCACCGGGTATTCGCCGATCGGTGGGCCGCGCGGCGACGCTCGTGCGGGATGGGGTGCCGCCGACTCTGGGCGGCTGGTTGGTGGCAGCGCTCTGTGCCGCGGCCTTGTGGCGTTGGGGGTTCGGTGCGCTCGACCTCGTGATTTTCGTCTTCGGCGTCGCAGGCCTAGTGCTCTTCACCCTCTCGACTCTGGTCATCTGCCTGGCGGCTCTGTGGCTTCGTAGACGGAGTCGAACGGCGCGGCGCAAGCTCGGCACTCTGGAGTCGGGCACGCCCCTGGAAACGGGCTTTGATCTTCCAGCCCTGGCCAGAGTGCCACTGGTGAAGGTCGGCTGGCAGTGGCTCCATCCCGAGGGGGTCGAATGCCGCCAGGTTCTCGATGACGACGGAGCGCTTCAGGAGGTCGCCGTGGCCCGCAGGCGGTGCCGAGTTCAAACGGTCACGCGGCGGTTCACCGTGCGCTGTGCCTTCGGTCTGTCTCGGGTCTCGTGGCACAGTGCCGAGACCGCAGATCTGACGATCCTGCCGGAGGTGGGACGCCTGGGTTCGATGGAGGTGCTGCAGTCCATCTCCAGCGCCGAGGGTCTTCCCCATCCCAGCGGCAGGCCCGAAGGCGACCGTATGGAGATCCGCCGATACGTCCCTGGTGACTCGGTACGGCATATCTTGTGGAAGACCTATGCCCGTACCCGCACCCTCAACGTACGCGTCCCGGAACGTTCTGTGGACCGTTCCGAGCGTACGCTCGCGTATCTGCTCACCGGCCGCGGCGACGAGCCGGCGGCTGCTGCGGCGCGGGTGGCTCTGGAGCGGGGGCTACTGGGCGAATCGTGGCTCTTCGGCTGTGACGGCGCGCCGATGGCCACGGATCGCCTGGGCGACGCAATGCTGAACATCGCGGCTTCGGGCTCGTTGCCCTCCTCCAGGGAGGACGAAGATCCGTCGGCCGAGCTGTGCCGCTTCCTGGAGTCGCCGGAAGCCATGGGGGAGCGGCATGTGGTGATCTTCGCTCCCGCGCTACCGTCGGCCGGGTCCGACGCCGGGCGTCTACCGGCTTGGACGGCGCCGACGCTGGCGGCGCTCGGGCATCTCGGGAGGACCGCCGACTTCGTTCTTGGTACGGACGGCGTCCGCCGGCGTGGCCCGGTGCCGATCTGGCAACGCCTGCTTTGGGCCGACGCGTCCGACGGCGATGCCGTCTCGTCAGACGATCTCGATCACCTGCTGCACCACCTGGGCCGCCATGGCTATGGTGCCCTGCTGGTGGACCGATCCAGCGGACATAGCCACGGTGGAACCCGCCGACGGATGGCGAGCTGACGATGTCTTCGTTGCATGATCGTCTTGGTGCGAACCGATGACCCAGTCGCGGAGCAAATCGAGGCACCAGACCAAGCGGACCCAGCGGGGCCGGGTCGTCAGCCATCTGAGGGCTGGCGTTTTGGCGTCGGCCGCGATGATTCTGTGCTGGAGGTTCACGGTCACCACCGGCATCGTGGCTTCCGCGTTGGGTGCCTACCTCGGCGCGCTCTTCGCCGACCGGCTGACCGAACGGGACCGGGCTCGGGGTTCGCTGCGACTGGGCTCGGGTTTGCTGATGGCCGGAGCCATTTTGCTCGTGGGCGGATTGGTGTCGCGCCTCGTGGTGGGCTCCGAACAACTGGCCGACTGGATCGGTCCGCTGCCGACGCTGCATCTCGGAGACGGGGTCCTCTGGCTCTCTTTCATGGGGGCGGGCGCCTTCGCATTGCGGTTGCTGGTGGCGCGGCGTCCCGCGCTCGCGGTGCTGGAGGTGGCGGCGGTTGCGTCGTCTCTGGCGGTGGCCTTGGCAGCTCATCGCCAGGGAATGGTGCATCGTCCTCTGGCGATCGGCGACTGGGCCTGGACGCGCGGACTCGACCCGTCACTCGTGTTCTTGGTTCTCGGCGGTCTGGGGACGCTGCTGTTGGCGGGTTTGATGGTGCAGGAAGGCCGCAAGAGGCGGCTGCCGCTTCACTTCAGCGCGCTGCTGGCGGTGGCATTTCTTCTCCTCGTCTTCGTGCGGGTCCAAGGTCTTCCTGCCCCCGATCCATCTGCAGATCTGGGACTCACCGGCGAGCCGGAAGACGGTCGCAGCGGAGAGGAGAGGGAGGCCGCACGGCGCAAGGACGGTGGGCGCGGACAGGGGCAGCCCAGGCCTGGCCAGGAGCAGGGTGACGGACAGCGGCAGCTCGGTGAGCTGGAGTTCCGCGACGAGTACGGCAACAGCGGCCACCAGGCGCCGGTGGCGGTGGTCTTGTTGCACGACGACTACTCGCCCCCATCGGGTGTCTACTATTTTCGCCAGTCGGCATTCTCCCAGTACAACGGTCGTCGACTGGTGCAGGCGCTGTCCGACGAGCTCGACCGAGACGTGGTGCACCGCTTCCCCTTCGCCGACTTCCAGGTGCCGGGCGCGCCAGGCACGTCGGGCGATCGCAAGGCGCTGATCACTTCCATCGGTCTGATGGTCGACCACGTGCGACCTTTCGCGCTCGACTCACCGGTGATCCTCCGTCCGGCCGACAACCCCGATCCCATGCGATTCCAGCGCGTTTTCGAGGTGCGGAGCCACGTGCTGGAGCGTCCCTACGCTGATCTCCTGGGACTTCGTGCCGGCGATCCGTCGTGGTCCGACGACACCTGGCGCACCTACACCGAGTCGCCGGACGATCCGCGGTACGACGAGCTGGCGCAGTCGCTGCTCGCGTCGCTGCGATCGGACTACCGTGACGATCCCCTGGGCAAAGCTCTCGCCATCAAGATCTATCTCGACGAGAACGGCATCTACAGCCGCAAGAGCCGCCACGCCGGGGCGCGCGATCCGGCCGCATCGTTCCTGTTCGGGGATCTCACGGGGTATTGCGTCCACTTCGCCCATGCCGCGACGTATCTGATGCGCAGCGTCGGTATTCCAGCGCGGGTGGCAGCGGGCTACGCGGTGTCGGAAGCGGCGCGGGCGGGAGGCTCGACCGTGCTGATCCAGGGAGGAGACGCCCATGCCTGGCCCGAGATCTACCTCGACGGCGTGGGTTGGGTGGTGGTGGACCTGGCGCCGGCGCAGAGTCTCGACCAGCCCAATCAACTGCCCGACCAACGGCTGCAACAGATGCTTGGCGAGATGATGCGCCAAGAGCGCCGCCCAGACGATCCGTTTCGTGAGCAGATGAGCCGGGCCATCGACTGGGCGACTCTCGGACGCCGATTCCTGTGGTTGCTTGCGATCCTCGTGGTGGCAGGCTGGTTGATCAAGGCACAGCGGGCGGCGGCCTCCCGATTCGGTACCGGCGAACACCAGTTCCGAGTGAGCTACCGTGCCGCGCTCGATCGTCTCGCCGATGTAGGCGAGGTGCGCCGGCCCGGCGAGACGAGGGAACGATTCGCCCAGCGAGTCGGCGATCTGTCTCCCAGCTTCTCCACCCTCACACGGCACCACGTGGCGTGGGCCTTGGGATCCAGTCGCCTACCCGAGGCGAAGAAGGTGCAGGAGCTCTCGCGTGGAGTGAGCCGCGACCTTGCGGAATCCCTGCCCTGGTGGCGACGCGCGGTGGGCCGGCTGGACCCGACATCGTGGCTGCGGGCCCGTTGAATGACAAGATGACGAGCATCGATTCCCACTGAGAGATCTTCATGAGCGTAGAAAGCAGCCAAAGCCCCGGGGGCAACCTCGACGAAGACAGAATCGAGACCGAGGCGGTTCCCGTTCCCGGCCCGGCCACGGAGCACGACGCCGAAGGTGGGCCGGGCGAGCACATGGCGCCTCCCCCACCATCGGGATCTTCTTCCACGGCCCTGGACGATCCCGAGCTGGAGATCCCGACGCAGGTGATCCCCGTGGGGCCGAGCGCAGGGTTGGCAGAGGCGGACGACGAAGCTCAGTCGGAGCTACCCACTGAAGAGATGCCGGTCGAGGAGCTCGCCCGCATCGCCGAGCAGTCGCGGCAGGAGCACGACGAAGAGCAGGCGCAACCTCCCTCGTCGGAAGCTCGGCCGGCCGTCGGCGGAGCGGAAGTCGTGGACACTGACCCACTCGATACGGCGCAGACCGTCCTGGCCCGGCTGCGGGCTCGCATGAGAGCGCAAGTCCTGGGTCGTGACGAGGTCATCGACCTGGTGTTGGTGGCCCTACTGGCCGACGGTCACGTGTTGCTGGAGGATTTTCCGGGCTCCGGCAAGACCACTCTGGCCAAGAGCCTGGGTGCTTCCATCGTCGACGACCGTCTGGGCAACGCGCCGTCCCTTCCCGACGACTACATCGCGCCGTTTCGCCGGATCCAGTTCACACCCGACCTGCTGCCGTCCGACGTCACCGGCGTGTCGGTATTCGACGCGGCGTCGAACCGCTTCCATTTCCGCCACGGCCCGATCTTCGCTCACGTCGTGCTGGCCGACGAGATCAACCGCACGTCCCCGAAGGTGCAGTCGGCCATGCTCGAGGCCATGGCCGAGAAGCAGGTGACGGTGGACAACGTCACGTACGATCTCGATCAGCTCTTCTTCGTCATCGCCACCCAGAATCCACTCGACCTGGCGGGAACCTACCCACTTCCGGTGGCTCAGCTCGACCGGTTCTTGTTCAAGATCCGCATGGAGCACATCGACCGCTCGTCGGAGCTCCAGGTGCTGGAGACCTGGCAGACCCGCCGCGACACCGAGCGTGTCGACCTACCTAGGGTGACCCGCTCGGAGGTACTCGTTGCACGCCACGCCATCGACGAGCACGTGGCCATCGACGAACGGGTCAAGGAGGCGCTCGTGGACGTCGCCGAAGCGGTGCGGGCCGACGAGCGCGTGGTTCAAGGGTGCTCCACGCGCTCGCTGGTGCTCATGTTGCCCGCGCTCCAGTCGTTGGCTGCCTTGCGTGGGCGTGACTACGTTTCGGCCGACGACATCGCCACGTTGGTGCCCCGGGTGCTCGGCCATCGTGTGGAGCTGGCTCCGGGTCTCGACGACGTGCAGGATGTGCTGGACGACGCCCTGGAGCAGGCCCTGGAAGGGCTCGCGCGCTCGACGCTGCGAAAGCGATGATGCCGCCAACCGCGCGGTTCATTCTTGCCGACGCGGTGAGCCGCTCTTCAGATCGGATCGCGCCGATCGGATTGCGCACCGAGCTCGAATCGGCACGCCACTTGTAGTCTCGTCCCCCCTGGACCTGCGATGTAGACATCGGATTGACTCGCGGAAATGGTGCTGTAGATGATCGAGCCTGGCGACGATGCGAGCTGCCGGCGTCCCGAGTGGCCGCTCCTAGCTCTTCTGGGTCTGTGGACCCTCGGTGTCGCACAGCCGCTCCTGGAGGCGATCGCTTCGGCACCGGAGTTTCTCGTCGCGCACCGTTGGCTGGGCTCACGCCTCGCGGGATCGGTGTTTGCGCTCGTCTTCCTGCCACCGTTGCTGCTGTGGGCTGCAGAACGCCTCGTCGAAGGCGTGTCACGGGTGGCGTCGACGGCGCTTCATCGACTGTGGATTACCTCGCTCGCCTGGTTCCTTGCACTCTTGGTGGCGCGTCAAGTGAAGCTCGACGGGGTGACCTGGGTAGTCTTCGGTGTGGTGGCGGCGCTGGCCTCGGTGGCGGCCTATGTTCGGTTCCGGGCATTCCGGGCCTTCGTGCGGCTGCTGGCTCTGGCAGCGATCGCGGTCCCCGTCGTCTTTTTGCTCTCGGCGGGCATCCGGCCGCTGGTGATGGGTGCGCCCAGCGAATCGGCCCTCGATAGCCGGCTTCGCACCTCGGCAGACGCCACCGCTCCTATCGTCTGGATCGTGTTCGACGAGTGGGCGTTGTCGACGATTTTGACGCCGGAGGGCGAGCTCGACTCGGAGGTCTTCCCAAACCTGTCCGCCCTCGCCGCCGAATCCACCTGGTATCGGCGGGCGGCCTCGGTGAGCGGCGCCACCGAGCTGGCGGTGCCGGCCATTCTCGGCGGCACACTGCCGGCACCCGAGGAACTGCCGGTGCCGGCCCACCGGCCCACCCACCTCTTCAATCTGCTGCCGCACTACGAGATCTGGGCGCAGGAAGTAGTCTCGTTTCTCGCAGCACCGGAGCGGAATCGGGCGGAACAGACAAAAGCGGACGGGACACACGATTCGAATCGGACCGGCGAGATTCTGGCCTTCGAATCGAACGCACCGCGCGAGCTGCTCAGCGACTTGCGTTGGCTCTACCTCCATCGGCTGGTGCCCGATGGATGGCGCCATTGGCTGCCACCGGTTTCGGACCGCTGGCGCGGATTCGGCGGCGGTGCGGAGGCGGAAGATGGAGTGGGCGAAGAACGCGAGGCGGTCGTTCAGCGCTTCCTGCCGGCGTTTCAGGATCGTCTGCGGGCCGACCGGATGGCTGCGTTCGAGCAGTTTCTGGCGGCGTTGGGCCCAGAGGAGCGAAGGCTCTACTTCCTCCATCTACTGCTGCCCCATACACCGTATCGCTACTTGCCCAACGGCCGCCGCTACAGCATCACCACCGAGCACGTGCCGGGCCTGGTGGGCGAGCGTTGGGGATCCAGCCAGGCTCGGGTCGACCAAGCCCACCAGCGATACCTGCTCCAGGTCCGCCTGCTCGATCGACTGGTGGGCCGGCTGGTGACGCGACTGAACGAAGTAGGGATCTACGACAGGGCGGCTCTCGTCCTGGTGTCGGACCATGGGATCTCGTTCCGAGCCGGCGAGCTGCGACGCACCGCCACCACCGACAATGCCGACGAGCTGTTGTCGGTGCCGCTGTTCGTAAAAGCGCCGGGGCAGAGAGAAGGGCGCGTAGTGAAGGAGCCGTTCTCCCTGGTGGATCTCCTGCCCACCGTGCTCGATTTGGTGGATCCGGGAGCCGGGCCGCGCCCGAGAGAGTCGATGACCTGGCAGGACGGTCTGCTGCCGCTGGTGAACGTCGGCGGTCGAGAATGGCTGGACCCGGCATTTCTCGATCGCCAGCGTCCCACCACCGAGACGCACCACGGACGTTTTACTCGGCCGCCCGCGGCCGAAATCCCGGCAATGCTGAGGTTCCGAGAGTTGGTAGGGCGTTCGGTCGACGAGATTGGCTGGGCTCCGGTGGAGACACCGGCCGTCGTCCTCGACGAACGACTACTGCCGTTCGGTGTCGGCTCTCCACTTTTGCGGGGTCGGTTGCTCGAACCGCCGGACGAATGTTGTGACCTCGCGGTAGTGCTGTCCGGCAGGGTCGCAGCGACGCTGAGCGTCGAGGCCGGACTGGAGCCGATATTCTCTATCGTCTTGCCCACCGTCTCGTCCGCGGGAAGGCCAACAGAGAAGAGCAGCCGGCCCCGCATCTACAGCATTGTGACCTCCGGCGATTCGGTCGGTCTCGGGCGGCTACCGGTACTTGCTGGCACGGTGCCCGACACCGAGACGACCGGACCGGCTGGGCAGGGCTGAGGCGTGCACCCCGGCCTCGTCGTTCTTCCTCTTATCGCCGTGGCGCTGGCTCTCTTGTTGGTCCTGTTCTCGGCCGCGACGAGCCGTGAACGCTCGACCCGGCAGACGTCGGCAACGGAGGCGGCGGCCGTTGTTTTCTACGGCCTCATCGCCACCATCTTTCTGTGGCCTGCGCTGTCGATTCCCGATGGCATCCCGTCGCCCTCGGCATGTCTTTTCGTCCATGCGCCCTGGCAGCACACGGACGACGGGTCCGATCCATCGACCGGCAACTGCGCATTGCCCGACGTGACCTACCAGATCCAGCCTTGGCTGTTGCTGCTCAAGAACCAGCTACGAGCTGGCGAGCTGCCACTTTGGAATCCCTACTCCTTTCTTGGCCAGCCATTCTGGTCCAACGGCCAAAGCGCACCGCTCTTCCCGCTCCATCTGCTCTTCACGGCCCTGCCTACGATGTGGGGTTTCCTGCTGCTGCCGTGGTTGCGCATACTGATCGGCGCCCTGGGTACGCGCCGGCTGGCGCTGGCTCTCGGCATTGGGCCTGGAGGGGCGTTGCTGGCGGGTGTCGTCTTCCCGCTCTCGGGAATGATCACCGGCTATCTGCTCTTCCCCATGGCCAATGCCTTGGTCTTGGTGCCGTGGGTGCTGTGGGCGACGGAGCGGCTGGTCGCGGAAAGAACCCCCTTCCGCACGCTGGCTGCCTGCGTTGCCTTGATGGCTCTAGGCGGTCACCCGGGTACCCTCTCCCACTGCCTTCTATTGTCGGTCGTCTATCTGGCAGTACGCGTGCCTTGGAGAGACCGACCCTGGCAACGACTCGGTGCCTGGCTCGGAGGCTGGATGACGGGAGGCGCGCTGGCGATGGTGCATCTCTTGCCGGTGGCGCAATATCTGCCACAGACCGTGCGCTGGGGCGATCCGGACGGGCCGCCACCCGGGCCCGGACCGCCGTGGACGCAGGTGTTGGCGATGGCCTTCCGCCTCTTTCAACCTTGGGTGTATGGACGAGCCGAGACGGGCACCTGGCACGGCTCGTTCTTCGAACCGGGGTCGCGGGTCTACGTGGGCCTCCTGACGCTGCTGTTGGTGGGGGTGGCTCTGCAAGCGATTTGGGCCGCGCGCAGCAGCGGGTCGCGGACCACCGACCGGCGCCTGCTGGCGGTCGTGACCGTGTTGGCCTTTTCAGCGTTCGTCGCCTACCGCACACCGGTTTTGCTGGACGCCGTGGAGAGCTTGCCGGTGGTCGGCCGGGCGCTTCACCATCGGCTGCTTTTCGGCGTCGAGCTGGGTCTCGCGTTGCTCGCCGGGTTCGGGCTCGATCGGCTGGCATCGGGTCCCGCTCAGCGAGTTTGGCTCAGCCTTTCGGGCGTCGTTGCCGGTTTCGCACTGCTGGTGACGTATCTGGCGACCGTACGACCCGTCGGCGAGGTGTTGCTAGAACAGCTGCCGTGGCTGGCCTGGCTGGTCGTAGCCGGTGCGTCGCTATGGCTGATAAGGGCCCTCTCGCGAAGATCAGCGCCGCTGCTCCTGTTGCCGGTCCTGCTCGTGGCCGGCGAGCTGACCCTGGCCCACGCGCCCAGCGTGCCCGGCCTATCGGTGTCGAAGCTCTATCCGACCACCGGTGCCACCGAGTTCCTTTTGGGTCGGCCGGGTCAGGTGGCGGGCGTTGGTCAAACGCTGCGTCCCGGGGCTTCAGTCGTCTACGGGTTGCGCGATCTGCGCGGTGACGATCCGGCCCGCCCGCGGCGCTTCGACGGTATGTACCGGTACCTCGGCAGCGTGCGGACGCCTTTTTTCCATCCTGTCCGAGACTGGAAGCACCCATGGCTCGACGCCTGCGGAGTGCGATGGGTCGTGACGCCACCGGCAGGAGCGCGCGGTTCGGGCCCTAGAGATTCCGCCTGGCGCTTGGCCTACGACGGTCCGGACGCTCAGGTCTACGAGCGCTCATCGGCCCACCCGGCAGCCTGGCAGACGTCCTCGGACGCAAACCTCGTCGTCAGCCGCTCCTCCAACTCCCGTGTACGGGTCGAAGGGTTGGATCCAACCTCGCCCGGGCGCGTGGTCGTGACGCAGGCTTGGGCGCCGGGATGGCGGGCTCGGATCGGTGACCGTCTCCTCGATACGGTTGCCCACGACGACTTTCTCCTGGCGGTTGATCTGCCCACGACGGGCGGGTCGGTCGACTTCGTATACCGGCCGCCGGGGTTACTTCCGGGCTTGGGGATCTCGTTGTTAGCGCTCACAGTCCTGCTCCTGCCTTCGGTCGCTCGGCGCCCCGGCGGCTGAACCCTCGCCCAGGGACGATCCGTATGCAAGGCGAAGCGGACCGGCGGCGGTCAAGCCGTCGGTCATGTGAGAATCGACTCCTATGCGCCGATCTTCTTCATGTCGCGGCTCTCTATCCTCGCTAGCTTTTTGGGCCGCGGTGCAGGTCGTCTTGCTACTGCCGGAGCCGTGCGAGGCGCAGATGCCGCACGACCCCACCGAGGGTGATCTGCGCAACGTGGCGGAGCTGCTGCGGCAGCTGGAGGACGGCGATCTGGCAGATCTGCCGACCGATCAGTTCGACGAGGAGCTTTGGGCCGGCGCCACCTTGGAAGCTCTCGGTGCCGAGAAGAACGTTCGCGCCCGCGAGCTGGCCGAGCAGATCCTCGATCACGATGCCGAATCGGTGGCGGGGCATATCCTGCTCGGACTGGTCTACCACCATGCAGAGGGCAACCTGCCGCGAGCGTTCTTTCATCTCCAATACGGTCGCCAGCGTATCGAGGAAGCCGGTGGACCCCAGGACGATGGCGGTTGGAATTGGCACGCTCTGGCGATCTCGGCCATGGCCATGGTGTCGGGCGAGATGGGTAGGCATCGAGACAAGGTGCAGTATCTACTGGAGCGCGACGAGCTCTACGAACCGACCTATCCTGCCGACCGCGGCTGGCCGCTGATGCGTTTGCGTCAGTACGAGGCGGCCAAGGATGCGGTGATGGAAGCCCTGTCACTGGAAGGGCGTCCAGACCAGAAGGCGCATGCGCTGACCGCGCTGTGCGCCATCGAGGCGGAACAGCTCGATCGGCTGAAGGGCTACGAGGCGTGCATGGCGGCGGCGGAATGGGAGCGGGGGCAAGAGCGCCCGGCGCCGACGCCCTTCACCAACGCCGCCGAGGGCAGCTTGGGCATGCTCGAGCACGATCAAGCCGAGCGCTTGATGCTGGAGGCTTCGGACTACTTCCGTTTCGGCACGGTATCCAACCCGTGGCTCGACCTGATGGAGCTGTATCTCTCGGAAGGTCGGCTGGCAGAAGCGCTCGATGCCTCGCGGCGCATGCTCGACTGGCGCCACGACCAGCCGGTCTTCATGGAGGAGCAGAATCGGGCCGAGACGGAGATGGCCTCGGCGTCGTTCCTGATCGTCGCAGGACATGCCACCAAGGCGGCCGAGATCACCCGCCGGGCTTTGGATCGCCCCGACCGGACCGGCTTCACCAGCTCAGAGACCGAGCAGTTGCAAGCGGCCGCCGCACTTCTCGATGCGCTGGCTCACCGCACCGCCGCCGAAGAAGCCGCGGAGCGGGCGTCGTGGTCCGGCTGGTGGGAAGGCAGTTCCGCGGTCGCCGAGTCGCTGCGCCTTCGTCTGCGCGCTTGGTCTTCGTCTCGGAGAGCGGCGTCGCTCATCGAATCGGAGCGCATGTTGCTGGCGACGTTGCGCCCGTACCTTGCGGGATCGGTGGAGATTGCCGAGTGGGCCGAGCCCGAGCTCGTTCAGGCCCTCGGGCCTGGAGTCGTGGGCGCGGCACTGCGACGGGCCGAGGCGGTGGAAGACCTGGATCGGGCGTCGGGCTACTTGCGGGCCCTGGAGGCCGAGGTGGCTTGGGTCGACGGCAACGCGCGCCGGACGCTGGAATTGGTGGACCGTGCCATGGACGAGCTGCCGGCTCCGGAAAAGCTGATGCGGGCACGTCTCGCGGCCCTCGGCGCCATGGCGGCGAGAAGCGTGGGTGACGGTGAACGCAGCGCCGAGCTCTTCGATACGGCACTGCAGATCGACCCGGGCGTTCTGCGCAGGGTGGGAGCCGAGCTGCCGGTGAAGCTGTCGGTGAGCGGTAACGGCGTGGCCGAGCGGACGGCCAAGCTGCTGCGCAAGTCGCCGAGATTCGACGTCGGCCGAGGAGCCTTCGAGATCCAGGTCGACGGCGGCTCCGGATCAGGCAAAGCCTGCCTGATCGGTCCCCGCGGTACGCGAATCGCTTGTGCTCGGGTCACGGCTCGAGCGGGCGATCGAGATGTCCGCGACATCGCGCGCAGACTGGCGGCGGAATTTCATCGCCAGGCCTTCGCGCCCAGGCTCGACCTCACCCAAGCCGACCTCCAGAGCTTGGACGGCAGTCCCACAGCCGCCGGCGGACGAGCGAAAGAGCAACTGCGTAGCGTGACGGATCGGCTGGTATCTGGCGACTGAATCCGGCTCCGAGTTTGTCGCGCGGCTCGGGTCGACCACTGTGATGCGACGGCTTCTATTCGTTGCGCAGTGTCTGGACCGGGTCGAGCCACGCCGCGCGCCAGGCCGGGCCCAGGATTGCCAGCAACGCGACGGAACCCAGCAGGAGGGGTGTCAGGAGATACACCGCCGGGTCGAGACCGGCGACTCCGAAGAGAAAACTGGAAAGAGTGTCCCGGAGCGCGATGGCTCCGACGAGACCGAGCGCGAGACCGAGGGCGACCATACCCATTCCCTGCCCCAGCACCAGGTGCACGATCTGACGACGAGTGGCTCCGAGGGACATCCGCACGCCCAATTCATGACGACGCAGCATCACCTGGTATGCGAGCACGCCTCCGATTCCGAGGGCTGCCAGCGATAGCGCAACGAGGGCAAAGAGGCTCAGGAGCGAAGTCATGAACCGATCCGATCCGGTCCACTGGGCGATGCGCTCGTCCTGCGTCATCACCTCCCACAATGGCTGGTCCGGATCGAGCTCCCAGATCGCCTCGCGGATGGCCGGTGCCAGATCGTGGGGATCTCCGTCCGTGCGAGCCGCGAGGGTCGCGAAGTGCCTGGGTGCCTGGCGGTAGTCGATGTAGATCATGGGATCGACGCCGTCGCGCAGTCCCCGGTTGTAGATGTCGCCCACCACGCCGACCACCTGAAAGAGCGTACCTTCGTCGCCTGCGATCGAGAAGGTTCGGCCCACAGCGCTCCGGGGTTCCGCGTCGGGCCAGATGCGCTGTGCAGCTCCTTCGCTCACGACCGACGCGAGAAAACTGGCCGCGTGATCGCTGGAATCGAAGCCGCGTCCGGCCTTGACGGGAATGCCCAGGACCGCGAAATAGTCGCGGCTGACCACGTTGGCGCGGATCAGGGGTGGCTCGTCGGTCTCCACGCCGTCGCCAAGGATGGGGGCCCGGCCCTCGTCGCCGGTGAACGGCATACCGAACGCCGTCGCCACGCCGCGTACTCCGGGCACTGCGGCCACTCGCTCGATCATCTGATCGAAGAAGAGCGACACCTGTTCATCGGTCTCGTATTTGTTGGCGGGGAGACGGAACTGGACTTGCAGTAGGCCTTCGCTGTCGAAGCCGACGTCCACGCAGGACAGGTGGTCCATGCTGCGGATGAGCAGCCCGGCGCCGATCAGGAGCATCACGGCCAGTGCCGTCTGGGCCACCACCAGGGTGGCGCGTAACCGTCCGGCCCTGCGGCCCTGCCCACCGCGTGGTGTTCCTTCCTGGAGCCCGTCCACCAAGTCGACTTTCGCGGCAGACCGTGCCGGTGCCAGACCGAAGACGAGGCCTGTTCCGAGGGCCACGGCGAATGCGAACAAGAGCACCGTGAGGTTCGGTTCCAAGGTGTAGCGGCCCTGTATCCAGCCCGGCCCGTGGCTGGTGATCAAGCGAATGGCTCCGTAGGCCACGCCCAGCCCCAAGACGCCACCGGCCACCGCCAGCATGACGTTCTCGATCAGAAGCTGGACCAACAGGCGAGATCTACGCGCACCGACGGCCGTACGGATCGCCATCTCACGAATGCGTCCCGTGGCCTGGGCGAGCTGTAGGTTGGCGACATTGGCCGCACCGATGAGCAGCACCATGGCCACCGCCGAGACCAAGACGGCGAACAGCTGACGGGTGCGGGAGCCGGTGAGGCTGTCGACGAGGGATGTCAGGCGAGCCGTGACATCGGCGTTGGTCTCCGGAAACTGATCCGCCAACTGGCTTGCCGACACACCCAGCTCCTCCTGGGCCTGCTCCAGGTCCACGCCGTCTGCCAGTCGGCCGAGAGCGAAGAGGGTGCGGTTTTCTCGGCTGAGCTCTCCGGGAAAGGTGTGAAGCGAGATCAGGGCCTCGGTACGGTCGAGGGGAAACTGGAAGTCGGAGCCCATGACGCCGACGATCACGTGATCTTCGTTGTTGAGCTTGACGCTTTGTCCGAGCACGCCCTCGTCGCCGCCCCAGCGACGTTGCCAGAAGCCGTGACTCAGCACCGCCGTGCGCTCGCCCCCTGGCACGTCTTCCCCGGGAGCGATGGCCCGTCCCAGCGCCGGTGGCTCGCCCAGGACATCGAAGAACGATGCGCTGACGAAGAGACCGCGAATGCGCTCCGGGGCGTCGCCCCCTCCGGTGACGGCGACACTTTGGGGGCGCCCTACGGCGAGGCTCGCGAGGGAGTCGAGGTTCGCCTCGTAGTCGCGAAAGTTGTCATAGGACATCCAGATGTCGTTGCCGTTGGGTGCCACCTCCGTCAGATGGACCAGCTGACCGCTATCCGGCGCCGACAGGGGATGGAGCAAGACTCCGTAGATGAGACTGAAGATCGCGGTGGTACCGCCGATGCCGAGCGCCAGAGTGGCGGCGGCAAGGCCAGTGACCAGAGGTGCGCGGCGCAGGCGACGAACTGCGAAGTTGAGATCGCGAATGAAGGAGTCGAACATGGAGGCCTCCTGCCTCTCGGGGTTGGCGGCATGGCGGACTGCCCGAAAGCGCTCGAGTCGGTAGCGGTCGAGGCGACAGCCGGGCGCACCGACGGCGAGATCGAACAGCATGCGTCGGGCCACCCGTGGGTCGTCCTCCGACCACTGTCGGTAGGTCGCAGCGAGGTCTCGAGAGAAACGCTCGCGGAAGGTCTTCGGGTAGAGCTTCAGGAGCCAGTGGAGCAGGTCGTTACCGGTCATCCGCTCACCTCCCTCGGCTCGGCGGTGGCCGCGGCGAGGACCCTTGCCGACAGGTCCGAAAGACGCTGGGCCTCTGCGCGCAGGACGCGGCGTCCGAGCTTTGTCAGCCGATACGTCGTGCGCCCGCGCTCGTCGATCGACGACTCGTCGACGGTCACGATCTCCTGCTCCACTAGACGATCCAGCACACGGTACATGTCACCGGGACGCACAGCGATGCAGCCATCACTGCGTTCTGCCATGGCCTTGCTCAGGCCATAGCCGTGCAACGGCTCGTCCTGCAGCACAGCGAGAAGCAGAAAGTCAGCGGGCCTGAGGGGTAGGTGAAGGTTGGGTTCTCGATTCATGCACGTATTGTACGTATACGCACGATACGCAGGAAGGTTACAGGGGACGCGATCTCGCCCGATCGCGACACGAGGAGCGCCGGTCGCGACAATCGACGTGCTCGACCGGCTCGACGTCTCTACGCTCGAAAGACCGGCCCGCAGAGCGCGGCATATCGATCACGACCGGAGACTCGACCGATGACCATTCGACCCAGATTCCATGCACTCGTGGGCTTGCTTCTTCTCGTTCTGACCGCTGTGGCAGCGGCTGCGCCGAGTCGCGAAGCCGTCGCCGACTCCCCGGCTCGTTGGGCGCCGGGTCAGGAAGGACTCAGCGCTGGTGATCTTCGTCCCTTTCGCGCCACCTTCCAGCAGACCGCCGGTGGAGCCGAGGCGGGGCGTCGCACCGTGTCGTTGGAGCGCGAGCTCGGTCCCGATGGCATCAGTTGGCATTACGTGATCGCCATCGAGACGTCGGCGACGGTGCACGACGAGCTGACGTTCCTCCAAGCCGACTTCCAGCCTCGGCTTCGCCGTGTCAGCCTTCCGGGCCGACTACAGCGGGTCGAGGTTTGGCGCGATTTTGAGTCGGCCGTCGTCGCCGTGATGAACGGCGCAGGGGACGTCGAACAGCATGAGATCGCGGCAGCTGGACCCCGTTTTCCATCGGCCGCTCTGGACCTGATGACAGCCCTCCATGGGCTCGGGGACGCTACAGCGACGCGGAAGGTACCGGTCTACAGCTCCGACTTCGGGCCGGCCGGCGATCTCTGGATCGAATCGGTGCTCGGCGACTCCGAGGAAATCGAGGCCGTGGGCCGGACGTTTCGAGTCCGCCAGGTGAAGGAGACGGTCCTCGATGCGGCCGGGGAGCCGCTGACGATGCCCGACGGGAGCCCGTTCCCAGCGTTTCGCAAATGGCTCACGCCGGAGCCGCCCTACCTGGTGAAGGCCGAGTATGGTCCACTGAAGGTGGAGCTGGAGACGCTGACAGTTTTCGGTCCGTGAGGGATGAGTAGCAGATTGGCAAACCGATGATCAGGAAACGGACGGCTCGGAGTGTGATCGATTGAATTCCAAGGTCCGGAACTGGATCTTTCGACTCGCGTGCCTGATCTTCGCTTGGTTGGCCGTCAGTGCCGTCCTTGCGGAGTGGATCCGTCTGAGCCTGAGGATCGCTACGGGGAACGCTCCGCCGTGGCGCTCGACGTTTGCCAGCCAGCTGTTGGTGTGGTCGCCGTGGTTGGTGTTGGCTCCTGTCGCCTTGGCTCTCGGGCGGCGCTGGGTCCATCGGCCCGGCGGGCTCGCGCGCTGGACACTGCGTATGGTGGCAGCGCTCTTCGTGGCTCTGGGGCTCAACGTGGGTTTCGTGGCATGGGAGCTGTCGTCCAGAGGCACCTGGAGTCTCGAAGCGACTTTGCGCGTCGCGGTGGCGAACGGTGCGCTTCCGGTCTTGGTGCACGCATTTCTCATCGCGCTCCTGGTGGGCGTCGGCTGGGGGCGCCAGCAGGCGCGCCTTCGCCGCCGCCGGCACGAGTTGTGGATCGAGGCGCGGCGGGAAGCCTTGGTTGCCAAGCTCCGGCCCCACTTTCTGTTCAACGCGCTCAATGCTGTCGCCGCCCTGGTCGATCGCGATCCACCGGCGGCGCGTCGCATGTTGGCGTCCGTGGGCGACCTGCTGCGCGGAACTCTCGAGGGTACTGACCGTCCCGAGGTGCCGCTCGGAGAGGAGCAGACGTTGCTTTCCCGATACCTCGACGTCGAGCGCGTACGATATGGCGACAGATTACGCTGGGAGGAGGAGATCCTCGTTCCCGACGACACCTTGGTACCTCCACTCTTGCTCCAGCCGTTGGTGGAGAACGCCTTTCATCATGGTCTGGCGCGCGATCGTACGGCGGGCTTGGTGCGTCTTCGTATCGAAGGCGCAGGGTCCGAAGAGGGTGAGCCATCGCTTCGCGTGACGGTCGAGGATGATGGTCCCGGTCCGCCTCCGCGCCCTCGATTCGGTATCGGCCTGGGCAGTACTCGTGACCGGCTCGAGGTGCTCTACGGCCCCGGAGCCAGCCTGCGTCTCGGCAGGCGCGAGCCCAAGGGTGCGGTGGTCGAAGCCATCTTGCCTTGGCGACGTGTGCCATGAAGGAGGAGCTCTACGTCCTGGTCGTGGACGACGAGCCACCGGCACGCGCCCGCCTGGTGGATCTCCTCGGTAGCCAGAAGGACGTCGTGATGGTTCGAGAGGCTGCAGATGGTGTCGGTGCCGTCCGGGCGATCCTGGAGCACGCACCCGATCTGGTGTTCCTCGACGTACAGATGCCGGACCTGGATGGCTTTGGCGTGCTGGAAGCGCTGCCGGAAGACTGCCAGCCAGAAGTGGTCTTCGTCACGGCATTCGACTCCTACGCACTGGCGGCGTTCGACGCCGCCGCCGTCGACTATCTCCTCAAACCCTTCTCCGACGAGAGATTCGCCGAGGCGATGGCTCGGGTGCGGAGAATCCTGTCCAGGCCGCGGGGACAGTCGAGGGTTCGCATGGCACGCGGCGAGTTCTTGCGTGCACTGCCAACCCAGGGCCGGCAGCCCCTGCTGCGTATTCCGATTCAGAACCAAGGACGGGTGGTCTTCTTCGACGTGGCCGACATCGAGTGGCTGGAAGCCGAGGACGTCTACGTACGGCTGCACAGGAGGAGCGAGTCGCAGCTACTCCGTTCGTCCCTTGCCGGTCTCATGGAACGGTTGGAGCCGGGCCGTTTCGTCCGCATCCACCGGTCGGTGGCCATTTCCCTCGACCACCTCGTGGCGGTCCATCCGCTGTTTCGTGGCACCTACGAGCTGGAGTTGCGCAGCGGCGCCCGGGTCCGCAGCAGCCGCCGCTACCGTGAGGCCGTTCGCTCCCTCACGCGCTGGGACTAGCGTCGGACTCGGGTCCGCCGACGTTTTCCGCCAGCAGCTCCTGGATCAGCGTCTCGTGTTCGGCGACCAGTGCGCTGTGGTGCTCGCCGGTGCCGGGACCGGCGAACCCCGAGTGGATAGCTCGGACCTTGCCGTCCCGCCCGATGAACAGGGTCGTCGGGTAGGAACGGACGGCGGAAAGATCCGGCAAGGTCAGCGCTGCCGCTTTCTTGTCGCTGATCCCTGCGAGCAGCAGCGGAAAGTCGAGGCTGTGGCGGCGGGCGAAGCGGCGGATCTGGAGACCGTCGCGTTCGGGATCGCCGGTGAATTCGTACGCCAGACCGACGATCTCCAAGCCTTCGGCCTTGTAGCGTCGGTGCCAGGACGAGAGAAGAGGCGCTTTGTCGTTGCAGTTGGGGCACCAGGTACCAAAGATGGTGACGAGGACCACTTTGCCATCGAAGCGAGGGTCGTCCGACGATACGGTGTCGCCGGAGAGGACGTCCGGGAAGGAGAAGCGGAAGAGGCCGTCGCCATTGGTCAACGTGACCTCCTTCCACGGATCGGGCAGGACCTCGTCTTCTTCTCCGAGGGGCTCGGCGGTCCACGTCGCGTGGTAGGTGTCGCGCGACCAGAAGTCTCCTTCCAGCCCACCGTCGGCCGTAGCCCGCGCCTGGAAGAGGAACGCATGGGCTCCATCGAAGGTCGAAAGGCGCAAGACACCAGACTCGTACCGGCCCTCGAGGTAGCGATAGTCGCCTGTGGGCGTCAGGAACGTACCTCGCACCAACGGGCCTTGCTGTTCGAATTCCCCACGTGCTGGCTCCTCACCGTCCTCGTCGCGGAACGTCACCTGCCAGTCGCCATCCACCTTGGTGGCAGCCTGCGAGGCCGGAATGGATTCCGGGAGGTCGCCGAAGCGCTGAGGAGTTTGCTCCGGCGACTCGGAGTGGCGCGAAGCGGCGAATTGCATCACCGTGTTCGCACCCTCCGCCGATGTGCGGCGCCATTGGCCTACGAGTCGGCCCGGTTCGGTCAATCTGGCAGAGATCTCGGAGTCGTACCACTCGAAGCGGATCGTCACCTCGGTTCCAGCCAGCTCCACTCCGCTGGTGGAGACTCGTTCTTCGCCGTTCAGTATTACCGCGCGTAGCTCACCGCTGAGACTCTCGAAGACCAAGGCGAACGGAAGCTCGCCACCCGGTGACTGGAGGATCGCACGCCACGCGCCCTGCAGATCGCCTGCTTCGATCTCTTTGGTACCGCAACCTGTGAGGAGCAGAAGACCGAACAGGACGATCCCGAGAGGAGTACGCCAGCGGTCGGGATGGCTCGAATCGGAAGTAGAGCGGAATGAACGGACGGGTAGCTGAGCGGTCATCATGCGGCCTAGTCTATGTTGGCGAGAGCGGCAGCCAGAGGGCCGCACGGAAAGCGAGACAGACGATACCCGGGGGCGTCGGAACATCAACGAACATCACTCTAGGGGAGAATGGGGAGCGTGAGTGAGCGGACAGCAACGGAAAAGCGGCCCAAGGTAGCCATCGTCCTCACCGGTGGTGGTGCGCGAGGTGCCTATCAGGTGGGTGTTCTGCGCGGAATGGGCAAACTCTTCCCCAACACGCGCTTTCGCATCGTGACAGGCGTTTCGGCGGGCGCCATCAACGCTGCGTGGTTGGCGTCGTCGCCGGATCGGTTGGGGCCCTCGACCGGGGCCCTCGTGCGACATTGGGAAGGTCTGGAGGTCGATCGAATCTTTGGTGCCGATGTGGGTTCTTTGGGCGCCAACTTCTTCCGTTGGATGGTACACCTCGCTAGCGGTGCCAGCAGGTTGGGGCCCAGGGTACGGGGATTTCTCGACACCGCTCCGCTGCGCGACCTGCTGATGGAGCTGATCGGGACGCCGGGAGACGCGGACGGACGGTTGCACGGTGTCGAGCGCAACCTGGAAGCCGACCTACTCGAGGCTTTCGCCCTGACCACCGTCAACTATGGAACCGGGCAAACCGTCAGCTGGGTGGAGAGTCGAGAACCCGTGGGCTGGACCTTGCCGAATCGGGTGAGCCGCGAGGTCGGGCTCACTGTGGACCACGTGCTCGCCTCATCGGCCCTGCCCTTGTTGTTTCCGGCGGTGCAGCTGTGGTCGGCCGGTGAGTCGGGCTGGTACGGCGACGGCGGCATCCGACTGGCAGCACCGCTGTCGCCGGCTCTCCACCTGGGCGCGGATCGGGTCATCGCGGTGTCGACTCGCTACGATCGATCCGCTGCCGAGTCCGGCTCCTCCGCGATCTCCGGCTACCCGCCGCCGGCACAGATCGTCGGTAACCTGATGAACGCCATCTTCCTCGACGTCCTCGACCAAGACGCCCGCCGTCTGGAGCGGCTCAACGGTCTGCTCCGCAAGCTTCAACCCGAAGCGCGAAACGGTCTCCGTTGCGTCGACCTCGTTTTGGTCCGCCCATCCGAAGACTTGGGTGCTCTGTCGGCCCAGCTCGAGCCTACGCTACCGGCGGCGTTTCGCTTCTTCACTCGCAGTTTCGGTACCCGGGAGACGAAGAGTCCGGATTTCCTCAGTCTCCTCATGTTTCAGCCCGACTACATTTCTCAGCTGATGGACATCGGCGAGCGCGATGCCCTGGCTCGGGAGGACGAGCTCCGTCGTCTTCTCGACGGCTCCGATGCCGAGGTCGAGGCCTCGGCGCTCGAGTCCGCGGCGAGCGGCTAGTGCCTGCTGGGTCGCGATCTGCAACGTTTGGCTGAAATCGAACCAACGACACGTCACGAACGAGAGAGATCACTCCATGAGCGATGTCACCCGGCTTTCCCTGGACGACCCGCAGTTGCTGCCCTTCCTGCCCATGCTCTATGTCGCCTGGGCGGATGGAGAGCTCGATCCCGAGGAGATCCGCGCTATCTGCGGCGAGTTGGGCGGCGGATGCGCCGAGCGGCTCGGCCCATGGGTCGATCCCGACCAGCCGCCCTCCGAACGAGAGCTGGGCCGCATGCTTCGTTTACTCCGACGTGAGGCTTCATCCATCGAGACCTCCGAGAAGCTCGATCTCATCGGTCTCGGACGACGCCTGGCCCAGGCCCATCGAGAAGACCATCGGCCGGTTTCCGCAGCCGAGCAGGACGCCCTCGAGCTCCTCGCCGAGCAGCTGGGCATCGCCGGCACCGAGGCGGCGCGCCAGCTGTTCGCCAGTCGCCGCCGAGCAGAGCGGGCGCCGGAGACGCCGCCTTCGTTCGATGTCGCCGCGTTGTCGGAGCGCTTGGCAGGCGATTGGCCCGAGGTCCGCCGGCGTGTCTTCGAGCTACTCAGGGAACCGGAGTTTCGCTATCGAAGGGGGCTCGACGTAGAGGCATACCGCGAGCAAGTGCTCGCTTGGTGTCGCCGTCTCGCGGAGCAAGGTTTCGGTGGGTTGAGCTTTCCCGAGCCACACGGCGGCGCCGGCGACCTCGGCGCGTTCATCACAGCATTCGAGTCGGTGGCGTTTCACGACCTCAGCTTGCTGGTCAAGTTCGGAGTTCAGTTCGGGCTCTTCGGCGGCGCCATCCTGAACCTGGGTACCGAGAAGCACCACCGCGAATACCTGCCGCGTGTGGCCAGCCTCGAGCTGCCGGGCTGTTTCGCCATGACAGAGACCAGCCACGGTTCCAACGTCGCCGACCTCGAGACCACGGCGACGTGGGATGGGGCGGCCGGCGAGTTCGTCATCGATACTCCCAGTCGTTCTGCGGCGCGCAAGGACTACATCGGAAACGCCGCCCGGGATGGCCGCTTGGCCGTGGTCTTCGCCCAGTTGCTGGTAGGCGACGAGGAGCATGGCGTCCATGCGTTCCTGGTGCCGATCCGGGACGAGGAAGGCGTTCCCGTTCCGGGAGTCTCGATCACCGACTGCGGTCACAAGATGGGACTGAACGGAGTGGACAACGGGAGGTTGCATTTCGACGAGATCCGCGTGTCGCGGCACGCATTGCTCGACCGATTCGCCTCGGTGTCGGAGGAGGGGGACTACGAGAGTCCCATCCGCAGCCCCTCGAAGCGTTTCTTCACCATGCTCGGCACTCTCGTGGGCGGTCGGGTGTCGGTGGCGCTGGCTGCCAACTCGGCCTCGAAGTCGGCACTGACCATCGCCGTCCGCTACGCCGTCCGACGTCGACAATTCGGTCCGGGTGGGGAACAAGAACTGAAGCTCCTCGACTACCCGAGCCATCGGCGCAGGTTGCTGCCGCGTGTCGCCACCACCTACGCGCTGAATTTCGCGCTCGACCAGCTACGTCGCGACTACGTCGATGCCATGCGTCCGGACCGAGGCATGGACGAGGGCGATGTGGAGCGGCGACGAGTGGAGGAGGATGCTGCCGGACTCAAAGCGATGGCCACCTACCACGCCACCGACACCATCCAAGCCTGCCGCGAAGCATGCGGTGGCCAGGGCTTCCTGTCGGAGAATCGATTTGCCGCGCTCAAGGCGGACACCGACGTGTTCATGACCTTCGAGGGCGACAACACCGTGCTGCTCCAGCTTGTCGCGAAAGGCATGCTGTCGGCTTTGCGCAAGCGCTTCAAGTCCATGGGCGTCGTCGGCTTCGCCCGTTGGATCGCTGCTCGAGCGGAGCACGAGAGCGCTCGTCTCAAGCCCTGGCGAACACGCCGCACCTCGCACCAGCATCTACAGGATCGAGATTTCCATCTGGACGCCTTTCGCTGGCGCGAGGAGGATCTTCAAACCGAGGCAGCGTCCAGGTTGCGGGGTCTGCTCAAGGACGGCAGCGACCCGACGACCGCCATGCTGGAAACACAGAATGACTTGCTCGCCATGGCGAAGGCACGGGTGGAGCGACAGGTCTTGGAGCGCTTCGTCGCAGCCATCGATCACACCCAGGACGAGTCGCAACGAAAGATCCTCGCCGAGGTCTGTCACCTCTTCGCGCTGTCTCGCCTGGAGGCCGATCGGGCCTACTTCCTGGAGCATGGGTACTTCGGCGGCATCAAGTCGAGAGCCGTCAGCGACGAGGTGGATAGTCTGTGCGACCGCCTTCGGCCTCAGGCGCTGCACCTCGTCGACGCCTTCCATATCCCCGACGAGTTGCTCGGGGCGCCGATCGCCCGCTAGGAGTGCGTTGCGGATAACCAGCCGGGATCGAGACTGGAGCGCTCAGGAC
>JALCBJ010000074.1 GCA_028066595.1 Thermoanaerobaculia bacterium
AGCAAGGCGAAGCGTCACCTGGCAAATGGCGGCGTTTCTGGATGCGATCGAACTAATGTCGTAATCTACATAGCTAAGCAGATAGCTACATAGCCCTCGAGATCCATCATGAGCAGACTCAGCTACGCAGCCGCCGCCATTCTCCAGACCATCGCATCGGGTAGCCGCTACGGTTTCGACATCATGGCAGCCACCGGGCTTCCCAGCGGTACCGTCTATCCCGCCCTGCGCCGCATGGAGAAATACGAGCAGATCCGAGGCCGATGGGAGAGCGAGGAGGAAGCGCGCCGGGCGGGTCGTCCCAAGAGACGCTACTACGAGATCACCGCGTCGGGAATCGAAGCGCTGGAGTCGGCGCTGAACCGCTTCCATTCCCTCCGTTCACTCGATCTTCGCTCTTCCGAGGCCTGAAGCGCAGGTGATCGATTTCTGGCTGATCCTGTGTGGATGGTTCGTACCGTCGGAGCGGCGCCGCGAGTGGCGCGACGAATGGCGGGCCGAGCTGGACTACGTGAGTCTCGAGGGCGCGGGCGGAATCCGGCGCCTACTCGCAGCACTCGGCGCGTTACCCGACGCCATCTGGCATTTTCTCGACGAATGGAGCTTCGACACCATGTGGAACGACTTGACCCATGCTCTGCGCGCACTACGGCGCCGCGTCTCCACTACCTTCCTGGCCGTCCTCGTGCTCGGACTCGGACTCGGCGCCGCCGGTGTCGTGGTGTCGGTGGTCGACACCGTCTTGCTACGCCCTCTACCGTTCGAAGAGCCGGAGCGCCTCGTCGCAGTGTGGGAGCAGAATCCCGCCAAAGGATGGTACGAGAACGTGGTGGCGCCGGCCAACTTCTTTGACTGGCGCGAGCAAGCCACGACGTTCGAGGACATGGCCTTCTACGGCAGCTGGATTTCCGATCTGATCTACGAGCCGGAAGATGCGCCACCTCGGCGAATCGCTGCGATCTCGATCGGCCCACGGTTCTTCCACCTTCTGGGAGTGCCGATGGCCCTGGGACGGAGCTTCAACGATGACGAGACGTGGCAGCGCGCCGAGCCGTCCGTCATCCTGTCCCACCAGTTGTGGTCCCGAGAGTTTGCTGGGGATCCCGACGTCCTGGAGCGGACGATCACCATCGAGGGGTATCCCCGACGCATCGTCGGTGTGGCACCGGCGTCCATGGGTCTGCACTACGAAGCAGACCTTTGGTTCCCGTTTCGTTGGAACGAGGGCGACCGCGAGCAAACCTGGTTCCGCCGCGCCCATTTCTTGCGCGCCGTCGGGCGCCTGGCGGACGGCGCTACGGTCGACGACGCTCGAGCCGAGCTGGCGACCATCGCAGAGCGCCTGGAGGAACAATATCCCGCGACCAACACCGACATGGGCACGGGTGTCACGCCGTTTCACGAATGGGAGGTGGGCGATACCCGTCGGCCTCTGGCTCTGGTCGCGGCAGCCGTATCCCTCCTGTTGATGGTGGCCTGTGCCAACGTTGCCAGCCTGATGCTGCTGCGAGCCGGCGCCAGAGCTCGAGAGATGGCGGTCCGATCCACCTTGGGTGCGGCCCGGCGTCGGCTGGTGCGGCTCGTGGCCATGGAAGGGCTGCTGCTGGCGACCGCTGCCTCGCTCTTCGGCTATCTCTTCGCCGGCACCTCACTCGGAGTGCTCCGACGGCTGTCTTCGGACGTGCCACGGCTGGATCAGGTGGCTCTCGATCCACGCACCCTGGTCGCGGGGCTTGCGATCACGCTGTTCGCCACCCTGACGTTCTCCGTCGTCCCTGCGCTCCTCGGAAGCCGGGTCGACTTGCGAGCTTCGCTGCACCAAGGAGCCTCCCGACACACGGGCAGCCGGCAAACGGTGCGTGCTCGACGGATCTTGGTGGTCGCCGAGGTGGCGCTCGCGGTGTTGCTGGTCGTCGGTGCTGGCCTGTTCGTCCGCAGCTTGGCGGGTCTCTACCGCGTCGACCCCGGCTTCGATGCCGAGGGAGTCCTCGCCGTGCGGGTCAACGTTCCTGGCGCTCGCTATCAGGAAGAAGCGCAGGTGGAGGCACTCTACGACCAGATCGTGGAGGCGGCCAAGGCGATTCCCGGCGTCGGATCGGTCGGCCAAAGCCGGACCCTACCCCTGGGTGGCGGCACCTGGACGTCGGACTTCTCGCTCCTGGGCGACGACCGATTCAGCTACGAGACGCAGCATCTGGAGATCGACGAAGGATACGCCGATGCGATCGGACTCCGTCTGTTGGCGGGCCGACACCTCCAGTCCGCAGACGGCCCGGGAAGCCAGCGGGTAGCCCTGGTGAGTCGCGAGCTGGTCCGCCAGATCCTCCCCGAGGCCGATAGCCCATCGGAAATCCTGGGACGGCAACTATGTAGCGCAAGGACGTGCACCGAGGACGAGAATCCGCAGACCATCGTCGGCGTCGTGGAGGACACACGCTTCGACGGCCTCGCCCACGGACCCCGACCCATGATCTACCATTCGATCCGCCAGCGTACCCAGTGGGATCGGGACATCTTCTTGCGCGCAGCGTCTGCCGAGCCGCGAGATCTCCTGGCGTTGGCAGACCCCATGCGCCGGGCCGTGGCCGGCGCCGACCCTGGCTTGCCACTGATGCAGGTGCGGTCCCTCGAGGAGGTGATCGACGAGTCCCTGGCGCGGGAGCGATTTCTGACCGCACTCCTCACCGGCTTCGGAGCCCTCGCTTTGGTTCTGGCATTGGTCGGCACCTACGGCGTACTCGCTACCACGGTCCAGATGCGACGCCGGGAGCTGGGTATCCGAGCTGCACTCGGTGCCGGACGCGGCCAGCTGGAGACCTGGGTCGTCCGGCAGGGACTCGCACTGCTCGCTCTGGGCGCAGCGGTCGGACTCGGGCTCGCCTTCTTCGCTGGCCGCTTCGTGGAGAGTCAGCTCTTCGCCATTCACGGACGCGATCCACTGACCTATCTGGCCGCCGTCGCGGTCTTGGTGGTCACGGGCCTCGTCGCGGCCTGGGTGCCAGCGCGTGCTGCGTCGCGCGTCGATCCGGTCACCGTGTTGCGGGCCGACTGAATCGGACTGCCAGCTCGACATCGCTACCGGCCGAGGCGCCGGTCTGCCGCTGATAACGTCTCTCGGTGTCGTCCGAAGCCACCCCAGCGAAGGCACCCCGAGGACGTTGGGCACCCACACCATCGGGCCTGATCCACGTCGGCAATGCGCGGACGGCCTTGGTGGCCTGGCTGTCGGCGCGTTCACAAGGCGGCAGTTTCATCTGGCGGCTGGAGGACCTCGATCCGCCCAGGGTCGTCCCTGGTGTCGCCGACGCCGCGCTCGACGACCTGCGCTGGCTGGGTCTGGACTGGGACGAAGGGCCCGACGTGGGCGGGCCCCACGCGCCCTACGCACAGTCGGAACGATCGCAGTACTACGAAGACGCCCTGAAGCGTCTCTACGAGAGAGAGCTACTCTTCCCCTGCAAGCTGTCGCGCAAGGATCTGCGGCAGCTCGCGACCGCACCTCACTCCGACCGAGGCTCGGCGCCTTATCCAAAGGAGCTTCGGCCCGACGACCTGCCGGACGGCTGGTTCGAACATTTCGCCGACCCGGCCGCGAAGAATCCCGATGCCGCGATCCGGTTCCGAGTCCATGACGAGCCGATGCGCTTTCACGATCTGATGATCGGAGATCAGGTGCAACAGGTCGGTAGAGACGTCGGCGATTTCGTTCTCAAACGTCGCGACGGCCTCTTCGCCTACCAGCTCGCGGTCGTCGTCGACGATCTCATGATGGGCATCGACGAGGTAGTCCGGGGCGTCGAGCTGCTCGGCTCCACCGGCCGGCAGATGCAGCTCATCGCTGCGCTGTCACCCGTGCTGGGCGGTGAGCTACCCACCTACGGCCATCTTTCGCTGGTCCTCAACTCCGCCGGCGACAAGATTTCGAAGCGAGATGCGGGGCTGACTCTCCGTAGCTTGCGCAAGGACGGCATCGATCCTCAGTCCTTGGTGGGCTATCTGGCTCGTTCCATCGGGTTGCTGGAGCACGTCGAACCTTGTCGTCCGGAGGATCTGCTGGGCGGCTTCGCTTGGGATCGATTGAGTCGGAAAGATTGGGTGCTACCGCCGGAGCTGGGGTCGGTGTTACGCGGAATCTAATCGTCCTCCCGCCACAACCGCTCGCCCACACATCGCGGTATCCTCCCCCGGGCCGCCGGCAGCCCCACGAATCACCCTCTCCACCTACCTCCTCCGAGGTCACACCATGCCCAAGCGCACAGACATAGAGTCCATCCTCGTCTTCGGCTCAGGACCCATCGTCATCGGCCAGGCCTGTGAATTCGACTATTCCGGCACCCAGGCGTGCCGTGTACTGCGTCGAGAGGGCTACCGCGTGATCCTGGTGAACTCGAATCCGGCGACCATCATGACCGACCCAGAGTTCTCGGACGCCACCTACGTAGAACCGCTGATGCCGGAGTTGGTGGAGAAAGTGATCGCCAAGGAACGTCCCGATGCGGTCCTACCCACGGTGGGTGGCCAGACCGGTCTGAACTTGGCGCTGGCGCTGGCCGAACGCGACGTGTTCGAGAAGTACGGCAAGGACGGTACGCCCATAGAGATCCTGGGAGCAGGCCTCGAGGCACTAGAGCTGGGCGAGAGCCGTCAGAGCTTCAAGAACGCTATGGAGGAGATCGGCTTGGCTGTACCCAGGTCGGGCTTCGCTCACGGACTCCAGGAGGCACGCGACATCGCCGAGGTGTTGGGGTTCCCCCTCATCATCCGGCCTAGCTTCACCCTTGGTGGCGAAGGCGGCGGCGTGGCCTACAACAAGGAACAGCTGGAAGCGATCGTGATGTCGGCGTTGCAGGCCAGCCCTACCCGTGAAGCGCTGCTCGAGCAGTCGGTGCTGGGTTGGAAAGAGTACGAACTCGAAGTGATCCGCGACCAGGCCGACAATGCCATCGTGGTCTGCTCGGTGGAGAACATCGATGCCATGGGCGTCCATACCGGGGATTCGATCACCGTGGCTCCGCAGCAGACGTTGTCGGATCGCGAGTACCAGGAGATGCGAGATGAGGCGTTTCGGGTGATCCGCCGCGTCGGCGTCGCCACCGGCGGCTCGAACATCCAATTCGCGGTCAACCCCGAGACCGGCGAACGAGTGGTGATCGAGATGAACCCTCGCGTCTCGCGCAGCTCGGCGCTGGCCTCGAAGGCCACAGGTTTCCCGATCGCCAAGATCGCGGCTCTGCTGGCCGTCGGTTACACGCTCGACGAGCTGCCCAACGACATCACCGGCGGTCAGACGATGGCCGCCTTCGAGCCGAGCCTCGACTACACCGTGGTGAAGATTCCACGCTGGGCGTTCGAGAAGTTCCCGGACACAGCGCCCACCTTGGGCACGTCGATGAAATCCGTAGGCGAGGTCATGGCCATCGGCGGCACCTTTCGCGAGGCGCTGATGAAGGGTCTGGCAGCCCTCGAGCTCGATGGTTCCGAAGCCAAGCGGCGGGCACGTCTGGCCGACCCTGTACGCCTCCGCCGACGCCTCTCTGAACCCAACTGGGAGCGACTCTTCGCCGTCCTCGAGGCCTTGCGACAGGGCTGGACCGTCGAAGAGATCCGAGGCATCTCCCATCTCGATCCGTGGTTCCTGAACGAGCTGAAATCGCTGGTGGCGCTGGAGCAGGAGCTCGCCTGCTGGGATCTGGCCTCGGTGCCGACGGCGCTGCTGCGAGAGGCGCGGGACGCTGGATTCTCCGAAGCCCAGGTGGCTCGCTTCTTGGCGGCAGACATCGACGAGCTGCGAGCCCGGCTGGACGCCGAGAGAATCCGTCGCGTCTACAAGCGCGTCGATACCTGTGCCGCCGAGTTTCCGGCGACCACACCGTACCTCTATTCGACCTACGGCGAAGAGGACGAGGCGACGCCCACCGAGCACAAGAAAGTGGTGATCCTCGGCTCCGGACCGAACCGCATCGGTCAGGGTATCGAGTTCGACTACTGCTGCGTCCACGCGGCCTTCGAGCTGCGGCAACGCGGCTACGAGACCGTCATGGTCAACTGCAACCCGGAGACGGTGTCGACCGACTACGACACCTCGGACCGACTTTATTTCGAGCCGTTGACCCTGGAGCACGTGCTCTCGATTCTCGAACGCGAGAAGCCCGATGGCGTCATCCTGCAGCTCGGGGGCCAGACACCCTTGAAACTAGCGCGAGGCCTCGAAGCTGCCGGCATCCCGATCTGGGGTACCTCGCCCGACACCATCGACCTTGCCGAGGACCGCGAGCGATTCGGAGCGCTGTTGGCGGAAGAGGACATCCTCCAGCCTCTCAACGGCACCGCCACATCAGCTGAGGAAGCGCTCGACGTGGCCAGGCGAATCGGCTTCCCGGTCGTAGTGCGTCCCAGCTACGTGCTCGGCGGCCGCGCCATGGCGGTGGTTTACGACGAGCCGACTCTGGCACGCTACATGGACGAGGCCGCCGACGTCTCGGTGGGTCGCCCGGTGCTCATAGATCAGTTCCTGGAGGACGCCTTCGAGATCGACCTGGATCTCCTCTGCGACGGAGAGCAAGCGGTGGTCTGCGGCATCATGCAGCACATCGAAGAAGCCGGCATCCACTCCGGTGACTCGATGGCGGTGTTGCCGCCCTATCGTGTCGGTCCTTACGACGTCGATCAGATGCGAGACATCGCTTCGCGCCTGGCTTTGCGCCTCGGTGTCGTGGGCCTCATGAACGTGCAGTTCGCCATCTACGAAGGCGGTATCTACGTCATCGAGGTGAATCCGCGCGCGTCGAGGACGGTGCCGTTCATCGCCAAAGCGGTCGGTGTGCCGTTGGTGCGGATCGCCTCGCGGGTCCTGGCCGGTGAGAAGCTGGCGGAGATCGGCTTCACCGAGGAACCGACGGTGCCCGGCATTTTCGTCAAGATGCCCGTCTTCCCGTTTCGCCGCTTCCCGGGGGTCGACCCGGTGTTGGGGCCGGAGATGAAATCTACCGGTGAAGTCATGGGAGGCGCAAAGCGCTACGGCGCAGCGTTCGCCAAGGCGTGGCTCGGAGCGAACCAGCGCCTACCCACGGAGGGCCGAGCTTTTCTATCGGTCAACGATCGCGACAAGAAAGCCCTCGTCCCGGTCGCACGCAAGCTGACGAGGGAAGGTTTCACGCTCTGCGCTACCCAGGGAACTGCCGATCACCTACGGGCCCACGGGTTGGAGGTGGGGGAAGTTCTCAAGGTCCACGAAGGACACCCTCACGTGGTGGACGTCTTGATCAACGAAGGCATCGACCTGGTTATCAACACTCCCCTGGGCCGCGATTCACACCTCGACGACGCCGAGATCCGCAAGACCGCCCTCAAATACGGCATCCCCTGCGTCACCACACTGTCCGGAGCCATGGCAGCGGTGGAAGGAATCACGTCCTTGCGCCGAGCCGACCTCGGAGTGCGGTCGCTGCAGGAGTATGCGGACTGCTAGGTCCCCAACCCCGCTCTCGCCCGCTCCAGCTCCTCGACATCCGCTTGGTCCTTCGCCCGACTCGAACGTCGCTTGGCCTCGAGAAGGACCTCGAGCGACACCATCCGGACCCGACAGCCATCCAGGTCCACCTGTCTGACGCCGTGACGAATCTGCTCGGTATCGACCCCTTCGAGCTTCGTGAGTAGGTCGATTCGATTCGGCTCGACGCCAAGATGGATCGCGGATCCACGCCGTTCGAACAACTCCTGCGGTATCCCCGCATCTCCAAATCCGAACTCTTCCAGTGCTTGCATCACGCGCCCGGCATTCTTAACTGAGGGGAAGACGAGAACGTCAAGGTCCTGAGTGTTGCGGACGTAGCCGTAGAAGTTGACCGCGAACCCTCCGACGACCACGTACTCAACTTTGCGACTCTTGAAAATCTCCAGCAAGTCCCTCATGTCCGAGGTCAGGGAGAGGGCCATCTACCAATCCACCCACTCCCACGTCACCACCTTGGCGATGGGTTTCTCAGTCCAGTCCTTGCCCCATTGACGTTCTTGCAGGACGGCAAATTGCTGCATCCGCTCCTTTGGCGTCATCCGCGCCCGACGTCGGTACTCGGCCTCGTTCTCTTCCTCGAACGAGTGGTAGATCCTGACTCGTTTTTCCAAGACTGTCTCCTGTGCGGCCCCCCTCAAGTTTACTCCGATGTCCTCGACTGTGGCGCGTTCGAAGGCTTCTGAACGCACTTTCCCGAGTCCCGGAATCTGCGATACGCCGTTACCTAGAAAGCTATGGAGATCAACAAGACAGTTGACAGCGACCGCCCGACTCGAATCACGATCGCGTTGAGGGATATCCTCCGTGGCAATGAGACCACTTCAAGGTAGACCCAAGACGGCAGCGAGCCTGCACCGGGATCTGGGAGCGCTCGGAATCGAGCGCGGCTCGACTCTGATGGTCCACTCGTCGCTGCGCTCGATCGGTTGGGTAGTGGGTGGTCAGCAGACCGTGGTCCGTTCGCTGCTTGACGCGGTAGGCGACCACGGCACGCTGGTCATGCCGGCGGCGACGCCTCTGTGCGGCGATCCCGCCTCGTGGTCGGCACCCAAGCTGCCGGACGACTGGATCGACGAGGTCCGCGAGCATCTGCCGCTCTTCGATCCGCAGACGACCCCCACCACCCTCGGCGCCATTCCGGAGGCGTTCCGCACTTGGCCCGGGACCTTGCGCAGCCTGCATCCCTTGGAGTCGGTCAGCGCAAACGGTACGAACGCGGAGCTCATCACGCGCGAGCATTCGCTGGCGTTCTCAGAAGGCGCTGACGGACCGGTCGGCAGGCTGCACGACCTGGACGCTCGGATACTTCTCCTCGGCGTCGGATTCAATCGATGCACAGCGCTTCATTTCGCCGAGTCGCTGGCTCCGAAGCGACGCGTCACGAAAGTCCGCTTCCCGGCGGAGATAGATGGAAGACGCGTGTGGACCGAGGTGCCCAACGTCGCCGACGACAACGATACGCATTTCCCGATGATCGGCCAGAAATTCCTTGCCGCCGGCCGAGCCCGGCAAGGACGGATCGGTGACGCCGAGTCCGTGCTCTTCGCCATGCGCGACTTGGTGGAAACTGCGGTCGAATACTTCGATCGGGTGTTCTAGCGTCTGCTCAGACGGTCGAGGGTGTCGCGGGTCTGCTCGTTGAGATCGAGCTCTGTTACCTCATCGTCGTGAAGCCAGCGATACTCGGAGAACTCGTCGTTGAGATCGAGCTCTTCCTGAACAGCGCGGCAATGGAAGAGCAGGAAGATCATGTAGATGCTGCGAGTGGTCCCATCGGGAAAAGTCTTCGTATGCCGACCGTCCTTGAAGAAAGCTGGTCGGACGTCTCGGATCTCGATACCGAGCTCTTCGCGCATCTCTCGGTGAAGAGCCTGCTCCATGGTTTCCCCTGGCTCGATGCCGCCGCCCGGCAGGCCCCATTGACCGGGAAAGACACCGCGATCGTGACTCATCCGGCAGAGAAGCAACTGCCCTTGGTGGTTCCGCACCAACCCAACGACGATCGTGCGATGCGGCCTGCCGTCTTGTCGCGGAGCCTCCATGAGGCCAAGCCTACCTTCCCGACTCGGTCTCACCACTGACCCCGATAGATGACGGACGGCGAGCGGACCGCGAGGCGGCGTCCTGCCGCACGCAGCGATCTGCTCCGACAGGGCTGTAGTCCTCGCTCTTACAACCAGATGGGTGCCTTCACTGTAGCGTGATGGTACGCAAGGCCCATATCCCTCTGGGAGCGATGGGCCGACAGACACGCGCTGCGATCGTCCGGCCGTCCACTTTTAGACGATGGAGGCTCACACCATGCCCGATACTCAAACGATTTCTATGCCTGATACCCAGACGATCCACAACACCGCTCTCATCAAGGTCGACTCGAACCAGCTGTCGTGGCAGGCCGCATTGGAGCGGCTGGGTGGCGACACAGGGCTCCTCGCCTATCTGTCCCGAGACTTCGGCAAGCAATTCCGGGGGGAGTCCTCCCTGATTCGAGAGCTGATGGAGCAAGGCGACACCGCCGGAGCTGTCCTGCGGTTACACACGCTCAAAGGTCTGGCCGCGACGCTCGGTGCCGACGCCCTGGCTCAGATCGCTGACGATCTGGAGACGGAGCTCCGCGGCAACGGTCGCATGGAAGACCTGGAGCCCGAAGTGGCTGCCCTGACGGACGCTCTCCTGTTCTCGATCGAAGCGCTGGTAGACCTGGCGGACCGCCTCGAGAATCATCCCGGCGAGCTCGCGTTGTCCGAACCCGACCCGCAAGCGGTGGCGTCAGACGCCGCACCGCGCCCGACGCGAAGCGGAATCGAGCGGCCAACCGCCCCGGCGAACGGCTCCGGGAGCCATTTCTCCGGCCTTCCCGAGAACCAACGTCTTCTCGTCGTGGACGACCAGGCAGCCACGCGTCAAGCGCTGCACCATATGTTCCGAGATCACTGCGAAGTCGTTCTCGCTTCCAACGGATACAAAGCGCTCGAGATCTGCCGCCGTCAGCCACCCGACCTCGTGCTCCTCGACATCCTCATGCCCGAGATGGACGGCTACGAAACCTGTCGCAGGCTCAAGTCTGAGCCGGCGACCCGAGAGATCCCGATCATCTTCGTCACCTCGGAGAATCGACCCGATCAAGAGGCTCGTGCGCTCGAGTACGGCGCTGTGGATTTCATTTCCAAGCCACTCATTCCAGCCGTCGTCCGCGCGCGGGTTGGCACGCACCTGACCTTGAAAGCACAGGCCGACATGCTCAGATGCCTGGCCTTCGTCGATGGACTGACGAGCATCGGTAACCGGCGGCTGTTCGACGATCGCCTCGATCTGGAATGGCGGGCCTGTAGACGCAATCGATCCAGTCTCTCTCTACTCATGATCGATATCGATCATTTCAAGCGCTACAACGATCGTCTCGGCCATCAGCAAGGCGACCTCTGCCTGAAAGAGGTGGCCAGCATTCTGAGCGGAGAGCTCTCTCGTTCACGAGACTTCCTGGCGAGATACGGTGGCGAGGAGTTCGCTTGCTTGCTACCGGAGACCGACCTCCAGGGAGCCTTGGCGAAAGCAAAGGCGCTGAAGGAAGCGGTCGAGAGCCGAGAGATCCCTCACCCAGATTCGGATTGCAGCGAGTTCGTCACCATCTGCATCGGTGTAGCGAGCACCCTGCCCCAGCCGGGTCAGTCCGCCAGCGATCTGGTAGGCGCCGCCGACGGCGAGCTCTACCGGGCCAAGTCGGCAGGTCGCAACCGAATCGCGGTTCGAGAACCGACCCCGGCGAACCCTCGACCGCTCGAAGGCAAGCGCCCTCCGATCGAGACACCCCGGCGTCTCGCCCAGACGGTCAGGTTGGTGGCATCCGCTGCCGGTTGAACCGGCTCGGCGACGACCAGCCACAACTAGAACACCCGCGGGCCCTCACGAGTCCCGAAGTGGCTCTCCCGTGCGCAGGAAGTGCTCTAGCATGAGCTCGACCTTGGCGATCATCTCGGCGAAGTCTGATTCCTTCAGTTCACCGACGAATCGATCTCCTTCTTCGTTCAGGGCGGTGATCTCCTGATTCCACACGACATTCGTCGTGTCGCCGGATGACTTCAGGAAGATGTCGTATTGCATCGCGCGCCTGGGATCGATACGCACGAAGCTGATGCGTCGAGGTGGCTCGTAGTGGGAGACGACCCAGGTGTCCACTCCTTCACCAGGCTTGTCGGTCTGGAATACACAGTTTCTTTCCGCAATACCCGACTCGGAATAGATCAACTTGCAATCCCAGTAGGGAATCCAGTCGAACTCCCGTACCGGGCACAGCAGCGGATAGATCTCTTCCGCGCTAAACCCGACAGTGATGGATTGGCTGAAGCGGACACGGACCCGTTCCGTGCAGGGACGAATCTCACGAAGATGATCTGAGGTTTCGGTGGGCATCATGACTCCCTCGGCTCGGTCGATTGAGTTCGGTACGATTCGGGCACCCCCATGTTGCCCGGAAAAAGAGCCTAAAGTGTGAAGCTGTAGTCAGGTCAAGGGGAATCGCGACTTGACCTGAAACTCGCTCTGCGCCACGCTGGGGCGGGCCGATCATGCAGAGCAAAGACCCTCCTCTACCGGAGCCTCCGTCGGAGCCTTCGCAAGACTCCGATCTCGAGCCACGCCTTCGCTCCGGGAACGAAACGGACTCGGCGATCTCGACCGAGTTCGCCGGCCGGATCTTGCCCACCGGGCCGACGGAGGGGGACTTCGAGTCCGGCGACACGACTCATCTGCCTCGCCGCATCGGCGGCTTCCACATTCTGAAGATTCTCGGGGAAGGCGGCATGGGCGTCGTTTACCTGGCGTTGCAGACCGAGCCCATCGAGAGACGGGTGGCACTCAAGGTCATCCGCCAGAGCTTGCGCTACACGAGCATTCGCGCTCGCTTCGATGCCGAGCGCCAAGCCTTGGCACGCCTGAGCCATCCGGGCATCGGCCAGGTCTACGAGGCCGGCGACACCGCCGACGGCGCACCCTACTTCGCCATGGAGTTGATCGAGGGTCCACGGATCTCGGAGTTCTGCAACAGCAAACGCCTTGGTATCGAGGAACGCATCCAGCTCTTTCGGCGGATCTGCGAGGCGGTTCACCACGTCCATCAGAAAGGTGTGGTACACCGAGACCTCAAGGACGACAACATCCTCGTAGCGGTCTCGTCACGCGACGCCGAACCTCAGCCCAAGGTCATCGACTTCGGCATCGCCCGCGCTTTGGACCAGTCGGAGGGAGCCGAACGACTGACCCGTGTCGGCCGGTTCATCGGCACGCCGGGGTACCTCAGCCCGGAAATGATCCAGGGGACCGGGGGCGACGACTTACGCGTCGACGTCTATGCCCTCGGTGTCCTGCTGTTCAAACTGTTGGTGGGAGAGCTGCCGTTCGAGCAGGGCGAGAGCAGCGTGATGTCGCTGTTTCACCGAATGATCGTCGAAGATGCGCCGACGCTGACGCAGCGCCTGACAGCCATGTCGGAAAAGCGCCTGGTGCGACGAGCCGAACTCCGCGGTCTCAGCCCGGCCGCCTGGAAACGTCGTCTACGCGGCGATCTCGACGCGATTGTCTCGAAGGCCATGGCCAAGGATCCCGACGACCGTTACGGCTCCGCCGCCGAGCTTGCTGACGATCTGCAGCGTCATCTCACGTACGAGCCGATTCGCGCTGAGACCGCCACGTGGTGGCAACAAACGCAGAAATTCGCTCACCGCTATCGTGGCACCGTACTCTCGGTGGCCGTCGTGCTTCTCGTGCTGGCAGGCGGCCTGTGGGCCCGTTCACAGGAGGCCGCGCGGGCCAATCGCGAAGCTGCCGCGGCGCGCGAGGTCTCCGACTTCCTCGTCGAGCTCTTCGAGGTCTCGGATCCAGGGGAATCCCTGGGAGAAGAAATCACGGCACGCGAGCTACTGGATCGCGGCTCCGAGAGAATCCGCCGCGACCTGGCCGACCAGCCGATCACCCGCGCGCGCTTGCTGGATACCATCGGCGTCGTCTACGAGCGCCTCGGGCTCTTCGACGCCGCCGTCAACCACCTGGAAGAGGCGCTGGACCTGCGGCGTCGGGAGCTCGGAGACCTCCATCCCGACGTACTCCACAGCCTCGTACACTTGGGGAAAGCTCAGTGGAGTCGCGGACGGCTAGCCGAGGCCGAGCCATTCCTGCGTCAAGCGGTGGACGGCTGGAGACAACTGGGATCTCCCCGCCCTCTGGCCCGTGCTCTCGGCCGTCTGGGTATGCTCTACGAGCTGCAGCAGGACTACGAGCAGGCCGGACCGCCACTTCGCGAAGCGCTGACCATCCTGCAACGGACCGGTGAGCCGCTGGATGTAGCAGCCGCGTACGACGATCTCGCCGTATTTCACGTCGACCAGGAGCACAATGCCGAGGCGATCGAGCTCTTCGAGCGCGCGCTGGCGATCCGGGAGACGGAGCTGGGATCGCTCCACCCGGAAGTAGCGACGACGCTCAACGGATTGGCGATCGCCATGGCGCAGGGTGGCGACTTGGCAGCCTCCGAGCCGTTGTTTCGTCGTGCTCTCGAAGTGCGACGTCATGTTCTCGGTGCCGACCACGCTCAGCTCGCTCAGAGTCTCAACAACCTCGCCAGCTGCCTCAAAGTGCAGGGGCACGGCGAGGAATCTCTGCCGCTCTACGAGGAAGCTTTGGATATCTGGTCCCGTACCCTCGGCGACGACAGCGCACGTGTCGGCCAGGTGCTCGACAACCTGGGTGACGTCCTGGAAGAGCTCGGTCGGCTCGAAGCGGCCGAAGCGAGGTATCGCCAGTCGATCGGGGTCTACGAAGCGTATCTCGCCAGGGAGTCCGCTTTGGGCAGGTCACCCGATCTCATCACCCTCAGCCACTCTCTCGACGACCTGGCGGACCTCCTCAGGGACCAGGGCCGGCTGGAAGAGGCTACTTCGCTCTATCAGCGCATCTACCAGCTACGCCTGGACGAGCGCGGCCCGGACGACGAGTTGACCCTGGAGGCAAAGGAGCAGCTCGAGTCACTCGGCACCGCGGGTTCCTAGGCTGCCCGTATCCAGAAACACCGCGCGCAGGCGCGCCGGAACCGCCGCGGAGCCGTTCCAGATACGGCCTAGGCAGAACTCCGCGATTGGGCACGAATCGTATCGATCTCATCCGATTCGATCTGGAGCGACTCGAGGAACTCCTGGTGTGCCGTCGGGGCCATCCGCTCGAACTCTCGGTGCCAGCGCCACATGTCCTCGTCGTCCATCCCAGCCGCTCGCAGGATCTCAGTCCAACCTTCCTTGTCGAGCCCACCCTTGCGATGCTCTGGACCCGAACGCTGCAGCAGACGGAGGATGACCTCCTGCTGTCGCCGCAGCCCGGTGATCTCCCGGTCGATCGTGACCAGGCGCTTCTCCAGCACCGCATTGACCGAGCCCGTGGACATGCTCGGATCGGATTCGCTCAGCAGCGGACCGATGGATTCCAGCGACAGGCCGACGCCCCGGAAGGCGATGATCTTCTCCAACCGCCGGACGTCGATCGTATCGTAGAGGCGGTAGCCCGACGCACTACGCCCGCTGGGACACAGCAGGCCGATTCGGTCGTAGTAGAGCAAGGTGCTGCGAGACAAACCGAATCTGCGCGCCAGCCGTCCCACCGTTTCCATAGCGAGATCGTCTCCGGCCCGTCCCTACGGGTCAAGACCGAGGATTCGCCGGCCCTGGGCTCACCACCTCGATCGACAAGCGCCCGAAGATCGCCTCCACCCCGGTTCCCAGAAGCGGCACGCCTTCCTCTGCCAGCGGCGAGGTGGCAAAGAGGATGTGGGTCGCGTCGAACGGTGTCGCGTCGGGCAGCGTGGCGTCGAGATCGACCCAACTCGACCCACCTTCGACACCCAACCAAGCCTGGGTCCACATGTGGTACGCGAAAAGGTCATTCTCGCCCGCAAACTCCTCTGCGTAGACCAGACCCACAGCAACGCGTGACGGAATACCCTCTGCACGCAGTAGGGCTGCCAGCAGAACGGCATGCTCGGTACAGTCTCCGGAACCATTGGTGGCGGTGTCGGACGCCGAGCCGAGCACTGTTCCGAGATTCTTGTCGCTGAGATGACGGCCAACGAACCGGCGTAGTGCCTCGGACCGGCCTGCCGCGTCACCGGGAGGCTCCACAGGTCGCGTGGATCTACGCCACGATTCGATCAGGCGCTGTACGGCATCGTGCTCGAAGTCCAGATATCGGGTCGGCCGAAGAAAGATCTCGCGGTCCTCGAGCACGCTTTCCCCGATCTGCCGATCGAGATCCACTTCGACCAAAAGAGCATCACGTGTTCCGTCTGGTCGGACATGCTGGACGCCGGCTGTCGGTACGACTTGGCGCAGGGATGCGACATCGAGATCCTGAACCTGCAGGCGAAACACGCCTCGGCGCAGATCGCGCGAAGCTTCGATGGGCCGATCGGGCCGAACGAAGGTCTGCACGAGAAGCTCGGGTAATTGCGCAGATCTCTCTTCGTCGGAGGCGAGGTCGTCACGAGGATCGTCGTCGGTGAGCGACATCACCATCTTCATGCCCATCATGTCCGCCTCGCTGCGGAGCAAGACGCCATCGCGATCGATCCAAGCAAGGGTCGTGAGGAGAGGAGCGTAACTCTCGCTCATCGCCCAACGCCCCGTCTCTCGGCGGCGGCCGTCGATCTCGATGGGGTCGTCGGGGTCCTGCAGCACATAGCGACCGGTGACCGGCTCGACACCGACGAGAAGCTCCAGGCGACGCACTTCGAATGCGAAGTCCGTGCTGCCGGGCTCGTCGTAGGCCCTGCGGATCTGCCGAATCACGTGTTCCGACGTCTCCACCGGGGTCATCCAGGTCCTCTTGCCCAGATCATGACGGCGCGTCGCGCCGCCCGGCTCCTGCACCTGCACCGTCTCATCGTCGAATCGAAACGTCGTCACCAGCGGAGCCGAGCCCAGGGCCTGCCGGGTCATGCCCGAGACCGGCTGATGCTCCGCGGTCTCTTCGAAGCGGCTGAACATCTCCATCGACGTTGCGGTTCCAGCGCGGCGCAGCTCCATACGGGTGTGGGTCTCCGTCACCCACAGACCCTCCGACACCGTGGTGGTCTCCACCACCCAGCCAGCCGGCTGCCCACCCAGCTCCATCCGATAGTAGCGCTCGACCTGCTCCGCATGAGCAGCGCCGGTAGCGGGCTGAACAAGAGCCCATGTAGTGAGGAGTCCGAGCCAGCCGATCGCAACCCGCATGGCCGCGAAGCGTATCAGTCGCATCGCCGTCCACGACGTCTCGCTTGACACGACCGGATGTAGCGGCGTAGTTTCTCGGACCATGTCGAACCTCACTTCTTTCCCCGTCACCTTCGCGACGATCTCGGTCGCCCGTGCGCCGCGACGCACGCTGTACATTCGGGGAAAGACCTGACGCGTTTCAATCTGTCCATCACGCGTCCGTCGAAGACCCCCGGAGCCATCGAGGCCCGGGGGTTTTTCTTTTCCAGGGCGCACATCGCGAACGCCACGTCCCTACAGGAGATCGAACCATGTCCTCGCTCCAGGCCGACAGCTCGAAGGCCACGCTCACCGACACATTCGCCACCCGGAGCTTCCGTCAGGCGACGGAGCCTCTTCCTGACAGAAGCGGGGAGCCGCGACGACCGCTGCGACGAGTACGCCGTCTGGTGGTGAAGCTCGGCACGCGAGTCCTGGTAGACGAGCGGGGCGCGGAACGTGCGGGGCGCCTCCGTGCCATCGCGCGCTCGGTCTCGAAGCTGCAGGGCGGCGGAGTCGACGTCATCGTGGTGAGCTCTGGTGCTGTGGGTCTCGGCACCGGTCTACTCGGGTTGGTCGGCGCCGCGCCGGACGACGAATCGAAGCGGGCATGTGCCGCCGTGGGTCAAGCTCACCTGCTGACGCAGTACCAGGCGAGCTTCGCGTCCTACGGCCTCACGACGGCGCAGGTTCTCGTCACCGCTGCCGATCTCGCGGAAGACGAGAACGGCCTGGCAGCAACGATTCAACGCCTGCTGACCTCTGGTGTGGTGCCCGTGGTCAACGAGAACGATGCGATGAGTCCCGAAACCGTAGGCCAGAACGGCCTAGGCTTGGTTCCGCCGGACCAAACGCTTCGGGACAACGACGGTTTGGCGGCCCACGTCGCGGTGAGTTGCAACTCCGACCTTCTCCTGCTCCTCACCGACGTCGAGGGTGTTCACGCCTCCGATCCCCATGGGTCTCCTGGCGAGCCAGTGCTCGATCGGATCGACGATGCGCCGGCGCTGCTCCGACGACTGGCCCCGACACGGGAACGGGGCATGTCGCGAGGAGGTATGCGTTCCAAGGTGGCCGCGGCCTTGTTCGCCACCCGCGGCGCATGCCAGGTGGTCATCGCGTCGGGTCATCGCTCAGGCGTCGTCGAACGGGTGGTGGCAGGCGAGGCCATCGGAACCTTCTTTCCCAGCCGCTGCATGGAGCAGGAAGCTAACAACACCTCGAATCAGGAGAACGTCTGATGTCCAGCACGACCCCAGGTCCCCAGGAGACCGCGACCTTCAGCATGCCGACTCCTCACCCAGATCTTCTCCACCTGGCCCGATCGGTGCGCCGGTCTCAGCGAATCCTCGGCAGCCTCGACGGCGCCCGGCGAAGCGAAGCTCTGCGGCGGCTCGCGGCTCTGCTCGAAACGCGGTCCGAACGCATCCTCGCCGCCAACGCTCGCGATCTGGAAGCTGCCGCCGCGTCAAACTTGGAGAAGCCGCTCTTGAAACGTCTGTCTCTCGATCGAGCCACGCTGGCGACGTTGCGCGACGGTGCCCTGCAACTCGCCGCACAGCCCGATCCCCTGGGAGAAACGATCCGACACACTCTTCTCGACGACGGATTGACCCTGCGTCAGGTTCGCAGTCCGCTCGGCGTCTTGCTGGTGATCTTCGAAAGCCGCCCGGACGTGGTGGTTCAGATCGCCTCATTGGCCCTACGCGCCGGCGACGGCGTCATCCTGAAAGGCGGCTCCGAGGCTCAGGCTTCGAATCGAGTGCTGGTGGCGTGCCTGCGCGACGCTCTCGCCTCTGAAGGCCTTCCCACGGACGCCGTGGCACTGGTCGAGGGCCGCAAGGCGGTTGCGGAGTTGCTGACCATGGACGAGTCCATCGACCTGGTGATCCCCCGCGGCTCGGGCCATCTGGTGCGCGCCATCCAGAGCTCCACACGGATCCCCGTCCTCGGCCATGCAGACGGAATCTGCCATCTCTATCTCGATACCGGCGCCGATCCGGCCATGGCGTCGAGGCTCGCCGTCGATGGCAAGTGCGACTACCCGGCCGCTTGCAACGCCACCGAAACCCTGTTGGTGCACGTTGGCTTCTTACCGCACTTGCCCCCGGTCGCGAAGGCACTGGTCGACGCCGGAGTTCGGCTCCGGGCCTGCCAAGCGTCGCGATCGGTACTAGAGGCTGCCGGATTCGAGAGCCAACCGGCGGCGGACGACGACTGGCGAGCCGAGTACGGCGATCTGACGCTGGCGATACGGGTCGTCGACGGACTCGACGAGGCCGTGGATCATATCCATGGCTACGGCTCCGCTCATACCGAGGCCATCGTCACCCAGAACGAAGAGGTGGCCCAGGCATTCCTGCGCCGCATCGATTCTGCCTCCGTCTTCTGGAATGCCAGCACCCGTTTCGCCGACGGCTACCGCTATGGCCTCGGTGCCGAGGTCGGGATCGCCACAGGTCGGATCCATGCCCGAGGACCCGTTGGCGTCGAAGGTTTGCTGACCACACGCTGGCTGTTGGCCGGAGAGGGCCACGCGGCAGCGGACTATGGCGACGGCCTGCGTTCGTTTCGCCACCGGCCGCTGCCACTGTCGGAAACTCGGGACTCCGGCTACCAGCGTCGTGAAACTCCGATGCCGATGGTCACAGGATCCAGGTCGACTTGAACGTCGGGGACCGGATCCACAAACGGCGGCGGCAAGGCCGAGAGCGGATCGTACTCCAGCTCGAGTACGGTCCAGTCGATGGTGGCCGAGAAGGCCCAAGCACCGTCGCCGAACGACCGATCCACGCCCAGCCGAGCGCCATAGAAAAGAGAATCGTCCGCAGCGAACTCCAGCGTCACGGCTGGCCCGGGATCAGTGATCAGCACGGGCAGAGGGAACCCGTTCAAATCGGTGGCGAAGCTCGCTTCCGAAGTGATACGAACATCTTGGAAGAATGCCTGCCCCGCCCGAGCCGATACATACACGTCGAAGTCGGATCGAGGCGTGAGGTGGAAGTTGCCGGCGATCGAGACCGGCAGCCACTCCACCTCCGACCCGATCCGGCTCTCGAAGCGGAGGCCGAAGAACTCGACTCTCTCGGTGACCGATCCCTCGAGCTGATGCCAACCCAGCCCCAGCTCCACTCCCCAGCGCTCGTTCAGCCTGCGCTCTACTCCCACATAGAGGCCAGGGCCGTCGTCGAGCTCGGTGAGAACGTCAGCCGACGTGGTGACCCAGCTACCCAGCAGCCGAGCCTCCCAGTCCTCGGCCCATCCGGTGCCCGGTCCTGCCGACGAGAGCAGCAGGGCGACGACTGCGAGCCGAAGCATGAATCGTAGACGGCGCTGAGTCGGCATGAACCCTCCTTCAGGATGAGCGACTGGTTCGATCCAGTCGGCTTCAGAGACCCCAGAAGGAATAGGTTAGTTCCCATCGCTTCCGACCCGGCGGCAACTGGACCCCACCGGCGAACGACTCGACCCCGAACGAGCGCACATCCGGTGCGCTCGGCGTCCTTCGCGAACGTCCAGCCGTCGAAGCGCTCGAGCCGCCTCGGACTCGGCTGTCCAGTCCGGATCAGCCGAAACGACCGGTGATGTAGTCCTCGGTCGCCTTCAGATGCGGATTGGTGAAGATGTCGAGGGTGGCGCCGTATTCGATCATCCGACCCAAGTACATGAAGGCGGTGAAGTCGGACACGCGCGAGGCCTGCTGCATGTTGTGGGTGACGATGAGGATCGTGTACTCGCCACGAAGCTCGGTGATCAGATCCTCGATCTTGCCTGTGGCAATCGGATCGAGCGCCGAGCAAGGCTCGTCCATCAGTAGCACCTCGGGCTCCGCAGCGATGGCTCGAGCGATACATAGACGCTGCTGCTGACCGCCGGAGAGACCGAGAGCCAGATCGTCCAAGCGGTCCTTCACCTCGTCCCAGAGAGCAGCGCCACGTAGGCTCTTCTCACACACCTCGTCGAGCACACTCTTGCGGTTCTCACCGTCGATGCGCAAGGCGTAGACCACGTTCTCGTAGATCGACATGGGAAACGGATTGGACTTCTGAAAGACCATCCCCATGCGTTTACGCAGCTCGATGACATCGACACCGGCGTCGTAGATCGAATCACCGCGCAGCCGCATGTCGCCTTTGATGCTCACGATGTCGATCAGATCGTTGAGGCGGTTCACCGACCGCAGAAGCGTCGACTTGCCGCAACCAGACGGTCCGATCAGTGCCGTCACCTGACCCTTGGGGACGTCCATGGAGACGTCATGGAGGGCCTGAGCCTGGCCGTACCAGAGGCGAAACGTATCGATTTCGAGGACCGCCTCCTCGTTGCGCACACTTTCGTGCACTTCACTCTCCATCGTCTCACCGCGGGCGATAGCGGCCAACGGATCGTTCTCTGGGTCCAGCGGCTTTGCCGCAGGGGTCTCGGTTGCTGCCTGGTCTGGGGTCTCACTCATGATTTCGCTTCCTGATCAGAACTGTCCGCCGGCGAACTTGCGCCGCAGACGGTTGCGCAGCCAGATGGTGGCCAGGTTGAGAGTCGCGATGATGCCGATGAGCAGCAACGTCGTCGTGTAGACCATGGGTTTCGCGGCTTCCGAGTTCTGACTCTGGAAGCCGACGTCGTAGATGTGAAAACCCAGATGCATGAAGCTGCGTTCGGGATGGATGTAGGGGAACAGGCCGTCGATGGGCAGCTCGGGAGCCAGCTTCACGGCGCCCACCAGCATGAGCGGAGCGACCTCACCGGCACCGCGAGCAATGGCCAGGATCATGCCGGTGATGATGCCCGGCAGAGCTCGCGGCAGCACGATGCGTTTGATCGTTTGCCACTTCGAGGCACCGCAGGCATAGGAGCCCTCACGCATCGAGTTCGGTACGGCCGACACCGCTTCCTCCGTCGCCACGATGACCACCGGCAGCGTCAAGAGTGCCAGAGTCAGAGATGCCCACAGCAACCCGCCTTTGCCGAAGGTGGGATTGGGTAGCTCGGCAGCGAAGAGCAGCTCGTCGATGTTGGCGCCCACGACGTAGCAAAAGAAGCCCAAGCCGAAGACGCCGAAGACGATGGAAGGTACGCCCGCCAGGTTATTGACCGCGATGCGCACCGCCGAGGTCAGAGGGCCGCCTTTGGCGTACTCGCGCAAGTACAAGGCCGCCAGCACGCCGAAGGGCACCACCGCGATCGACATGATGAGGGTCATGGCGACGGTTCCGAAGATCGCCGGAAACACTCCCCCCTCGCTGTTGGCCTCTCTCGGCTCCTCGGTCAGGAACTCTTTCCACCGAGAGCCGAACAGCGCCAACTTCTCACCGAGGGCGAGACGGTTGGCCGGATAAGCACGGACGATGTCGTCGAGACGCTGGAACGTCAGAGCCGGCTCTCGATGGCCCTCTCCAGCGGTGCGGAAGAGCATCTGGTAGCGCGAGTTCTCCTCGTTGATGGCGTCGATCTCAGATCGGATACGGGCAAACTCACGGTCGGCCCAGACCCGTACCTCTTCGAACTCCTTCTGTGCGTGGGCGCGCTCGGCTTCCAGCTTGGTGACCTTGGAATCCTGACCCTTGGCCTCGGCTTCGGCGATCTCGAGCTCGATCTCCCGCACCTTCAGGCGCGCCTGTTCCTGCCGGTGGTTGATGCGACCCGTGTCGTGCTTCTCCAGCTGTCGCCGGTCCTCGCGCCGCTCGCGCACCTCCGCGTGGTACTCGCGGAAACCGTGCCAAGCTGCTTCGGCACCCTCGTGAACCTCGGCGAATCCAACGAGACTCGATGCCGTCGCGGCGTCGGAAGGATCCACGAGCTCAAACGGCACACTGCCGGTTCCGCGAGCCACGAGGCGCATCGCCGCGCCTTCCGGCGCCGGCAGATTGGCCTGCCTCCTGAGCTCGTTGCGAAACGCCTCCTCCGTCATACCGTTCCGGTCGACTAAAGTCATTTTCACGAAAGCCTCAGGAAAGCCGTAGAAGCGGCCCCACTCCAACCTCTCCAAGACCATGGCCCACTCGGGCTGTTCGAGCTGATCGACTTCCCAGTCGTTGACCCAAGAGAAGTGGTTCTGGGTGATGCGATAGTTGCCGGTGCGGAAGAGTCTGCGATGGGCCCAGCCGTCGCCCGACGCCAGCTCGACGTCGGCTGCCTGACGCATCTCGCCGGTCAGCGCCGCGATCACGTTGTCGGTCGGTTGATAGTCGTCGTCGCGGGTGACTTCGCCCATGAAGACCCGTCCATCGGATGTCGTCACCTGCTCCACCGGCAGGGGCCAAAAGGTGCTGAGGCCACGCATCAGCACCAGGAAGAGAAGTCCGAAGACCATGAAGGTGCAAATGGCCAAGGCTCCGCCAGTGAGCCACACCATCGGCTCTCCCGCCGCGAAAAGCGACGACTTCGAGCGAGCGCGGCGGGTGCGCCAGCTCTTGGGTTTCTCCGTCCCTTCGCTCATAGCTGGTATGCCCTCTTGCGGAATCGCTGGCGTATGACCTCGGCCACCGTATTGACCAAAAAGGTCATGACGAAGAGCACCAGGGCGGCCAGGAAGAGTGTTCGATAGTGCGTAGAGCCGTTCACGGCTTCTGGAAGTTCCACGGCGATATTGGCCGACAGCGTGCGGAAGCCCTCGAACATGTTGAGCTCCATCACCGGCGTGTTGCCGGCGGCCATCAGCACGATCATCGTTTCACCCACCGCCCGGCCGAGACCGATCATGAGCGCCGAGAACAGCCCGCTCATCGCCGTGGGGATGACGATTCGCACGGCCGTCTGCCACGTCGTAGCGCCGGCACCCAGAGATGCAGAGCGCAGGTGCTCGGGCACGGTAGACAGAGCATCTTCCGAAATCGTGTAGATGATCGGAATGATCGCGAAACCCATCACGAAGCCGACCACCAAAGCGTTTCGTTGCACGTAGGTGTCAACGTACCCACCGCGGGGATCGAAGCCGAAAGTACCCGCCAGGTAGGCCAAGAGGCAGGCCAAGAGCAGGCTGGCGACGATACCGGCGACGAAGCGGCCGAGGTCTACGAGCGCGTAGCGCCTACGCTCCCATTGTGAGCCTTTCTCCCGCATCAGCGGATTCACCCACCGGCCGAACGCCCAGGCCACGATCGCGGCGGACAGTGGCAAGGTGAGCATCAGCCAGCCGCCGAACGGACTACCGAAACGTTCCGCTCGGTCGTCTCCCGGGTTCCAGGCCAGCCAGCCCTTGATGTCGCCGGAGAAAACCAGCCTCTCGATCACGGGCCCCAAGGCCCCGGCCAGCCAGATACCGACGGGGATCAACAGCCCGATCAGCAGAAAACGCCATCGCTTCCAGAGAATGGCTTTTGAAGAAGGTAGGAGCTGCCACAAGAATGCTCCCAGCAACAGCGTCAGAGGCAAGGTGAGAAACACCCCTAGGGTCGCCGGGACGACCTTCTCGATGTAGGGAGCGAAGACCAGTGCCGCCAAGAATCCCAGCACCACCGACGGCAGACTCGCCATCAGCTCGATGCTTGGCTTGATCACCGAGCGCACCCGGCCGTGCAAGAACTCGCTGGTGAAGATCGCGGCCAGGAGCGCGAGTGGCGCACCGAAGAGCATGGAGTAGAACGTCGCCTTGAGGGTGCCGAAGACCAGCGGCATCAGGCCGAGCTTCATCTCGAAGTCGTCGGTACCCGACGAGGACTGCCAGCTATGCTGCGGTTTGGCATAGCCCTCGTACCAGACCGGGCGGAAGAACGCCGAGAAACCCGCTTCCGGAAAACGTGGATCTAGGTGGGCGTGATACATACCGCCGTCCGTGACCGCCAGGGCACCGTCCTCTTTGGGCGCCATCACCAGGTGGCGAACCGCTTCGCCCTCCGCCACGGTAAAGCTCTTGAGCAACGACGCGTTCGTGATGTTGAAGAGTCTCACCTCGCCGTCAGAGAACCCCGCCATGGCGAGTCGGCTACGGGACGAGGGAGCCATGGAGAGAGCCGCAGAGCTGGCGTCGGTCAGGCGCTTGCTGAGTACGAAGCCCATGGTCGTCGTTTCCGCCAGGGAGCCGCGTCCGTGCAGCAGTGGAAGCGAGTCCACGGCATCGGCCGTTCGTACCGGGAAACCGGCGTTTACGCGCCCCTCGCTGTCGCCGACCAGGAAGGTATTGCCTCCCAGAATGGGCTCGAAGAAGCCCAACGACGCTTCGTCGTCCCACAGGCGACCTGATTCACGAAGCTCGATACCACCCAGATCTCGGATGTTCCAACGGCGTAGCTCGCCATTGGCCCAGGCGACGTAGAGCTCGGTACCCGGGCCCGAGAGTGCGACCAGAAGGGCGTCTTCGCTACCGGAGTCCAGCGGTACCTTCACCGGACTCCCCACCTCCATCGTCGTCTCGCCAGTGAGGAAATTCGTATCCTCCTCGAAAGCCACCAACAGCAGGCGACGCTCCATGGACGCATCATCTGTGTCCGCTACTGTCTCGGCCTCGACGACCTCGGGTTCTGCGTCGAGGCTACCGTCTTCGAGCTCCGATTCCAGCAGTGGCTCTGCGGATTCGGATGCCGGCGAAGACCCATCGGCCAGAGCAGCGATCAGAGGACCGTCGTTGCGCACCACCAGATCGAGCCGCTGCACCGGCCCCGTCGACACTCGGGTAGAGGGACCCATCTCGACCCGGAGTCGTTGGTAGCGAAACTGACCGGTCGGTGTACGTTGAACGACGCCGTCTTCGTAGCTGGCGACGTCGTTCTCTTCGGGCGCCTGAGCCACCACATCGGACGGCAGTTCGTCCGCATCGAGGATGTCGGTATCGAATCCAACGTCCGCGAGTTGTACGGTTCCATCGACCAGACCGAAGGCAGCGGTGCTGCTGCGTAGCAGAAACGATGAGGTCACCATTGACCCCTCGGGAAAGAGCTGCTGCCGAGCACGGAATTCGCCATTGTCGAGCCGGAAGACCTCGGCCTCGCCCGACGGCAGAAGCACCCAGGCCAGGATCTGGTACTCGTCGACCGCCACGTGGACCAGCTCCCGAGAGGCGACGTCGAGAGGCTGAAGGTCGTCCACCTTGGCAGGCAGGAAGAGCGGAAGTACCACCCAGAGGAGAAAAAGCGCGACGCCGAGGACGCTCAATATGGTGCCGACGCCGCCGACGGAGATCAATATCCGCGCAGCTTTGTCAGCGAAGACCACCGAGGCTCGAGTCGTACGCTTGCGGCGACGACCGGTGAACGACATCACACCGGGCGACGGCGCGTTGGGGCTCACCTCGGTGGGCGTGTCGGGGCGCGAATCCGAAGAATCCGTCATGGGCTGTCCTGTGGGCCGGAGAGCGTGTAGAAGGGAGAAATATCTCAGAACTCGAGGAGCGGGCGATGGCGACCGAGCCCGCGGCAGGGGCTCGGTTCCATCACCCGCATTCGATTCGAGCCGAGATCAAGGAGCTCGGACCCGAGTCCTCGACACCGTGTCCGTGCCGGCTCGAATCTTCACCGATCCCAGATTGGATCAGTAGTCGGCGTCGATGTCGACGCCGACAGCTGCGAGGGTCTGCTTGGCGATCTCGTAGGAGACCGGGATGTAGCCGTCCTTGACGACCACTTCCTGGCCCTGTTGCGAGAAAATCAGCTTGATGAACTCCTTGCGCAAGGGGTCCAGATCCTCACCCGGCTTCTTGTTCACGTAGACCAGCAGGAAGCGGGCCAGCGGGTAGTCGGCAGCGCGATCGAAGTCGGCGGGGACGAACTCACCGCCTTGCTTCTTGGCCAGCGGTACGGTGCCGACGTCGGCGGTCTTGTAGCCGATGCCGGAGTAGCCGATGCCACCTTTGTCGGAGGCCACACCCTGCACCACGGAGCTGGAGCCGGGCTGCTCCTTTACCGAGTTCTTGTAGTCACCCTTGAAGAGGGCCTTCTTCTTGAAGAAGCCGTAGGTGCCCGACGCCGAGTTGCGGCCGTAGATGGAAATCGGGAGGTTGCCCCAGCTTCCGTCGAGGCCCGCTTGGCCCCAGTTATTGATGTCGCTGGCGTATCCGCCCTTGCGGGTCGAGGAGAAGATGGCATCGACCTGGGGCAGGGTCAGGCCCGATTGCGCGATGGGGTTGTCCTTGTGCACGTAGACGGCGACCATGTCGATGGCGGTCTGCACGGCCACGGGCTTGTAGCCGAAGGCCTTCTCGAACTCGTCCGCCTCGGCGTCCTTCATTGGGCGGCTCATGGGGCCGAAGTTCGAGGCGCCCTCGATCAGGGCCGGAGGCGCGGTCGAAGAGCCCTTGCCCTCGATCTCCACCTGCACGTTCGGGTAGACCTCCTTGAACTTCTCCGCCCAGAGGGTCATCAGGTTGTTGAGCGTGTCGGAGCCCACCGACTTGACCGTGCCGGAAACACCCTGCACTGGCTTGTATTCGGGAAGACGTTCATCGACCTCGACTTGGGCCGTCACCGGGAACGCGAGAATGGCGAGTACGGCGACGAAGAGAGCGAACGTCACCGGCGTCTTGAGAGAGCGAAGCATGTTTCCTCCTTGGAAAACGGGTTCGACTTCTTGTGAGGGGAGAGATTCGGTGCTTGAATGGCGGGCACACCGGGTGCGAGGAGAATGTAGCTGCGGGACATGAGGATCACGTAAACGGGTTCTCCCGGCAGTGTGAAGAAATCATGAAGAGGCCGGCTCGGCTCTTCGAGTAGATAGAAACGAACGACGCCGAGCGCCGTATCTGCTTTGATGCCCCGAACGGGAACGAATCCATGCCTACTGCCCCTCGCGCTGAGTTTGGCACTCGTGTCGGTCTCCCCTCGCGACACTGCGGCGATCGAGCTCGTACTCCATGCCTCCTCCGCAGAGCAGGCCGGTCTGCAGGACTGGCTCGCCGATCTCCGACGAGTGACCGTCCGGATGAGCGAACACCTCGGAGCTCCCGGAGACACGTTCGACCGAGCGATCGAGCTGCGACTGGTGGGCGATTTCGCTGAGCAAGGTCGACGTATCCGAGAGCTCGGCCCGGCCGTGCTGCGCGATGGTCGGCTTCATCTCGTGCTGGACTTGTCCGGCTTGGAAGCCGACTCCGACATCATCCGGCACGAGCTGGCGCGTCTGTTGATCCGGCGCGCCGGTTGGAGACTCCCACCGGCCATCGAAGACGGAGCTGCCTTGTGGTTGGCGCAGACGGGGCAACCGGACTCGGCAGCTACCGTTTGGTACGGGCGAAGCTGGCGACAGTGGCTTCCCGAGCTGGTCGCCATGGACGTGCTTCCCTCTACGGACGAGCTGCTGATGACCGAAAGGCCCTACGATGGGTCACGGGTCCTGTGGACACCGGTGGCCGCTGCGGTGGTGGACGCGCTCGAGGGTGAGACCCTAGCCCGAAAGCTCGACCCTATGCCGAGTCCCAAGGCAGGCAGGGATCTCGTTGCGGGTGTGCTGCGGGAGCTCGAGACGTCTGCGAATCAACAGACACCGAGCCGATCGCACCCAGCGGTCCGGCGCGCCGGTCGCAGTTCGGGTGGATTTCAGAACGGTGTGGCCTTTGCGATGGCCAACGGCGTCGACACCGGCTATCACGCACCGTCAGCCGAACGACGCCTCGACCTGCTTCGGGGCCTCGGTGTCGACTCGGTGTCCGTCATGCCGTTCGCGTATCAACGGAATCCCGAAAAGCCCGCTATGGCGTTTCTGAACCGTCACCCGGCTTCGGAAACCGACGTCGGTGTCATCCATGCCGCTCGCCAGGCCAAGAAACGGGGCATGACGGTGATGTGGAAGCCGCATCTCTGGATCGGCCATCACAGCTGGCCGGGCGATGTGACGATGGGCTCGGAGGCCGACTGGAGCACCTGGTTCCACGTCTATCGGCGCTACGTGGTTCACCACGCCGTCCTGGCGGAGCACGCTGGCGCCGATTGGTTCGCCATCGGCGTCGAGCTGGGTCAGACCGTCCATCGCGAAACCGAGTGGCGTCACCTCATCGGTTCCGTGCGTCGCGTCTACTCCGGCCACCTCACCTACGCGGGAAACTGGTGGGGCGACTACGACAAGGTGCCGTTTTGGGATGCTCTCGACGCCGTGGGAATCGATGCCTACTTTCCCCTCTCGGACGACGAAGATGCCGACCTCGCGACCCTCCGGCGAGGCGCGCGCAACGTCGTCTCCCAATTGCAGGCCGCAGCCGAGCGATGGGACCGCCCCGTCTTGCTCACTGAAGTGGGGTTCGCTGCCAGGAGGAGCCCCTGGGCATCGCCTCACGAAGAGGGAGGCACGGTCTCGGAGGTGGATCAGCGCCTGGCCTGGCAGGTACTACTCTCCGAGCTCGGTAAACCTTCCTGGCTCTTGGGCCTGCACGCCTGGAAGGTCTTCACCCACCCCCGGGGCGAAGGTCTCGGCAAGCCGGACTTCCGCTTTGTCGGACGGCCAGCGCAGCAGGTCCTGGAAGCGTACTTCCGAACGGAACCTGGCGTGGTATCCGTCGATCTCACGGGGCGGTGACGGCGGCACGGATCACCCGACGTCGAGAAAGAGCGCCGATCTGAGTCGTCCCGCAACCCGCGAAGCCGACGCTCACCGCCACGAAGCGATGCGAGAGGCCAACCGGCGACGCAGTACGCCACGATCCTCGGTCGCATGGTTGACGAAGCAAGCGAAGTAGATCGTCCGCGAGGCTCTTTCGACTAAACCCGCCAGTGCCACCGTATGGCGCAGTGTTCCGGTCTTGGCCCGGGTGGAAGGGGGTAGACCCGGCCAGGCGGCGAGCGTGCCTTCCCCCGGCGCCGGCAACGACGAGGCGAGCGTCGCCCACCAGGGCCGGTTTCGTGCCCAAAGCAGCAGCTCGACAACGGCTCGGGGCGTCACCAAGTCGTAGGGCGAGAGGCCCGAACCGTCTTCCAGCTCCAACGAGCCCTCGACCAGACCGGCCCGCTGCGTCAGCTCGTCTACGACGTGCTCGGCGCCGTCGAGACCGCGCCCCTCACCCAACGTTTGCAGGGCGATCTGGCGCAACAGCATCTCCGACAGCCAGTTGTCGCTGTCTTGGAGAATCTCGACGAGCCACCCGGAAATGGGCGGCGACCGGTGGGTAGCGAGCCGGGTCCCGGTGACCAAAGGCCTCTCGCTCATCCGCATCGTCCCCGTCAACTCGACTCCGGCCGCCGCCAGCGCCTGCAGGAAGGCCTCGCCCACCCGACGTTCCCCGTCGTGAAGTGCCACCGGCAATCGGTAGGGCGGTTCGGAAACCGGATACTCGCCACGTAGCACCAGCACGTCTCCGCGCCAAGCCGGCAAGACATCCAAGGTGCCGCGATCGTGCCGGCTGGTGGGCGCGGTGATCGTGAGGTTCTCGATGCGGTATGCCGGAGCTCCCTGCCACGAGACCGCGGCGGGATCTCCGACCCGGGCGCCCGGTGCCACCCGCAACCAGGCGACGTTGTCGTTCAGGGCGAGGGCACCGGTCGGCGCCCCGTAGGCATAGGCGATTTCCGACACCGCCCGGCTGGCAGGGAAGTCACGACCTGGAAATCGCGACAGCTCGAGCACAAGATCACCCTCGACGCGATCGAGTCTTTGCGCCACTTGGGCTGCCAATGACTCCAGCGGGCTGGGACCGTCACCTTCGAACCGATTCGACCAAGTCGGGTCGCCGGCGCCGATGAGCACCAGATCTTCCGAAAGCGTCCTCCCATCCACAGGCCCGGCAGCCGCGACTTCCGTCACGACGCGGAATTGCGGCCCCAACAGCTCCAGCGCCGCCATGGTCGTGACCAGCTTGGCCACCGAAGCGGGAGTGAGCCGAAGATCGGCATTCTCGGCATCGATCTCGGTACGGCCCTGCGGACCGCTTGCGACCGAATAACAGCCGGTCAATGCACGCGTCCCCGAGGCCACGGCGACCGCTGGTCGAGCCGCGGCGGTTGCCCAAATGAGCAGCAGGGCGAGAACCCAAGCGTAGCGAGAAAGAGTGTCTGGCATGGCCGGCCGATCCTACCGCTCGTGGTATCGTCGGGCCCTTCAGAAGAACCCCTTCTCGTCCCTCTGGGACGAGCTGCAACTCCATAGATAGCTGGAAAGGAAGAGCGCCGATGGCGGACGCCGGCGACTCCAGGCACACACCTCTATACGACCAGCACCTGCGCGCTGGCGCCAAGATGGTCGACTTCGCGGGCTGGGTCATGCCGGTCCGATATGGCTCCGAGATCGAAGAGCACCACGCAGTACGTCGGGCGGCGGGTCTCTTCGATGTTTCCCACATGGGGGAGGTCCGGGTTCGGGGCGACGGCGCCCTGGAATTCCTCCAGAGCTTGACCCCGAACGACGTCACCAAGCTGCGGCCGGGCCGCGCGCACTACAGCGGGCTGCTCACCGAGCAAGGCACCTACGTCGACGACCTTCTCGTCTACATGCTGGCGGAAAACGACTACCTGGTGGTGGTCAACGCGGCCAACGTGGAGGTCGACTACGGCTGGATGGTGTCGCGTCGTAACTCGAGCTGCCGGATCGACGATCACTCCGACAAATACGCGCTACTCGCTCTTCAGGGCCCGAAGGCGCCGGAAATCCTCTCGCGTCTCACAGACGTGGATCTCGCCACCATCAAGTACTACCGCTTCATCGACGGTGCCGAAATCGCCGGCATGCGATGTCTTCTTTCGCGCACGGGCTATACCGGCGAGCTCGGCTTCGAGCTCTACTTGCCACCGGAGGACGCACCGTCGATGTGGCAGGCACTCCTCGAGGCCGGAGCGGACGACGGCCTCGTACCCTGCGGACTCTCGGCTCGCGACACGCTGCGTCTGGAGGCCGGCATGGCGTTATACGGCCATGAGATCGACCGCGAGACCACGCCGTACGAGGCGGGTCTCGGCTGGGTGGTGAAGCTCGCCTCCGGCGACTTCGTCGGTCGCGACGCCCTGGTTCGACAGCGAGACGAAGGCGTCGGCCGCAAGCTCGTGGGCTTCGAGATGCTCGGCAAGGGCATCGCTCGACAAAGCTATGAGGTGCTTCACGATGGTGAAGCGGTCGGCACCGTCTGCTCCGGCACATGGTCGCCGACTTTCGACAAGGCCCTGGGAACGGCCTATGTTCCGCCCACGCTGGCCGAGGTCGGAACGGAGATCGAAATCCAGATTCGCAAGCGGACGGTCGCCGCCAAGGTCGTGGACCTGCCGTTCTACCGCCGCAGCTGAACGATTCGACGAACGAGACCATCAAGACGAGGCGATATATGTATCCCGAGGATTACCGTTACAGCGAAGAACACGAATGGCTGAAGGTCGATGGTGATACGGCGACTTTGGGCATCACCGATTTCGCGCAGCAGGAGCTGGGCGAAGTCGTTTTCGTGGAGATGCCCGAGGCCGGAGAAACCTTCGACGCTGGCGAAGAAATCGGCTCCATCGAGTCAGTCAAGGCCGTTTCGGACATTTACGTTCCTGTGGCATGCGAGATCGTCGAAGCCAACGCATCGCTGGATGACTCGCCGGAAACGGTGAACGAGGACCCTCATGGAAAGGGCTGGCTGGTGAAGATCAGGATCACCGACCCCGCGGCCCTCGACGAGCTGATGGACGCGGCGGCTTATCAAGCCCACATCGCGAGCTGACCCGCCGCCAGAGGGCCTTCCGAGGCTGGAGTTGGCGATTCTGGGAGCATTTTCCGGCGCCTGGGCGTTGGCAGTACTCCTTGGATTGGGCATCCTTCCGGCGGCCGGCGCCCTCTCTTTGGATCTCTACGGCTTCTATAGCTTTGCCGCGGCACTGGGTTGGGTAGCTGGCAACGTCTACGTTGCCCGCCTCCGGCGCCATGGCAGAACGGCACGCAAGCGGCTCCTGTTCGCCTACTTCCTCGGACCGCCGTCCCTGCTCTACGTGATCCGCTCGCTGGCACCCCGCGCGGCACAGCAGGCGGCGCCATTCGTGCCCATTTACGCGTTTTGTGTGTTCGGGATCTTCTTTCTCGTGCCCGTCACCTTACGCCACGTCGGCATGCAGGAGACCAGAGCTTCCGACTGACCGCGGGTTCCAGAAGCGGACGACGAGCTAGTGCACCTTGATTAGAGCCTTCCTGTTGGTTTCGAGGAGTTCGTGGTCCTGACAAGGCGCGCCGACGAGGAATAGCGGAGCTATTTCGAGGAGAGGCAACACCGTCCAGGGCCAGGAAGACCCGAAACAAGCGGAAGGGAATGGTCAAACTGGTGGGATGGACTCCCCCGCGACTTTGTTCGGCATCATGGTGCCAGA
>JALCBJ010000225.1 GCA_028066595.1 Thermoanaerobaculia bacterium
CGAGCTCGCTCCGCTCGTTGACGGCGGTGATCGACGGCACCAGTAGCACGAACTACGATCCGACGGGTCTCGGAATCCAGAGCGTCGAGAGAGTGGGTGCTTTGGACAGTTTCTCGCAGGAATTCCAGCTGTCCGGAGTGGCCGACCGCGTGAACTGGGTGGGAGGACTCTTCTATTTCGAAGAGTCGCCGGACGAGACGACAGAGGTACGGTCTCTGCGGAGTGACGGCTCCTGCTGTCAGGTGGCACCTGCGGACAGGGGACTCAGTACCGAAAGCATCGGTGTCTTTGCCCAGGTGACGTATAGACACTCGGACCGCCTCGGGCTCACGGGCGGGCTCCGCTACTCGCAGGACGACAAGTCGGCCGTCCTCGATCTTCGGAACGAGAATGTGCTGCCACTGACCGGAGAGGAAACTTGGGACTCCGTCGACTATCGAGCCACGGTCGACTATCGGTTCTCAGATCTGGTCATGGCCTATGTCACGTCGTCGAAGGGATTCAAGTCTGGAGGGTTCTCTACGACAACAAATATTGGGCGTGATGGCGGCGGGTCCCTGTTTACTTACGACCCCGAGACGGTCATCAACAACGAAATCGGGATTCGCTCTCAGTGGCTCGGCAAGAAATTGTTACTGAACGCGACCGTCTACCATATGAACTTCGACGACCTCGTCACAACCAATACACTTGGGATCTCGGAGAACGCGGGAGAGGTGGAGATCACCGGCTTCGAGCTCGATTTTGCCTGGGCTGCCTCTTCCAGGTTCCAGATCAAGGGTTCCGTCGGTAACACCGGTCTCGAGTTCAAGAGCCTGAACGACGATGCCGACCTGCTCATCCGGGATACCTGTGTGGACCGAAGGAATCCGACCTTTGAGACCTGTGAGGTGTTGGACTTGCCACGGGCGCCCGAATGGACGACGAGTCTTGAGGCGCAGTGGTTGTGGCCACTGGCGAATCAGGGCCTGGTCCGCTTCACGGCCAGCTATGGATTCACCGACGCCCTCGAGACCACCGATCAGTCGTTTGCCGCGTTCCGGGTGGCCGCGTACGAGTTGGTCAACTTTCGGGTCCAGTACGACGATCCGAAGGGGCGGTACTGGCTCGCTCTGGCAGCCACGAATATCCTGGACGAGGAGTATTACTCGACCGCGGTGCGAAGATTCGGCACGGACACGGCCCTTCCTGGACAGCCGGCGCAGATCGCTTTGGTCTTCTCCCGTAACTTCTGAAGTATCTGTTTACCGTTCAGACCTCATCCACTGACGACCAACGCATTCGGTTGGGCTTCTGGTGCCGTGAGAAGCTCGGCGATGAGCTTACGCTGGTCGTTCGACTTCTGATGAATGGTTTGGAGAACAGTCATCAAGATCGCCTGCGTCTCGGCGCCGCTTCTGGTGCGGTTGCCGCCGCCACAACACTTGCGCGTCATGATCCCGGCGCGCATCGCATGTTCGCCTCGCCAGTTGGTCGCCTCCACGTCGTCGGTAGACAGGAAGACGAACAGTGCCTCTCGGTTGCGTCGAAGATGTTTCGCGAAGCGAAGGTTCTCGGTGTTCGTGAAGTTGCCCGCCAACAGGCGGTTCATTCTTGCCTGCAACTGACCGCGAACGACCTGCACGCCGTGCGATGTGATGGTCCCGGCGTCACGTCGGTCACGAACCTCCAGCGCCTTCTCGAGGATCTCTCGCACCGCCCGTGGGAAACGAACCGCACCAGCCGTTGCGTCTTCGAGGATCTCCGAGCAGCGCCGCAACAGATGCGTCAAGCAGGTCTGCAGAGTGGCTTCGGAAAACCGCCGATAGGGCGCCCATCCATCGACGATCAGTACCCCCGAGTAGTCCTGGCCCAGGACTTGGGCAGCTTCTGCGAATCCCCGACCTCGCTCGACTTGGTAGACCGTTTCGCGTTCGGTGGCGAAGCCCCACAACCAAGCGCGGAGACCGCCGACCTTCCAGCCGGTCTCGTCGGCCGTCACCACGGGCGAGCCACGGACCGTGTCCACCAGCGCGTCCCGTGTCGGGCTGGCCTTGCTCGCCAGTCGCGCGACGGCTCGACACAAGCTCGAGCGATTCACCGACAGCCCCATCCAGGTCCCAAGAAGCGTCGTGATCTTGCCGAACGACATGCCACAGACCTTGTTCAAGTGAGCCGCGAGTCCGATGACGCCAGGTCCGAAATGCACACCGCCCACCGTCACGGCGTCCGAGACTTGTGCGGGGTGGCGGCCCTGAGCTCGGCGGCCACAGCAAGTGCATCGACCCTGGTGAATCACGAACTCGGTCGTGTCCGGCTTGATCTCCGGCAAGTCGATCTGAAACTGACTCACCTTGCCTTCCAGTTCGACCTGTGCCCCGCAGTGCGGGCAATACAAGGGACATTCGACTTGGATCGTCTTGTCTACGTGCTCCGGTGCGTTCTTCTGGGCCGCATGCCGTAGTCATCACCCGGCTTGCGCCCAGGCTTCTCCGGCTCGGCCTTGGGCTTTCCCTTCGAGAAGGGCGCTGCTTGGCGCTTGCCGCTTCGTGTCCATCGCGCGATCTTGGCGTCCTGCTGCTTGATCCCTGCCGCCTGCGAAGCGATGGTCGCGGCCTGCGTGTCGACCTTCGCCTCGAGTTTGTCGAGACGAGCGCGAAGCTGAACCAGCAGGCCCTGCTGCTCGGAGAGTTGCTT
>JALCBJ010000075.1 GCA_028066595.1 Thermoanaerobaculia bacterium
CTAGAGGGGGATTTAGGAGCTTGCTGAAAAAATCGGTACAGCCGAGAATAGGTTGACACCGGGAGGACACTGGATGCGCGGATCGGAAAACCAGCAAGGATCGATGTATAGCTACGTGGACCTGGAGTCTCGGATTCCGAAATCGCATCCGCTGCGGCGGATTCGTCGTCTGGTCGACAAGGCGCTGGGCGACATGTCGATGCAGTTTGATGCGTTGTATTCGAGCTGCGGTCGTCCTTCGATCCCGCCCGAGCGCCTTCTTCGGGCTCTGTTGTTGCAGGTTCTGTTCAGCGTGCGGAGCGAGCGTCAGCTGATGGAGCAGCTGGACTACAACTTGTTGTTTCGATGGTTCGTCGGGCTCGGTATCGACGACCGGTCGAGCAGGCGTATCGGAGTCGCACCCTCCCGAGGCGACACTAGGATGCAGAAACCAAAGCGGGAAGCAGAACTGGACTAGGACCCGAGCTGGATACAACGGCATGGTGATTCTCCGGCAAGTGATTCAAACGCCTTTATAGCATATCGAACACCACGTCTCCATTAGATGCCGTGAACCACAAACGATTCTCCCTTTGCCAAGGATCCCTCCTCATGCTGCCGAGGCATGTGAAGTGCTACATGATCGGGAATCGACTTCCGGCAGACCCTTGACATTTCCTAGTGTATCATGTGTAGTGATACACGTGATACGGACGAACCACACTCATCGAGCCAGCTGCTCCGACCCGGCGAAGTCCTCGTGATCGAGATCACGCCGGGCGATCCGCGCCCCATCTTTCGCCAGATCGTCGACGGCCTGCGGCGCAGCATCGCCCGAGGTGCGCTACCGCCGGGAAGCCGCTTGCCCAGCGTTCGGGGACTGGCCCTACAGCTACGCATCAGCCTCAACACCGTGGCCAAGGCGTACACACAGCTGATCGAAGAAGGCCTGATCGAGTCGCGCAAAGGAGTCGGTGTCTTCGTCTGTGAGCCCAAGCAACGGCTCAGCGAGGCCGAGCGACTGCGGCGGCTCGACGAGGCCATCGAGAGCTTGGTGAACGCCACGCTCTCCCTCGGTTTCGACACCGAAACGATCGTCGAACGTTTGCGCACAGCCCACGCACCGCTTGCCCAACCCACGCCGGACGACACGAAGCAGTCATGAAGCACGATCAACCTGAAGCCGATCTCGCCATCGAAATACACGGCCTGTCAAAGTCCTACGGCGCGAAACAGGCCCTCGCCGACCTATCGCTCGCCATCCCCTATGGAGGTATTCACGCCGTCGTAGGTCGCAACGGTGCCGGCAAGTCGACCTTGTTCCACATCATGCTCGGATTCGCCGAGCCGAGCACCGGTAGCGCGCGGGTCCTCGGCCAACCGAGCCATGCCCTGTCGCCTTCGGTTCGCGGCGACATCGCGGTGGTCAACGAAGAGCACGCGCTACCTCCCTGGCAGAGCGTCGAACGGTTGTGCGCCTTGGAGCAGAACCACTATCGGGGCTGGGACCAGGCGATCTATGAACGGATCATCGGCCTGTTCGATCTCCATCGCGAGCAGAGGGTCCATCAGCTGTCCCGTGGCGAGCGAGCGGGCCTGGCGATCGCACTGGCCATGGCAAAGCGCCCGAAGCTTTTGGTACTCGACGAGCCCACCCTCGGCCTCGACGTCGTGGCCAATCAGGCGATTCTCGAATCATTGCTCCTGGCCAGCACGCTCCAAGACTGCACTCTGGTGTTCTCGACTCACCAAATGAACGAGGTCGAACGGATCGCCGACAACCTGATCCTTCTCGATCGGGGTCGGCTCGGAGCCTACGAGTCGCCCGACAGCTTTCGCACTCGCTTCGGAGCCTGGACCGCCGCCGATCTTCCGATCGACCGCCTGCAAGAGATCGAAGGGCTGCTGCAGCACCGGATGATCGAGGATCGGCATCAGCTGGTGGTGATCGACCGCGGCCCGACAGTGGTACCAGAGCTCGAGTCCATGGGCGCAACCCAGGTCACGGAGGATCCGATCACTTTCGACCGCGCGGTCAACGCTTTCTTGCACCGGCGTATCGGCGAGCGTGTCCTGTAGGAGGAATCTATGTGGATCCTGGCAAGAAATGAGTGGTCGCGTTTTCGTCGTTGGACGACCCTGTTTGCACTGGCCCACCTGATGGTGTTGTTGGTTCAAGAGATCTCCGGTTCCCTCTTCCATCCCGCGTCTGCGGGACTGGACTCCGGCCTCCTGCGCTACTCCTTGGCGATGTACGCGCTCCTCGGCCTGACCCTCGGCTGGCTGCAGATGCGTGGCTACAGACACCCCGCTCTGTGGGTGTTTCTGATGCATCGGCCGCTGGCACCACACCAGATCTTTCTCGCCTTGGTGGCGTCTGGGACCCTTGTGCTGTCGGTGGTCGTCGCCTTGCCGCTGGCCGCCGTGACCTTTGTGCTCGACCAGGCAGGCACCCGGTGGATCGACCTGCGCCACTACGGAATGACGCCGTTCGCCTTCGGCACTTCCATGACTGGCTATCTCCTCGGATGCTTGTTCGCACTCAGTACCCGCTGGACCGCTCTGGCGGCAGCGCTGTTGCCGATGTTCTTCCTGTCGCGAAGTGCGGTGGGCTGGTGGAGCCTGGCGCCCCTACTCGTTGTAGTGAGCTGGCTAGGCGTTCTCGCCGGAGCGCAAGTCCGGCCCGATCGCCAGAGTCCGGAACGTCGTGCACTACCGCTCGCGTTGACAGCGCTGCCGTTGCAATACGCTCTTTTCTGGTGCCTGATGTTCGCCGGTCTAATGCTCTACACCGCACGCGTTGCCGTGGTGGAGGCGGGCTGGAACGTGCGTGGATTTGCCGCCCACAGCTGGAACGACTACTTCGCGGACGGCACCTTCGATCGCGCTCAGTATCTGTTCGACGGCGACGCCATGGCGCACGGTCTCGAGTTGGATCCTTCTGACCGTAGCCGCGATCTGTTGGCGCGTATCGACCTCGATCGGGTGGTCGAACTCGTACCTCGCCGTTGGAGGGCACCGGCTCGTCATCAACCGATGTTCTTGGACGAAGGGCAGCTCCTCGAGGACTCCTCGCGCGACCGACACTTCGCTTTCAGTCACGATCTCGGCCTGTTCCAGGGTTGGAGCGTGCGCACGCTGTCGGCCGTCGGCTGGTTGGGAGTCTCGGGCCTAGTGTCCGATACCGAGCTGACCACCGAGAACCCCACCCGCTTCGAAGAGGTGCCCTACGTATTCGAGAACCGGCAAGTCTTGACCGGACGCCGCATCTATCGATTCGATTCGGAGCACATGCGCTTCGACTTGTGGTTCGAAAGCGCTGGGGACGAGCGGCTGGCGGCGCCGATTTCCGAACACGCAGACTTCCTGGCGACATGGACGGACCGACGTCTTCTCCTCTTTCTTCCTGCGGCGACGAGCGCCCATCGCGGCAACCTGTCACCGTTTGCCAGCGTGCCGCTCTCCGGCCAGCTACGCAACCTGGAGAAGATTCTCGTCGCACCGGTCGACGGTGGCTTCGCGGTGTCGGTCGTCTACGGAACATTGAGCAGCCGCGATCTGCTGCCGGCGCGACAGCAGGTGTTCGAAGTAGATGCCAACGGACGTGCGGACCTGGTGACGGATACCCCGCTCGGGCACGGCCCTCCTGCATGGTCGCGGCATTGGGGCTTCATCATGTCGCCATTCCTACGCTCTTTGCACGATGTGATCTGGACGGCAGTCGCACCGCGTCGCTCCGAACCGGTCAGGCTCGGCGACCTGCTGCAGCGACCACCTCCCGCAAAGGTGCTTGGCCTCGCAGCATGGGTCGCGGCCTGCTCCGCAGCGATGACCGCCTGGCTCGTGCGGCGGCGTCGACTGCGCGGCCGAGAACGGTGGGCCTGGGTGCTGGCGGCAGCACTGACCGGGTTGCCTGGATTCCTGAGCTTCCTGTTCGTCATGCCCGCACCCGATCGGGCGAGGGCGGAGCCACCGCCGCCACGAGCGCGCCTGCCGGGCGCTGCTGACGTCACTTCGTAGCCCGTATTTTGCTCCCGTTCTGCTGCACACACACCGACCTGGTCGGGCGGCGGAGCAGTGCTCACTTTCCGTCATGTCCAGGCATCGCCTGGCTCGCGGGGAGGAGGCGGTTGCCCAAACCTTGAACGACAAGGAGAACCCCAATGCTCAAGATCGACAACCTCGAGAAGACCTATCCCGGAAACGTACGCGCTCTCCAGGGCGTGAGCCTCGATATCGCTCCCGGTCTCTTCGGCTTGCTGGGACCGAACGGCTCCGGAAAATCCACATTGATGCGTACCCTCGCGACGTTGCAAAGCCCCGATCGCGGCACGGTGACGTTTGCTGGGCGTGACATCTTCCAGCACGCCCAGACACATCGCCGGCTGCTGGGATACCTGCCTCAAGAGTTTGGGGTCTACCCGGGGGTCTCGGCCGAGCGCCTGCTCGACCATCTCGCCGTCCTCAAAGGCCTGACCCACGTCCGCCAGCGGCGCGAGCAGATTCACGCCCTTCTGGAGAAGACCAATCTCTACCCGGTGCGCAAGAAGGCCGTCAGCACTTTCTCCGGCGGCATGCGCCGGCGTTTTGGCATCGCCCAGGCTCTGTTGGGCGATCCCCGGCTGATCATCGTCGACGAGCCGACTGCGGGACTCGATCCAGAAGAGCGGCACCGCTTCCACGACCTTCTCGCAGCGGTCGGCGAGCGGGTCGTCGTGGTCTTGTCTACCCATATCGTCGAGGACATACGTCGTCTGTGCTCGCGCATGGCCGTGCTGCACGAAGGCAGGGTGCAGGCGATCGGCGAGCCCGAGCGCTTGGTTCGCGTTCTCGACGGCAAGATCTGGCAGCGGACAGTCCCGCGAGGCGAGCTCGGTGCGTTTCGAGAACGTTTCCAAGTGCTCTCCACCCAACTGCTCGCCGGGCGAACCCAGATCCGCGTGCTGGCCGACGACTGCCCAGACCCGGGTTTCGCACCCTTCTCCCCGAGTCTCGAAGATGTGTACTTCTCCGCCCTCGGTCAGAACCCAGCGGCCTGAGGAGGTTTGCCATGTTTTTCGACATCGTACGTTTCGAATGGCGCTACCACACACGACGTCTCTCCTTCGTCGCGGCATCAGCGGTCTTGCTCCTTGCAGGATTCGGCGCAACCTCCCGGATACAGCCCGGTCTCGAGACCAACCTGAACGCGCCCTACTCGCTGTCTTTCACCCTCGGCTTGCTGTCCCTCGGCAGCGTCTTCGTGCTGACCATTCTCTGCGCTCAGTCGATACTGCGCGACAGCGAGTTCAGGATGGCGGAGATCGTCTACGCCACGGCGGTCACCAAGGCTGAATATCTATTCGGGCGCTACCTCGGCGTCGTCGCTGCCGCCATCGTTACCTTCCTGGCCGCTATCGTCGGAATGGTGCTCGGAATCGTCTTACCGTCACACGATCCGAGCCATCTCGGACCTCACGCGGCGATCGACTATCTTTGGCCATTCGCCGTCCTGGTCGTTCCCAATTTGATTTTCGTCGGAGCGCTGCTGTTCACCGTCGCCGCTACCTGGCGAAACGCCATGACCACGTACATCAGTGGTGTCGCGCTCTACATGGTCTACATCCTGGCGGCGATGCTCGCGGATTCGCCCTTGATCGCATCTTCGTCACCACCGACCCCGGAAGGGCTCGCGCTGGCGGCTTGGTTCGATCCCTTTGGCCTCTCTGCGTTCTTCGAGCAAACTCACTTCTGGACACCCGCAGAGCGCGATACCCAACACATTCAGCTGACCGGCTACTTTCTGGCCAACCGTCTGCTGTGGATCGCGGCTGCGCTGTCGATGCTCGCTGTGCTCTATCGCTTCTTCGCCTTCCGTCTACGTTCGGGGGCACGCGATCCTGTAGAGGCCGAAGGGGCGCGTTCCGAACCGGCCACGACCTATCGCGGCGTCGCACCAGAACACCGTCGCAGCGCTCTCTTCGTCCCGGCCCTATGGTCGGCGATCCGAATGGAAGCAGTGCAAGTTATGCGCCGATGGCCGTTCTGGGTGTTGCTCATGCTTTGGCTCGGAATGAACGCGATCGAGATTGCGCAGTTCATCTACAACGGCGAGTTCGGAACCCAGCAGGTTCCAGCGACGGCTCTGGTCGTCGGAAGGATTCGCGAGCCGTTGATGGCGGTCGGCCTGGTGATCCTGATCTACTACAGTGCTGAGACGGTGTGGCGGGAACGAGCAAAAGGTATCGATCAGATGGTCGACGCCACGCAGGCATCGAATGCGGTGTTCCTGCTCAGCAAGAGCGCGAGTCTCTCCCTGATGCTGACGCTCCTTACCGCCGTCGCGGCGCTGGTAGGCATCGTATTCCAGGTGCTTCACGGCCAGTCACCTGACCTCCTGGCCTACGCCGCCCAGCTCTATTTCATCGGCTTGCCTCTCGCTCTCGTCGCGATGCTGGCTGTGTTCTTCCAAACGATTTCTCCGAATCGCTATGTAGGCATGCTGGCGACGGTGGCTGGACTCGCCTTCTTCAACCAGGGCGCTTTTGGCGGGCCGCAGCACCCTCTACTCCGGTATGCCGCAGCGCCAAGTGTGCATCTGTCTTCCATGAGCGGCTTCGGACCTTCGGCCGCATTCTTCCATCCCGTCATCGTGTACTGGACCGCGGTAGCAGGCGTACTACTGCTCGCTGCCTACGGTCTGTGGCAGCGTGGTACCGACCTGCGGCTTGTGGCGCGTGTTGGCGGCCTGCGGCGACGCTTCCGCGCGCCGGCCCGCTGGATCGCACTCTGGCTGCTCCTGGTGATCGCGACACTCGGCGTGTCGATATTCCGCCAGACCAATGTGCTCAACGCCTACGAGACCCGCGAGCAGATCGCCGACTGGCGGGCCGACTACGAGCGCAGCTACCGGTCGATCGAGGATACGCCCCAACCAACGCCCGTACACATGGAAGCCGAGATCGATCTCTATCCCCAGGAGCGACGCTACCGGGTGCGTGGCCGCTACACCCTCGAGAATCGGACCCGAGAACCCATCGAGACGATCTACTTCGGCGCCTTGACCGACGTCCGCGTCACGAACCTCCGGCTCGAAGGCGTCGAGCCGACGGAGCACGACGAACGGTTCGCGCTGTCGACTTTCCAGCTCGCCGAGCCCCTCGCTCCAGGTGGAACGGTGGATCTTGCCTACACGGTCGACGTCGATCGCAGCGCGATGGCGGCGGGCGGCACTGAACGGGACATCGTGAGCAACGGTTCTTTCGTCCTCAACCGCATCCACATGCCGCGCCTGGGCTACCGCGCCGCCCGGGAGCTCACCGACCCCGTAGCTCGACGCCGGCGGGACCTGCCACCGCGTGATCGGCCGGAAACCGTCGAGCTGGCGCAGGAGATGGGGCTGATGGACGAGCAACCCATGATCCTCACGTTCGACATCACCCTCTCGACCGACGCAGATCAGGTTCCGATCGCACCGGGTCGACGGGTGGCCAGTTGGGTCGACGGGGACCGGCGCTACGCGAGTTTCACGATGGACCGGCCGGTCCATCCGCTCATGGCCTATGTGTCGGCGCGCTACGAGATCGAGCGCGTCGAGCACAGGGGTGTCGAGGTCGAGATCGCTTATCACCCCGAGCACGTAGCGAACGTACCGAGGTTCCTCGACGCAGCTACCGATGCGCTGGACTACCTCAGCGAGCAGTTCGGCGCGTATCCACACGATCATCTACGGATCGTCGAGATTCCAGGGGGACGACATTTCACTGGCATGGCGGCCAGTGGCACGACCTACTTCGTCGAGACCGGGGGCTTTCTGACCAACCTGGGGGATCCCAAGCGCGTGGATGTCGTGACCAAGCGTGTCTCCCACGAGGTAGCCCACCAGTGGTGGGGCGGCGTCGTCAGCCCCGCGACCGGACCGGGCTCATCCGTTCTGGTCGAATCCACAGCTCGCTACAGCGAGCTGGTGCTGCTCGAGCAACGTCACGGCCCAGGCGCGGTCACCGCCGCGTTGGGATTCGAGCGCGATCGATACCTCAGTGGCCGAGCGCACTATGCCGAAGTGCCGCTCTACCAGGCTCAGCGGGAACCGTTCCTCTTCTATTCCAAAGGAGCCATGGTGATGATGGCGGTTCGCGATCTCATCGGCGAGGAAGCGCTGAACACAGCGCTGCGGGCCGTGGTGGACCTCGCCCGCTCGGGCCAGCCGCCCACCTCTCTCGATCTGCTCACCGAGATACGCGCAGTCACTCCGGCTACACATCACGACTTGCTCGAGCAGTGGTGGCAGCGGATCGTACTCTACAACCTGCGTATCGAATCCGCACAGTCGGTGGCACTCCCGGACGGACGCTATCAGTTGAAAATTCGGGCCTTCGGCGGCAAACACGAGGTCGCGGACGATCATCAGTCAGAGCTACCGATGGAGGAGATTCTCGAGATCGGTCTCTACTCCAGCTACCCACGCACGGTCGACAGTCTCGAGGGTCTTCTCCACGTAGAGCGCCGGGTGGTCATGGGAACGACGGAGATCGAGATGGTCGTCGACGAACTGCCGCGCTACGTCAGTATCGATCCGTTCCTCCGCCGGATCGAGCGCAACCTGGTCGACAACGTTGTAGAAGTCGAGGCCATGAAATAGCTGGTATCGGATCTCCTGCTGGGCCCCAACGGTACGGCCGGAGACCGGATCGCACACTGAGCTAGCACCCCTCGGCCCAGCTTTGACACGTGCCGTCCTCGAACCCGTCGGCGAATACGGCGCTGAAGGTGCCCCGGACATGAATGTCGAACACGGATTCTGCCGCGCGATACAGATAGGGTCCGGTGAAAACGGCATGTCGCGGAACGAAATCCCTCAGGCCGTACTCATTGAGATCGTAGTAGTCACCAAAGTAGTCGACCACGGCGTTGTCGCACGGATCGTTGTACGTGCCGCCGGTAGCAGTGAGTTCACGAAGCGTGTTGGCCGCGGTCCTCGCGGGGAGCCGACCGAGATCCCAGAGACGTTCGAATCCGGATCCGAAGAGGCCCGAGTTCTCCATACCGTAGTGAAGGAAAGGAGAGCCGTTGAACGACACATCGAGGAAGTGGTAGTTGGGAAGTTGGTCCTCGATCGTCTTGATGGTTTCGGTGGCTTTCGCGACACCGAGCGCCACACAACCGTCCGCATCGAGACAGTGGTCGATGTCGTGAATGCGCATCTGATCTTCGTAGGGACTGTGGCTGACGTTCTCGACGAATGCCAGGTAGGTATCACCGTCGTAAACGAATAGTTGGGGTGAAGACACCTGACTGCCGAGGCCGGCGAATCGGCGGATCGACGTGTCGGCGGGATTCTCTGGATCGCCCACCTGCCAGATCTCCAATCTCAGCGGACCGTTCTGTTTCCGACCGTCAGATGTCGCGAAGTACGTCTTGCCGTCCACTACTAGAGCGGTGACGAACTGGGACGCCGGCATGTCGCCCACCTCGCCCTCGAAGACCCCGCAATTTGTGCCAGCCCACGGGCTCGACACATACCGCGCCCGACGTCGCCTCGGTCACGTCGTACACTTTCACGCCGCCGTCGTCACCCTCGCTCCCCTGGTCGGCTGCATAGGCGTAGATCCGGCCGTTGGTGTCCCACACCAGACTGACGTCGTAGGAGTCGATGTTCTCGGGATCCTGGTAGTTCTGCGTCAGCCGGAACGTCGTGGAGTCGAACGTCCAGATCGCCAGACCGGCTCCGTGGCGTCCCGCGATCGCGATGTAGTACAGGTCGCCGTCCCGGATCACATCCAGAGCATTGAGATAGAAATCATGTTCGCCGTAGTTGGGAAAGAAAACCCATTCATCGTAGCCCCAAGGATCTGGCCAGCCGTCCTTCAGATCTCGCTGCGTTGGGTTCTCCGGATCTGCCCTCAGATCCCAAACCGCAAGGCCGGCGTTGTAAACGACGAAGACCCAATCGGCTTGTGAAGCGTTCTCGTCTCGTCGACCCGGAACCGTGACGTCGTGAAAGATCTCATACCCATACTTTGCTCCGGGAATCGTGGTGGTCGTGAACGAGGTACTGTCACGGAGCGCCGGCAGAGTGTGTCCGTTCACACCGAGCCGCATCACGCCCAGGGGAACGTCAGCGAGGCGCAGCAGGATCTCGCCCGAATCGGGATCCAGAGGCCAAAGAGACACACCCGGTGCCAGAGTCTCGTCGAACTGAGGAACAGGACGCGCTGGAGTATCGGCCTCACAGGCCCCGTCGGCTGCTGAGGAAAGCAGTGAGACGAGAACGAAGCAGAAGGCTGGACGCAAGTGAGCTGAGTACGAGTCCACGTTTTTCTCCTTCGGAGGTCGTCCACAGTGAAGTGAGCCGGCAGCAATGTCGATGCTTTTATAGCACTAATCGACACACACAATGCCCTGAGGGCATAGCAGCGTGGTGGCTGAAGATTCGAACAGCCGCCTGCGGATCTGGCGGTTGGCCGCCATGTCCAAACAAGAAAAGGACCTGCCCCGAAGAGCAGGTCCCTATTCCGTGCAACGCCTAGTGCGCCGTGAGTGCTAGTTGGCTGGGCGCTGCCCCCTCACGGGCAGGTTCCAAACTCCAGGTTCGTCTCCAGCAGCACCTCGTTGCCGAACAGAACCGAGGAGATTGGAAAGTTCGGCGTCGGGGCGTTGCTCGGGAACGCGTGGGTAAAGATGTAGGCGACGCCGGTGTTCGAGGTGGGAGCCTCCGCCAAATACGAAGGGGTTTCCGAGCTCGAAGCCCGCTCCCAATCAAACAGAAACGTGAACGCCCCTTCTTCGGCCACCTCGAGATCGAAATCGATGTCCACACCGGTCGGACAGATCACCTTGGTGAAAGGAAATGGCTTGCAGCATGGTGCGGTCGGGTTCCCGGCGGTCTGGATACTCGACAGCGCGATGTCGAATTCGACGATCTGCGGAGTCACCGAATCTTGCACTGTGACAGAATCCGTCTGAGACACCGATCCTGCAGACGAGCAGTTAGACAGGCTTACCTTGTAGGTGTAGGTGCCGGCACCCTGCCAGAGGTACTCGACCGTGTCGACCGACGTATCCTGGGTCACACAGTTCTTGTTCGCGTTGAAGCTGCAGGGTGACCCGGTCAGGTCGGGATCCTCGATCTCCCAGGTCCACGTTGTCGTATCCAGAGCCGGAGCCTGTAGCACCGCGCCCGATCCGTTGACCACCGGATCGGATAGAGGACCATTGAACGTAGGATCACCGACCGGCTGGAAGGTAATCGCTTGCGACAGGGTGTCCAGCACAGGGCCCGCTACTTCGCTGACCTCGAACTCCACCGTCACCGTCCCACCAGCTTTTGCTGCCACGCTGCCCCTCCGCACCGGGTCGACACCGACGAGGTGCGCGAAGCCCGACTTCGGCGCAGGACAGCCCACATCCCAACTCTGACAGTCGCCACTCTCGAAACCGTCAGCGAAGATCAGATCGAAGGTCAGACCACTGGAATCCCACGCGCAGGCGAACGATTCGCCGCTCAGGTCGTCGCCAACCGCCACGGTTCCGTCGCAGCCGCTGATGGGCTCGCCGTCGACCAGCCATTGCCATTCCACCGCGCCACGGCCTGCGGCTGTCGCTTGCAGGTTGACCAGCTGACATTCCGGAAACGTGGTACCGCCGGAATCCAACATCACCGCATCGACCTCTGGATCCTTCAGGCTGAAAACGACGTCTTCGGGGTCCTGGGCCGTATCGCCACAGCTTGCACTCATGTTCCACGCCGAGACCGTCACGCTGGTATCGGTGCAACGGCCGCTCGCCTGGCACTGGAAAGTCATGGTGTGCACGTCGTCGAAGGTCGCGTCGCAACCGTTGGCGTTGGCGGGTACCGGGAAGTCGTCAACGTCGGGATTGCCGACGGTCGCGAACCAGCACCAATCCGCACTGCCGGCGAGACAGTTCAGCACCTCGGTTTCGAGAGCGACCTGCTCGTCCATCCAGAACGTGTTGGGCTCGATCGAGCCACCGGTCTGAAGCCGCGGGACGATTGAAGGATCGTTGGTCTGCTGGGTGCCGCCGCGCACGTGGATGTCGAAGATGCTATTGCCGGCACGGTAGAGGTAGGGACCGGTGAAGACGGCATGGCGGGGCTTGAAGTGCCTGAAGCCGTAGTCGTTATTTCTATAATAGTCACCGAAGTAGTCGACCACCTCGTTGTCGCAGGGGTCGTTGTAGGTGCCGCCGGTGTCGGTGATCTCGGGCAGCGAGTTGGGCGCGATGGTCGCAGGCAGCTGACCTAGGTCCCACAGGCGTTCGTATCCGGAGCCGGAGAGGCCGGAGTCGACACCGAAATGAAGGAACGGCGCGCCATCGCTGAACGACATGTCGAGGAACTTGCGGGAGCCTTCGGACCTGACCGTCTCGGTCGCCTTGGCCGTGCCGAGCGTGGTGCAGCCGTTGCCGTCGAGGCAGTGACCGACGTCGTGGATGCGCATCTGCTCGGGGGGGCTGCCGCCGACATACTCCACCAGGGCCAGGTACGTAGCGCCGTCGAAGGAGAAGAGTTGGGGCGAGGAGACCCTTGTGTCCAGGCCCTGAAACCTGCGCACGGAGGCGCCGCTCGGTGTCGACTGCGGATCCTCCGGATTCGCCACTTCCCAGATCTCGAACAGCAACGGTGAGCTAATGTGGTTGGCGTCCGACACGGCGATATAGGTCTCGCCATTGGCGACGATGGCGTCGACGAACTGGGGTTTGACGATATCGCCCACCTTGCCCTCGTAGACGCCCGGGCAGCTATAGCTGCCTTCGGGCTCCACGCACAGTGAGCCCGAGACTGCTTGGGTGACGTCGTAGACCTTGATGCCGCCCGAGTTGCCAACACCCTGATCCGTGGCAAAGGCGTACACACGACCGTTGGTGTCCTCGACCAGGCTGACGTCCTGGGACGCGATGTTGTCGGGATCCTGGTACTTCTGCTCCAGCTGGCCTGCAGCGATGTCGTAGACCCACAGCGCGACGCCGACATGATGGTTCGAGGCGGTCGCGATATAGAGCTGACCGCCGACACGAACGACGTCGACCGCCCTGGTCCAGAAGTCGCCCTCGGCGAAATTCGGATGCTCGGCCCAGGCACCGAGGAAGCCGTCCTTCTGAGCCCGCAACGTGGGCTCTTCGGGATCGGTACGGATGTCCCAGACCTGGAGACCCGCGCTATAGGCGACGACCACGAAGTCGGCCTGCGATGCGTTCTCGTCTTTCGAGCCCGCGATGGCCACGTCCTGGAAGAGCTCGTGACCGTCTTGCTGGCCGGGAACGCTCTGGGTGGCGTAGTCCGTACTATCGCGATCGGGGTCTATCACGAAGCCGTTGACCTGCAATCGCGTTACCCCCAGCGGCACCTCTGCTGGCTTCAGCATGACCTCGCCCGTGCCCGGATCGAGCGGCCAGAGGGAGACGCCGGGCGCCAGGTCGGGATCGAATTGAGGCACCGGACGCGCCGGGGTATCGGACTCGCATACCCCATGAGCCGCCGTGGAGAGGAGCGGGAAGAGAACGAGGCACAGAACTGGAAGCAGGCGCGCTGGGAGTGAGGTCACGTTTTCCGTCTCCAGGGGTGAGCGGTTCGCAGATAGATAGTTGTAGGTCGCGCGAATGGAACGCAATGTTGTCACAACATGAACGACTTGACAAGGACCGGAACGCATCTTTACAAAAGAGATCCAGGCGCCCTGCGGTCAAGGAGTTAGCCGAAATCGAGGCGCCCTGCGGTCAAGGAGTTAGCGGAAATCGCAGAATAGCATAATGGTAGGACAGCGGGGCGTCGCTCCATCGTAGATCGAGAGCTCTGCACCCGCCTCAAGAATGCGAAAAAGGGACCCGCCCGAAGGGGCAGGTCCCTGATTCCGAGCTACGAGACTATGCTCGCAGCTCCACCGATCCCATCATCAGTTGTCGATGACGCAGGGCACCGCGGGGCCGCCCGGGAACTGGGGATCGCAGACGTCGGTCAGCGTCAGATCGGAATCGCTGCAGGCGCTGGTCAGCTCGACGGCCTGGAGGCCGACCGAGTAACGACCGTTGGCGCTGTGGCTGACAGCCACGTAGCTCTGCGCACCCTCGGCGTAGACCGGGTTGAAGTTGCCGTCGACTCCCGTGTCATCACCGACAGCCAGATTCAGGAACATCCAGCCCGAGCCCCAAGGCGACTGGATGCCGCTGAAGGCCAGGTTTGTCGAGGAGATGTTCTGAGTCTCCAGCGGGAAGCAGGCCGAATCCGAGCCCGGGGACGGCGGCGAGATGACGCCACCAGGACCGGCACGGCAGAGCTCCGTCGCGTTCTCGAACTCATCGAAGGCGATGACCTCGACCTCGTTCAGCGGGTGCCAGGACGGACCGGCGGCGAGGCTGCCCGGGGCACCGCAAGCGTAGCCGGCCGGATCGATATCCAACGACGTGGAGTCGCGCCAGACCAGGAAGTTGGTACCGCCGCTGAACGCAGCGTTGTTCAGGTAGCGAGCACCCCATGTGGCGCCGAGCGGCTCGCGGTTGTCGTCGTTGCCGTCCGCGGACGTGTAGCGCGAGTAGAACGTGTAACCGTTCGCGCTGCCGTCGAAGCCGTCTTCGGCCTCGATGTGGACCAGCGGCTCGCCCTGGGCAAAGTCGTTGGTCGGATCGAGGATGAAGTACTCACCCCACAGCTGGTTGTTGTTGTTCGCGACCGGATCTCCACCGCCGAAGTAATCCGGATCGTCCGCAAACTCGGTGGAGCACCGGTTGGCGCTGTCGATCGTGATGTAACCGCGGGCGATGTTGTCGCCGTAGTCGGCGCCGATGCAGCCACCGATCGGAGCCACGAGCTGACCCGTGTGGCCGTCAACCAAACGCTGGAAGTTGTCACCGACGACTAGCGGGTTGATGTAGAACGGGAAGAAGTCCTGGCAGTCCTGGAAATCGCCGTCCCACTCGGGATGCCACGGCAGGTAGGCCGGATCGTTACCGTGCGGGCTGATGGTGTCGCCCGGGTCGGACTGGTCGTCCGCGGTGAGCGGCAGGTTGCCGTTCTCGAAGACATCACGGAGGTTGACGATCTGGATGTCGTAGCCGGTCAGGAAGACGTCGAAGTCGATCGACGGATACGACCAGTCAGTCCAGAGCGTCACGTGAGCGAGCGCTGGAGCGGCGGACGCATTGTTGATCGAGAAGATCGTGTTCGTTCCGTTGGAACTGTTCAGATCCACCTCGAAGTACGGAAGCAGGAGGGTCGCCGCCGGAACCGCGTCGATGGTACACATTTCGGCAATCGCCGGACCACCAACGAGAAGGAGCGTCGACACCATGAGAACGAGAGCAAGTCTCTTCATGATTGCTGTCTTTCCTCAGTTTTCGTACGACTCGCGCTTTCGCGGAGCCTGGAATGAAACATAGAGAACTGCTGGACCTAGAGGCGCCAGCAGTGGTTCCGATCCGTGTCGGAGAGGAGGGAGGATCGAGTCAGATCCTGCTCCTCGCGGTGTGGCACTCACCTCCTGTTGAAAGTCTCGGAATACCGGTAGCAGTCAAATTCGTGACCTCCGAGGGGAACTCGACCCTGGTGGGCGACCGGCGCGGAGCCGACCGGACAGCAGTATCGACAACTGGTCCTCGGGACAGGGGGTAAAGCTACTGTAATACTCGATCCGTGTCAAGACACCGATATAGCAGGTAGTGGGTCAGTCAGACTGACTCACTACGAAGTAGTAGCAACGTGGCGGCAGGCACCTCGCCGTCAGGTCTGCGGCGCCTCCTTGGCGCTCACCTTCCAGGCACTGAGACGTCCGCCACCCTTGCAGCCGGAGACGGCGCTGCCGGTAAACGCTGCCATGCCCTGGGCTTCGCCGGCGAAGGCGGCGATCACGTCGTCCAGGCCATCACCGTCGAGATCGCGGAGCTCCACGTCGTAGCCCTGGCAGCCGATTCTAGCGCCGGGCGTTTCCGTGACCAGCTCCTCGGCGAAGCTGCCGTCGCCGTTACCGAGGAGGATGCGCACCAGGCCGAAGTCGTCGAGCGCCGCGAGGTCCGGCACCTCGTCGCCGTCGGCGTGCCCGACGGCGACGGCACGGAAGGGCTCCCGCTGTAGCAGCGACAGCACGCCGTGTCGCTCCCAGCCGTCCTCCGAACGCAGGAGAACGTCGATTCCCGAACGCCATTTGCCGAGCACGGTGGCGCGATAGGTCAGCACCAGATCGTCCTTGCCGTCGAGGTTGATGTCGCCGCTCGTCACGGTGTCCACCACGGCATTCTCCGGAAGGTCCTCGAGCTGAGCGATCTCGGCGGTCATCGGCGACGTGCTCTCCAGCACGAGCCAGGTATTGTTCAGCTGACTCGTGGCGGTCACGACGTCTTGCTGGCCGTCGCCGTTGACGTCGAGGAGCGCGAAGCCGTTGCCGAAATTGCGGTCGGTGCTGGGTGACAGCCTGACCGCGGTCCAAGATCCGTCTCCCTGGCTGAGATGGACGCGGAAGCCCACCGAGCCCTGCATGATCTCGTTCGGATTCCCGGTGTTGCGCTTGGGACCTTCGCCCAATGCCAGGATGTCGGTCTTACCGTCAGCGTTCCAGTCGACCGCCGCCAGCGCCTTGGAAGCAAAGGCGGAGAGCTTGCCCCTCGAGCCGGGGACGTCGAAGTCGAGGCCGTCGCTTGCGAGCTCGAAGTTGCCCTGTCCGTCGCCCACCAAGGCCAGGATGCCCCGCAGATGGACGCCGAGCGCCAGGTCGAGATGGCCGTCGCCGTTCCAGTCGCCGACCGCCGCGTCACCGTAGTCGTAGGCGGCGCGGGGAAAACTCGCTTCGGCCCACCGTCGCCAGTTGCCCTCGCCGTCGCCCAGGAAGATGCTGGGAACCGGGGCATTCTTGCGCGCCGGCCCGAAGACGATATCGAGATGGCCGTCCTCGTTCATATCGGCCAGGTCGAATCCGTCGCGCCACTGCCCCTTCTGCGGCAAGCCGCGGTGGAACGGCTGCAGCTCCAGACGATCCACCTGCTCGAGCTCGAACTCGTATCGGGCCTCGATCTCGGCAATCTCTTCGGCGCTCGGCTTCTTGCCGAAGGTCGAGGGGGAGGGACGACGCCGATCCGGCCGATTGCGATCGAAGACCCTCACCCAGAACGTGTCGTCGCTCTCCTCCTCCACCTGGAACGTAGCGCCACCTGGAAAGCGGGCCCAGCCCTCGCGCGGCCGCGAAAACGTCCCCTCTACCTTGGGTAGGGTGGCGATGCGGTACCGATCGCCCTGCTCGTTGGTGAACCATTCGTACTCCTCTTCGGCCGCCTCGCCGTCGCCGACCTCCGAGTCTCCTTCCGGTGCGTCACGTTCCGCCGCGGGCGTGGCCTCGGCCTCTTCGTCGGCATCGGTGTCGGCGGCGAGCTCTGATGCCGGCCGCGTCTCGGTCGCGGCCGCTTCGGTCGCCGTCTGAGCCACGGCGGGCCCGGCGAAAACGGAGATCAAACAGGCCGACGCCAGCATCAGGCGGGTCCGGGCGGAGGGGATGCGAAACGCCGGCCGGGCGAGGCGGGAGGCGAGCGAAAGGGTAGAGTCGAGCGTGAAGGGCATGGAACGTTCCTTCGGATGTCGGGAGTCGGAATCGGTACGTGGAGACCTGGGATCGGGCGGTACGGGCAAAGCTGGGACGCACCTGCACGAAGCGAGATCGTACTGCTGTTTCGGCGCTCCACACCGCCAAGCCCGCGCCCGTTTTACCCCTTCTTTGCCTTCGTGGCAACCGGCCACGGCGGGCCGGCGGCTACTGCCGGTCGAGGGTCAGGAGGTGCAACGCCAACGCATCGGCCACGGTCGCAGGGTCGTCGAAGACTCGCTCCAGCTCGTCTCGATCGGGGAAGAAGCGCTCCAGCCGATTTCGATGCACTTCGAACATCGGCGCATCGAGCGCGTCGAGGAGATAGCTCGCATCGGGACGTCCGCCGCGCGGCGGAAACGGCGCCGGCATGCTCGCCCCCGCATGGGGATGGAGTAGCCAGTCGCGAAGCCACGAAGCCCGCAGCCGGCGGCCCGCTACCCCATAGTCCGGAGCGCGCGTCACGGCGTCTTCTCCGTGGCAGCTGTCGCATAACAGAACCTGAAAGACCGCCTCACCGAGTGCCCGCTCCGCAGCCAGGGCCGCACCCACGTCCGGCGACAGCACCGACATGTCGGTGCGGCGCGCAAAGTACTCGGCGACCGCCGAACGCTCGGAGGGGGTGAGAGCGAAGCGCGGCATGCGCAAACCAGCCCAGGGACGCAGCGCCGTCGCGCTCGGATCGTCCAGGTGACGGAAGATCCAGTCGATCCTCAGCTTCTCCCCCGCCCGTGCCAGAGACGGCGGAGCGCCGCGGAGGCCGAAGGCATCCATGGGTTCGTCGTGATCCGTCAGGGCGTGGCATGCGCGACAGCCGTAGCGAGCCACGACGGCACGCCCCGACTCCGCATCGGCGACGGTAGCCTCGGTCACGAGACCGGTGGCCCGGCGCCAGCCCGCCAACTGCACCGCGAGCGCCTCCGCTTCCTCGGTCGCAAGGCGCCAGCTCGGCAGGTTGCGGCCCTGCTCGTCGGCGTGGGGCCACGAAGCGACGTCTCCGGATGGCCAGAGCGCCGACGCACCCCGGAACCGCTCCCCGACCTGGGACAGTGAGGAGGCTGCAGGCAAATCCGGAAGGACCGCTGGACCGACCGGCGGTGCCTTCGGCAGGAGATGGCACGACCCGCAGCGATACCTGCGGATCGCCAGCCGGCCGAGCAGCAGCGACCGCGCCTCGTCGTCCAGGCGGCCGAGCCAGGCCGCCGCGTCCTCGTGGGTCGTCACCTCCAGCAAGCGCCGCCGCAGGAGCTCGTCTCGGACCTCCGCCGGAACGCTCGCGTCGGCATTCGACGCGCCGACTGGCTCGGTGCGTCGCAGGGTCGACAGATACGCCGTGAGCGCAGGCACCTCCCCCGGCCGCCAGTCGTATTCCGGATCGTGGCCTCGAAGCAGGTCACCTATGGCGCCAGGGCGTGCCTCGTCGGCGAGCGCCGCCAGGCTCGGCCCGCGCAATCGCTGACTGCCGAGCAGCTGCCACCGGCGCACCTCCGCTTCCATGACGTGGCACGCTGCACATCCGAGCTCGTGCCATAGCTGCTGTCCCGCCACTTGCGCTTCGACGAGCTCGGCCGGCATCTCTGCAGAATCGTCGCCGGCGGCCCCGACGTCTCCCGCCGCCTGCCACAGCCATGCGACGACGGCAGCGATCTCGGCGTCGCGCTCGGCCGGCCCGACACCGTCCCAGAAGTGCGGCATGAAGCTGGGCTTCCACAGCGAGGACTGGGCGAGGAAGGTCGCCACCCAGCCGCGATGCTTGTGTCGCGCCAGGTCCTGCAACGACGGCGCTGCCGGCTGCAGATCGGGCCGACCGGTCTCGTGACAGGCGGCGCAGGCCATGAACCGCGCCAGCAGGCGCCCCGCTTCCTGGACCGGCGCCGACGGCAGCCAGGGCGCGTCGTGACAGCGGACGCACGCCGACTCCACCCGTGGACCCGCCAGGATCGGCCGCGGCGCCTGCGATGCAGTGGACGGCCTCCAGCCCCACTGCCGCCGCCAACGACTCGCTGTGGCCTCGTCCGGTGGGCGATGTCCGGCGGCGGCGAAATCCGTGGCCAGGCCGTCACCCCCGTGGCAGGAGGTGCAGCCGAACTCGGCCGCCGGATGGCGAGAGTCGGCCGTCAGATGGAGGTCGGGTAAGGGGTGGGGCGCGAACAGCCGGGACCATCCTTCATCGAGGCTCTGCCCAACGGATGCAGCGGCGGCAGCAAGCTCCGGCTCGGAGGCGATGGGCGACGACATGGAAAGATGGCACGAGACGCAGCGTTCCGGCCGGCCAGTTCGCATCGGCACCGATTCGCGCAGACCGACTCCGGCACCGAGGAACCGTAGCACCGGAACCCGCCGCAGCCAGCCTCTGACGCCAGCCAGCGAGTCGACCCGCGCTTCCAGCCGATCGATCGGCGCCCGCGCCGAGCGCAGCGCGAGCTCTGCTCCCTCGACCTCCGCGCGAAGGTCGTCGCGCCTCTGTCGCTCCGCGTCGATCATCTCGCGCAACCCCTCCTTCTCTCGCCTCGGCGTCGTCCGCCGCAGCTTGCGCTCGAGGGCCAGCAGGCGGCGCTCGGACTCGGCGACCTCACCGGTCCGCAGCCGGTCGCGCGCCACGCTGACCTCGCCCTCGAGAAAGCGCAGGTCCTCCGCTGACTCCGAGCGCAGCACAGCCAGCTCGCGCTGCGACGTCTCCAGCAGGCGATCGAAGTACGTGGCCTGCAGGCGACGCCAGGGCGTCTCCACGCGCCAGGCGACGAGACACAGCAGCCCGACGAGGAGCAGGCCGCCCGTCCGTGCGCGCGGCGGTTCGAGGTTCAAAGCCACCAGCCACCTGCCAGTCGCAGCCACGGCCCGAATCCGATGGCGCGCATCGCCAGCCCCACCGGCACCAACATGAAGGCCGTGAGCAGCAGGCAGAGGTAGATGTAGCGGCGGGAGCCCAGCCGACGGAGGTGACGGCCGAACACGCCGCGGGTGAAGGTCGAGCGTGGAAGGATCCACGGCAGAACCACGGCCACCGCCACCCCCAGACAGACTCCGGGAAGCTCGCGCAGCAGCCAGAGATCGGGCTCGCGGCGCGCCAAGAGATCGAGCCAGAACCACTCCGCCAGAGCCGGCCCCGGTGCGGCCTCGTTCGGCACCGGACCGAAGAGGGCCACCACCAGCGGCGACAGACCGAGGCCCAGCCACGCCCAGAGAAAGAACGGAGCCTCGTCTCGCCGGCCACGAAACGGCCCTTCGGTTTCCGGCTGGCTGGTGTCGAGACGGGGCGTCGCCGCCAGCGCCAGGATCATCGCCAGGGGGATCAGCAACCAGGCGACCAGCGGGCCCAGATGGCGCGACAGCTCCGCCAGGCCGAGGAGGAACCAGGGCACCGACCGCGCGTGGGAAAGGGCCGAGTCCGGCGCCACGGCAGAGTCAGGAGGCAAACCCACGGGGGCCGGCACCAGCGCCGCCACCAGAAACACCGACATTCCGCCGACGATCAACGGGCTCAGCGGCACCAGCCGTGCCAGGGACTCCGGCTCCTCCTGCTCGTGGATCGGACGGGTCCGCTCCTGCTCCCGCCGCATCGTCCACCAAGCGAGCAAGCCCGCCACCACGACGAAGAGCACCGCCGGCCACAGATCGGGATCGGCCAAACGCGACCGCACTTCGGTGTCCGACCACGACGCGACGCCGCCCGCCAGCGTAGCCAGGCCCAGGGCGAGGCCGCCCAGCCGGGTCCACAGCAGCCGCCCGCGCAGCGCCGAGAACAGCACTGCGAGGACCACCAGATGGGCCGCGGCGCTCACGACTCGCCCTTCTCGCCGGTCACGCCGCCGGACGCCCGGTGCCGCCGCCAGACCGCGAACACCGAGACCAGTGCCAGCGGCAGTACGAGCACATGGAGCGCATAGAGGAAAGGCAGCCCGAGCGCCAACGAATCGACGACGAGAGCCGAACCGTGATCGAAACGCAGCAGCCAACCCGTCACCATCGACAGGATGACGAAGAGGGTACCGGCCACCGACACCGCCCAGCCCGACCGACGCCGGTAGGCACCCACCATGAACACCCGGAAGAGATGCAGCCACACCGCGATCAAGAGCAACTCGCCACCCCACCGGTGCAGGTCGCGCACCACACTCCAGTCGCCGCCCCGTATCGCAGCCACGCTCCACCACGCATCGTCAGCGCTCGGGCGGTAGAGAGACGCCAGGAGGAGGCCGCTGACCGCCACCAGCGGCAGCAGTGCCAGCGCCAGGCGGCCCCACGCGCCGCGCCGAAAGAGCGGCGTCGCAGGCTGGCCGGAAGCGTCGGGAATCGAAGACGGCTGAGGCATGGAGACTGCCTCATTCTGCCACCGATCGGGTCCTGGCACAGCCGACGGTTGGCGCCCGAGCTTGCAACCACCGAACCGATGGTCTACAATCCCGCTCCCCGCGGCGGGCCACGCCGCGATCGCGCCTGTAGCTCAACTGGATAGAGCGTCTGACTACGGATCAGGAGGTTGGGGGTTCGAGTCCTCCCGGGCGCACCACTACATGCCGATCGCCTCACGAAACGCTGCTCTCCGAGCGGCGTTTTGCGTTATGGATCAGAACCGGCGTTCGTGACCGATAGGCGTCGGACTGGCGAGGGACTACGCCGCTTGCGGTGCGGCGACGCGGCGATGCCAGCTGCCCTGGAGACCTAGCCAGGTCATGTAGACATATCCCTGCAAGAAGAGCCACAGGAACGGAATCGAAAGCCACATCTGAAAGTGGATGGCGAGAGCGAAGCAGATGAAGAAGTAGAGGGCGAGAGTGGTCTCGAGCGCGAAAGACAGATTCGCCCGAAGACGGTAGACGGCGGGACTGGCCTTGGACTTCGTCTCTCCGGCCTTGGGCGTGCGATGGAAAACCCCTCCGTCTTGCCAAAGGCCATTCCATACGGCCTGCGCGTTGTTCACCGACAGACCGATTCCGACAGCCATCAACGCCGGCATGCGTAGCAGGCAACGCCAGGCGGGAATACCTCCCTCGCGCTTCTGACTGTGGACGAAGAAGACCACCACCGAGACCGTCGCAGCGAGGAACAGTGGAAGGTCGAACGCCACGAGCATCCAGGCGTCCTCGCCCCGGCGCAGGTACATCGCGGGAAAGATCAGCGCCGAAAGCAATAGCATCAGTAGATAGCTGGCGTTGGCGGTGAGGTGGACGAACGCTTCGAGCTTGGCTCGGAACGGCAAGGTGGTGCCGAGGACCGTTCCGAGGAGTTTGCGGGCGGTCTGAATGGAGCCTTTGGCCCAGCGATGTTGCTGGCTCTTGTATGCGTTGATGTCGGCAGGTAGCTCCGCGGGCACCACCAGATCCGGCAGGTAGTGGAAGCGCCAGCCAGCGAGTTGGGCGCGGTAGGAGAGGTCGAGATCCTCGGTCAGAGTGTCGTGATCCCAACCACCGGCGTCGCGGATGGCCTGCCGTCGCCAAATACCGGCGGTACCGTTGAAATTGAACAGGCAACCGGTGCGGTGGCGAGCCGTGTGCTCGACGACGAAGTGGCCATCGAGGAGGATGGCCTGGACGGCAGTGAGCAGCGACTGCTCGCGATTCAGGTGACCCCAACGGGCCTGCGCCATACCCAGCCCGGGATCGGCGGTGAAGTACGGGACACTGTCGACGAGAAAGCTCGGAGGCGGCACGAAGTCGGCATCGAAGACCGCCAGCAGCTCGCCCTTGGCGGCGGCACAGCCAGCGGCCAGCGCACCGGCTTTATAGCCGTGCCGGTCCTCTCGATGCAGGTGCACGATGTCGAGACCGCGGCCCTTCATCTCCTCCACCTTGCGAGCGACGATATGACGCGTTTCGTCGACGGAATCATCCAGGACTTGGATCTCCAGTCGGTGGCGGGGATACTCTAGGGCGCAGACCGCTTCGATCAGGCGCTCCGCCACGTACCTCTCGTTGAAGAGTGGCAACTGCACCGTGACTGCCGGCCATTCAGCGGGTGCCGGCGGCACGACCTCCGACTCGTCGTGGCGGCGATACGACCACACCAGGGCCAAGCGGTGCAGCCCATAGAGCGCCAGGATCCCCAGGACCGCGTAGTAGAGGACCAGAATCGTTGGCGGTAGTACCTCCAGGGCCCGATGCGCCCAGATCGACTCGGTCAGCGACGTCATCGACTGATCTCCCCGGTAGCTCGGGCACCCGCGGACTTGCGGAAGCCCTCCGTGCTGCGTGGCCGCTTCTGGTGGCTCATGGTCTGCTGCTGGCGGTCTGGGATCTGGGAGCCCGGCCCTTGTGGACGGTGGCGGTCCTGGCTCTGGCCTTCGCCGCCTGGATCTGGGCCGTCCGACGGATGACGCGAGGGCGAGCCTTCGTCAGGGGAGGTGCAGTGCTCGGGGTGCTTCTGATGGCGGGTATGTTGCGGGTCGTTTGGCTGCCACTGCCGCCGACGCTGTCGGACGACATCCTGCGCTATGCATGGGACGGCAAGGTGGTACACGCGGGCCTGAATCCCTATGCCCTTGCACCGGAGGCCGAAGAGCTCACTCCGTTGAGGGACGAAAGATGGCAGAGGATGCCCCATCGCGAGATCCCGACGGTCTACCCGCCGCTGGCACTAGCGACCTTCGCCGCCGCGGGCTTGGCGCCGGCTTGGGTCGGGCCTCTTTGGGGAATCAAGATTCTACTCACAATCGCGGATCTCCTAGGCTGCCTCCTCTTGATCCGTCTGGCGGCGCGGCTCGGTTTGCCTCGGACGCGAGCTCTCCTCTACGCATGGAATCCGCTCGTTTGTCTCGAAGTCGCCGGCATGGGACACGTCGACGCTTTGATGGCGGCACTGGTCGTGGCGACCGTATATTTCTGTGTCGCGTCGAGGAAACCAGCGCTCGCAAGCCTTTGCGCTGCAGGGTCCGTTCTCGCGAAAATCGTGCCTTTGGCGGCCCTACCGGTCTGGACCCACGCTCTCCCCCAACGCCGCACCGTCTTCGTCACCGTGGTGTTGGCGGCCCTCGCTCTCGGCACTTTGCCGGTGGCTCTGGGGGTCGGGGTACCGCCCGGCCTGCTGATCTACGGCGTGCAGTGGGAGTTCAACGGACCGATCTACGAGCCGCTCCATCGGCTGATCGACGCCACGCCTGCCGCCGATTGGATCAAGTCCGGGCTCGATCGAGCCAAGCTGACCCTCGCCCAGGACTCCGCGGCTCACGAGCGCTGGAATCGCCTCTACCACTACGTATACCCGGAGTTTCTGGCAAAGCTGCTACTTCTCGCGGGCTTCGGCATCTTTGTGCTTCGGGAGATGCTGCGACCACCCGGACGGCCGGAAGATCCGCCGGTGATGCTCGCTGCACGTACCGGGCGGCTCTTTGCCGCCGTGCTCCTCGCCATGGCGACGGTCTATCCCTGGTATCTCCTGACCGTGCTTCCGTGGGCAGCGCTGCTACGCCACCGTGCTTGGCTGCTGGCGTCGGCGCTTCAGGTTCTGGCCTACCTGCCGCAGCACCTGGAGGGACTGGCGCTCTTCCCATGGATGTGGCTGGCGATCTGGGGGCCGGTCTTCGTGCTGCTGTGCACGGACCGGTGGTGGCCCATCCGTCCGGTCGCCAGGGCCGGGGAGCAAGCGGTGTCGTGACCCGCTCCGCGACATCCGTGCGTCTGACGATCGCCTACGACGGAGCTCCATTCGCCGGATGGCAGCGACAGCAAGGCGTATCGACGGTACAGGAAACCCTGGAGGATGCACTGGCCGAGTTGACCCGGACGGACCTCGTCGCCCACGGCGCCGGACGTACTGATGCTGGTGTCCACGCGCTCGGCCAGGTGGCCCACCTGGCACGGCGTGGCGAGCCCGGCGCTCCGCTGCCGGATCTGCCCATTCGAGCCCTCGTCACCGGCTCGAACCACTTCTTGCCAGCGTCGATCCGGGTTCTCGACGCGCAGCGACTCGCACCGGGAAAACGGCCATTTCATGCGCAGAGATCGGCAACCGGAAAACGCTACGCATACCGCATCTTTCGGGGTCGCGTGGCTCCCCCGTTCGAGGCGGAACGAGCCTTCCACGTACATCGGCCTCTCGACGTCAGCGCCATGGCTTCGGCGCTTCGAAGCTTGCCCGGCCGCCACGATTTCTCCGCCTTCGCCCTGGCGGGTGGATCTCATTCCCAAGGCGTCCGGCGCCTCTACTCCTGCCGTATCGACGCTTCACCCGAGGGCCACCTGCGCGTCGAGTTCTGGGGCGAGGGTTTCCTGCGTGGAATGGTCCGCTCCCTGGTGGGAACCCTGGTGGAGATCGGCCAGGGCGACCGGCCGGTAGACGACATGGCGAGATTGTTGGGTCCTGGGCGGAAGCGCCGGGAGGCGGGAATCACGGCACCGGCCCAGGGTCTGTGCCTCGAAAAGGTGGCGTATCCCGACGACTGGCCCGTGCTGGAACAGTTCGGAAGATCACGTTCTCCCGTGGTACCTTAGCGCCCGATCATGACCGCTCCTCCCAGCCCGAGTGACTCGACCCAAGAGGCCGAACCACCCTCCGGAGTCGGCCAGCGTTTGATCACCGGATTCGGTGTCGGGGGCTTCGCACTGGTCGCCATTTTCACGTTTCCGCCACTGGCGGCGTTCGTCACATGGCTGGTGGTGTTCGTTCTTGCGGCCAGCGAGTATGCAGCGATCGTGCGCCACTGGGCGCCCTCGGCACCGCTGCGCAGTCTCCTGATCTGGGTACCGGTGGCAGCGACCGGCGGCGCCTTCGTCTTGCTCCAGGAGCCTTCGGAGAGAGTGGCTCTGGCTACGGCGCTGGGTCTCGGATTCGGTCTCGTGGCCATCGCAGCACTGACCACACTGTTTGGAAAGTGCGACGTACGCGAGGCCGCCGTGTCCATGGGCTTCCTCGCTTTCGGCATCCCCTACTTCGCCATTCCACCGATCGCCATGTACCGGATCCATATGGTCGACGCCTGGTTGGTCTTCTTGCTCGTGGCCATCGTCGCCTTCGGCGATTCCGCGGCCTACTTCGTAGGGCGCAAGATCGGACGCCACAAGATCGCGCCCCGTGTGAGCCCCAAGAAGAGCTGGGAAGGATCCGTGGCGGGGTTCCTGGCGGGCATCTTGACCATGGCGCTCTGGGCCTACTTCCGTCTCGGCGAGGTACACAATGAGCTGCTGGCCCTGGCGGCGGTCACCGCGGTCACCGGCCAGCTCGGCGACCTCGTCGAATCGCTGGTGAAACGGGGGGCTGGCGTCAAGGACTCTTCGAACATTCTCCCCGGACACGGTGGCTTCTACGACCGGCTCGACGCACTGATTCTGGCGACGCCGGTATTCGTCCTCGGCCTGTGGTTCCTGGGGTTCGAGGCCTACGTACCGAAGTGAGACTCCGGTAGGGTCGGGCACATGACCGCCACCACCCAGGACCGGCTCGACTTCGAAGGCACGCTCAACCCGGAACAATTGGCTGCCGTCACACACCGTGACGGGCCGCAGCTGGTGATCGCGGGGGCTGGCTCGGGCAAGACCCGTGTCATTACCTACCGCATCGCCTGGCTGGTCAAGAAACAAAACGTGGACGCGGGCGCCATTGCCGCCGTCACCTTCACCAACAAAGCAGCGGCGGAGATGCGCGAACGCATCGAAGAGCTGTTGGGCCTCTACCCGCTACCGTCTTTCGTCGGCACGTTTCACCGTTTCGCGCTGCGGCTGCTGCGCCGCTACGGGCCCAAAGTCGACCTGCCCCGCGACTTCTCGATCCTGGACTCATCGGATCAGCTGAGTCTGATCAAGAAGGCACAGAAGGCGGCTCAGGTACCCGAGGACGCCTTTCGACCCAGAGCCATCCTCAGCGCCATCTCGTCGGCGAAGAACCAGCTCGTCGGTCCTGCGCAGTATGGCCGGGAGGCCGACGAATTCTTCTCGCGCAAAGTGGCTAGCGTCTACCAGCACTACCAGAGTCTGCTACGGGAAAGCAGCGGCGTCGACTTCGACGACATGATTCGCCTGTCAGTGCAGCTGCTGCGCAAAGACGACGGGATCCGCCGCCGAACCCAAGAGCGGTTCCCGCACCTGCTCGTCGATGAGTTCCAGGACACCAACCACGCCCAACTCGAGCTCGTAAAGCTCGTGGCCGGAGCTGAGGCCCGTCTCACAGCCGTGGGTGACGAAGATCAGTCGATCTACCGGTGGCGTGGAGCCGATCTGCGCAACGTCCTGCAATTCGAGGAGAGCTTCCCTGAGGCCACGGTGCGCAAACTGGAGCGAAACTACCGCTCAACCCAGACCATTCTCGACGCTTCTGGAGCCGTCGTCTCGCACAACTGCGGCCGTCGTGGCAAACGCCTGTGGACCGATGTCGGAGCCGGCGACAAGATCGTGCTCTTCCGTGGCCGGGACGAGAAGGACGAGGCTCGCTGGGTGGTGAACACTCTGGATGAGCTGCGGCGGGACGGTGGTGGCGGCGACGGCCCATCGGATGGCATCCCGTGGCACGACATGGCGGTGCTGGTGCGCACCAATGCACAAACCCGTGCTCTCGAAGAGGAGCTACTCCGCCGCGGGTTGCGCTACAACCTCGTGGCCGGGGTCCGTTTCTACGAGCGGGCGGAGATCAAAGACCTGGTGGCCTACCTGCGCCTGCTGCGCAATCCCGACGATGTGCTTTCCTTCGAGCGGGTGCTCAATCGGCCACCCCGAGGTATCGGCCAGAAGACGCGCGGCTTGCTCACCAAGATCGCCGAGCGGGGCAGCATGACCCCGTGGCAAGCACTGAGCGACGACACCCGTCTCGCGGGACTCGACGCCAGGGCGCGCTCGTCGCTCGTGAAGTTCCGGACCCTGGTGACGGAGCTACGCCACCTCGCGGACGACCTTCCGCTGCCGGCACTCTTGCGCCAGCTTCTGGAAGCCACCGACTATCTGGACCAGTTCGACGACAGCGACGAGGACGACCGTTCGCGCCTCGAGAACATCGAGGAGCTGCTATCTGCGGCACAGAGTTTCACCGAGGAAACCGCGTATCGAGACTCTGCCATGGAGGACTCGCTGTCGGCCTTCCTCGATCACGTCGCCCTGGCGTCGGATACCGACGCTCTGGGCGAGTCCGGTCTGTCCCTCATGACATTGCACTCCGCCAAAGGCCTGGAATTCTCGGCCGTCGTCGTAGCCGGGTTGGAGGAGGGGCTATTGCCACACTTCAATTCCCAGGCGTTGGAGGAAGATCTGGAGGAAGAACGGCGACTGCTCTACGTAGGAATGACACGGGCCAAGCGGAGACTTTTCCTCACCACATGTAAGCGCAGGAGACAGGCGGGGCAATACCAGGACCAGGAGGAATCGCGCTTCCTCGCGGAGGTGCCAGGGGGGCACGTCGTGGCCGAACACTCGCCCGAGCTGTTTCAGACGACCCGCGGTGCGGGCTACGGGTTCGGATCGGGTCGCTCGGGTGGTTATGGCTCGTACGGCTCAGGATTCGGTAGCCATGGCTCGGACGGCACCTCGAGCCGTTCAGAGCAGGACATCTACTCCTTCCTCGGCAAGAAGCCCAAGGCCGCAAAACGAGACGATCCCAGAATCACCAAGCCTCTCCGAGAGCCCGACCGGCCCGCCAACCTCCGTCTACCGTTCGATCCCACGACTCCTATCGGCGGTACCCCGAAAAAGGGCAGCCGGGTACGCCACGAGAAGCTCGGCCTCGGAAAGGTGCTACAGATCGAGGGGCAAGGTGACGCGGCCAAGCTGATCGTGTACTTTGACAGCGTGGGACGACGAAAGCTGATCGCCAAGTACGCAAATCTCGACGTGCTCTGAGGAGATTCGATGGAGCTGACGGGCGGCGGATTCTTGGCCATCGGCTGTGCGGTGGCGCTTCTACTCTTCGTCGGTGTGTTGGCACTACAAGCTCTCTTCCTGCACCTCGGTGCCAAGCTGGCTGGCGTCCAGGCACCGTACCGAAAGGCGTTTCGGGCCACGGTGGCGATCGGCCTCCTGAACGCGATCCTCCAGCTCGGGCTGGCTCTTCGGACCGATGCCCAGGACGTGATGAAGCTGACGTTGGCCGACTTCTTCACCGAAACCATGATCAGCGTCGTTCTGACCCTGATCGTCGGCACGGTCGTGGTGACATGGATCTATTCGATCTCGATCCTGCGGGCGTTCTCGACCTACCTGGCCAGCATGCTCCTCGGAACGATTGCTTCGTTGCTTGTGATCGCCGGCCTGGTGGGCATCATCTGGATCACGGCGGGCCGAGACAAGCTGGACCAGTTGGTAGGGGATGCGCGAGATCGCTACTACGAGGCCATGCACGACGAGATGTTGGAGAGTGGTCAGGATCCTTCCAGCCTAGCACCAGCTCCTATCGACCTCCTCAGTAGCGAATTCACAGAGCTCGAGAACGCCGTCGACGTTCCTCTTGCTCAGGCACAGCACCATGTCGGCAAGACCGTCCGCATCATCCACGGACCACAGTCCGAATCGATCGGCACCCTGAAAGAGGTGAGATCGAAGAGCTTGGTCGTGTCCGTGAAAATCGACGGAGGGTGGGTCGAGATCCCGATTCGGAAATCGAAGATCACAACGTTCCAGACGATCGAACGCTAGTGTCCCGCTTGGAAAGTTCTGTGGTATTTGCTCCGGCTCTTCGTCGCGCCACCGGCGTTGCGTCTCCTCGAAATAGCTCTGCTATTCCTCGTCGGCGCGCCTGGGTGGCACGTCGAGCCCCACGGCCGAACCCTCACAGTACTTTCCGCACGAGACACTAGCCGTCGAACGTCACGATCTCTTCGACCGTTGCGCCGACTTCCACCTGCACCGTGAACTCGCGGGGATTCAGGCTTGTCTGGCCCACGGGTTTGACAGAGACCGAGTAGCTGCCCGGCGTCAGGACGAAGGTCTTCGGATTGCTCTTGGGGTCGGTGTAGGTACGGCCTTGGGCGACCTGACCGCCTTCCGCACGGAGAACCCGCACAACGGCATCGATCAGCTCTCCGCCGGACGTCGCACCCAGACGCAAGACGCCACTCGAGAACTCATGAGACAGCTCGGTACGCTCCCCGCTGTCTACCTGCACCGAGTTCCAGACACGCGTGGGTTTGCCGGCGATCTCCACCGAGCCGATCTCGACGTCGTAGATACCCGGGGTGACGGTGAGGATGTCCGGGTTGGACTGAGGACGTCGATACGTCCGGCTCGCCGTCACTTGGTCACCGGAATCCGTTCGGCGGACTCGGACCGTGGCATCGGAAAGCTCACCGTTGCGCGTCACCCGCACGGAGATCTCACCGCTGCGGAAGTCGGCGAGGCGCTCGACCTCGTCACCCGCCCGCAATTCGATTCCCGAGAAACGGACCGGCGAGGCACCGGGGATCCCAACCGCAGCCACCTCTACGTCATAGATGCCAGCGGCGAGACCGAAGACACGGGGATTGGTATCGGCACTGGTGTAAGTGCGGCCGGTGGCAACGTCCTCGCCGTCCCTCGTCACGGTCACCAACGCATCGAGTAAGCCGTCGCTCCCCACCGCTCGGACGAGCAATCTGGCGTCGGGCATCACGGGCGGCTCGACGGCTCTCTGAAGAGCATCCGCCAACGCACCGGCGTCGTCCGCCGGGAAGTACAACCCACCTCCCGCTTGGGCGGCACATTCCAGCGGCGCGACGTCACCCTCCTTGATTCCGAAGCCGACGACGTGGAGCACGAAATCGACCCCGGCTTCCCGCGCCGCCCGGACCGTGGCGCACGGATCGCCACCGCACGTCTCTACGCCGTCACTGACGAGGATGACGGTAGCTGGAGACGAGCGCTCCTTCACCACGTCGATAGCCACCTGGGTCGACGCCGTGAGAGGTGTCTTGCCGCGGGGCTGAATCCCGTCGATCACGGTCTTCAACCCGGAACGGTCGAGGGTAGAGAGCGGCACCAACGTCTCGATGTCGGCGCAGTCGCCCTCCCGACGATGGCCGTAGGCCACCAGAGCGACGTCACCGTCCGGTAGGTCGGCGATCAGGTCGCCCAGCACCTGGCGTGCGATCACGATCTTCTCGCTACCGCCCATGCGACCCCACATGGAACCGGACGCGTCGAGCACCAGCACCAGATCCCTGGCATCTGCTGCGACCAGGGACGGAATGAGAAGACCGAACACCAAGGCCAAGACGAGAAGACGACACACGAACGGCGAACGGGACTGCATGGGCAGGGCTCCTCCTGTAGATGAGGCGAGCCGTCAGGGTATCAGGCGGTCCGCCGCAACCACGCCCCCTCTTCCTCCCCAGCTTCGGGCCTCGGGCCGGGGCAACCCCAATGCCGAGCCGGACAGGTCTCACAAAGCGCACAGCCCGCCTCCTGGTCGGCGACGATCAGTGAGCCTCCCTCTTCCCGGATGCGGTGGCAATCCTTGAGCCTCGCGAGCACCCGCGACAACGTCTCGGGACGGATCGACAGTCGCGAGGCCAGCACGCGTTTGGGAAAGCGCAGCGGTATCACGGGACCGTGGAGCGCCGCCTGCCGCTCGAGGAAGCTCAGCAGACGCGCCGAGGCGTCTTGCACCGTCAGCTGTTCGAGCTCCTCCAACAGCATGACATTCCGACGCTGGACGGTCCGCAACACCTTGAGAGCCAGCTCGGAGTCGGCCTCCAGCAAAAGACGGCTCCGCTCGCAGCCGAACGACGCCAGACGGCTGGCAGACAGGGCTCGGACACTGAGCGGATGCACCGGCTCGTCGCAATACATGAGGTCCTCACCGAAGAGCTCCCCCGGTCCCAGGATGGCGACGATGAGATCGTCGCCATCGGCAGAGGTGCGCACGAGCGCCACGTCCCCTTCCAGTACGAGGTAGAAGTTCTTCGCGGGCTCCCCAAGAAGGCAGAGCCATTGGTCGTGTTCCAGCTCGACCTCTGCCATGTGGTCGAGCAGCGACCGGAATTGGGGCTCCGGCAGACCTTCGAAGAGGTACACCCTGCGCAGCCTTTCCCTCTGCAGCTCGCGACACCTGTCGCCGGGCTCCCGATGATGGACGCACTCTCTACACATGATCAGTCACAACTCGAGGGTTCGACACAATGGCGAATACTGGACCAATTTAGTCCTATTTGTCAACAGCTGACGCGTGGATGAAGCTCGACAGGATGCAGTCTCCTTCCTAATCTCGCCCACCCCGTCTTCTTTCGCATTGATCTAGGGCGTGTTAACGCTAATTAGCATATCTGCGATCAGCGCGAAGTTGAT
>JALCBJ010000226.1 GCA_028066595.1 Thermoanaerobaculia bacterium
TTCCTTTCTGGCTCGGTCGTACGAAACGAGACTTACCGCCGCTACGCCTGGCGGAGGACCACTGGCTGCGCTCATTGGGGCCCAAACTCTATGGTTTCGTGCAGCGCCTCGTGCCCGACGCTGGGTTGCGTGAAGCACGTTGGCTCACCTTCGTCGTGCTCGGTGTGGCGATCGTCGCACCATGGCAACACATGCGCCATGGTGCTTGGGTTCTGGGTGAGGCGCAGCGACGCTTCACGGCAGAACAACACCACGGCTCGCTGCCGGTGACCGATCCAAACGTAGCGACGGCCACATGGCGCAGTACGGGTTGGCTGTCGCGGGACCAGCTCGAGCTGAGATGGAGCGCCGAATTCTCGCTCGCAGAGAGTCCGGGGGTTGCTGAGGAACCAGCAGCCGGGCTCCAACTGGCGTTTACCTTTCACCCACATCTCGACGCGGGAGATTTCGTCGTGGAGAAGGTGAGCGCATCAGGCGAGTGGGAGCCAGCCGATGAGTGGGCTCTCACTGATTCGGAGAGGCATTGGGATCGATGGTTGATGAAGCTCGTGCCTCGCCCCGAGGTAGGTGAGCGCTTCCGCTTGAGCGGTTCATTGAAGGGTCGTGCAGCCGATCTCGTGTTCATTCTGCGAGGGGAGGATGGTGCCTCGTTCTCCACTCTCTGGGATGACTACCAGAACCGAAGAGCGCCGTTTCGCCGCTCCGACCTGACCAAGAGCCGACTGGCACCGGCCGTGACGAATCGTGGAGTCCAGTTGCGAGCGGAGATGTTGGGTCTGGTACCCCGCTATTCCACATGGGAGCTGACCCCGAAGCCGGTGTTGGTCGGAGAACGTGGATGGGACGTACCCGAGGAGTCCTCCTCCGCAGGCGCGAAGGTGGAGTTGGATCTGACCTTTCTACCCGAGCTCACCTTGGAGGATCGTCTGAGCTCGGGCGAGGTAGCTCCACCCCTTTCAATCGCTTCGACCTGTGGCGGAATGTCGAAGGTGGCAGATCTGGGAGAACCGGTGCGGCTCGTCGATTCCTGCGCGATGCCGGTCCACGAGCTGCAGATTCTCGGAGGGCGCTGGGTACGGCTCGGTGAGCTACCGGTGCTGGCGGCAGCCTCTTCGCGCCATGAGCGCAAGTTGAGATCCATGCTGCCGGAGCTTCAACAGACGATCGCGGCCAGCTCGAAGGCCTGGCCCGGCTATTCGGGAATCGACCGTTTGGCGGTGGTGGAGCAGGCGCCCGAGCTCGTCCTCGGCGGCCGCGGCATGATGTTGCGTATCTGGGAGTGGAGCCGCCCCGAAAGCCTGGGACGCCTGGTCAGGTTCGGAGAGCATCACATGGCTGCAGACGGGTTGCTGGATCCCGCTGCCATCCTCGATGGCATCCTGGGCACCGAGGTCGCGGCCTCCCGTCGTCTGGATCCCGATCAGCGCTACATGCTGCGGTCGTTTCTTTCCAGCCTGATGAAACGTCGCATGGGTGTAGCCAAAAGGAACGCCATACTCGGACAAGGGAAGCCGGCTTGGTACGCGGTCCAACTCAAGCGACCACTTCTCGGGCTCCATCCGTACCATGGCATTGCTTTGGCGCATAAGGTGCCGGCCGTAGTGTTGCAGTTGGAGCGGCGAGTGGGTATCGACACGCTTGTCGCTGCCGTGGCGGATCTCTTGAGTCGGGAAACAGAGGACGCGGCGACAGCAGAGGAGTTGTTCGAGTTGCTCGAAGCCCGCAGCGGAGAGGATCTGGATGGCTTCTTCCAGGATTTCTTCGTCAACGGCTCGCTTCCCGAGCTGTCTCTGGAGGATGTGCGCGTCATTCCACGCCATGGTGGTTTCCGAGTCGTGGGCGCCGTGGCGAACGCTGCGGATGGCCAGGTCGATTGCCCTGTGGTGGTACGGACCGACGGCCCGGAGCTGCGTCAGGATGTGATCGTCCCGAGTCGCGGCCGCGGCGAATTCTCGTTCGATGTCGACGTGCGGCCCCAGGTCGCCATCCTCGATCCACAAGGACTCTGCCTGCGCCTTTTCGGTGGTGGTGGCATGGGGGCTGAGCAGGTGCCCTTGCGATGAGCTTCGTATCGTACGACCTCACGCAGTGGGTACGGCCAATTGGTCGGTTCGTCGAACGGAAGATGCCCGGAGTCTTCACCTTCGTGCGTCGTCTGCTGCTCGACCTCAGGTTGCTCGTCGGTGGCAAGCTATTGCTCTTTGCGGCAGTGAATGTTCTGGTCGTATTCGACGCCTTCTTTCAAGTGATGATGGAGGGCGGCGGTATCAACTTGGTCTACCACCGAGTGGTGATCGTTCCTGCGTTGCTCGTCGGCGTGCCTGCTCTGTCCAGCATCGTTGCGCTGGAGCGGCGTGCCGGGAGCCTGGATCTGGCACTGGCGGTACCGTCCACTGTGCGGTTTTTTTCTCGTCGAGCATCGTCTGTGATCGTGGTGCTCGGCGTTCAGGCACTAGCCCTTCTTCTCTTCGCTCACTTCGAGCGAGCGCACGGTCTCGTGGCAGCGCTCACCACCGATCTCGAGGTTTTGGTCAGGGCGTTGGTGCAGACGGCCACGGTCCTCCTCCTGCTGCCGGCTGTGGTGCTGTTCTGGAGCGTGCGTACACGGGGAGCCGGAGCCGTCATGGTGGGTT
>JALCBJ010000076.1:0-13496 GCA_028066595.1 Thermoanaerobaculia bacterium
CGGGCTGCACAGCGCGCTGGAACAGTTTCGGTTCATGTCCAGGAACGGGTCTAGGCGCCCTCGCAACAGTGGGCGACACGCGGCAGCATGTAACGCTTCATGGCGATCTCCTTTGGGTCGTTGAAGTGTAGGTGGGATGAAAGGTCAGTTGGTATCTGCAACTATCTGAAGGACAATCCCAGGAGGCCTCCGCCATCAACAGCAGGTGTCTGGATTGGCAACGGAGGCTGGACGCCAGCGGCAACAGCCTGCACTGAACTCCACACACCTGGCCTGTCGTTCGATCAAGAGCGTCAGCACGCGAAGGACGCCTTGCCGAACCTCGCTGTCCAGACCCGCGAGGGCAGCCTCGCTCTCGGCTTGCAGCTCCGCCTCGACGCGGCCAGCCAGACGGCGACCTTCGCCGGTAGCTTCCAGCTGTACCGCCCGACGATCCGATGGGTCCGGGGAGCGCAGCAAGTATCCCTTCCGCTGCAGGCTGTCCACGACCCTACTGGTGGTCGACTTGTCGAGGTACAGAAACGATGCCAGGTCGTTCAGGCGCATCGGGCCGTCTCGCACCACTGCCTGCAGCGCGTAGCACTGACTGACCGTCACTTCGTGGCAACAGATGCGGTCACGATCGCGGAACTGTAGGAGGCGGATCAGCTCTGCCAGTGACCGATGAAGCGCTCTCGCGTCGGATGTCAAGGACGCGTCGTCGGAACGCTGGTCGGTGGATCGCCCGGGTACGCGTCGCGACAGACTCAGATCTTCGGTTCTCATCTTGGGCATCGTATTCAGGCCACACGATTCGAATGAATCGTTGTTATCTGCAACTATAACAGATGCAGCCACCTCACTATTCCGGACCGGGCGAAATCTCAGGAACCGGAGTCGTGGGCCAGGACGTAGCTGAAGATCAAAGGTGCCACGATCGTCGCATCCGACTCGATGATGAACTTGGGACTTTCCGTGTCGAGCTTGCCCCATGTGATCTTCTCGTTCGGCACGGCGCCCGAGTACGAGCCGTAAGAAGTCGTGGAGTCGCTGATCTGGCAGAAGTAGGACCACAGGCGGGTTTCCTCCCGCAGGTCCTGGGTGATCAGCGGCACGACACAGATAGGAAAGTCGCCGGCGATGCCGCCACCGATCTGAAAGAAGCCCAAGCCAGCATCCCGGGTCACCTCGCGGTACCAGTCCACCAGCTCGCGCATGTAGTGCAAGCCCGAACCCACGGTGGTTAGCCGCTCGATCTCGCCACGGACGTGACTTGCGACGCACATGTTGCCGAGCGTCGAATCTTCCCAACCCGGCACGAATAGCGGAAGGTCTCTCTCTGCTGCAGCTAGCAGCCACGAGTGCGAAGGATCGACCTGATACTGCGGTTCCAATTCACCAGACAGTAAGAGCCGGTAGAGGTATCGGTGCGGCAGGTGGCTCTCCCGGGCTCTGTCGGCTTCCTGCCACAACCTCAGTACGTGGTGCTCGATGCGCCGCATCGCCTCTTCTTCCGGGATACAAGTATCGGTGACACGGTTGAGTCCACGGTCCGCCAGCTCTAGCTCCTCCTCTGCGGTGAGGCTGCGCCAGTTGGGGATACGGTGGTAGTGGTCGTGAGCCACCAGATTGAAAACGTCTTCTTCCAGATTGGCGCCTGTACAGCAAATGCCATGGACCTTGTTCTGCCGGATCAGCTCCGCCAACGTGATTCCCAACTCCGCTGTGCTCATCGCACCGGCCAAAGTGAGGAACATTCTGTTGCCCTGCGCCAGCTGATCCACCCAGGCCGCAGCGGCCTCGACGACGGTGCGCGCGTTGAAGTGACGGTAGTGATGGTCCATGAAGTCACGGACCACTTCGTGTGCTGATCGAGCCGGAATTCGAGAGGCAGTCAAGGGCGGATTCTCCTGGGGCCGCGAGCGTCCGACGACGAACTCGTCGCGAAACGCGGAGCGTACCAAAGCCCTTGTGGTCCGCGGCCTTGCGCTAGACTGCCCGGCCCGCCGCGAGTCCGGCGTCTGTCCCGTGCACCGGCCACTTCTCTGCGAGATCCGTCACGATGAGCCCGACCGAAGACGCTACGCGAGCGTCCGACACGACTGCACCTCCTTGGACCCTGGATCGATCACGCCGCCTGTACGGCATCCACGCCTGGGGCAAGGATTACTTCTCCGTCAACGACGAGGGCCACATCTGCATGGGGCCCACGAGAACCGCATCTGGTGACCCCGGACCTGTCATCGACATTCAAGAGCTCGTGGAGGAGGTAAAGGAGCGTGGCATCGGGCTGCCACTCCTGATTCGCTTCTCGGATCTACTCAAGACACGCATCGCGCAGATCCACGACACCTTCCGACACGCCATCGAGCAGTACAGCTATACCGGCGCCTACCGCGGGGTCTATCCCATCAAGGTCAATCAGAACCGCTACCTGGTGGAGGACCTGGTGAACTACGGCCGCGAGTTTCATTTCGGCCTGGAAGCCGGATCCAAACCGGAGCTGATGGCAGTGATGGCGCTGCTCGACGATCCCGACGCGCTCATCGTGTGCAACGGCTACAAGGACGAGGAGTACATCGAGACGGCGCTCCTCGCGTCCCGTCTCGGACCCAAGGTAATCCTGGTGGCCGAGAAGCCCTCGGAGTTGCGTCACATCGTCCAAGTGTCTCGGCGTACCGGGATCCGGCCGGTGGTCGGCATGCGCGCTCGCTTGTCCAGCAAAGGTGCGGGGCGCTGGGAAGCTTCGGGCGGCGACCGCTCGAAATTCGGCCTGGGAGCTCGCGAGCTGATGGAGGCGGTGGAGTATCTGTCCTCGCAAGACATGCTGGACTGTCTCGAGCTGCTCCATTTCCATCTCGGCAGTCAGATCTCCAGTATTCACAACATCAAGGGTGGCATTCGCGAGGGCGCTTGGCTCTACGTGAACTTGGTGAAGCTCGGCGCTCCGCTGATCTACTTCGATGCCGGTGGTGGACTGGGCGTCGACTACGACGGCAGCCAGTCGAACTTCGCGTCTTCGATGAACTACAGCCTCCAGGAATACGCCAACGACGTGGTGGCTGGGCTGATGGAGGCATGCGATCCCGCAGGCGTTCCCCATCCGCACCTGGTCACCGAGGCGGGACGAGCCACCGTGGCCCATCACGCCGTGTTGGTCGCGGAGGTGTTGGGAGTCGGCGAGTTCCGGGTCGGCCAGCTACCGGCGGAACTGCCCGAAGACGCCGGTATCGTGCTGCGGAACCTCCACGAGGCCCACAAATCGCTCTCGCTGGAGAATCTCCGCGAGCTCTACCACGACGCCCAGCAGTATCGAGAAGACGTCCTCAACCTGTTCAATCTGGGACACATGTCCCTGGAACACCGGGTCCTGGCAGAAGACTTCTATTGGGCGCTGTGCAGCCGGGTCCGCGCCCTGGTCCGTGACTTGCCGTCCGTACCACCGGAGCTGCAGGGTATCGAGGAGTCTCTCGCCGACACCTACTTCTGCAACTTCTCTCTGTTCCAGAGTCTTCCTGACTCGTGGGCCATCGATCAGCTTTTCCCCGTGGTGCCCATCCACAGGCTCGACGAAGAACCCACGCGACGCGGCACCTTGGCCGATATCACTTGCGACTCCGACGGCAAGGTCGATCGTTTCGTGCGCAGCTCCGAGACCCCCCGATTCGACACCGGCGAAGTACGACGGGTCCTGGAGTTGCACGAAGTGGGCGACGAGCCCTATCACCTGGGCTTCTTCCTCGTCGGTGCCTACCAGGAGATCCTGGGAGATCTTCACAATCTCTTCGGCGACACGCACGCGATCCACGTCACCATCGATGACGAAGGTGAATACGAGATCGAACACTTCGTACCAGGCGACTCCGTGACCGAGGTTCTTCGGTACGTGGAATACCAGCGCGAAGATCTGATCGCCAAGGTGCGCCGCCGTGCCGAACGGGCAATCCGTCGCAAGAAGTTGTCGCGGGAAGAAGCGAGATGTCTGATGAAGACCTACGAAGAAGGTCTTGCTGGATACACCTACCTCGAACGCGACTGAAGAGATCGAGTCCGGGCGAGTCCCACGTCCGGCAGAAGCCTCGGAGTCATCAAGGAGCGTTACCGGCCGGGCCGTTCTTCCGGGTCTCCCACGAAGCCAGTAGGAGGTACGCTGCCCCATTCAATACACCCAGCACTCCAGCACCCCACCACAAGGCGTCGGGACCGAAACGGGCATAGACCGATGCACCCAGAGGAGGTCCGGCCATGAAAGCGACACCCCAAGAAGCGGTATAGAGACCCATGTATTTCCCTCGGTGACGGCGCCCGGCGCGGCGAGCGATCCAACCTCCGGAAAACGGCACAGAGAGCATCTCGCCGGTCGTCCAGACGATCAAGGAGAGGATGGCCACCCCGAGCCCGGGACCGAAGGGAAGGATGGCGAATCCAGCACCGAGAAGCAGGGCGCCGAGGCCCGTAACCCGGATGGCGTTTCGTTCCTCCATCCAGCGTGTCAGCACCATCTCGAAACACAGGATGAGAACTGCATTGCCCGACATCAAGAGACCGAAACGCGCCTCTTCGATACCGAAGACTTCCTTCAGGTAGACCGGATAGACCCCGAAGACCTGGAACATGGTCATGACCGCGGGAATGAACAGCGCCAGGAAAACGAGAAAGAGCACATCCTGCATTGGGTGCAGGTCTTCGCGTCCCGAAGGCGTACGCTCGGCGTCTGCAGTCGTCTGCAGCGGGCCTCGGTGGAAGACATGGCGGAAGAGATGTCGAAGCAAGAGTGCCGAGAGGAGGCACGTGGCGCCGTCGATTCGAAAGAGCCAGCTATAGCTCCATGCCGCGAGGGGTCCACCGATGGCCGGTGCCAGCGAAAAGCCGAGATTCACTGCCAGACGATTCAGGGCCACCGCTCGAGGCTGCAACTCGTCGGGCGTGAAAGCGGCCAGAGCCGCCGAGTTGGCCGGTCGGAATGCCTCCGCACAGGTCCCCGTCAGGGCAACACAGACCGCTAGCCACCACGGATTGGTGACATGTTCCATGGCCAGGAAGCCCACACCCGCACCCGCCAACGCCGCGAATTGAAGGCGCAAGGGGCCGACCACGTCACAAAGCCATCCACCCACGAAGGCTCCGGAAAGAGCCCCCACACCCCAGGCTCCGAGCACCATTCCCGCAACTTCTACTCCCAGTCCCAAATCCTGGGTCGCATAGAGGGACAGGAACGGCAACACCATGGTTCCCGCTCGGTTCACCAACAGGACGATCGACAGAAGCCAGGCCTCCCGTGGGAGCCCCTGGAAGGCCTCTCGATAGTGCTGGATGACGGCTCTCATGATCGTCCTCTCGGGATGACAAGCTAGTGCAATCTGTGGATCGACGGTCTACGGGCAACCACCGGTCGGAATCGTAACCGCCTCTCCTGGTGTTGTGAGATGGAGATGGCATGCGGATCGCATGTCATTTCCGTGGATCACCGCGGGGTGGCCCGCTCATCGAAAGGAAAAGAGCCATGCAACGCTACGACCGACTGATCTCCACAGCCTCGGGAAAGGCACCGACCGGCGTACATAGTCTGTCCGCTGGAAGCGCCCGGTCACGAAACGACGCTCGGCGTGCGGTTCGACTGGCGGCGGCTCTGCTCTTCCTCTATCTCGGGCTGTTTCTCCCGATGTCGGTATCAGCCCAGGGCCAGGTCGTGCATCAGGGCACCTGGACGACCAAGGGATTCGACGTCGACGGTACCTGGAAGATCGTGCGCGACGGCGGCAAGACCTGGGTCGTTCTGGACGAGGCATTTAGTACCAAGAGTGCACCCGACCTCAAGATCTTCCTGTCGCCGAACGCCACCGAAGGCCTCGACAACCGCAACGCCACGCGGGGATCGCAGTTGGTGGCGGTGTTGACGTCTCATCGTGGCGCACAGCGCTACGAGGTGCCGGCCGATGTCGAGCTTCAGCGTTTCCGCTCCATCGTCCTCCACTGCGAGAAGTACACCAAGCTCTGGGCCGCCGCAGATCTGCGATAGCCCTAGTGTCTCGCCACCCGGATCTGGAGGTCCTGCCACCGAGCCGTGGCCAGCTCGACGGCCAAATCGGCATCGCCCGAGTAGTAGCGATCCGGAATGACGCGGCACCGAACCTGAAAAGTCGTCGAACCAGCGAAGGGAAACGGCTCGAGATGGAGTGTGATCGCCATCCCAGGGTCTCGTTCTGACGCTGCATCCTCGCGCACGAACATCCTCACGCCACATACCCGCTGCGGCTCGGACCTGCGCAAACAGGCCGTGAGTGAAAGAGAGTCGGCGATCTGCAGATACCTGTAGTCCGCCGCCAGTTCCTCTTCGGTGAGTCCCGCCTTCGCCCGTAGCTCGTCCTCGAGCTCCAACCAGTGGTCCAGAGCTTCGTCCCAAGCCTCGTCGCTGGGGTCGCCGCGATGAAGCTCTCGCGCGTGCCGAACGACATAGACCCAGGCCTCTGGATCCTCCTCGGCTTTCCGCAGGACGGCTCGTTGGAAGATCTCGAGCCGTACCTCGCGCGGAATAGATCGAAAGTCGTGGGGAACCCCATCCTCTCGCCGTCGCGGAGCCGAGTCGGCCTCGGCCCAGCCGTTATCGTGCTCCCGTGTGCCCCGCAGCAACGCCTGACGCCTCGGATTTCCTGGAAGGCCGTCTTCTCTCCACAGCGACAACACCTCGGCGGAGAAGGCCGCATGGTCGGTCTGCGTAACGAGCTGCAACCGGCGGGATCCGGCGGAGGACCGCAATGGAAGGACGATCACTTTGGAATCCTATCCTCGAACGCCACCACCTATCACCACGGACCTCGTCCGCGGCTGCGGTAGCCTGGCGTTTCCGACGACGCAATCGAGGGATCACCGACGACTGGATCGCTGCTCCGCTGCACCTAGGAGAGCACGACTCACTGCCGGGTCGAGGGAGGACCCATCCGCGAGACCAAGCTGTTCCGGAGGACGCGACGTATCGGTGTCAAGCAGAATCCGAGACCGATCCGAGTTGGTTCGCATCCGGGAACACCGTCTTCGAGAGTCACACCGGATCGAGAACGGCCGACGGACGTGACGACAGCCCCGGAGCAGTCTCCAGATGCGATCGAGTTAGTGGAATACTGCGCCGACGAAGACCGCGTAGAGATACGAACGCACATTGCCGAAGCGTCAGGCGACGGCTCTGTGGCAGCAACCAGCTGGTAAACATGGCGAACCAAGTGATGACGAAGAACGACCGCCAAGAAGCACTCGACTACCACCGGACGGGACGGAAAGGAAAGCTCCAGGTCGTCCCCACCAAGCCCACCTCGACCCAGCGCGATCTGTCCCTGGCCTACTCACCGGGCGTCGCAGAGCCTTGCCGTGACATTGCCGAGAACCCACTGCTGTCCTATGAATACACGGCGAGGGGGAACCTGGTCGGGGTGATTTCGAACGGCACAGCCGTCCTCGGACTGGGCAACATCGGCGCGCTGGCGGGCAAGCCGGTGATGGAAGGCAAGGCGGTGCTGTTCAAGCGATTCGCCGACATCGACGTCTTCGACTTGGAAGTGGATACGGAGGACATCGACGCCTTCGTGCAGGTCGTGAAGTTGCTGGAGCCAACATTCGGTGGGATCAATCTGGAGGACATCGCGGCACCAGCCTGTTTCGAAATCGAGCGGCGGTTGAAGGAGGAGATGTCGATTCCGGTGTTTCACGACGACCAGCACGGAACCGCGATCATCTCTGCAGCGGCCCTGCTCAACGCTCTGGAGCTGGTCGACAAGACGCCAGAGTCCGTGAAGATGGTGATCTCGGGTGCCGGGGCTGCCGCCGTGTCCTGTCGCAGTCTCTACATCGAGTTCGGAGTCCGCGCCGAGAACATTCTCGTCTGCGACTCCAAGGGGGTGATCTTCGAGGGGCGAACCGAGAGCATGAGCGACGTCAAGCGAACGCTGGCGACGGCCACGGAAGCTCGCAGTCTCGCGGACGCCCTGCGCGGCGCCGATGTCTTCATCGGGCTGTCGGTGGCGGGACTGGTGACCCAGGAGATGCTCCGCTCGATGTCCGAGCGGCCCATCGTCTTTGCCATGGCCAATCCCGACCCGGAGATCTCCTACCCCGATGCGATTGACGCTCGGAACGACGTGATCATGGCCACGGGCCGGAGTGACTACCCGAACCAGGTGAACAACGTCCTCGGTTTCCCGTTCATCTTCCGCGGCGCGCTCGACGTTCGTGCCACCGACATCAACGAGGACATGAAGCGAGCGGCAGCGTACGCCCTGGCCGACCTCGCCCGGGAAGACGTGCCCGATTCGGTGCTCAAGGCGTACGGCCTCGAGGAACTGCAGTTCGGGCCCGAATACCTCATTCCCAAGCCGCTCGACCACCGCGTGTTGTTGAATGTCGCTCCAGCCGTCGCAAAAGCCGCGATGGAATCGGGTGTCGCTCGGCAGCCGATCGAGGATTTCGACGCCTACCGACGTCGTCTCGCGACATTCATCTCGCGACGCCTCGACGTGATGCACGACCTGCTCGACCGAGCGCGACGCGATCCCAAGCGGGTGGTCTTCCCGGAGGGTGAGCACGACAAGATCTTGCGCGCCGCAAAGGTCCTGGTCGACCGTGGCATCGCCCATCCGATCCTGCTGGCGCGGCGCGACAAGATCCTCGCCAAGCTGCAGCAACTGGACCTATCTGAGGACGACGTCACCATCATCCACAACGAGTCGTCGGGAGACCTCGCTCGCTACGCCGACGGGCTGTATCGACTGCGTCGTCGCGACGGGGTGACCCTCGAAGACGCTCACAAGCTGGTGCGCTCCCGGAACTACTTCGGCTCCATGATGCTGGAGCTCGGAGACGCCGACGGCTTGATTTCCGGCCTCACCCAGCACTACAACGAGACCATCCGGCCGGCGCTCCAGATTCTCGGGCTCCAGGAAGGTGTGCAGCGCGTCTCTGGCGCCTACCTGCTGGTATTCGAGGATCGCTTGTTGTTCATCGCCGATACGACGGTCAACATCGAGCCTTCCGCCGAGGAGCTGGCCGAGATCGCCATCCTCACGGCCAACTTCGCGCGTCGTTTCGACATCACACCACGGGTCGCCATGCTGTCGTTCTCGAACTTCGGCTCGAATCACCATCCCGCTGCCAAAAAAGTGCGCCGAGCTACCGAAATCGCCCAACAACTCGATCCGGAGCTCGAAATCGACGGGGAAATGCAGGCGGATACGGCCGTGCTGGAGCAGGTACTCGAAGAAACCTATCCCTGGAGCCGTCTGGGCGGCCCGGCCAACATCCTGGTATGTCCGGAGCTGCAGAGCGCCAACATCGCATATAAGTTGCTCTGGCGCCTCGCCGACGTGGAGGCTATCGGACCGATCCTTCTCGGAATGGAGAAGCCAGTGCATGTGCTCCAGCGCGGCGTCGAGGTGCAAGACATCGTCAACATGGCGGCCCTTTGCGTCGTCGACGCCCAGAAGCGTGCCGCCAGCCTGCGGAACAACTCGAGCCAAGACAGGGGATGGCTCATCTCGCGTTGAGCCCGCCTTTGGTGGCGACGGCGATCCCGGACACTGCGCCGCTCGGTCTCTGACAACGCTTGCCGCAGCGCGGCATAGATTCATTGACGTCGATGTGTATCACTGAAATACTTGAGTTTCTGGGGTTTCGGGCCTTACTGGAATACGCCGACTGACCGCACCGTCGCGTCTCGAGATCGCTTCCAGACCACATCTTCGATCCGACATCGAAAGGGACACAGTAGGAATGGGTTGCGGGGGATGCCAGTACAAAGGCCAGTCGACGGCGGTAGAAGACACCTTCGTGGGTGTCCGGTTCGCAGAGGAGACCAACCTGACGCTCTGTCGTACGGACGGACGGCGCTTTGCCAAGGACGACCGTGTGATCGTCGACACAGAAGACGGACCATCGTTCGGTCGCGTGGAGAAGTCCCCGATGCCCGTCTTCAAGCCGTGTCAGAAGACGAGCGCTCGGCGTATCTTGCGATTCGCCTCTGAGCGCGACGTCACCGACTACCAGCGACAGATCAAGAACCAGTCGACCGCGAAGTCCTTCTGCCGCCGGCGAGCCGAGGAGCTCGGTCTGGAGATGAAGATTTCGCGGGTCGATTTCACTTTGAGCGGCCGGCATTCCACGTTCTACTTCACCGCCAACGGACGTGTGGATTTTCGTCAACTGGTGCGCGATCTGGCGCGCCGGTTCTCCACCCGCGTCAAGATGGTGCAGGTGGGTGCCCGGGACGAGGCCGCGCTCCTGGGTGGCCTGGGCATTTGCGGTAAGACCCTGTGCTGCTCCACCTGGCTCAAAGACTTCAAGCCCATCTCGATCCAGATGGCCAAACGACAGAGCCTCAGCCTCAATCCGTCGAAGATCTCCGGCCAATGCGGGCGGCTTCTCTGTTGCCTGGCCTACGAAGACGACAGCTACAAGACGAATCGCCCTCCGACGCAGCACAGCGCGGGTCCTCGCCGTGTTCCTCGTGGCAAGAATCGAATCGCCGGCAGAGCACAATGAGCCCCACTCGGGCCCGGCGAGCGCCCGTTCGAGTCAGACATCATGAGCAACAGAAAACTGATCCGACCCGAGACCGACGAACAACGCTATTCCGGCCGCGGCTCGCGGCGAAAACAGGTGCCGCCCGAGCAGACCAATGCCGAGGAGTTCTACTACCTCAAGCAAATGGCTGCGAAGACCCCGATGGTAATCCAGCTGACCAACGACGAAGAGCTGCGGGGCTGGATCGAGTGGTACGACAAGTCGGTGATCAAGCTCAACCGCGACAAAGGGCCGAACCTGCTCATTCCGAAGCACAACATTCGGTACATGTTCAAAGAAGAGGAGCTCAGACGCTTCCGCAAGCGCTGAGTGGCCTCGCCCCCCTACAAGGAGTACTCTTTCATGACCTGTTCCGGCAGTCTCCTGCGAGGTCTGTGTACCTCTCTCGTCTTCGTACTTTTTCCCGCCACCGCCTTCGCCTCGGGTTTCAGCATTTTCGAGCAGGGAGCCAAGGCCTCGGGCCTAGCTGGCGCCTACGTCGCTCTCGCCGACGACGCTTCCGCAAATTGGTACAACCCCGCCAATCTCGTATGGCTAGAACAGGGCAGCCAGTTCCAGTTCGGCGGCAACCTCATCACGGTGGGCGGCGACACGGACTTCACCGCCCAGGACCCGGCCTTCGGCATCTTCGTGCCGAATACGTTCGAACCGGAAGCGTCCATCGAGACGCCGATCAATGCCTTCTACTCCTCCAAGATCAACTCGAACCTCGCGTGGGGGATCGGCCTCACCACACCGTTCGGTCTCGTCACGGAGTGGCGCCAGCGCCCCGTAACCTTCTCAGCCCAGAAGTCCGAGCTCCAGACGTTCGTAGTGAACCCAAACGTGGCGTTCCGTATGACTCAAAACGTCAGTATCGCAGTCGGCTTCGACTACATGTTTGCCGACGTAAAAGAATTCTCGCGCGAGGTTCCGATCGATCTCGACGGCAATCCACTCAACGGATTCGAGGTCATCGGATTCTCCAACCTCACCGGTGATGGAGACGAGACCAGCTGGAACGTAGCCCTGTCGTTCAAAGGAAACGGCTCGGCTTTCGGCCTCACCTACCGTGACGGATTCGATCTCGAGCTCGACGGCAACGTCGCCTACTCCAGCTTCGGTCCCCTGGCGGCCATGTTTCCGTCCAGCTCTGGTTTGGCCGCGTTCGGTCTTCCAGCCCAGGCCGCCGCAGGCTACGGCTTCCAGGTCGGACGTAGGGCGACCGTCGAGGTCGACGTGGCCTGGGCCGAGTGGTCTGCTTTCGACGCCATCGTCATCGACCTCGACGTCAACACGCCTCTTTCCCAGGATCTCGAGATTCGCGAAGACTGGGACGACACGATGTCGTACCGAATCGGCGTCACCTGGACGGCGGCCAATCAGAACCAATGGCGCTTCGGTGCGGTGTTCGATGAGAACCCGATCCCTGTCGAATATCTACGCCCGTCGATTCCGGATGCCGATCGCATCGGCCTGACGATCGGCTACGGCTTCAAGGGCGACAAGGTGGACTTCGACCTCTACTACATGGCACTCGATTTCGACGAGATCACCGCCGTACCCGGTGCGCCGGAATCCGAAGGTGTGATCGCCGGCACCTACGACTCCTTCACGCATTTGGCGGGAATCGGGTTCAACTACCGGTTCTGAGAACAGCTGGCCTACAAGTCATCAGGAGGATCGGCTCTTGGCCGATCCTCCTGACAACACACGAGCTCGAACGGCCTCTGGCATCGGGAACGACATGACCAGGCTCCCAACCTTCGTCTTCACCCAGGGCGACCCGGCCGGAATCGGGCCGGAGATCCTGCTGCGAGAGTCGACTCGACGACAAACGGAGGGGGACCGCCGATTCCACACCGTTTTGGTTGTGGAAAAGGCTGCGATCGAGGCGTTGAACTGGGCGATGCCGGTCGATCCTGGACTCTTGGAGCTGGTGGACCCGCTCGGTGAAGAGCGTACGGTCACGCCCGGCCATCCGACCCCGGCCGACGCCCGCGGAGCTTTGGCGGCTCTGGACGAGGGCGTGCGGAGAGTTCAGGCGTTGCGGGAGCAGGATCGCCCGGCCGCCCTCGTCACGGCGCCGCTGGCCAAGGCACCGATCGCAGAGCTCCAGTCCGGCTTCCGCGGCCACACCGACTACCTGGCTCGCGGCGCCGGGCTCGAGCGCTACGGCCGTGACTACCTCATGGCCTTCCTGTCACCGAATTTGAGGGTGGCGCTGCTGTCGGCCCACTGCAGCCTCCGAGAAGCCATCGACCGCGTGTCGGTGGAATCGGTGACGGATGCGGTGCGCTGCCTGGCTCGACACGGCGGACCCGGCCGTGACCCCGGACCCATCGCAGTATGCGGCCTCAACCCTCATGCGGGCGAGGGCGGGCTCCTCGGCACGGAAGACGAGGAGCTCGTCCGCCCGGCCATAGTTCGGCTCCAGGACGAGGGCATCGACGTCCATGGGCCGCTGCCGGCCGACACCGTCTTCGAGCGCGCCCGACGCGGTGACTTCCGATGGGTGTTGGCGCTCTACCACGACCAAGGCCTGGTGGCCGTGAAGACCGCGGCGTTCGGCCAGGCCACGAACTGGACGGTCGGCCTACCCTACCTGCGCACCTCCGTCGACCATGGCACCGCCTACGACATCGCCGGCCGCGGCATCGCCGACACGGGATCTCTCCGGGCCGTGATCGAGCAGACCCTCGAGCTTCTATAGGGCGCAAGGCGATCGACGAGCACTGGGCGAGATGACGTGCGATCCTCCCGCCAAGCCAAGCCGCGAAGCGTGCGTCAGATCGTCAAAGCGCAGGAGGAGACGCGGAGGCGTACTGAACGTACGCCGCACAAGGCGATCGACGAGCACTGGGCGAGATGACGTGCGATCCGCGGCCTAGTGTGTGACTTGGCTCGCCATCTCCATGTCACCACGCAAAAACGTCAAGATCGACTCCCCCACCCGACGCTCGAAGAGCTGA
>JALCBJ010000076.1:13596-31812 GCA_028066595.1 Thermoanaerobaculia bacterium
GTCACCACGCAAAAACGTCAAGATCGACTCCCCCACCCGACGCTCGAAGAGCTGAGTCATGCTCTCGACCTGCCCCACGGGCTCGTCGAGAAACAGACGCTCGACACGCAACAGCGGGAAAAACACAGTGCTCGGCCCGATGGTGACCGGCTCCTGATGGGCGATGGCGCGCATCCAGTCTTCGAAGCTCGAGAGGTTGATGCCGCGTAAGACGACGCCTGCCGCATTGATTTCCAGCAACTCGCCGAAGTACTTCTCCGACGGATTCAGCAGGTAGAGAACGACGACGCGGCCTGGCTCGAGCACGTCAGCCGCCGGATTCTTGCCCGTTGCCGGAAGCGGGTGGTTCGGACAGCTCGACGAGCACGCCGCCCGCATCCTTGGGATGTACGAACTGGACACGGCTGCCGCCCGCACCTACCGTGGGCTCGGGGCGCAGAACACGGACGCCTTCTGCGCGCAGCTTGGTGTCGTCTCCCTCGATGTCGGCCGTGCCGAAACAGACGTGGTGCATCCCGGGACCGCGCTTCTCCAGGAAGGTTGCGATGGGCGAGTCGCCACGGGTGGGCTCGAGCAATTCGATGCGACTCTCTCCCAAGGGCAGCATCGCGACCCGCACGCCCTCGGATTCCACTTCTTCGATCTCTTCGACGTGGAGACCCAGGGCCTCATAGAAGCCTCGAGCCTCTTCGATGGAATGCACGGCGATGCCGATATGGTCGATCTTGGTCGGCATCTGGTGCCTCAGTTCGAGTAGACGTTCAGATCGAGAACGACGAGCCGCAGCCGCAGGTACCCATGGCGTTGGGATTGTTGAACTTGAAGCCAGCGCCCTGCATGCCGAAGACGTAGTCGATTTCGGTGCCAACCAGATAACGGGCCGAGACCGGGTCGACGATGATGCGTAGACCGCCCTGGTCGTAGACCATGTCGGTATCGCGGGTCTCGTCCTCGAAGTCGAGTGCATACTCGAATCCGGAACAGCCACCACCACGCACTGCGATCCGCAGGCCATAGCTGGCTTCAATGCCGTCCTGGGAGCGGGTGGTCTTCACCATCTCCACTGCCTTGGCGGTCAGTGTCACGGGAATGTTGGCGTCGGCTGTCTCGGCCGAGATACCGGGCTGGGCTGTCGTGGTGGCCATGGTGGATCCTCTGGTGACTCTGGATGGGCCCGCGCGGGCGCCTGGAACGACGATAGCGAAGGCGCCAGGACGCGTCAAACCGTAAGACTTCAGCGGGATGGATACAATCGACTCCCGCCCGGAACAACCGCGACACGGCACCGATCATTCCCCATCCGCCGTTCCGAGAACGAGCCTCACACTTTGTACGAACCGCCGAAGAATCCAGACGCTCCGCTGATCGTCGCCAGGAACCTGGGAAAGACGTACCGCGACTATCCAGGTCCGTGGGCTCGTCTGATGGAGAAGGTCACTAGTAGAGAGCGCCATACGCCGATACATGCTCTCTCCGGTGTCGATTTCGAGTTACGTGCTGGAGAGAGTCTCGCGGTGCTGGGAGAAAACGGCGCCGGCAAATCGACGCTGCTGAAGATTCTGTCCGGCGTCACGGTCCCCAGCGAAGGCTCGATCGAGGTTCGCGGCCGAGTGGCATCCCTCCTGGAGCTGGGCATGGGATTTCATCCCGAGCTCACCGGGCGACAGAACATTCGCTTGAACGCCACCATGATGGGTTTGGGCGACTCGGCGATCGCCGAGCGGACGCCGTCGATCATCGACTTCGCGGAGCTGGGAGCGTTCATCGACAGGCCGGTGAAGACCTATTCCACCGGCATGGCCATGCGTCTCGGCTTTGCGGTAGCAGCGCAGCTCGAACCGGATGTCCTGATCGTCGACGAGGCGTTGTCGGTGGGTGACGGCTACTTCCAGAAGAAGTGCATGGATCGCATTCGCGAGTTACTCGATGGCGGCACCACACTCCTTTTCTGCTCCCATGCCATGTACTACATCACGACGTTCTGCCGCCGAGCACTCTGGCTGCGGGACGGGCGCCCCGTCGTGATGGGTCCGGTGGAAGAAGTGGTTCGCGAGTACGAGCTCTTCTTGCTCGAGAAGAGCGATGCGGACGGACGGGCCCCGGCGACCGACCGCGACGGGGAAATGGCGACACTCCGAGACGTCTGCGTGGGTGGCGCCGATGGGCGCTGCCGCGTAGGTCCCGGCGCCGCGTTCGAAGTGGAGATCGACTGGCGCAGCAAGGCGCCGGAGACCCGATTTCACGTCGGCGTCAGCTTCGACCGCATCGACGGTGTGGAGGTCATGTCCCTGGCTACTCATCTCGACGGCCGCGCACCGATTCAGGGCGCCGGCAGGGTGAGTCTGCGCATTCCCTCACTCCCCATGCTCAAGGGTCAGTACGACCTGGTGATCTACCTGCTCGACGAGCATGGCCTCCACGTCTACGATCGCCGCTACCTCAAGGCCGCCGTCACGGTGATCTCGGACGAGCACGCTCTGGGTCTCGTAACCTGTGAGCACGACTGGGCCACAGTCTCGGAGGCAGGGTCGAAACAGGAAAGACCCGTGGCGGCGCTCGCCGACTGACATGCCGATCTCTCGATTCCCGTACGTATTCCGCGATCGGTTGAGTCTGCATTTCCGATCCATGCCGTGGCCATCCACCGAGTCCGGCGTGCTAGCCAGCTGCGAGCCCAGTGCCGGCCGGACCTGCAGAGCTCGACGATCGATTCGCCGGCAATACTTACCGACCATCGGAGAGTGAGTTCGTCGATGCCCCAGGTCGTATACGTCAGCCCTTCGAGCGAACAGCACGGCGGCATCCGGGTGATCTTCGAGCATGCCGAAGGCCTGGTGCGCCGAGGCTACGAGGTGCTGGTCGTCGGGCCCGATCCTGCACCCGACTGGCACGACTTCGACGTCGAGTACCGCCAACGACCCATCTACGAACCCGGCGGCGTGCCCGCAGCGGACATCGCGATAGGTACCTTCTACACGACGATGCGGCCGGCTTTCGACTCGGGTTCCGGCCAGGTCTTTCACCTCTGTCAGGGCTACGAGGGTGTGCACCGCGAGTACGCTCCGATCCTTCACGAGATCGACTCTGCATACCAGCTGCCGGTACCCAAGCTGCTGATCTCCGCCCACCTGGAACCCATACTGCAGCAGCGTTACGGCTGCACTTGCTACGTACTCAGCCAGGCTCTGGACAGCGAGTTGTTCTCACCCGGCCGAGACTCATTCCGCCGCGACCCGGAGGTGTTGCGGGTTGCCGTCGTCGGTTCCTTCGGCTTTCGCTCCAAAGGGATCCACGAAGCGCTCGAAGGCCTGCGTCGAGCACGGGATGTCGGACATCCCTTGGAGGTACATCGGGCTTCGTCCTTGCCCTGTTCTGACGAAGAGCGAGCACTGCGGGTCACCGATGTCTTCCATCACCAGCTGTCTACGAAGGAGATGGTCGACTTCTATCGCGGCGTCGACGCACTCCTCTACTCATCGCACGACGAAGAGGGCTTTCCCCTACCACCCATCGAGGCGATGGCCTGCGGCGTCCCGGTCGCCCTCACCGACATCAGCCCATTCGCTGCCCTGCCCCGAGACGCGGTGCTGCGCTATCCGCCGGGAACACCCGCGGCCGTACCCGATCTGATCGCCCGGCTTCGCGACCCCATGACCCGGGCTCGGCTCCATGTCGCGGGCCTCGAAGCCGCGCGGAAGCTCACTCCCGACGCCCAACTCGACCGTATCGAAGCCGCATTCGCCGCCGAGGGCGTAGCGACCGGCGGTGTGGCAGTCTCAGCGTCCTGACGTGCGGATCGGCGTCGTCCTCGTCCACTACAGGACGCCCCTGCTCGTGCAGGAGGCCGTGCGGGCTTTGCTTTGCTCCGAGGGCCTCGGCTCGACTGAGCTGGATCTTGTGATCGTCGACAACGGCTCGGACCAGGCTGGCCGCGCCGTCCTCCGATCCGTGCAGGCATCCTATGGGGTTCGTCTCGTCACTCCGAGAGGCAACCTCGGCTATGCCGGTGGCGTGAATCTGGGCTTCTCCCAACTCAGCACCGGCAAGCCGCTGCGACGGGGGCCTGACGTCCTGATCGCCATGAACCCCGACGTCGCAGTCGGCCCTCGCTGCCTATCGGAGCTCGTCCGAGCGCTGAACGAAGGCGCTGGAGTCGCCGGGCCCCGCTTCGCGTGGGGAGAAGGCGACGACGAAAATACCGTCCTGATGCCTCCCGCCGACGCTGTCGGCCGAGGCCAGGAGCTCGGTCGCTACCTGGCGGAGTCCAGGGGTGGGCACTGGTCCCGGCGAGCCCGCGCTGTCTGGCGACGGCACGCGCAACGTCATTGGACAGCCACCTCCGACCTCGACAGCTACTCGCTGTCAGGAGCCTTGCTCGCCATCTCGGCCGTCGCCTGGAACCGCGTCGGTACCCTGGACGAGGGATACCGCCTCTACTTCGAAGAGACCGACTGGCTTCGTCGTGCAGCGAAGCTCGGCATACCGTCCCGGTACGTGCCCGGCGCGATCGCCTACCACGGCTACGCTCGCTCTACGCCCCAGGAACCACGAGCCGCATCCTGGTTCGCCGACTCCGAGCGTCGCTTTCGCCGACGTTGGTACGGACGCGCCTTCGCCACACTTCTGCGATCCTTGGCGCGCCGGCGTCCACCTCGTCCTGCAGAAGTCGACGACGGTGCCCAGGGCACGCCACGACTCGATGCCGAGGTTCGCTGGATCGAAATCAGCGCTTCGCAACTGGGTCTTCCCGCCGGCGGCATTCACCTGCCGGTAGGCTGCGATCCCGACACAGATCCGATGCCTGAAGTCGTTCGAACACGTTCACGGGAGATGGACCTCTATTGGCGCACCCTCGATGCCGCCGGCCGGGAATCGGCATCGCGAAAGGTCGAGACGTCAGGCGAACACTGAGCTCATCCACCATACGCTACAGTGGGCGAGCTTCGCTCAGCGTGCCACCTCCGACCCTCGCTCCGGAAACTCCATGCCCAACGGCCCCGCCACCTCAGATCCCACCTCGTCGAGCTCGGGGCCCACGCCAGAGACCGATTCCCGTGCCGACTCGCGCAGTCTGCTGGCTCGCGTACCCGAAGGGGGCACCCGCGACGTCGACGAGATCTTCGACCGCTTTCTCTCCTGGACGGTGGACCGGGGGTTCGTCCTCTACCCGGCGCAGGAGGAGGCGTTGCTCGAGATCATGGCCGGCCGCCACGTGATCCTGAACACCCCCACCGGGTCGGGAAAGTCGATGGTCGCATTGGGTATGCACTTCAAAGCCCTCTGCGAAGGGAAGACCTGCTTCTATACCAGCCCCATCAAAGCCCTGGCTTCGGAGAAGTTCTTCGATCTCTGCGACATCCTCGGGCCCGAGAACGTCGGCATGCAGACCGGTGACGCGAGCATCAATCCCGACGCCTCCGTGGTCTGTGCCACGGCCGAAGTGTTGGCCAACCGGGCCCTGCGCCAGGGCTCGAACGTCGGCGCCGACTACATAGTGATGGACGAGTTCCACTACTACGGCGACTCAGAGCGGGGCTGGGCCTGGCAAGTGCCTCTCATCACGTTGCCGGGCTCGACGTTCCTTCTCATGTCCGCGACCCTGGGCAACACCGCACCGATCTCGGAGCGGATCGAGAAGTTCACCGGCCGCGAGGTATCGCTGGTCTACTCGGTAGACCGGCCCGTGCCACTGGAGTTCGAGTACCGCAAGACGCCGCTGCAAGAGACGGTGGAGTACCTGCTGGAGTCGAAGAAAGCGCCGATCTACGTCGTGAACTTCACACAGCGGGAATGCGCCGAGCTGGCCCAGAGCCTGACCAGCGTCAACCCATGCACCAAGGAGGAGCGTCAGAAGATCCGCGGTCTACTGCAGGACGTCCACTGGGATACGCCCTACGGCAAGGACATGCGCCGCTTCCTGAGCTTCGGCATCGGGGTCCATCATGCCGGCCTGCTCCCAAAGTACCGGCTGCTCGTCGAACAACTGGCCCAGCAAGGCCTGCTCAAGATCATCTGCGGCACCGACACGCTCGGGGTAGGCGTCAACATCCCCATTCGCACCGTCCTGTTCACCAAGCTGTCGAAGTACGACGGCACCAAGGTCGGGATCCTGTCGGTGCGAGACTTTCAGCAGATCGCCGGACGCGCCGGACGCAAAGGTTTCGACGATATCGGCTACGTGGTGTGCCAGGCACCAGAACACGTCGTCGCAGCGCGAAAGGCGGAGAAGAAGGGCCGGCACAAGCGAGCAGCGAAGAAACGCAAGGCCCCCAAAGGCTTCGTGGAGTGGACCGACGACACGTTCCAGAGCTTGATCCGGAAGCCTCCCGAGACCCTGGGTTCCCAGTTCCGAGTGACCCACGGGATGGTGCTCGACCTGCTACAGCGCGACGCCGAACTCGACATGCCGGAGCGTGACAACTTCGCATCACTCCGCGAGATCATCGACCGCTGCCACGACCGCGACCACACGAAGGCGAAGCATCTCCGGCACTCGGCCATGCTGGTGCTCTCGCTCTACCGCGCCGGCATCCTGGAGATGAAGAAGGACGCCCAGACCGCGTACTACTGGGCGGTGGTCGATCCCGACCTCCAGTGGGACTTCTCCCTCTTCCACCTGCTGTCTCTCTATCTCGTGGAGGCCCTCGACGTCCTCGATCCGGAAGGCGAGAACTACCACCTGGACGTGGTCAGCCTCACAGAAGCCATCCTGGAGAATCCCCGGGTCGTCTTGTTCAAGCAGGAAGACAAGCTGAAGGGCGATCTGATCGCGAAGCTGAAAGCGGAAGGCGTGCCCTACGAGCGACGGATGGAAGAGCTAGAGAAGGTCAGCTACGAGAAGCCGCTGCAGAAATTCATCGAAGAGACCTTCGAGACGTTCCACCGACAGCATCCCTGGGTACGCGGCGAGGACATTCGCCCCAAATCCATCGGCCGCGCCATGTTCGAGGGCTACTTCAGCTTCAATCAGTACGTGCGGGACTACGGTCTCCAACGCTCCGAAGGCGTGCTCCTCCGGTACCTGTCCCAGCTCTACAAGACGCTGACCCACACCGTGCCAGAAGTCGCGAAGACCGAAGCGGTCTACGACGTCCTCGGGTATTTCCGCACCATGATCGAGCACATCGACACCAGCCTGCTCGAAGAGTGGGAATCCATGCTCCACCCCGATCTCCAGCTCGATGAGGAGGCGCAAGAGCAGATGCGCCGCGAGATGCGCGCCTACGAGCTGTTCCACGACCCGAAGGCTTTCAGGGCCCGGGTCCGCGCTGAGCTACACCAGCTCGTTCGGTGCCTGGCGGAGGGTGATTGGGAGCAGGCGACGACATCGATTCGCCAGGGCACCGAAGGCGCCGAAAACCACTGGACGGACGAACGCTTCCAAGAGGCACTCGCTCCTTACCTCCAGGAGTACGGCGAAATCGTCTTCGATCATCGGGCCCGCCAAGCACAGCACACCCGCCTGGAGAAGACCGGCCCCCGCCAGTGGTCGTTTCACCAGAATCTCCTCGACCCCGAGGATGACTGCTTCTGGTACCTGTCCGGCGACATCGACCTCTCGGACGACAAGCTTTTCGAGGGAAACCTGCTTCAGCTGCGCTATCTTGGGACGTAGCCGTATCGAGGAGTCCGCGATGAAGCGCATATCCTCCGAACCTTCGGTTTCGATCGCGGCTCCCTATTCGAGAGCACGGGACAGAGGATCATCAACGGCGCGCATCGTCACGTTCCACGAACGCAGCTCGTAGCCCAAGGTCCCAGCCTGAACCGCCGGGTCCGCGTCGAGGTAGCGTTGGGCGACCGTGAGACTGGGAGTCGCCAGCGCTCCGACACCGACCAGGTCGGCCATATCCCCGCACACCGTCGCTGGTAGCGAACAGCGCGAACAAGGTCGCACTGTCGGTCTCCACGCTGCGAACGATCTCGATAGTCCGCGTCGAGTCGTTCGTTCGTGGTCCCAGCTCGGCCTCCGCTTCGATAGGCAGGATCAACAAGGTCTGAATGATCAACGATCCGAGAATCGACAAGTGCATCGCGTCGCTCCTTCCTGTTGGATGTGAACGTCTACGCCACGGAGTTCGCAGCAGCTGCATAGAGCTCCTCGAACACGGTCGCCCAACCGCCGTCGTAGCCGGCCCGGACTTCCTCGGCGTGCTCGCGAAGTACCTCCCAGCCTCTGTGCTCGAGACGCACGCGAGTTCCGGCGTCCGCCGACTCGAAGCGCAATGAAACACGGGTCGCCTGATCGGCCTCACGTCCGGGATGCCAAGTGCAATCGAAGCCGCTCGGTGGATCCCAGTGGGTGACGAGACCCCATCTATGCTCGGAACCGTCACAACAGACTTCGTAGAGACGACCACCCACACGGGGTTCCAGACGGACGGTTTGCGCTTGCGCCTGACCCACCGAATGGCTGTCCAGGGGCCACCACTCGGCGATGCGCGCCGTGAATACTTCAAAGGCGAGCTCCAGCCGGCAGCGGACCACGATCTCTTTGCGAACGGGCCCGAGAGTCGGAAGTGTGTCAGGGGTCATCGTGGGTCTCCTCGGTTTTCGTTGGATTGCACTGCTTGCTCCGAGAGACGCGCCTCGCGCTCGGCCGCCTCCGCCGCGTCCGCGAAACGGTCCAACACGACGTCCCAGTGATGCTCTACCCAAGACCGCAAGGCCGCGAGCCCTTCAGTGTGCACCGAATAGATGCGCCGCGTGCCCTCGCGATGGGCGACCACGAGCTGGGCTCTTTCCAAAGCCCTAAGGTGCTGTGACACTGCAGGCCGCGACACCGGAAGTCCCTCCGCGAGTACGCCGACTGCCTGCGGCTCACCGCATAGACGCTCGAAGATCGAACGCCGGGTTGGATCGGAGAGCGCGTCGAATACCGCTGCGGCGAGCACTGCAGGTGCGCTGGGGGACGGGAGCGAAGCGATTGGGTCGATGTTCATCACCATAAGTAAGCCATCACTTACGTAAGTGTACACTTCCGGATCCATCTAGTCAAGCTCGCCGTACAACGGACAAGACACAGCAGCGCGAACCTGTAACAACCGGCAGCGGCAGCAGTATCTAGATCAAGCTCCCCATCACCCGGACTCTGGAGGCAGTCATGACTCTCGACACCTGGCTCGGCGAGGTACGAAAGGCACTTCGCACCTTCTCCCGTTCTCCCGGCTATGCCACCGTGGTGGTGACCACACTGGCGGTCGGCATTGCCGCCGTGACGGTGGTCCTCGGCGTCTTCAGCCCCTACTTCCTCAGGCCGTTGCCGTTCGATGACCCCGAGAGAGTGGTGCATCTGGGCCTGGTCAGCCCGGAGACGGGCTGGGACATGCATCGCTTTTCTGCGCCCATGGTCCTCGATCTACGAGCCCAAGCGACCTCGTTCGAGGAGCTTGGCGGCTACTACTACAGCGTGCTCAACCTCGGTTCACCCGACGCCTCGAGCGCGCCAGAACGATTGATGACGACCTTCGTGACCGAGGACCTGATGCCTCTCCTGGGCGTGGAAGCCGAGCACGGGCGCAGTCTGACGTCGGGCGACGCCGGACAGCCCGTCGTGGTGGTGAGCCACAGACTATGGCAACGCCGGTGGGGTGGTGATCCCACACTTCTCGATCGGGAAATCTTGATCGACGACGCTCCCCACACTGTGGTCGGCATCATGCCGCCCTATTTCTCGTTCCCATTCAACGAGGTTCACATGTGGTTGCCGCTCGAACCCCTCCAGGCAGGCGCCGACCGAGACGGCCACGGTCACCTGTTGGTAGGCCGCCTTGCAGATGGAGCCTCTGCCGAGTCGGCGCGGGCCGAGCTGAACACCATCCACCGACGCCTGGCCATCGAGTATCCCGACGCGGATGGTGAGTTCTCGGGCATCGTGGTGAAAGACATGCGGGCAGCGCTCAACTTCGCCTGGGATCCCCTGCGCGTCAGTTTCTTCCTGCTGGTCGCAGCGGTGGGTGCTCTTCTGCTCCTCGCCTGCGTCAATGTGGCCAATCTGGTTCTGGCGCGCGGCCTGGCCCGCCGGAGGGAGCTGGCTGTGCGCGCGGCGCTCGGAGGGGGAAGGGGCGACCTGATACGCCCGATCTTCGTGGAATGCGCCCTCTTGGCGATCTTCGGCTGTGCATTCGGTCTTCTGACGGCGCGCGCCGGTCTCACCCTGCTCGCGCCGCTGGCTCCTGACGGGCTCTTTCGCGTAGGTACCTTCGGACTCGACGGCTCCGTACTCCGGCTCTCATTGTTGGTAGCGCTGGCGACTCCGTTCGTCTTCGGATTCCTACCTGCATTGCGCATGAGTCAGGCCGCCTCGAGCGAGGCGCTGCGCGCCGGTGGGCGAGGTGGAGCTTCACGCGGCGAGTCACGCGGGCGGCAGGCGCTGGTGGTGGTCCAGGTGACGCTGGCCGTGATCCTGGTGGCAGGCGCCTCACTGATGTCCCGCAGCCTCGTCGCGCTGCAGCAGGTGGATCTCGGGTTTTCGTCACAGAACATCCTGGTAGCGGAGCTCAGTCCGCCGGACTCTCGCTATGCCGACGAAGCGGCGGTCGGTCAGTTCTACGATCGGGCCGTCGCGTCTCTGGAGGCGCTCCCGGGAGTGCGGGCCGTGGGCGCGACGTCCCGCCTGCCACTGAACCACGAGACTTTTCCCGTCTGGGTCGCCCCTCCCGACACCGAGCTCGCACGTGAGAGCTGGCCGGCAGGGTACGTGACGCGAGTGTCGGAAACCTACTTCTCCGCCATGGAGGTACCGATCATCCGAGGTAGGCCGTTTCAGGCAGCCGACCTCGAAGGAGACGGAGTCCTCATCAGCCGCCAGTTCGCCCAGCAGCTGTGGCCGGGGGAGGATCCACTGGGACGGACAGTGCTGTGGCGCACGTCCAACGAGCCCCGAACTTCGCGTGTTCTCGGCGTGGTCGGGGACGTACGCTTCGCCGACCTCGTGGGCCAGCCCGAAGGCCATCTCTACCTGCCGATGAACCCAGGGTCGAGACGCAGTCGCTTCCTGGTCGTGGGCACGGAGGGTCCGCCGGAGGCCCGGTTCGGCGGTGTGCGCAGCGCGCTGTCGGGACTCGACCCACACTTGCCGGTGACTCTTCGGGCGATGCCCGAGGTGGTCGCCGAGAGCACACTGCAGTGGGGTATCTCGTCGATCTTCCTGGCCGTGTTCGGTGCCCTGGCCCTCGGCCTCGCCACGCTTGGCATCTACGGAGTCGTGGCCTGGTCGGTACGCCTGCGCCGACGCGAGATCGGGATCCGCATGGCCCTCGGCGCCGAGCGCGCTCGCATCCTCCGCTGGGTGCTCGGCGAAGGCCTTCGTCTGGCTGCCTTGGGCTGCGGGCTCGGACTCTTGGCCATGGCGGCACTCTCTCCCGTGCTCGGGTCCCTGGTCTACGGCATCAACGCTCTCGATCCGGTGAGCTTGGTCGGCGTCGCGTTGGTGATCGCCATGGCCGCCCTCGGTGCCGCCACGGTTCCGGCTCGTCGCGCCGCAGGCGAGGCCCCGGCGAACGTCTTGCGAGACGAGTAGCTACGGCACCAAACCACGCCTTCCGGTCAATTCTCGATACGTAGCTCGCCCATGGAGCCGCTGGCCGAAATGCGCAGCGTCGGAGCATCCGGCGGCAACTCGGAAGGATCCGGCAGGCGATCGGTGCGCGCTTCTCCCATAGCGACCGAGCTTTTCTCCATCTCCACTCTCACGTCGTCCGGAAGCCAGAGTCGACACTGGCCCATACTGAACTCGGCGCGGATGTCCGAGTCGTTGCGCCAGCTGCCCTCGAGATCGAGAAAGAGGTCGCCCATCCCGTGGTCCACGTCGATCCTGGCCGGGCTCGCCTCGCCAAGGGAGCGCACCTCCACCCCTCCCATGGAGGTTTCCAGGTGAAAGCTCTCCATGGGGAAGGGCAACGGTTCGCGGAACTCGATGAAGTGGTCACCTGCACCCATGTCGAGGTCTACCGATTGCACCCAGAGTCCACCGAGGTCGAAGCTCGACTCCCCCATCGACACCTCACCTTCGAGACGGATGGGATGTCCTCGAGGAACGATGATCTTGACCCGGTTCCCCACATTCTGACCTCCGCCCTTTAGCAACAAGCCCAACAGACCACCCCGGCCACCGAACTTCACACGGTAGGTCCACGCATCCTCGGATTCGACGTAGTGCTCCTGCAGCTCGAACGACGAGGCGTCGAAATCGGCCTCGATCCGGATCGGCTGATCCGCCGGCCCGGGTTCGAGGGTGAACTCACCCATGCGCAGGTCCACGATCAAAGTTCCGGGAGTGACGTTCTCCAGCGGTGGTAGATCGGACGGCGGAAGGTCGAAGGACTCCGGCGCGTCGGAACCGCTCTCGGTCGCCGTGAGGCCGTCGGGCGAAGGCGGTGCGGGAGCCGCCGGCAGGGGGCGTTCCGTCCTTCGCTCTACCGGCTCGGGAGTGTTGTCGGCCGTCAGCTGGATGGCCGACAACAAGAAGATCCCCCCGAAGAAGAGAGCGACGATCGAGACACAGCCGATGCAGCCGTATTTGAAGCAACCGGATTTCTTTTTCGCGACGTCCGTCATGGTGAACGACCTCTGAAACGGCCCGCCGTAGCTAGACCGATGAGAAGAGAAGGGTGGACCCACAGGGGTCGCCGTCGAGGCAAGGATACCTACGGTGTCCATCCGCTGGCTGTTTCGCCCTGCTTGCCCTCTCTTTTCCAACGTTTGACTGGCCGGCACGCCTCTCGCGACCAAGACCGATACGTCTGGCCGCTTCTCGTTCTTCGGCCCCGAGGCGGGAACTCGGGAGATCACAGCGTCTATCTCGGGAGCTTTCGACTGGCGCCGAGTGGCCGAGGCACTGGGCTCTGAGCGAAAAGGTCGCCCATCCGTAGTAGGGGTTTCCCTTCGCCGGGATGGCGTAGGCTAGGAAGCGTGGAACAGTCGGCCTCCTCTTTGGTGGCACGCCTCATCGAGGTCCCGCCCTTCGCAGACCTCGAAGCGGAGGAGCTGCATCGTCTCGCCAGCCTCTTCGACCAGATCGCGGTCGAACAAGGGGCCCGAATCCACCAGCCTGCGGACGCTCATCAACGTTGCCTGTACGTGATTCTCGACGGTGAGCTGTCGGTATATCGCGACGAAGTGGCCCGGGCTATCCAGCTCCAGGGCCGATACGGGCCGGGCGACTACTTCGGTGAACAAGGTCTGTTCGGAGACGACGGCAGCACCTCGGCACTGGCAAGGTCAGAGACGAAACTGGCGCGTATTGCGCACGATGTCCTGCTCGGCTTCCTCGACGAGCACCCCGACGTTGCTCTGCGTCTTCAGATGGCCGCCGCGCGGCGTCACAGCGAGAACGTGGCCGCGGTTCTCGACTCGTCGGGTCGGAGCGATCCGCGCATCCGCGTCGGCCACGAAGCCGTCCTCGACCTTCCCTTCGGTCAGAAAGCCACGGCCCGACTGGAGAATCTGAGTGTCGGTGGACTTTGTCTCGATGGGATTCCCGACACCTGGAAACCCGGAATGAGAATGGCCTTCCTGCTGCGTCTCAACGACGAAGTAATTCCCGTAGATGCGCGCGTCAGCTGGCGTCAGGGTAGTTTCGCGGGACTGGCGTTCGCCGATCCCGACGACGCCCACGAGCGGCGGATCCAACGCATTCTGCGCCAGCTGCGCGACGAGCTGGAGAACGAGGTAGGAGCGTACTGACGATTCGCCCTCGCTACTCGTCGCGCAACACCGTCATCGGGTCTACGGTTGCGGCACGCCGAGCGGGCACCAAGCCCGCGGCGAGCGCGATGGTCGAGAGCAGCAAGACGGAAGCGGACAGCACGAACGGATCGTAGCCCTCGACGCCGTAGAGCTGGCTTCGGGCCAGAGTGCCGACTCCGATGGCGCCCGCAACACCCAGCACTCCGCCGATGATGGCCATCTTCCCCAGCTGGCGCAGTACCAAGGCGGAGACGCTGGCGCCGTTGGCGCCGAGCGCCATCCGCACCCCGAACTCACGCCGCCTCTGGGCGACCGTATAGGCGAGGACGCCATACAGGCCCACCGCCGCGAGAACGGTGGCCAGCAGCGCAAAGGCGGCGGAGAGTGTAGTCAGGAAGCGATCGAGGAAGACGCTTTCGCGCACTTGCTGTGGCATCGTCTTCATGTCGTCCACTGGCAGGTTTGGATCGAGTCTACGCATCGATTCGCGCAGGGTCGGCATGAGGCTCGACGGATCCATGCCGGTGCGCACGTAGAAGTTGATGAATCCGAGCTCTTCGTCTTGGCGATACGGCGTGAAGAAGAGCGGTGGAATCTCGTCCTTGACGTTGCTGTACTTGGCGTCTTTCACCAAGCCGACGATCTCCATGTCGAGCTCTGCGTCCTGGCCGCCCCCGACCGTCATGCGTTTGCCCACCGCCTCCCTTCCCAGATCAAACTTCTCAGCGAACGTCTCGTTGACGATCACGACCTTGGGGCGATCCTGGATGTCGGCCGCCGTGAACTCCCTCCCGGCCAAGAGCGGTATTCCCACCGTGTGGAAGTAGCCAGGGCCGACCTCGTTGTATCGAGAGTTCGTGTCGGTATCCAGATCGGTCTCGAAGCCTTCGACCGTGACGTTGGAGCCCCAGTTGCTACCGGCAAGAAGTGGCACCAGTGCCGCCGTGACGCCCTCGACGCCCGGCAACGCGGATAACTCTTCCTCGGCGCGAACGAAGAGCGCCAGACTTTCGTCCGGCTCATAGCCGTTGTTCACCGGTGCGATGCCAAACGTGACCAGGCTATCGACTTCGACGCCCAGGTCGATGCGGCCGACGTTGACCAAGCTACGGGTGAACAGACCCGCTGACACCAGCAGGGCCGTCGACAACGCGATCTGCGCGGTTACCAACGAGACGCGAAAACGCGAGGCTCCACGACTACCGGCGCCATGACCTCCTTGCCCCGCTTGCCTGCGCAACGCCGTGGACAGCTCCATATTCGTCGCCTGGAAGGCCGGAAAGAGTCCGAAGAGAACGCCCGTACCCAAGGACAGGACGGCCGCGAATGCGGCTACCTCCCAGTCGAGACCGAACCTGAGGATCTCCACGGCTTCTGGTGGCAACATGCGGCGCAACAGGCTCAAGGTCCAGTAGGCCACGGCGAGGCCCGCGACCCCACCCAGGAGGGCCAGCGCGCAGGCCTCGGCCAGAAGCTGGCGGATCAGTCGCGGACGGCTGGCGCCCATGGACATACGCACGGCGATCTCGCCACTGCGCGAGGCCGAACGGGCCAAGAGCAGGTTGGCGACGTTGGCGCAGGCGATCAGCAATACGACTCCGGCGACAGAGAACAGCAGCAAGAGCGCCGTTTTCGACTCACCGCGCACACCGCTCTGCCCCCGTGTACCTTCAGCCAAGACCAGCTGCTTGGCGCGAAAACGCTCCAGTGTCTGCTCGCTCATTCCCTCCTGTAGCGGTACTTCTACTTCCGCCAGGATGGAGCTGTAGGTTTGGTTGAGCGCCAGCTCGGCCCTTTCCATCGACACGCCGGGCTTCAGACGCCCAAAGGAATACACCCAGTACCCCTGGCGGTTCTGCATCTGCTCGAACGTGGGATCGAGCAATGGTCGTAGGGTGATCGGAACGAAGATCTCCGGGTTCTGCCCCAAGGTCGTACCGCGAAACCCCTCCGGTGCCACGCCCACGATGGTCAAGGGCTGGCCGTTGACCAGCAACGTTTCGTCGAGCACAGAGGGATCACGCCCGAAACGCGATGACCAGTACTCATGGGACAGTACCGCCACCGGCAACTGACCGATCACGTCGTCGTCGGTGGGGCCGATCAAACGTCCGAGGGCCGGGGCGAGGCCCAGAGCCGGGAAGTAACTGCCAGATACCTGCGATCCGCTACCCGAGAGGGTTTGGCCGTTGTATCCCAGGTTGGCCCCGAAGCTACGATGGGCCACGAGGTGCCTCAGCACCTCGCCACTGGCTCGCTCCAGATCGAGGAACATGGGGTAGCTCAAGATCTCGTCGCAGCCGCCAGCGTCGTTGCAGGAGGTGTAGCCCGACTTCGGTCCGGGCGCTTTCAAGTTGACCAGCTCCTCCGGCGACTCTACCGGCAAGGGCTGCATCAAGATCTGGTGGAAAAGCGAGAAGATGGCACTGTTGGCACCGATCCCGAAGGCAAGGGAAACGACGGCGATCAGCGTGATGATCGGCGTACGACCGAGGGCGCGAAAGGCAGGCTTGATGGCCTGGATGGGGAACATTGGGAACTCCTGTCCGCGGAGTGATCAGAGAGAAACGGGGATCGCCGGACGAGCCAAACCCTTAGACGCTCGAAATGCCCATAGGGTTACATTCGATCATTATCTCTTCTAACGTATGAGGTGGTATTTCGGTTCCAGATGCGTCAGAATCGAGGTTCATCGAGACCGACGGAATCGGGGCCGGAGGTCGTGAACTCTGTAAAGGGGAGCCCATGCGGAGCGTTCCACGATCTTTCCTGTCCGTTCGAAGTCGCCGACCTTCGGCACCTCGCTTCACCCGAAGTCAAACGACCCTCGGCCGTAGCGCCTCGTTGCTGTTGCTATGGGTCACGTTGACGTCCGGCACGGTGCTGGCAGATGCCACCCCGGTGGGTGACGAGTTTCAGATCAACGCCTACACCACAGGCATACAAGGCCTGCCTAACGCGGCTGTCGCCCCGGACGGCAGCTTCGTCGTCATCTGGGAAAGCGATGGCCAGGATGGCGACGGCTTCGGTACCTTCCTGCGCCGCTTCGACCGTCAGGGCAATGCTCTGACCGGCGACTTGCAGGTGGCCGAGAATACGTTCTCGGATCAGGTCGATGCCGACGTCGCAATGTATTCCGACGGTTCCTTCGTCGTGGTGTGGGACGCAGACGGTGCATCCGACGGCAGCTACCGCGGCATCTTCGGACGCTGCTTCGACAGCGCCGGCGCGCCTGTAGGCGGTGAGTTCGCGGTCAACCAGGGCACCCTGGGTGATCAGAACGACGCGGTCATAGCACCCACCGTGGACGGCGGCTTCGTCGTGGTCTGGGAGAGTCACCCACCCCTCGGCACCTACGAAGACCTACTGGCCCGTCGGTTCGACAGCAGCGCCCAGCCCGTGGGCAACGACTACCAGATCAATGTGTTCACGACCGGTGATCAGGAAGACGCCGATATCGCCGTCGATGGCTCGGGTAACTTTGTCGTGGTCTGGGAAAGCGACGCACAAGACGGCAGCTACGACGGAGTGTTCGGTCGCCGCCTCGATAGCAGCGGCCAACCTCTCGGCGACGAGTTCGCGGTCAACACCTACGTTCCTGGTGATCAAGACAACCCGAGCCTGGCGGTGCGCAGCGATGGTTCGTTCGTCGTAGCGTGGGAGGACAACACCCAGCTCGGACTCGACGATTCGATCTGGGCTCGCTTCTTCGACTCCACCGGGTCACCGACGACGACGCCTTTCCAGGTGGAGACCGCAACGGGCGTTCAGTTCCTGCCTCGCGTCGCGATCGATAGCGAGGGTCAGGCAGTCGTCGTCTGGGAAGGGGAGGAAGCAGGTGATCCCTCGATGGCCGACGTTTACTATCGTGTGTTCGAAGACACCGGTCAGGCTCTGACAAACGAAGCCACCATCCCCTTGCAGGACGACGGCAACCAGACTTTGCCTGTGGTCGCCTTCAACGGGATCGGCGACGGCATCGTGGCCTGGATGACGAACATCCACGACGGGGATGCGGTCGGCGTCTTCGCCCGCCGTTTGGGTTCACCAATCTTCACCGACGGATTCGAATCGGGCAACACCGCTGCTTGGTCGATCACCGTCGACTGAGCCAATTCGCAGAAACCACGGTTGGCGAGAGTCGAACCGGATCGCGTACGGCAAGACCGCCCGGGCTGAAGAATCGATCAACCCTCGTGTCTCACGACAAACAAAGAAGTTACCCAGCTGGGCTGTATCCGAGCGAGTGTCGAAGGTCGCGCGTAGACAGGCGTGGCGACCGCCGCCAGTCGTTTCTGGATGCAGTCGAGTCAGCCTGAATTCTCCCCAGCCTTCTCCTGCAGCGCCGGATGTGCGCGGATCTCCAGCGTCAAACGACGATCTCCCTCCTCGACATAGTGCACTTGCCTGCGTCAGGAAGTCAGTCGTTTTCCTCGGATCTCTGAGCACCTACGACGCCTCGCCGCCAAGTGGGGTGGAGTCGAGAGGTGGCGCGGTGGTTTAGGTGCAGCATCGTCTGTTTCCGAC
>JALCBJ010000077.1:0-15510 GCA_028066595.1 Thermoanaerobaculia bacterium
CAAGGACGGCTGACAAAGGTCTTGGTAACGATCTTCCACTCACCGGAAACTCGATCTCGGCCCACTGAGGTTCGACGCACTCTGTCAAACGCGGGGTGATGCCGAGGTCGTGGGCCGACAACTGCGGCTCGCGGAGCGGTAGCGGCTCCAAGTCAAGCTCCGGCTCTGCGACCAAGAGCGGTTTCTGCGAACGCTCGCGCAACGGGGCCACCGGCCCGCAGAACCGAGGGACCACAGGAGCCGGAACGATCTCCGGCACGGTCCGCGATACCGACCGGGCGAAGACCGCTTTCGATGGCACGTAGCTGCAGGCGACGACCAAACTATCGTTGGTTTCCTCGACCGCCGGCAGAGTCAACGTCAATGCCAGCGCGTGGAGGGCCAGCGCTCCGAGCAGTGACCAGCGCAGGCTCTGCGAGTCTTCATTGTCTTCGCGTTCGAACTCGCAGCGGATAACGATCTCAGGGTCATTGCGATCCACGCTTCGCATGCGATATCGACCCTGGACAAAGCAGTGAAGTTCCAAAGAGGGCGGCGTGGGCGCGGAACACGATCGTTTGCCGCACACGCGGAGTCTCATGGTCACCTGGACCCTTCATGGAGAGCGGCCGCTAACACCTAGCCCAAACCAAGAAGCCCGGCCGACCCCAAAAGGGCCAACCGGGCTCGACGTCGATCAGCGCGGCAGCTAGACAGAGACGACGTCAGTCGATGTCCATCTCCGTGACCTTCAGCTGGATCTTCGCCCGCCGGATCTTCACCAGGCGCTCGTCGGCCCACATGTGCTCGGCGCCCTGGAGGGGCTCCTCCTGGGCGTGGCGGAGCGCCTCCTCGACTTCGGCGCGCTCGATCTCACTGGGCTTGCGTGCTTGCTCGGTGAGGATGGTGAGCTTGTTGTCGACCATCTGGGCGAAGCCCTGGTCGATGAAGAGGTAGTTCTGCTTCTCACCGTCGTCGACGCGCAGGACTCCGATGCCGAGCTGGCAGAGCAGCGGTGCGCGGCCTTGCATGACGCCGTATTCGCCGTCATGGGCAGGAAAGGAGGCGAAGACCGCATCGGTCTCGAGCACCGCCTGTTCCGGTGTGACGACACTGACGTGAAAGGTTTCTCGGCCGGTCATGGTGATCTCCGAATCGTCTCAGCGGCGGCCGATCAGGCGGCCATCTTCTTGGCCTTGGCGTCGGCTTCCTCGATGGCACCGACGTACATGAAGGCCGACTCGGGCAGGTGATCCCACTTGCCGTCGCACAGCTCCTCGAAGGAGCGGATGGTGTCGTCGCGGGTGACGTTGACACCCGCGAAGCCGGTGAACTGCTCGGCGACGTAGAAGGGCTGCGACAAGAAGCGCTCGATCTTGCGCGCGCGCGACACGGTGACCTTGTCCTCTTCCGACAGCTCGTCGACGCCGAGAATGGCGATGATGTCCTGAAGATCCTTGTAGCGCTGCAGAATCTGCTGCACCCGACGGGCGACCTGGTAGTGACGCTCGCCGATGAACTCCGGCGACAGGATGCGGCTCGAAGAGGCGAGCGGATCCACGGCGGGGTAGATGCCCTTGTCGGAGATGGAGCGCTCCAGGTTCACGGTGGAGTCGAGGTGGGTGAAGGCCGTGGCCGGCGCCGGATCGGTGTAGTCGTCGGCGGGCACGTAAATGGCCTGGATCGAGGTGACGGCGCCCTGCACCGTCGACGTGATGCGTTCCTGCAACTCGCCCATCTCGGTGCCGAGCGTCGGCTGGTAGCCCACGGCGGAGGGCATACGACCCAGCAGGGCCGACACCTCAGAACCCGCCTGCGAGAAACGGAAGATGTTGTCGACGAAGAGGAGCGTGTCGGCGCCCGTCTGATCGCGGAAGTACTCGGCCATGGTGAGGGCCGACAGCGCGACGCGCAGACGGGCACCAGGCGGCTCGTTCATCTGCCCGAAGACCATGACGGTCTGGTCGATGACCGACTTGCCGGTGTCGCCGATCTTGGCTTCCTGCATTTCCAGCCACAGATCGTTGCCCTCACGGGTGCGCTCGCCCACACCGGCGAAGCAAGAGTAGCCGGAGTGAAAGCGGGCGAGACGGGCGATGAGCTCCTGAATGATGACCGTCTTGCCTACGCCGGCACCGCCGAAGAGACCGGCCTTGCCGCCGCGGACGAGGGGGCAGAGAAGGTCGATGACCTTGATGCCCGTCTCGAAGATCTCGGTCTTCGACGACAGGTTGGCGAGCTCCGGCGGTGGCGCGTGGATCGGACGGCTGTCCTTCGTGGGAACCGGACCGCGGCCGTCGATGGGCTCACCCACGAGGTTGAACACGCGACCGAGCACCTCTTCGCCCACCGGTACCTTCACCGGCTCGCCGGTGTCGGCGATGTCGCTACCGCGCTGCAAACCGTCGGTGGAACCGAGGGCCACGGCGCGGACACGTCCGCCACCGAGATGCTGAGCGACCTCGCACCAGAGAACCTCGTTGAACGTCTCGCCCATCACCTCGCGGGTGACGTCGACCTTCAGCGCGTTGTAGATGGCCGGCAGCTGATCCTCGGCGAATTGAGCGTCGAGGGTGGAGCCGATGACCTGCGTGATCTTGCCTACATTGTCTGCCATGGGTAATCCCCGTATTGGACGGTCTGAAATCTGGTCTTGGAAACTCTTGGAATGAAAGTCTGGATCGGTCGAAGGTTCGATCAGCCTTCGAGAGCGTTGACGCCACCGATGATGTCGAGCAGCTCCATGGTGATGTGCGTCTGGCGGGCCCGGTTGTACTGACGCGTGAGCGACTTGATCATGTCGTTGGCGGCGTCGGTGGCGGCCTTCATGGCCACCATGCGGGCGACGTGCTCGGAGACGATGGCTTCGATGAAGCACTGAAAGAGGCGCATACGCACGCTGGCGGGTAGAAGACGATCGAGCAGCAGCTCCGGCTCGGGCGAGAACTCGTATTCCTTTGCCGTACCGGCGCCACCCGCCTCGGCTGCTGCGTCGTCACCCAGATCCGCGGCCAGGGGCAGGATCTGCAGTACGGTGGGCGATTGCCGAGACGTCGACTCGAAGGCCATGTAGGCCACGTGCACCGCAGAAATCTCGCCGTTCACGAACTGGTCCATCAGCTCGTTGGCGATCGGCTCGATCTCCGAGAACTGGGGATCGTCGTTCAGGTCGCGGATGCCCCGGGTGATCGGACGGCCGAGGAACTTGAAGTAGTTGACGCCCTTCTTCCCGATCATGTGCACGTCGACATCTTTGCCGGCGTCTTTCTGGCTGTCGATGTGCTGCACCGCCTGCCGCAAGACGTTGGCGTTGTAGCCGCCGCACAATCCGCGGTTCGAGGTGATCACCACGAGGGCGGTCTTGTCGGCGGTCGGCGTCTCCATCAGCGGATGCTGGGTTTCACCGGCAGCACTCGACAGATCGGACACCAATTCGCCGAGCTTCTCGGAATACGGCTTGGTGGCGAGGGCGCGGTTGAACGTCGCCTGGAAGCGCGCCGTGGCGATCAGCTGCATGGTGCGCGTAATCTTGCGGATGTTACGCACCGCTTTTCGCCGCTTGACGAGGACTCTGCGATTGGCCATGGGTGTCTCTCTGGGATCTTTCCGTGGTTCGGACTCAGGTCGAACGGGGCCGGACCGCGGGGCCCGGCCGTAGGGACCTTATTCCTCGTCGCGGCTCCAGTGCGATTTGAAGTCCTCGATCACGCGGGTCAGCTTCTCGGCCAGGTCGTCCGAAAGGGCACCGGTTTCGTCGGCCTCTTCCAGGATCTCCGGGAACTCGTCCTTGAAGTGCCGGATCAGATCGGTCTCGAAGGGCAAGACGTCGGCGACGTCGATGCTGTCGAGCAGACCGCGGGTACCGGCGAAGATCGACACCAGCTGCTCGACGTAGCTGTAGGGCTGGTACTGGGGCTGCTTGAGCAGCTCCACCATGCGCTTACCGCGATCGAGCTGACGCTGGGTGGCGGCGTCGAGGTCGGTACCCAGTTGGGCGAAGGCCTCGAGCTCGCGGTAGGCCGCCAAGTCGAGGCGGAGGGAACCGGCGATCTTCTTCATGCCCTTGCGCTGGGCGTTACCACCCACGCGGGACACCGAGGTGCCCACGTTGACGGCGGGACGGGTGCCGGCGAAGAAGAGGTCGGGCTCGAGGTAGATCTGACCGTCGGTGATGGAAATCACGTTGGTGGGAATGTACGCCGAGACCTCGCCCTCCAGAGTCTCGATGATCGGCAATGCCGTCATCGAACCACCGGAGTCCGGGAAGTGGTGCAGCCGATACTTGTCGCTGTGGTCCATGGACTCGAGCCACGCCTCGGCGCGTTCGTGACCTTCGTGGCGATGGTAGAGGCCGTCCTCATCGTCGGGACGCTGATCTTCCGGCGCTTCGAGGCCCTTGGGGTGGTTGACGGCAATGCTGCGATCGGTGACGTCTTCCGCGGTGTCCTTGGGCACGATGGCGTACTCGTCGCGCAGCTTGACCGCGCGCTCGAGGAGGCGCGAGTGCAAGTAGAAGACGTCGCCCGGATAGGCCTCGCGACCCGGCGGTCGACGCAGCAAAAGCGACAGTTGGCGGTAGGCCTGAGCTTGCTTGGAGAGATCGTCGTAGACCACCAGGGTCGCCTTGCCCTGGTCGTACATGAAGTACTCGGCCATGGCGGCACCGGCATAGGGTGCGATGTACTGCAAAGGCGAAGAATCGGATGCCGAGGCAGAGACGACGATGGTGTAGTCCATGGCGCCGTGCTCGCGCAGCTTCTCCACCACGCCGACCACCGTTGACTCTTTCTGACCGATCGCGACGTAGACGCAGATGACGCCCCGGCCCTTCTGATTGATGATCGCGTCGATGGCGATCGCCGTCTTGCCGGTCTTGCGGTCGCCGATGATCAGCTCGCGCTGACCGCGGCCGATCGGAATCATCGAATCGATGGCCTTGAGGCCCGTCATCATCGGCTCGTCTACAGGCTGGCGCGGCGCGATGCCGGCGGCCTTGAACTCGAGCGGTCGGGTGTGCGGCGTCTCGACCACACCTTTGCCGTCGAGCGGACGGCCGAGGGGATCGACCACGCGGCCCACCAGGGCGTCACCGACCGGGACGGAGAGCAGCTCACCGGTGCGCTTGACCTCTTCGCCTTCGCGGATCTCCAGGTAGTCGCCCATGATGACGACACCGGCCGACCCTTCTTCCAGGTTCAGCACCTGACCCATCTGGCCATTGGCGAACTCGACCAGCTCGCCGGCCATGGCATTACCGAGGCCGCAGATGCGGGCGATACCGTCGCCCACTTCGAGGACCTTGCCGACCTCGGCGACGTCGATCTCGCTGCGGTATTTCTCGATCTCTTCAGAGATGATCGAGGAAATCTCATCGACTTTGAATTTCATCGGGCTTTCCTGTTCTGAGTCTGATCAGGCCACCAGACCGTGGCTTTTGTGGATCTCTCGCGCGGCACGATCTTCCAATAGCCGCCGCACGATCTCGATCTTGCTCTTGACGCTGGCGTCGGCCTTTTCGTCGCCGACCCGCAGAACGATGCCGCCGATCAGCGACGGATCGACCCGAAGGGTCAGATCCGGCTCGCTGCCGGTGTACTCGCGCAATGCCTCGGCAATGCGCCCACGGGTGGCGTCCGAAACCGCGGTGGCGGTGACCACCTCGACGTCGACCTTGCCCCGCAGCTCGCGGTGACGGTCGGCATAGGCCGCTGCGATGGCCGGCAGGATGGCCAACCGCCCTTTGCGGTTGATCACCTGCAGACCGTCGACCGTGGTGTCCGACAACTTGCCGCGGAACATGGTGTCCAGCGACTCGGCGCGGTCGCCGACGTCGATCAGCGGGCTGGAGACGAAGCGGTCCAGTTCCGGCTGCTCATCGATCTGCCCGGCGAGCCAGCGCAGTTCTTCGCGCACGTCATCGGCAACTCCGCGCGCTACGGCCAGCTGGTGCAACGCCTCGGCGTAGACCTGGGCGACGCCACTGTCTTTCTCGGTTCGGCTCATATCTTGACCTGGCGGTTGTCGGACTGGGGAATCGGCTCAGTGGGCCGTCGACGCGTCGGAACCACTCTTGCCGGCCAGCAGTTGATCCAACGCATCGTGGATCAGCTTCTCGTGGTCGGCGGGCTTCAACTCGCGATCGACGATCTTCGAGGCGATGTCGGTGGCCAGCTTGCCGGTGAGTGCGTACAGATCCTTGATCGCCGTGTCTTTGGCGATCTCGATCTCGCGCTTGGCACGGGCAAGCATCTTCTCGGCCTCTTCTTTGGCTCGCTCTTCTTCACGCTCCCGCACGGCCACCGCGTCGCGACGGCCTTCTTCGACGATGGCGCTGGCCTCGGCGCGAGCCTCGGTCAGGCGCTCTTCGTACTCGGCGAGACGTGCCTCGGCGGCTTCCCGATCGTCCTTGGCCTGCGCCAGGGATTCACGGATGAAGTCCTCCCGCTTCTGCAGGATGTCGAGGAACGGGTTCCAGGCGTACTTGGCCAAGACGAAGACGGCCAGACCGAGGGTCAGGAGCGTCCACAGTACGTTGCCCAAGTCGCCGGCGAAGATGTTGAGGTCGCCACCATCGCCTTCGCCACCACCAGCGGCAAAGGCCGCGGGAGCGGCGAGGAGGAGCGCCGCCACGGCGAGCAGTGCCGCCGTCAGCAAGGCCCTGGATTGCTTGTGATTACTGCGCATCATGTTGCGTGTCTCACTGTCTGCCTGTTTGCAGTGCCTGTCTCGGTTTACCTGACTGGTTGGCTCGTCGAAGCTGGCCAACTCAGGAGGCATTCGACCCCATCGCCGAGGCATTCGACGGCGGAGCTAAGCTGCACGGGTCCGAGGAGACGTGTCACGCCTCGCGCCGGACCCGCGGATCGCATCAGAGAGAGGCGAGCAGGCCGACGACGACGGCGAACAGCGCGGCGGCCTCCACCATGGCGGCGGTGATCAGCATGGCGGTCGAGATCTGACCAGCCATCTCGGGCTGACGCGCCATGGCCTCGGTGGCCGAACCACCGATGCGGCCGACGCCGAGGCCGGCGCCGATGACGGCGAGGCCGGCGCCGATCGGGCCACCGAGCTTGCCCAGCGCACCGGTGGCGGCGCCACCATCCTGGGCGAAAACGGCCGGGGCCACCAGGATGGCCAGGCCGGCGACGATCATCATCAGGGAGATCCGAGCGAGCTTCTTGTTCATGGTCTCTCGTGTCCTTTCGGGCGTAGGGATCGGCGACACGATGCCGCCGCTTGTTTGAGTCAAGTTCGAGACTTGGAGTGAGTCGCGTGTTCGGAACCAAACCTTGGGGTGGGTTCCGGACGGAAACGGAAAATCAGTGGGCGTGGGCCTCATCGTCGTGGTGGACGTTCACCGACATGCCGATGAAGAGCACCGTCAGGTAGGTGAAGATGAAGGCCTGAAGCGAGGCGACGAAGAGCTCCAGCAGGTTGATCGCGACGATGGCGGCCACCAGCGGAAGGGAGAGTCCGAGGCCGGCCACCGTACCCAGGGCCTGACCTGCCATCAGGATCATCGACAGCAGCACGGCAAGGAGCACATGGCCGGCGATCATGTTGGCGAAGAGTCGGATGGCGAGGGCGGCCACCTTGGCGATCAGGCCGGCGATCTCCACCGGCAGCATGAGCGGCGCCATCCAGATCGGACCGGGAACGAAGTGGGCCAGGTAGGCCTTGCCGCCGTAACGAAGGCCGTTGAAGACCATCAGAACCATCGTGATCACGGCCAGGGTGCCGGTGACCCAGATGTTACTGGTGGGTGTGCCGCCGATGTAGACCCCTTCGATGTGGAGGGCTTCGAAGAGCACCGGGAAGACCGTACCGAACGGGATCAGGCCGAGAACGTTCATCGTCCAGACCCAAAAGAAGACGGTCCAGATGAACTTGATGAACTTGTCGGCGTGCTCGCCGAGGTGCGGCTCGGCCACCTCGCGGCGCCAGTACTCACACACCATTTCCACCATGGCACCGAAGCCGGTGGGCACCATGGCATCGATGCCGTCCTTTCCGCGACGCTTGCCGGCGAAGTATGGGAAGACAGTGATCAGAAGCAGTGTGCCGAAAGCCATGATCACGATCTGGTCGCTGAGGACTGTGATCACGCCTTCCGGCGTCAGGAGCCCTAGCTCGGCCGACGTGTCCTTGAACGGATGCGGAACGACGTGACTCAGCGGATTGCTGCCAGCGGCGAAGCCGCCCAAGAACGTCTGGAGGACCGTCTGGAGAAGAGAACTCATCATGACTCCGAGCGAGCGGATGGGGTCGATGTCGGGATGGGATGCTGCATGGCGTAGGCTGTGATGGAGTGGGCGAAGACCGTGTCGGCGATCAAGAGTCCGGAGTGTCCGATGGCCAACCAGATGAGGAAGGTGGGGACATGGACCAGGCCGCTGAGGGCGAAGGCGATGCCGAGGAGGACGACGACGAGGAGGCGGAGGGCCATGGCACCGAGCTGATTCGGGATGCTCCGGCTCGGGTGCTGATGTCGCGACCACCAGATCGGCAACGTGCCGGCGATGGACGCTGCGAGGCCTGCCAGGAGGGCCGCTGCCATGGCGACCAGGCCTGGATCGCCCGCCAGATTGCGCGTCGGCAAAAAGCCTAGGACGGCGAGAGCGACCATGATGATTGCTGCGTGCCGGGCGAAACGGCGGTAGGCCTCTGCTGGGTCTCGTTCGGTGTCGTCAGTCGGCTGTCCGTGGGTCAGATGGGTCGGCCGCGTCTCTCCTGTGGGCTGTTCGGTCGACGTTTCCGTCGGAGACTGAGGGTTGGTCGTCACCTGGGGCTCGAACTCGGCGGTCAGATGCGGGGCCTTGGGTGGTGGTCATACCGCTGGAGCTGGTGTTTGGGTCGACCGTGGTGCGGCGAGGAACCGAAACCGCCGGCGACCTGAGGATACGAAGGGAGGACCGGAGGAAGTTGTAGAAGCCGCCGACCAAGCCGATGAATATGCAGACCACGACCCCCCAGGGCGAGGATTCGTATGTGTGATCGATCCAGAGGCCGAAGAGAACGAAGCCAGTGAGGGCGGCTGCCAGCTCGACGCCGAGACCGAGGCCCCGGTTCGCCGAGTGACTTGTGTCGGGACGACGCCTGTCGTTTCGGCGGACCATCGGAGGGTGGTGGGACGCATCAGTCCCGGCGGGCGCGGATATTGTGACCTAGATCGACGGGCGTCGCAACCCCTTAGGCAAGTCGGCCACGACGGACCGCGAGTCGTCCCGAGTCGACATCAGCTCGGCAGGTCCCAGCGGGCTGTGGGACATCCGATCCAACCCACCCCGACGGCGCCGCTCGACCTCCTGCGACGCGGCCAGCAACTGTCTCCGTCCGATGATCTCCTCACAGTCGACACAGAGCTCGCCGCGGCAAAAGGGGCTGCAACTACGGCAGATGGCGACGAGAGATCAAGAACGCGAGACGACAGGTCATGGCCGCACACGCCGGATCTGATCAAGATGTCTCCGCGGCTACCGCACCGGTCAGCCACCTCTTCTATCTCGATGAATTGAACTGGAGACACCTGCATGAGGACCTATCCCTTCCGCAAGGCCCAAGCTGTCCTGTCCGCCCTCTTCGTGGCGACCTTCCTATTCACCGCATCTGCCTCTGCCCAAACCGTGCTGATGGATCTTGGGGACAATTTCAGCGACATGTCCGCCCAGAACTGGAACACGATGATCTTCAATCAGGCGGTTCCAGACCTCGTCGACGACACCGGAACCTCGACCGGCATCTCCTTCACGCCGCTTTTCTGGGGTGGCGATTTTCAGAATAGCGCCAACTGGATCGAGGACACGGATTGGGTGCTGCAAGAAGCCGCGACGGATCACTTCGGCGGGTTCTCCAACTCCACGATCACCCTGGGAAACCTCGACGGCCTGTACCGCCTCGAGGTGGTCTGCTCCCATCCCCAGACCAATCATCTCACCGACATCACCGTCAACGACAGCTTCGCCGATCGCAACTTCCAGAATATTCCGGGAGTCAACGGAGACGACTTCGATCCGGAGCAGGACGGTCGGGTCGCCAAGAACTGGCTCATCTGGGACGATGTCGAGCCGGTCGGCGGAAACATCACCCTGCGTGTGATCAAGCTCGCTGGAACCAACGCGATCTCCGTTGGTGCGCTTCGACTGACCAGAACCGGCGATCTCGTCCCGGAACCGGACCCCACAGTGACCAAGACGGCTTCGCCGGAGAATCTTCCGGAGCCCGGTGGCTCGGTCAACTTCACGGTACGGATCGACAATTCCGCGAGCATCTCTGCCGACATGACAAGTCTTACCGACACCGTTGCAGGGAATCTCGACGGACAAGGGGATTGCAGTCTCCCTCAGACCATTGCGGCCTCGGGTTTCTACGAATGTACCTATTCGGCGATGGTCACCGGCGATCCCGGCGACAGTGAGACCCGCACGACCACGGCTTCTGGAAGCCTCACCGGCGAGGGCGCTTTCAGCGTCGGAGACTCGGCAACGGTGACGATCACCGACGCGCTGCCCAGCGGGTCGGTCACGAAGACGGCATCTCCCACCGAGGTGGACGAGCCCGGCGGCAACGTCACTTTCTCGGTGACCGTCGACAATCTGGGAACTGGAGAATCTCTGTCGCTGACGGCCCTGGTCGACGACATCCATGGAGACCTGAACGGACAAGGAACCTGCTCCGTTCCCCAGACGATCGCGCCCAGCGGCTCCTACTCCTGTTCGTTCACCGTCGCGATCAACGGAGCCGGAGGCGACTCCGAAACCGACACGGTCACAGCCACCCTGTCGGACGACGAGGCGAACAGCATCACTCCCTCCGATTCCGCGACGGTGAACATCATCGACCTCATGCCCCAGGGGTATGTGAACAAGGCAACGACGGGCTGTGCCGGAGATGTCTCGCTCGAACCTGGCGGAACCAACGACTTCCAAGTCACGGTTCTGAACACGGGCGAAGAGTCGGTCGAGCTGACAGATCTCTTCGACGACATGTACGGTGACCTGAACGGACAAGGAACCTGTTCCGTCCCGCAGACGATCGCACCCGGCTCGTCCTACACCTGCAGATTCTCCGGTAGCTTCACCGGCTCCGCCGGTGATTCGGAGTCCTCGGAGCTGACCGCCACGATCGAGGACGACGAGATGAACATAGACACTCCGACCCATACTTTGGTGCTCGAGATTCTGGCGCCAGAAGACGTCCTCTTGGTGGACTGCTTCGAAGCCGGAAACACCGACGCCTGGTCGGTGGTCGTGCCCTAGCATCGTCTCGCAACGAAGAGCGCTCCACCCAATTCGTGGGAACGAGCAGTGCTCACCCGGACTGAAGGCCCTCGAAGACGGTTGGTCTTCGCGTCCGGGTGAGCGATAATCCCGGGATGTGCCCGGAGAATCCTGACCACGCCCGAGCCTGGACGAGCCGTGCCCAGGAAACGAGCCTTCTAGACTTTAGCCCCCCACCTCCCGGTCCGAGTTGAAAGGGCTAGAGGTCGCGGACTCGACGGCGACACGACAGCGTGGTGGGTGCCTCGAGATCGCGACCTGCGCCGAGGTCACAGCTCCGGAGCCGCCCGGCTACCTGCTGGTTTGCCTGCTTGCGTTCGCCTGCGTGACCCTGGGACCGGCATTCGTAGGGGCCAACGAGGTTGACCCCATCGAGCCCCCGAATGATCGGCGATTCGTCCACAGGATGTGGACGGTCGACGATGGTCTGCCGGTCAACAACCTGACCGACATCGAGCAGACCCCAGACGGCTGGCTCTGGATCGGAACCTTCGACGGTTTGCTGCGTTTCGATGGCGCCCAGTTTTTTCGCTACGACAGCTTGAACACCCCGGCCTTGGGGTCGAATCGAATCGTCGAGCTGCTCCGGGACGCCGGCGGTGCCCTGTGGATCCTCTCCGAGCAAGGACATCTGACTCGCTATCGTGATGGTGAGTTCGAACCGGTCGCCGCCACGGTCCCGGCGACGGGCCGGATCGGGGCTCTGGCGCCTGCCGAAGACGGAGCGCTCTGGGTCGCGTCGAGAGCGGGGCTCCGTCGCGTCGTCGACGGGAACCTGGTCGACGGGCCGAAGGAGCTAGCCGATCAACCGATCAGCGCCGTCTTCGCAGGATCGTCCGGACGCCTATGGGTCGCCACCCGAACCGGGAAGTTGGCGCTCGTCATCTCGGGAAGCGTCCAGTGGATCACGGAGGCCCGCCTCCCCCCGACACCTTCGCGGAGTACCTGTCGGAAGATCCGTCGGGTGCCGTCTGGTTGTCGACCCTGAAAGGCCTGTTCCTGCTACGCGACTCGCATCTGGAGCAGGTAGGTCCTTCGGATCTGCTATCGCAGTTTCGCGCGGATCCGAAGCAGGGATTCTCCGGCTCCACGCTGCGCTTCCTCAGTGCCGACGCTGGCGGCTGGTCGACCCTTCAGCTCGTGGCGGTGGATCCCGAAGGCGGGATCTGGCATACATCGGGAACCTCGGTTTCCCGACAGGGAAAGGAGATCGTGCGTCTCTCGGAAGAGGGCGGGTTCAGCGTCCGTGGCATGACCCTGACCCGTGACGGCAGTGTCTGGCTCGCCACCAATCATCAGGGACTGCATCAGCTTCGGCCTGCACGGGTCGACGTCGTCGGAAGTCACCACGGGCTTCCGCATCGAAACATCTACGCGATCCTCGAAGATCACGAAGGGAGTATCTGGATCGGGGATGGTGTCGGCGGCTTGGCGCGGTGGGACGGAGAAGTGACTCCGATCCCGACCTCGCCGTCCCGCCCACAGCTGTCCCTCGACGACACCGTCTTCTCAATCTACGACGATCCGCGACAGGAGAGCTGCTGGTCGGCTGTACCGGCTTTCAATTCGTCGAAGGCCGCGACACGGACGAGCCGTTACGACGATGGTGGAACTCGGTCGAGCCCGCGGAGCTGCACGGACTCCTGGTGCGCTCCATGCTCCGTGACCGGCAGGGTAGGTTGCTTCTCGGAACGACCGACGGCATCTGGCGATCGCGACCTCAGGACCCGGCGGCCGACGGCTGGCGATTTCAACAACTGTCGGACACTCGCGGCTGGGAGGTACGAGTCCTCGAAGCCGATGGCCACGGCGGAGTCTGGGTCGGCACGAACGGGGTCGGCACGGCTCACCTACGAGGTGACGAGCTCGAGTGGTTCGGTGTGTCGGATGGCTTGACGAGCAGCCTGATCCGCGACCTGCACGCCGATCCCGAAGGTCGCATCTTGATCGCTACGGAGGACCAGGGCCTCCTGGTGTATTCACCGGAATCCGAACCATCCTTCACCGCGATCCGGAAGCGTGACGGGCTGTGGGACAACTCCATCCATTCGATTCAACCCGACCTGAGGGGTTGGCTCTGGATTTCGAGTAACCGAGGCATCTTTCGTCTCGACCAGCGGCAGCTCGACGCCTTCCTCGCCGGCGAGGCGACGCAGATCGATTCCATCGGCTACACGGAAGAGGACGGCATGGGCGACCGCGAAGCCAATGGCGGCTTCCAGAGCTCGGGTTTTCGAGCCCAGGACGGCAGGATGTGGTTCCCGACACAGAACGGAGTCGCGGTCTTCGACCCCACGTCCCTACTCGAAGACGCCTCTGGATCGGAGATCTACGTCTTGGCTCTTCGCGCGGGTCGAGATTCGGTTCCTCTACCTGTGAAGACGGGCACCAAGAGCTTGCGCTTGACCCCGGCGCAACGTAGCTTCGAAGTGCAATACACGGTCATCGCACTGAACGCTCCAGACCGAGTGCGAACCCGATACCGTCTCGAAGGCTATGGTGAAGACTGGATCGATGCCGGAGATCGACGATCGGCATTCTTCACTCAGGTACCCCCAGGCCGCTACACGTTCCATGTCCAGGCACGTTCCGCCGACGGCGTATGGAACCTCGAGGGTGACCGCGTCGAAATCACGATCGCGCCCTACCTTTGGGAAACCACATGGCTCCGAGCGATAGCAGCTCTCTCTTTGCTCGCCGCTGCCTTTGCAGGCCTGCGCTTTCGCGAGCTGCGGCAGCAAGCGCGAAGTCGACAACTGGAAGCCACGGTCGAGGCGCGGACCCAGGCGCTGGCGGAAGAACGTGACACCGTGGCACGGCAGGCCCAGCAACTCGCGGTCCTGGATCGGGCTCGGTCGGACTTCTTCGCCAACGTGTCCCACGAGCTACGGACGCCGCTGGCATTGATCCTCGGGCCGATCAAGGATCTCCTCGAGGAGGAGTTGGGACCTTTGACGGCAAAGCAGCGGCGCGATTTGATCCAGATGCGCGCCAACGGCTCCCGTCTTCTCACGCTGGTCAATCAGCTGCTCGACTCGGCGCGTCTCGAGGCCGGCGGATTCGAGCTCGAAGTGAGCCAGACGGAGCTTCGAGGCTACGTAACCGGCGTGGTTGCTCGTTTCCTTCCGGCAGCAGAAGCTCGCCGTCTCGAGTTGATTCAGGACTTTCCCGACGAAGCAGTCTGGTTGTGGATCGATCCGGAGCAGCTCGACAAAGTACTTTCCAACCTTCTTTCCAACGCTGTCCGCTGCACTGAGGCTGGAGGCCGCATCTCGATCGAGCTGGATGTGGGCGACGACGACGTCGACCTGACTGTGCGCGACACGGGTCGTGGCATTGCGGCCGAGGAGATACCGCGGCTCTTCGAGCGGTTCTTCCAAGGTGGGAACACGGCGGACAAGGCGGTGGGGACGGGTATCGGCCTGGCGCTGTCCAAAGAGCTGGTCGAGCTTCATGGCGGGCGGTTGACGGTGGACAGTCAGATGGGAGTGGGGTCCGCATTCACCGTTTCCCTGCGCCGCGACCGAGACCACTTTCAAGCGGCCCAGATCCGAGCGGAGCCCATTCCGGGTGCCGGCGCGATCATTCCCAGCCACAGTCTGTTCGCCGGCCAGGCGTTGATCGTAGAAGACGAGCTGTCCGACCGGCAGACATCCGGAGCTTCCCGACTGGCTTCGAAAGACGTCCCGGAAAGCGAACCCGTCGAAATGCCGAAGAGGCTTCCTTCCCCCACCTCCTCCGGCGAGAACGGCGACGCCGATCGAGCCCTGATCCTGTTGGTCGACGACCATCCTGGGGTCCGTAGCTACGTGCAACGCCATCTCGAAACCAGGTACCGGGTCGCGTTGGCACGGGACGGCGATGAAGCCCTGGCCAGTGCTCGCGTCACGGTTCCTGACCTGATCGTGAGCGACGTCATGATGCCCTTGCCACCCGGAGCTCCGCCAGACGCCCCGGAAGACGGGCTCGCACTCTGCCGCGCGATCAAGGAAGATCCGGATCTCGACTTCATCCCGATTGTCCTTCTGACCGCTCGGGCCTCGATCGATGATCGGCTCGAAGGTCTGGGTTTCGGTGCCGATGACTATCTGGCCAAGCCGTTCGATGCCCGCGAGCTATTGGCACGGGTCGACAACCTGATCACCCAACGTCTGCGTCTGCGGGAGCGATACTTCGGTCGCTCCGAGGAGATCGGCCAGCCGAGCCTGCCCCTCGCAGAAGGGATCGAGCCGAACCGCGACGAGCTCCGGTGGCT